>DATJBH010000031.1:0-81659 GCA_035515455.1 Xanthobacteraceae bacterium
CATCACCGGCAAGCGCGACGTCGACATCGTGTTCGAGCATCCGGGCGAGGCGACGTTCCCGGTGTCGTGCCTCGTCGTCAAGCGCGGCGGCATGGTGGTGTTCTGCGCCGGCACCACCGGCTACAACATCACCTTCGACGCGCGCTACGTCTGGATGCGGCAGAAGCGCGTGCAAGGCTCGCATTTCGCCCATTTGAAGCAAGCCAGCGCCGCCAACCAATTCGTCATCGACCGCCGCGTCGACCCCTGCATGAGCGACGTATTCCCTTGGGACAAGATTCCCTATGCGCATGAATTGATGCGCACCAACAAGCACAAGCCCGGCAACATGGCGGTGCTGGTCAATACGCCGCGGCCGGGCTTGCGCAATTTCGACGACGTGATCGAGGCGGCGGGAAGCTAGGTTATCTACTGCGGCGCTTGCCGACGGCCGCTGCCGCTTCGCGCCGAATAATCGGGATTAGGTATGCAGAAGCCGTGATAGTCCACGGCCTCCTGGCATTGCTGGCGGGTCATGTAATAGCAGTGGATCGCACTACCCTGGGTGCACCACGGGTATTGCTGTTGCTGCGCATTCGCGGAGTCGGGCAAAGCCGCGAACGCGACGCTTGCCGCGGCAATCAGATATCTGATCGACATATTTTTTCTCGAGGTAATTTGATCTGAAGGGTATCTCGGCTTCATCGCCCGGCCGCTTAGCTATGGTGGGTTTCACCCGCTGCTATTCACGAAGCCGCCGTTTCCGATCACGATGTGAGGAGCGAACCGGCGGGAGGGGGCCGCTGGTCCCTTTGCCTGGTTTCCGCTACACTCTGCCATCGGGTACGGGGTGAGCCATGCTGGCGACGCAGCGGGCGAAGGAAAGTACCGCACGCAGGCGCTTTCGCGTCGTGCTGGTGAAGCCGTCGCATTATGACGACGACGGCTACGTCATTCGCTGGTACCGCTCGCCGATGCCGGCGAATTCGCTGGCCAGCGTCTATGGCCTGATCGACGACTGCGCGCGGCGCAACATCCTCGGGCCCGATATCGACATCGAGATCACCGCGATCGACGAGACCAATACGCGGGTGCGCGTCGACCGCATCATCGCCGAGATGCGCGCCAACGGCAATTTCGGCTTCGTCGGCCTGGTCGGCGTGCAATCGAACCAATATCCGCGCGCGCTGCATATCGCCAAGCCGCTGCGCGAGGCGGGCATCCCGGTGATCATCGGCGGCTTCCATGTCTCCGGCATGCTGGCGATGTTCCCGACCATGATGGCCGACCTGCAAGAGGCGCTCGATATGGGCGTCACGCTGTTCGCCGGCGAAGCGGAAGGCCGCATGGACGAAGTTTTGCGCGACGCCGCAGCGGGCACATTGAAGCCGCTCTACAATTACATCGACGATCTGCCGGCGCTGGAAGACGCGGTGACGCCGTTCCTGCCCGGCAATTCGGTGCGCAAGACCATCGGCAACGTCACCACCTTCGATGCCGGGCGCGGCTGTCCGTTCCAATGCTCGTTCTGCACCATCATCAACGTGCAGGGCCGCAAATCGCGCCGCCGCAGCCCCGACGACGTCGAGCGCATCCTGCGCAAGAACTACGAGCAGGGCATCGACCGCTTCTTCATCACCGACGACAATTTTGCCCGCAACAAGGACTGGGAGCCGATCTTCGATCGCATCATCAAGTTGCGCGAAGACGACGGCATGGACGTGCGCTTCCTCATCCAGGTCGACACGCTGTGCCACAAGATCCCGAATTTCGTCGCCAAGGCCAAGCGCGCCGGCGTGACCCGCATCTTCATCGGGCTGGAGAACATCAATCCCGACAATCTGCTCGCCGCCAAGAAGCGGCAGAACAAGATCACCGAATACCGCAACATGCTGCTCGCCTGGAAGGCGGCCGGCATCTGGACCTATGCCGGCTACATTCTGGGCTTCCCCAACGACACGCCGGAATCGGCGCGGCGCGACATCGAGATCATCAAGAAGGAAATGCCGCTCGACGTGCTGGAATTTTTCTTTTTAACGCCGCTGCCCGGCTCGGAGGATCACAAGACGCTGTTCAACAAGGGCGTACCGCTCGATCCCGATCTGAACAAATACGATCTCGAACACGCGCTCACCCCGCACGCCCATATGACCAAGGCGGAATGGGAGAAGCTCTATCGCGACGCCTGGGCGATCTACTATACCCCGGAACATATCGAAACGATTTTGCGCCGCGCCCAGGCCTGCGGGATCAATATTCTGCGGCTGGCGCAAATTATCCTGTGGTTCGCGCAGTCGCTTGCTATCGAGAAGGTGCACCCGCTGCAAGGCGGCTTCGTTCGCCTGAAGAACCGCCATGAACGCCGGCCGGAACTGCCCGTTGAACCGCTCCGGCGCTTCTATCCGCGGCTCGTCTGGGACTTCACCGTCAAGCACGCCCGCGTCACCGCCGCGGCGTGGCGCATTTTCCGCATCTATCGCCGCGTCGTCAAAGGCGCGGGCGTTCCCTATGGCGATCAGGCCATGACGCCGGTGACCGAAGACGAGACGCAGACCTTCGAATTATTCACGCACAACACGTCGGCGCGCGAAGCCGTCGACCATGCGCGCAAGGTCAAGAGGCTGACCGGCGGCGCCGATACGCCGCTTGTTGCCGCGCAATCCGCCATCAGGTGAACGGCGCGGCCGGATGGCGCTTATGGCTCGGTAACAAGTGATGCTTGCGGCCGCCGCCTTCGAGCGGCAGCGACGGGTTCTCCCGCTCGCGCGCGATCGCGGCGTTGAGCTCGCCGCCATAGATGAAAATGAGCGCGGTGAAATACAGAAAAACCAGCGCCATCATCGCCGAGGCGAGCCCGGCGTAATAGTTCACATAAGTGTAGGAGAAGTCGGACAGATAACGGCCGAAGGCATAGCCGCAAGCGAGCCACAGCGCGAGGGTGGCGACAATGCCGGGCCACACCGCGGTGAGCGGCCGGCGCCCGCACGGCAGCCACATATGCAGGATCAGAAGCGACGTCGTTAAAAGAATGCCGGCGATGACGAATCGGCCGATGTCGAAGTGGCTTTCCACGTCGACCAGCCACGGCGCGTAAAACGCCGCCGTGCGAAACACCAGCGGGCCCAGCACGACCAGAAATGCCAGCGCCAAGAGCCCGACCGCGCTGACCAGCACATAGCCGATCGATTCCAGCCGCAACAGCCACCACGGCCGAGGGTCGATCAGCCCGTAGGCGCGGTTGAGCCCGATGCGCAAGCTCTCGACGCCGCTCGAGGCGAAATAGATGGCGAAAACCGCGCCGACCGTAAGAAAGCCCCCGCGCGCAGTGGTCAGCACGTCATGGATTTGGCCGGCGATCTGGCTGGAAACGATGCGCGGCCAGGCGGCGATGATCATACGCGCCACTTCATCGGCGAGATCTTTCGAGCCGACGAAGCCTGCGATTGCCGTCACCAGGATCAAGAACGGGAACATCGACATCAGGACCGAGAGCGCAATGTGGCTCGCAATCGCCCAGCCGTCGTCGGCATTGAAGCGATAGAAGGCGTCGAGAGCGACGCGATAACACATGCGGACGGTGTTCAACGGCAAGGAGCCTCCGCGGCTAATCTATCCGCCGACGCCCGGGCGGGGGAGGGGGCGTAAACGGTGACTTGCAGGATCGATGCCAGCAAGTCGGTGACAGCCCGATAACGGGCCATCAGAAATCGGGTGGTCCGGCCGGCCGTCATCGTTCATTTCGTCGACCTGACAGCGAGAAAGGACCGGTCATGGCCAAAGCCTATTACAGCACCGTCTTCACGCAATCGGCCGATGACATCTGGAACGTGATTCGGGATTTCAACAACTATCCCGTTTGGGTCGACGGCGCCGGCGAAAGCCGGATCGAGGACGGCAGATCGGGCGACACGGTCGGGGCGGTGCGCGATGTGCTCTATCGCGGTCAGCGCATCCGGCAGCGGCTGGTTGCCTTGTCCGACGCCGAGCGGGCGCAGGTCTACGAATTTTGCGGCGCAGCGCCGATGCCGGTGCAGCATTACCGCGCGACGCTGAAAGTCACGCCGGTCGTCGACGGCGGCCGCGGCTTTGTCGAATGGTGGGCGACCTTCGACTGCGCTCCGGAGCGCCATGACGAGTGGATGGTGTTTTTCCGCGACGCTTTCGCCGGCTGGCTCGCTTCGCTGCGGCGCCATCTGGACGGCCGCAATCGCCGGCCGGTCCCAAACGAAACGGCCGGGATTTCCGCGCACACGGAGTGATCCCGGCCGTCCGGCTTTGCGGGTGTCGCCCCCGCTGGGCACGCTGAATTCTATGGACTTTGTGCGGCGCTTGTTTGACCTGGATCAACGCGCCTTCGCCCTGCCGAACGCCGCTTGCTATTTCCTTGCTTGCCCGCCCAGACGCATGACTTCACGGCCGCGCCCGACGCAGAATTGTAGATATTTGCGCATTCGGTGCAGCCGGGCACCACTCATGCGACAGTGAGAAAAGCTTACGCCGCCTGGACGTCGCCGAGGAAGCGGCGGACTTCGCCTTGCAGGTTTTCGGCCTCGACGGCGAGCGCATCGGCGAGCGCCTTGACGTCGGCCGCGGTGGCCCGTGCCCCGGTCGAGGCGCCGGCCACGCGGCTCATGGCATCGGCGCCGGAGCGTGCTTCGGTGGAAGCGCGGTTGACGCCTTCGGCGATCGAGGCCACGGCGTTGTTCTGCTCCTCGACGGTCGAGGCGACGGTGGTGGCGATCTCCGACATGTCGTCGATGATCGTCGAGACCTGCTCGATCGCCTGCGCGGCGTCCGCCGTGGCCGACTGGATTGAACCGATCTGCGCGGCGATGTCCTCGGTGGCGCGCGCGGTCTGCGCGGCGAGCGATTTCACCTCGGCGGCGACTACGGCGAAGCCGCGGCCGGCCTCGCCGGCGCGCGCCGCCTCGATGGTGGCGTTGAGCGCCAGCAGATTGGTCTGCCCGGCAATCGATTGGATGAGGCCGATGACCTCGCCGATGCGATTGGCAGCATTGCCGAGCTGCGACATGGTGTTGACGGTGCGCCGCGATTCGGCAACGGCGCGACCTGCCACTTCGGTCGATTTGGTCGCCTGGGCCGCGATCTCGCCGATCGATACCGCGAGCTCCTCGATCGCGCCGGCCACTGTGGTGACATTGACCGATGCGGCGTCAACGCTGCTGCGGCCGGCAAAGGATTCCGATTGGACCGCATCGGCGGCGTCGTTTAATCCGCTCGATGCGTTTTCCAGCCGGCCGGCCGATTCACGAAGGCGGTCGAGCGCATGCTCGATGGAGGCGCGGAATTCCCGGATCAAGGTGGCGATCGCTTCACCTCGACGCTCGCGCGCGATGTTGGTTTCGCTCGCCACTCCGGCGAGCCGTTCGCGCTCGATCATATTGTCGCGGAATACCACGACCGTGCTCGCCATCTCGCCGATCTCGTCGTGGGAATGAGTCGCGGCCGGTCGGGCGGAAGTATCGCCGTTGGCCAGGCGTTTCATCACCGCCGCCAGCTCCTCGAGCGGCTCGGTGATCGAGCGGCCGATGCGCCAGCTGCAACCGAGTCCGATCAGCACCACGGCAATGTCGATCCAGATGATGACGTCGCGGGTTCGCGTCCGCGATGTCGCCAGCTCGGTGGCGGCGTTGCCAGCGTTGCTGCGCGCGGCGACGATGATCTTGTCGGCTTCCGGCAAAACGCTCTCGGTGTCGTGGTTGATGAGCGAAACCAGCGGCGTGATGTCTTCGGTGCTGGCGACCCATTGCGCGAACGTCGAGCTATAGGCCTGGATCTGCTTGGTGAGCTTTTCCTTCATCGCCGGCGCGCCGTCGACCGATTCAAACAAATCGTTGAAATGCTTGACCTCGTCGAGGAAATGCTGCTCGGCGCCTGCGTTGCGCGTGAGCCGATACTCAATCTCGTAGCGGCGCATGGTCAGAAGCGACAGCGTCAGATTGGCGTGATCGACGTCGCCAACCCAGGACAGATCGTTGTGAATAATGCTCTCGACCGCATTGCTCGCGGCGATCAGACGAGCAGTGACCCCCTCGGTCTCGTTATAGCCCAGCGATTTCTGCTCGCCGACCAGACTGTCGAAGCTCGCCTTGAGATCGCGCACGGTGATGCGCAAGGGCAGGACCGAGTCCTGATCCGCCGCGGCGAGCGAGTTCTGAAGGCGGTCGAGAGATGCCATCGCCAGCTCTTGGCCGCGCTTGAAATTCTTGACCTCGGCGTCGGACGGACGCGCCACGAAATCGGTCGTCGCGGCGCGCATGATGAGGAGACCGGTTTTGAGATCGCGGCTGGCGTCGGCCACCATGGTATTGCGATGCACCGCATCGAAGGCGTGACCGACCTCGGCGTCGCCGGTCAGGTAAGCGATGCCGTTGGCGAGAAAGCCGATCACGGGAATGACGCCGAGCACGACGATGCGGGCGCGTACCGACAGTCGGGAGAAGATGCGGGTGATGAACATGCTGATGCGCCGATCGAAGGTCGTCTTTGAGCAAAGGGACGGTCTATTCGGCCTGCGGCACAGCGTGCCGCCGGCAGGCGTTGCGCCGCAACCCGCAATCCATGTCGAGCAGACCGTAAATTGGTTAATATTGTGCAAGAATCATACGCAAAACCCGTCATGCGGCTGTTCACGCGGGCTCATTCGCCGGCAGGCAGGCCGGGCAGCGAGCGGTACCAGACTACCGCATTGCTTTTGTGCACTGCACGCGTAAGCTTCGCGGCTAAGCCGGGCCGGATCAAGTTCGCGAAAAGTCAGCTCATCGGAGCCAGTCATGCCGCTTGCCGCCTCGCCGAGAGTCCAAGGCCGTGAGGTCATTCCCGCGCTTGCCGATGCGGTCGGCGCCGCCGAGGCGTTGTTCGCCAACGCCCGCCGCGCTGTGGCTGACCGGGTCACGATCGAAGGCCATGCGATGGGCCGGGTGTTCGATCGCGAACAGCGCGCGACCCACGGCCTCGCCTGGCTCGCGACCTATGTCGAGGCCCTCCGTCAGCTTTCCGCCTATGCGCAGCGGCTTTCCGAAAGTGGAGCGTTCGGCGAGGCCGAAGATCTGATCGTCCGCATCGGTGCCGGCGAATATCTTGCCCAGATCTTCGGGGGCATCCCGATGAGCCAGGGCGAGATCGTGCGCTTGTCCGACCTTGGACTGCCGCCGGCGGCGGTCGCGGCGCGCATGACGCCCGCTATCGAGCATCTCATCACCACGGGCAATACCGCGCCGCGCCGCGCGCGGCTGGTCGAGTTGATGCGGCAGCATTACGAGGCGACGGTCGGCGCCTGCGGGCTCGACGACACGCTCGATTCGATTCGCGAGGAGATGCGCAAGTTCGCCGACGACCGCGTCGCCCCCTATGCCCAACAGTGGCACCTGAAGAACGAATACATTCCGCTGGAGGTCATCGCGCAGATGTCGGAGCTCGGCGTGTTCTCGCTGACCATCCCCGAGGACTACAGCGGCATGGGGCTTGGCAAGGAATCGATGTGCGTCGTTTCCGAGGAACTGTCGCGCGGCTATATCGGCGTCGGCTCGCTCGGCACGCGATCCGAGATCGCGGCTGAATTGATCCTCAACTCAGGCACCGAGGAGCAGAAACGCAAATGGCTGCCGAAGATCGCGTCCGGCGAAGTGCTGCCGACGGCGGTGTTCACCGAGCCGAATACCGGCTCCGATCTCGCGTCGCTGAAGACGCGCGCCGTGCGCCAGGGCGAAGTTTATAAGGTTTACGGCAACAAGACCTGGATCACGCATCCGGTGCGTGCCGATCTCATGACGCTCCTGGTCCGCACCAATCCGGCCGAGACCGGTTATCGCGGGCTGTCCATGCTGCTGGCGGAAAAGCCGCGCGGCGACGACCACAATCCGTTCCCGGCCGCCGGCATGTCCGGCACCGAAATCGAGGTCTTGGGCTACCGCGGCATGAAGGAATACGAGATCGCCTTCGACGGCTTTGCCGTCAAGGCCGAGAACCTGCTCGGCGGGGTCGAAGGTCTCGGCTTCAAGCAATTGATGGCGACGTTTGAAGCTGCCCGCATTCAGACCGCGGCGCGCGCCATCGGCGTGGCCCAGGCGGCGATGGAACAGTCGCTGACTTATGCCACCGCGCGGCTGCAATTCGGCGAGCCGATCGCCAATTTCCCGCGCGTTTCGGACAAGCTCGCCATGATGGCTGTCGAGATCATGATCGCGCGGCAGCTTACTTATTACGCGGCGCGGCAGAAGGATTCCGGACGACGCTGCGATCTCGAAGCCGGCATGGCAAAACTCCTTGCCGCGCGCGTCGCCTGGGCCGCCGCCGACAATGCGGTGCAAGTCCACGGCGGCAATGGCTTCGCCGTCGAATTTCCAGTCTCGCGAATCCTCTGCGACGCCCGCATTCTCAATATTTTCGAGGGTGCCGCCGAGATCCAGGCGCAGGTCATCGCGCGGCGCTTGCTCGACGGATCGAATTAAGGGCACATCCTTGCGAGGGCGCCAATGTTCTCGACATTGACGGCCTGGTTCGCCTCGGTGAATGTCGCGCGATGGACGCGCTGACAGCACCGAAAAAGGCCAGAGATCCGGCACCCGATTCGGCCCAGGCATGGTGGCGCCTTGCCGCCACCATGCTTATCGCGACCATCGGCGGCGTCGGCATGTGGTCTGCGGTAGTGGCGCTTCCCGCAGTGCAGGCGGAGTTCGGCGTCCCGCGTGCCGAGGCCTCGTTGCCGTTCACGCTGGCGATGCTGGGATTTGCCGCCGGCGGCGTCATCATGGGTCGGCTATTCGATCGAGCCGGCATTTTGGCGCCGATCGGCATTGGCGCCGTGTCGTTGACCGTCGGCTACCTCGGCGCTGCCGGCGCCGGCAGTCTCACGGTATTTGCGCTGGCGCATGCCATGATTGGATTCGGCAGCTCGGCGACTTTGGGGCCGCTGATGGCGGACATTTCCTACTGGTTCGTCCGCCGCCGCGGCCTGGCCGTCACCTTGTGCTCGTCCGGGAATTACATTGCCGGAGCGGTGTGGCCGCCGGTGGTGCAGCATGGCATTGCGCTGTACGGCTGGCGCGCGACGCATGTAAGCTTGGCGCTGACCTGTGGTGCGGCGATGGTGGTCATCGGCGTCTTCGCCTTGCGGCGGCGAACGTCGCCCGCGCTTCTCGATCTGAGCGCCCAAGCCCGCAAGGGCACCCCGGCAACGCTCGGTCTGCCATCCGGCGCATTGCAGACGCTGCTCGCGCTCGCCTCAGTGTGCTGCTGTGTCGCGATGTCGATGCCGCAGGTGCACATCGTCGCCTATTGCGGAGACCTCGGCTATGGCGTCGCCCGCGGCGCCGACATGCTGGCGCTCATGATGGCATTCGGCATCGTGGGACGCATCGGCTCCGGTGCTATCGCCGACCGAATCGGCGGCTTGCCGACACTGATGCTGGGATCGGTGCTGCAAGGCGCCGCGCTGCTGCTCTATCTGCTCTATGACGGGCTGGTTTCGCTCTATGTCATTTCCGCGGTGTTCGGTCTGTTTCAGGGCGGCATCGTGCCGAGCTATGCCATCATCGTCCGCGAATATTTTCCGGCGAAGGAAGCCGGCGCGCGCATCGGCGTCATCCTGATGGCAAGCCTGCTCGGCATGGCGCTGGGCGGGTGGATGTCCGGATATATTTTCGATCTGTCCGGCTCGTACCAGGCCGCATTTTTGAACGGTCTCGGTTGGAACGCCATTAACGGCACGATCGTGCTGTGGCTGTTGTTCCGGCGGCATTCCCGAATCGCTTTTGCGTGAGCGAGCCGCATTGGGCGTCCAGGTCTCGATTTCTGCCGGAGTTTTGCATGGTGAGCGGAGGCCCGGTCCCCGCTCGGCCGCCGGCGGTTACCATGTGTTCGGAACGAAGCCGCCGTTTCCGCCATTGACACAGGTCAAAGCGCGGCGGTTAAGCTGCGATCATTGTGCCCATACATTCAAACCGAACGTGAGTTGAGCGATGATCAAAGTGGACATTCCCCACAACGCCTATGTCTTCGTCGGCGACGGCCGCAAAGCGCTGCTGCTGCGCAACGAAGGCGACGCCAAATTCCTGGACCTCAAGACCGAGCGCGTTTTTACCGACAAAAATCCGCCCACTCACGAGCAGGGCACCGACCGGCCAGGCCGGGAACATTCCTCGGCGGGCGCCGGCCGCTCCAGCGTGACCCAGACCGACTGGCACGATCTCGAGGAGCATAAATTCGCCCGCGAGGTGGCCGCGGCGCTGGAAAAGGTCGTGCGCGAGCGCAAGGCCGAGGCGCTCGTCGTGGTCGCGCCGCCGCGCACGCTGGCCGATCTGCGCAAGGCGTTTCATGACGATGTGAAGAAGAAGATCGTGGCCGAGATCGACAAGGATCTCACCAGGCACCCGATCTACGATATCGAGAAGCACCTCGGCGGCGCGGGGTGAGCGCAACGTCAGGCTTCGCCTTCGCGATAGACCGGGCGGGCAGGGATTATCGCGCGCGCTGCTCTACTTTTTTCTTTTCAGCCGCCGGCGGCTCCTTGAGCAAAAGTCCGACGTTTCCGGACAAGATGCGCTCGCCGTCGGGGCCAAGCGAACGGATGGCATTTACGAAATCGCGCACCGGTTCGCGCTTGCGGATTTCCTGCGGGTAGTCGGTGGCGAACACCATGCGGGACGCCGGGATTTCGGCAAGCCCGGCCTTGATCGCGCCGATGCCGCCGGCAAAACCGGCGGTATCGAACACGAGATTGTTGCGCACGTAGTGATCGAAATTCTTTTTGCCCGTCGCGCCGTGGCGCGCGTTGCCGGCGGTGCCCCAAAACTCCTTGTCCTGGAAACAGCGGATGCGCGCCAGCATGCCGGCGATGCCGCCGGACAAATGGGCCATATGCACGGTCAGCTCCGGATGGCGGTCGAACACGCCCGAATTGACCAGCCGGATCGTCGCCATGATCAGCGAGAATTCGCGCCCTACCGCGCGCGCGGTGTCGTAAGAGTCGAACTGCTGGGCTTGATTGAGCTTCAGCGCCGGGTGCACGAACACGAACATGCCGAGCTTGCAAACCTCGTCCCAGAACGGCTCGAGCGCCGGGTCGTCGATCCACTTGCCGTCGAATTCCGAGGTGATGGTGACGCCCTGGAAGCCAAGCTCGTGCCGGCAGCGCGCCAGTTCCTTGAGCGCCAAGGCACCGCCGAGCGGATGGGCATGCGCAGCGCCGATGAAGCGGCCGGGATAGTCGCGCTCGGCTTTCTTCGCCTTGTCATTGACCAGCCGCGAGGTGTCGAGATCGGCGCACATGCCGGCGGCGCTGGTCAGCCAGGCGGCGTCGATGCCGGCGAAATCCATCATCCGCACGTGCTCGTCCAGATCGTAGAGCAGCGAATGCACCGTATAGCTCGGCGCGCCGAGCGCATCGTAATTGAGGACGAGCCGGTCGCCGGGATCGGCCTTGATCAATTCGCGCGGCGTGAAATGGTGCTGGAAATCGACGATCATCGCGGGGGCTCCGGAGTTGGCGCAGTGTCTTAGCAACCGCTCATTCCCGCGCAAGCGGGAATCTGGACAAAAGGGCCAGGCCCCCGCTTTCGCGGGGACGAGCGGATAGATACATTCGGCGCATGGCTAATTTCATGTCGCACGTCGCGGTGCCGATCGCCATTGGCGCGGTCGCGATCGTTCTATTGCTCGGCCTCGTCAACATGATGATGGGCGGTTCCGGCAATACCTCGCAGAAACTGATGCGGCTGCGCGTGTTGCTGCAGGCCATCGCCATCGGCGTCATCATGCTGACGCTGTGGTTCATGGGGAAGTGACCGCACGATGGTCGTGCTGAACAAAATCTATACCCGCACCGGCGATGACGGATCGACCGCGCTCGGCACCGGCGAGCGCCGCAAGAAATACGATCTGCGGGTTGCCGCCTACGGCACCATCGACGAGGCCAACGCGGCGATCGGAGTGGCGCGACTGCATACCGTTCACGATGGCGAACTCGATGCGGCGCTGGCGCGTATTCAGAACGATCTGTTCGATGTCGGCGCCGATTTGTGCACGCCGGGAAAAGGCAAAGGGCCGGGCGGCGCGCGGCTCACGGTGACCGACAAGCAGGTTCAGTGGCTCGAAGCTGAGATCGACCGCTTCAATGCGGGACTGGCGCCGCTACGCTCCTTCGTGCTGCCGGGCGGCAGCGCCGCCTCGGCGCATCTGCATCTCGCCCGCACCGTCTGCCGGCGCGCCGAGCGGCTGGTCGCCGAGCTTAAGGACCAGCCGGGCGAGAGCATCTCGTCCGAGGTGCTCAAATACGTCAACCGGCTCTCTGATTTCCTTTTCGTAGCAAGCCGTTACGCCAACAGCCGGGGCGCGGGCGACGTGCTTTGGAAGCCGGGCGAGAACCGTTAGCAACGTTGACCGCCCGCGGTTCGGCCGTTAGGTTTCCCGCACCGCAGCAACGGTCCATCAAAGACAGCGGCCGGAAGCGGCATCGAAAAATACCCGAACAAGCAGCCATCGCAGCCGAAATAACATCATGAAAGTTCTCGTGCCCGTGAAACGGGCGATCGACAAGGACGTAAAAATCCGGGTCAAGGCCGACGGATCAGGCGTCGAACTCGGCAACGTCAAGATGTCGATGAATCCGTTCGACGAAATCGCCGTCGAGGAAGCGATCCGGCTCAAGGAGGCCGGCAAGGCCACCGAGATCGTCGCCGTCTCCATCGGCCCGCAGCAGGCTGCCGAAACCATCCGCACCGCACTCGCCATGGGCGCCGACCGCGGCATCCTGGTCAAGACCGATGGCGCGGTCGAGCCGTTGGCCGTGGCGAAGATTCTCAAGGCCATCGCGGCCGCGGAACAGCCCGGCCTCATCATCCTCGGCAAGCAGGCGATCGACGATGACAGCAATCAGACCGGCCAGATGCTGGCGGCGCTGCTCGGCTGGCCGCAAGGCACCTTTGCCTCCAAGGTCGCGCTCGACGGCGATGCGCTCTTGGTGACGCGCGAGGTCGATGGCGGGCTGCAGACGGTCAAGCTCAAGCTGCCGGCCATCGTCACCACCGATTTGCGCCTGAACGAGCCGCGCTACGCTTCATTGCCGAATATCATGAAGGCGAAGAAAAAGCCGATCGAGGAAAAAACCGCCGCCGACTACGGTGTCGATACCAAAGCGCGGCTCGAGGTGCTCAAGACGACGGAGCCGCCGGTGCGCAAGGCCGGCGTCAAGGTCAAGAGCGTCGCCGAACTGGTCGAGAAGCTCAAAGAAGCGGGGGCGGTTTGATGCCGACGCTGCTTCTTGCCGAGCACGACAACGCCACGCTGAAGGACGCCACCGCCAAGGCGCTGACTGCCGCCAAGGCGCTCGGCGCCGACGTGCACATCCTCGTCGCCGGTCATAATTGCAAAGCCGCCGCCGAGACCGCCGCGAAGCTTGACGGCGTGAAAAAAGTTCTGCTCGCCGACGCGCCCGCTTACGAGCATATGCTGGCCGAGCCGACTGCGGCTCTCATCGTCTCGCTCGCTGGGCCCTACGAAACCATCATGGCCGCGGCGACCACGACCGGCAAGAACGTCATGCCGCGCGTCGCCGCGCTGCTCGACGTGATGCAGATTTCCGACATCATTAAAGTTGTGGCGCCCGACACTTTCGAGCGGCCGGTCTATGCCGGCAATGCCATCCAGACGGTGCGCTCGACGGAGAAGAAGCGCGTCATCACCGTGCGCACGGCGGCGTTTGCGGCGACCGGCGAGGGCGCTTCGCCGGCGCCGATCGAGCCGGCCGCGCCGGCCGCCGATCCCGGCCTCTCGGGTTTTGTCGGCGAGGAGCTTTCCAAATCCGAGCGCCCGGAACTGACCTCGGCGAAGATCATTATTTCCGGCGGCCGGGCGATGCAAAACCGCGAGAACTTCACCAAATATATAGAGCCGGTGGCGGACAAGCTCGGCGCCGCGATCGGCGCCTCGCGCGCGGCAGTCGACGCCGGCTATGCGCCAAATGACTGGCAGGTCGGGCAGACCGGAAAGGTCGTGGCGCCCGACCTTTATATCGCGGTCGGCATTTCTGGCGCCATTCAGCATCTCGCCGGAATGAAGGACTCGAAAATCATCGTCGCGATCAACAAAGATGAGGAAGCCCCCATCTTCCAGGTCGCCGATTACGGATTGGTGGCGGATCTTTACCAAGCGCTGCCGGAGCTTGCCACGGAGCTCGCTAAGGTTAAGCGCTGACGGAATCTGGCAGAGAGGCCGCGAACGTCGTAAAAGGTGAATCGGAATGGTCGACGTCAGGGAACGGCCCAAAGCGCAGCAGATGCGCGGCGAGCAAGCGATGCCTCACTCTATCCGAAAAATAGGCGTGGTCGGCGCCGGCCAGATGGGCAACGGCATCGCCCATGTCTGCGCATTGTCCGGCTTTCACGTGCTTCTCAACGACGTCGTCGCCGACCGCATCACGGCTGGGCTTGCCACCATCAACGGCAATCTGGCGCGCCAGGTCAGCCGGCAGCGCATCAGCGAGGAAGAGCGGCAGGCCGCGATCAAGCGGATTACGCCCGCCAACACGCTCGATGAGCTTGGCGACTGCGATCTGGTGATCGAAGCGGCGACCGAGCAGGAAGAGACCAAGCGCAAAATCTTTGCCGCGTTGTGCCCCTCGCTCAAGCCGGCGACCATCGTCGGCACCAATACCTCCTCGATCTCGATTACGCGGCTGGCCGCCGCGACCGACCGGCCGGAGCGCTTCATCGGCATTCATTTCATGAACCCGGTGCCGCTGATGGAACTGGTCGAGGTGATCCGCGGCATCGCCACCGACGACGCCACCTTCGAGTCGACCAAGCAATTCATAACCAAGCTCGGCAAGCAGATCGCGGTGTCCGAGGATTTCCCCGCCTTCATCGTCAATCGGATCCTGCTGCCGATGATCAACGAGGCGATCTACACGCTCTATGAGGGCGTCGGCAATGTCGAGGCGATCGACAAGGCGATGCGGCTCGGCGCGCACCATCCGATGGGGCCGCTGGAGCTCGCCGACTTCATCGGGCTCGATACCTGCCTCTCGGTGATGCAGGTGCTGCACGAGGGGCTGGCCGACTCCAAATACCGGCCGTGCCCGCTGCTGGTGAAATACGTCGAGGCCGGCTGGCTCGGCCGCAAGACCAAGCGCGGCTTCTACGATTACCGCGGCGACAAGCCGGTGCCGACGCGCTGACGGCCGGCCGGGCGCCGGCCGCGGTTGCCGGAGCGTGCGCGGTGGTCGCTGCTCTCAGCTTACTACAGGCCCCAGCCCGCGCCCCAGCCGCCGAGTTTCAGATTGATGCCGAGTTTGACGGTGTGGACGGTGGTTTTTTCGCTGAGCGAGAAGGGCACCGCGGCAAGCGCGCCGCTGGCCACCGTGTTAGTGCCGAGGTCGAGATAGAGATATTCGGTCTTGACCGACAGCCAGGGATTTAACGCGTATTCCAAGCCGCCGCCCACGGTCCAGCCATTTTGGTCGGTGCCGGTCGAAGCCAGCGCCGACAGTCCGAGCGCCGTGGCGTTGGCCGAGCTTGTGGTGTGGCCGTAAGCCCATCCGCCGGTGGCGTAGAGCAGAGCCGTGGGGGTCACCAGATAACCCACGCGTCCGCGCACCGTGCCGAACCAGTCGAGCTTGCTGCCGACGCTGCCGGTAAAGGTGTTCGCGGTTGTCGTCGCCTTGCCTTCGATATCGGCGCCATCGAAGTCGGCTTCGACACCGGCGACCCAAGCCGGAGCGAATTGCCAATTGTAACCGACCTGGCCGCCGCCGAAGAATCCGCTTGAGTTGAGCGTCGATGTTCCGGTGGTCGCTCCGAAGCCCAGCGCCGGGATGGCTCCGACGCTGAAGGGGTACTGAAACTGATCGCCGCCGAAGCCGCCATTGGCGCCGACATAGAAGCCGGTCCAGGAGTATGCCGGGGGCGGGGGCGGCGGCGGATTGTATGGCGGCGGCAGAGCAAGATCGGCCGCTTGCACGGCCGACACGCCGCACGCGATGGTTCCGGCTACCGCCAGCGAATAAACAATGCGCTTCATTGCCCGCCCCGATGCAAAGATTCGAATCCCGGGGGCGACAAACGCATGAGAGCTGACAACGAGCCGTTAATGCCTTGTCCAGCGCGCAAAAATCATCGGACCTGTTGCCGCCGTGCAACAAGTAAAACCATGGATCTGTTGTTGCGGGAGCGCTATCGCGGCGGGAGAGACGACACGGCATGACCTGCCCTCCCGCCGCGAGAATAATTCGAATTACGCCGCCTCGCGCATTTGAGGCGCGGTTTCGCTCCAGCACGGCAGCGCCGATACGCGCCCGAACCAGGCGCCGACATTGGCATAAGGTCCGAGCGGCATTGCCGCGCCTTGGGCATGAAACAACGGCGCCGCCACCGCGAAGTCGGCAATCGTCAACGTATCGTTGACGAGGTATTTGTGCCGCGCCAGATGCGCGTCGAGCATCTTGGCTTCCTTGTTGAAGCTCTCGGTGGCCTTGGCGACCGCAGCCTGGTCGGGCGCGCCGAGGTTGACGAATTTCTTGACCAGATTTTCAAAGATCAGCGGCTGGCAGGCCTGTGCGCCCCAATGCGCCAAGTCCCAGCATTGCCACCGGGTGACGTCGGCGCCGCCTTTGGCATCTCCCGGATAAAGCGACGTCGGCTTCTTACTGGCGAGATATTGCAAAATCGCATTCGACTCCCATAGCTTGAAGTCGCCGTCGACCAGCACCGGCGTGCGGCCGGTCGGATTAAGCTCAAGGTATGCGGGCGCATGCTGGTCGCCTTTGAGCAGATCGACCAGCTCGAATTCGAGCGGCATTTTCAGGTAAGCGGCGAGTGCGCGCACCTTCCAGGTATTCGGCGAAGCGGGAAAGCCATAGAGCTTCATGATCGACTCCTCCATTGTTGTCGGCGATGTATCGGCTAGTCGCAGCATGCGGCGGATTTGGGTTGCCGGTATGACGCTTTTGTATCAACCGCCGCGCCGTCGTAACGGTCATGGTGGCGGACCCAGGCCATGCTGAATTTCAGGCCGTCTTCGTCGCGGCCTTTCGGCGCGAGATCGATGAGATTGTAGGCGCCGATCAGGATGTCGAGACCGCGGCCATAGGTCGAGTAAGTGTGAAAGACTTGGCCGTCCACGTCCTTGAAGAATACGCTGGCGCCGGGGCGTTCCTCGCTCGGGAACGTCGTCATTTGGTAGTTGTACTCGACTTCACCGCCGCGGGCTTTCTCCTCCGGCGACGCCGAGACGTGGTAATCGAAGTTAAAGTCGCTGCCGAACGACGATGCCCACTGAAACTTCCAGCCCATGCGCGCCTTGAACCTTTCGATTTCCGGCAGGGGCGCGCGAGAGACGACGGCGAAGGCGATGTCGCGCTGGGCGAGGTGGATGGTCGCGCCGTCGAAATGATCGGCGATCAGCGAGCAGCTTGGACAGCCGGCTTCCCAGCCCGGGCCGAGCATGAAGTGATATATGATGAGCTGGTTCTTGCCGCCGAACAGGTCGGCGAGCGATCGCTTGCCGTCCGGGGTATCGAACACATAGTTCTTTTCGACCTTTTCCCACGGCAGCTCGCGGCGTTTTTTGGCGAGCGCATCGCGGACTTTTGAAAACGCTTTTTCTTCGAGCAGATAGGCCTTGCGCGCAGCGATCCATTCATCGTGCGATACGATCTTGTGGGTTTCCACGACAGCGACCTCCATTTCCCAAACAGATAAACAGCATGCGCAGGCGGACATTCCCAAAGGCTCTGGCTCAGGACGCCGGCGTCATCCAGCCGATGCCGGCGCCGCCGGGCTCCAACAGGATGGCGATGCGGCCGACGCCCGGCACTTCGAATATCGGTTTCATGAGTTTGGCGCCGGCGGCGGTGGCCTGCTTCACCCGCGCATCGACATCGTCGACCGCGAGATACGCCATCCAGCTTTCGGGAACCTGGGCGAAGTCCGGCGTGCTGACATCGAGGATGCCGGCCACCGGCTCGCCGCCGATCTTGGCAATCCAATAGTTGCCGCTGCCGCCGGGCATCGGCATGGCGTCGAAACTCCAGCCAATGGTCTCGGCGTAGAATTTCTTGGCGCGCTCGACGTTGCGCGTCATCAGTTCGTTCCAATAAAACGTGCCGTGCGACCCGCCCATTTGCGCCTCCATCATTATTTGTCGGCCATGGACGCCAAGTTGGTGCCGCTTACGCGACGAATTTCTCCAGTTTGTCGAGCGCGCCGGTCCAACCTTGCTGATGGCGGTCGCGGGCCTCTTCGTCGAAAAATTGCGCGTGCATCAGCGTCAATAGCGTGCCGTCGCCGTCAGGTTTGAACTCGACGGTCACCAGCGACTCCCGCTCCGGCGTGCCGGCCCACGCCCAGGTGTAGACGAGCCGCACATTCGGAACGACTTCGCGCACGACGCCGAGAACCTGGAAAGGTTCGGCGCCCGGGCGGGCCGCCACGATGGTGAATTTGCCGCCGACACGCAGCTCGAACTCCGCATGCGTGCACACGGTGCCGGCCGGGCCAAACCAGCGTTTTATCTTTTCCGGCTCCGTCCATGCGGCAAAGACCTTGGCCGGCGCGGCTTTGAGCCGGCGCTTGATGGTGAGACTTGGTTTGGTGGCTGTTTGGATGGCCATGACTGCTCTTCCTCTTCCAGAAACGCGGCCAGGCGATCGAGCTGCCCAGACCAGAACCTTTCATAACGATTGAGCCACTCGAAGGCCTCGCGCATCGGCTCGGCGTCGAGCCGGCAGGCGACGACGCGGCCGGTTTTGCTGCGCTCGACCAGCCCGGCATCGGACAAGACGGCGAGATGCTTCATCACCGCCGGCAGCGACATCGTGAACGGCGCCGCCAGGTCGCTGACCGAAAGATCGGGATTTTCGGCGAGCCGCATCACCATTGCACGCCGTGTCGGGTCGGAGAGCGCGGCAAAAGTGCGATCGAGGGGGGCGTTCGAAAACTTAACCATATGGTTTAGTATCAAGGGCGAGCCGGTTTTGTCAATGATCATCGCGGAGGTCGCGATGACGATTCCGTGAGCGGCCCCTTAATCGGATTGTTAAGCCTTGACCCTTAAGCTCGGTGACATGAACCCCGCCAGCATCGCCACCGCTCTCGTCGGAGCCCAGACCGGGATGCTGCAGCTCGCGATCGCGGCGCGGCTCGAGCGCATGAACGCGGATATGGGTTCCTCGATCGTGAATTTGATCGACGCCGCGCAGCAGAACGCCAACACGCTGGCCAATGTCGGCTCCGGCATCGGAACGAATTTGGACGTTACTGCGTAGCGCTCTTGCCGTCGGCAATTGCCGCGCTGACGAGCTTCACGCCGTCGTCGCTCGACCATTCCGCCGGCCCGGCCATGTCTGCGATCTCGCAGCCGTTGCGGTCGACGATGACCGTCGTCGGCATGCCAAAGGCCTTACCGGCAGCCTTGAGGTCCTCAAAAACATGCGCGCTCTGGTCGGAATAATAAGTCAGATGGGTGGCGCCAACCTCTTTGAGGAAAGCGAGCGGCTTCTGCGGATCGCGGGTGTCGATATTGACGGCGACCACCTGGAAGTCCGGCCCTCCGAGCTTTGCTTGGAGGGCATCGAGCGCCGGCATTTCGCGGCGGCACGGTACGCACCAGGTCGCCCAGAGATTAAGGAGCACGGTGCGGCCGCGCCAATCGGCCAGCCGCTTATCGGCGCCAGTCGCGTCTTTGAAGGTCAGATCGGGGACGTGGAACGGCGTTTGCGCCACCGCCAACGCCGCGACCTCGCCGTGAACCAAGGGCGCGATCTGCCTGGCGATGTTAACCGCCGGCCGGCAGGCGGCATCGGCCGGATTGCTTCGGAAGTGCTCGATCCCGTATACCCCCGCCAGCACAATGAGAATGCCAATGGCCGCCGCGGCGGAAACAAGCCGCAGCCGGCCGATTTTGCGCAGGACAGGCGGATTTTCGGTTTCGGCGGTTTGTTCGGTCATGAGCGGCAAAACCTCGGCGTGAGCGTCATGAGACAACCTTCAGCGAGCGGCAACTTTTAACAAGCGATCCGTCATGAGCAACAAGATGTGGGGCGGTCGGTTCGGCTCCGGACCCGATCCGATCATGGAAGATATCAACGTCTCGATCGATGTCGACCGCCACCTGTACCGGCAGGACATCGCCGCCAGCAAGGCGCATGCGGCGATGCTCGCCAAAAAAGGCATCATCACGGCGCAAGATGCGAAACAGATCGCTCACGGTCTAGACATGATCCTGTCAGAGATCGAGGCCGGCAAATTCGCCTTCAAGCGGGCGCTCGAAGACATCCACATGAATGTCGAGAGCCGGCTCGGCGAGTTGATCGGGCCGGCGGCCGGGCGGCTGCATACCGCGCGCTCGCGCAACGATCAGGTGGCGACCGATTTCCGGCTCTGGGTGCGCGACGCCATCGACCGCATCGACGCCGCGCTTGCCGGCTATCAGCGGGCGCTCGCTGCCAAGGCGCTTGCCCATGCCGATACCGTGATGCCGGGCTTCACTCACCTGCAGCCCGCGCAGCCGGTGACGTTCGGCCACCATCTGCTCGCTTATGTGGAAATGGCCGGGCGCGACCGCGGCCGCTTCGCCGATGCGCGGGCGCGGCTCAATGAGAGCCCGCTCGGCGCCGGCGCGCTCGCCGGCACCTCGTTCCCGATCGACCGCGCCATGACCGCAAAGGCACTTGGCTTTGCTCGGCCGATGGCGAACTCGCTCGATGCGGTCGCCGACCGCGATTTTGTGCTGGAGACGCTCGCGGCCTGCGCGATTGCGGCGGTGCATCTGTCGCGCTTCGCCGAGGAGATCGTGATCTGGTCGTCGCCGCTTGCCGGCCTCGTGCAGCTTTCCGACAAGTTCACCTCCGGCTCCTCGATGATGCCGCAGAAACGCAATCCCGACGCCGCCGAACTGGTGCGCGCCAAGACCGGGCGCATCGTCGGGGCGCTCACTTCGCTCCTGATCGTGATCAAGGGATTGCCGCTCGCCTATCAAAAGGATCTGCAGGAGGACAAGGAGGGCGCGATCGACGCGATCGGCGCGCTCGATCTGTCGATCAGGGCGATGACCGGCATGGTGGCCGATCTCAAGCCCGACGTGGCGCGGATGCGCGGGCTCGCCGGTGGCGGCTATTCGACCGCCACCGATCTCGCCGACTGGCTGACCCGCACGCTCAAAATCCCATTCCGCGACGCCCATCACATTACCGGCAAGATCGTCGCCGCGGCCGCCGCGGCCGACATGCCGCTCGACAAGCTGCCGCTGGAAACCATGCAGGCGGTCGAACCCAAAATCACCGCCAGGATCACCAAGGCGGTCTATGCCGTGCTGTCGCCCGACAAGTCGGTGAAAAGCCGCACGGCTTACGGGGGCACGGCGCCGAGCAACGTCCGCCGCGAGGCCAAGCGCTGGCTTAAGCGCCTGGACAAAAAGGCATAAGCGTTTGGCAACGGCTTTCGCCGATGCTTTACGGACACAATGTCGCCGCCGCGGTGGGTTCTGTTGGACCGTTTTAGGGGCTTTGGGGGCATGGTTTTGACCCGACCGCACAATCCCGCTCATTCCCGCGCAAGCGGGAATCCGGTGCGAAGTGCTGCCTTGGCTGCGGCGCTGGCCGGCGTATTGGCGCTCGCCGGCTGCGGTCGCGAGGGGCCGCTCGAATTGCCGCCCGGGCCGGCGCCGGCAGCGCCAGTCACGACGTCGCAATTGCGCTCGCCTGACGGCACGCCCGCTCCTGGCTCGCCGCAGGACACGGCCGTGAAAACCGGCTTCGATAGCCAGGGCAATCCGGTCGCGACCCCGGGTCAGAAACGCTCCTTCATCCTCGACCCGCTGCTGCAGTAGATTCCTCCGAATTGGTTGCGGAGCCTGTCATCGGACCGCGCGGCTTCGCGCGGGTCGGTCGGCTCGCAATGACTCAAAACATGCTCTAAACACCCGCCATGCATCACTTCACCTATCGCGGCGGCCTGCTGCACGCCGAAGCGGTCGATCTCAGCACGCTGGCGGAGGCGGTCGGCACGCCGTTCTACTGCTATGCCAGCGCCACCATCGAGCGGCACTACAAGGTGTTCGCCGGCGCCTTCGCCGACGTCGACGCGCTCATCTGCTACGCCATGAAGGCGAATTCCAATCAGGCGGTGATCGCGACATTGGCCAGGCTCGGCGCCGGCGCCGACGTCGTCTCGCAAGGCGAACTGTTGCGCGCCCGCATGGCTGGCGTGCCGGCCGACAAGATCATGTTCTCCGGCGTCGGCAAGACCGCGGCCGAGCTGGCGCTGACGGTCGACGAGAATATCCTTTGCGTCAATGTCGAGTCCGAGCCGGAGCTTGAACTTCTGGCGTCGATCGCCGCCGCCAAGGGCCGGGTCGCCGCTATTTCGATCCGCGTCAATCCCGACATCGATCCCAAGACCCATGCCAAGATCGCGACCGGCAAGGCGGAGAACAAATTCGGCATCCCGATCAGCCGCGCGCGCGAGGTCTATGCGCGTGCCGCCAAGCTCAAGGGCGTGCGCGTCATCGGCGTCGACATGCATATCGGCAGCCAGATCATCGAGCTCGATCCGTTCGGCGATGCGTTTGCGCTGCTGGCCGAGTTCGTCGGCGTGCTGCGCGCCGACGGCCACACCGTCTCGCATGTCGATCTCGGCGGCGGCCTGGGCATTCCCTATCGCGAGGACAACGAGCCGCCGCCCGATCCCGATGCCTATGCGGCGGTCGTCAAGCGCGCGACCAGGGACCTCGGCTGCAAGCTCATCTTCGAGCCGGGCCGGCTGATCGTCGGCAATGCCGGCATCCTGGTGACGCGCGTCATTTACATCAAGCGCGGCGAGGCCAAGACCTTCGTCATTGTCGACGCCGGCATGAACGATCTGGTGCGGCCGACGCTGTATGAGGCGCATCACGACATCAAGCCGGTGCGCCAGACCGCCGTGGGCGCGCCGCGAATCACCGCCGACGTGGTCGGGCCGGTCTGCGAATCCGGCGACTATCTGGCGCTCGATCGCGCGCTGGTCGAACCGAAGCCGGGCGACCTCCTCGCCGTGATGACCGCCGGCGCCTATGGCGCGGCCCAAGCCGGCACCTATAACAGCCGCCCGCTGATCCCCGAAGTGCTTGTTCGCAATGGCGAATGGGCGGTCATCCGGCCCCGCCAGGCGCTCGACGAACTGATCGGGCTCGACCGGCTGCCGGGCTGGCTGTGACCTTGGCTTTGATCTTGCTTCACTAAATTTTGCTGGGCTTTAAGTGCCTTGAACCGGCCCTGATGTTAACGTGTTGTCTGCCAGTTGCAGGCGCGTCTTTGCCGAGCCGCCGCCCCGATAAACGGAAGCACTGTGACCGACCAGATTTTGCCGAATAGCGCTCCCGACAGGGCCGCGGCCGGGCCGTCGGCGAGTTCGTTTCTTGATTTGGCGCTGCGGCGCGCGCGCTGGACGATCCTGTGGGAGCGGCTGTGGCCGGCATTGGCGACGCTGGCGACCGCGCTTGGTCTGTTTCTGGCGCTGTCCTGGCTCGGGCTGTGGCTGTGGCTGCCGCCGCTCGGCCGCACCATCGGCGTGATCGGCTTTGTCGTCGTCCTTGTCGCCGCGCTGGTGCCGTTGGGACGCTTGCGCATGCCGGCGACGCGGGAAGGCTTGAGCCGGCTCGATCGCGGCAGCGGCCTGCGTCATCGCCCGGCCACCGCGATCGCCGACGAACTCGCGGTCACCTCGAAGGATCCCTATTCGCTGGCGCTGTGGAACGCTCATGTCGAGCGCGCCCGCCAAGCCGCGCATGCGCTCAAAGCCGGCGCGCCGGCGCCGCGCGTCGCCTGGCGCGATCCCTATGCGCTCCGCGCTCTGGTGCTGCTCGCCTGCATCGCCACGTTCTTTGCTGCCGGCGGGGAGCGATGGAAAAGGATCGCCGCGGCGTTCGACTGGCAGGGCGCGGTGCTGCCGGCGAATTTCCGCGTCGACGCCTGGGTGGTGCCGCCGGCCTATACCGGCAAGCCGCCGCTGGTGCTGCCCGGCATTCATCCGGGCGAGACGGCGGCGGCGCAGGCGCCGGGCGAAGGGCCCTTCGCGGTTCCGGTCAACTCGACGCTGATCGTGCGCTCGACCGGCAACGTCAATCTCGATGTCTCCGGCAAAGGCGGCGTCGCGGCCTCCAAGGACGCGGTGCAGGCGCCGGCCGGCACCGAGGAGCATCGCTTCACGATCACCGCGACCGGCACCGCGACCTTGCGCGGCGCCGGCGAAGATCTGACCTGGCCGTTCAACGCCATTGCCGACAATCCGCCGACCATCGAATTGACCAAGGATCCGCAGGCGCAGAACCGCGGCTCGCTGTTGTTGTCCTACCGGCTCCAGGACGATTACGGCGTCACCAAAGCCGAAGCGATTTTCGCGCGAAAGGACGATCCGGCCGTGAGCGCCGCGCCCGGCGGCAAGGCGCAGCCGCCGCGCCCGCTCTACGGCCCGCCGGAATTCCCGCTGGTGCTGCCGCAGGCGCGCACCAAGGACGGCGTCGGCCAGACCATCAAGGATCTCACCGATCACCCCTGGGCGGGCGCCGAGGTGACGATGACGCTCGTCGCGCACGACGACGGCGGCAATGTCGGCAAGAGCGATCCGGTGACGTTCCGCCTGCCGCAGCGCGTCTTCATCAAGCCCTTGGCGCGGACGCTGGTCGAGCAGCGGCGCGATCTGGCGATGGACGCCAATGCGCGGCCGCAGGTCATCACCGCGCTCGATGCGCTGGCTTTGGCGCCGGAGAAATTCACCCCCGATGCCGGCGTCTATCTCGGCCTGCGCTCGATCTTCTGGGAACTCGTTCGCGCCAAGAGCGACGACGATCTGCGCGACGTGGTATCGCGGCTGTGGCAGATGGCGGTCGACATCGAGGACGGCAACGTCTCCGACGCGCAGGACGCGCTGCGCAACGCGGAAGCCGCGCTGCAGCAGGCGCTCGAGCGCGGCGCCAGCGACGACGAGATCAAGCAGCTGATGGACAAGCTGCGCGAGGCCATGCAGCGTTATTTGCAGGCGCTGGCGCGGCAGCTGAAGAACAATCAGCAGCTGGCGCGGCCGCTCAATCCCAATGCGCAGGTGATGACGCAGCGCGATCTGCAGAACATGCTCAACAAGCTCGAGAACCTGGCGCGCAGCGGCGCCAAGGATGCGGCGCAGGCGCTGCTGCAGCAGCTCGCGCAGATGATGGAAAACATGCAGATGGCGTCGCCGGGCATGAACGGCGAGGAGAGCGACGAGATGTCGGAGCTCGACGAGCTCGGCGACATGATCCGCCAGCAGCAGGATTTGCGCGATCGCACCTTCAAGCAGGGCCAGAACCAGGAGGACGCGCAACGCGGGCAGCAGGGCAAGCCCGGCCGCTCGGAACATCAAGGCGACTCGCTCGGGCAATTGCAGCAGAACCAGCAGGCGCTGCGCGACCGGCTCAATCAGTTGCTGCAAGATCTGAAGAACCGCGGCCTCGGCAAGAGCCAGCAAGGCCAGCAGGGCAAAGAAGGCCCGGGGCAGGGCCAGCAAGGCCAGGGCGGCGATCAGCTCGATCAGCTCGGCCGCGCCGGTCAGGCCATGGGCCAAGCCGAAGGCGAGCTCGGGGAGGGCGATGCCGACAGCGCGGTGGATTCCCAAGGCCGCGCGCTCGATGCCTTGCGCAAAGGCGCGCAATCGCTGGCGCAGGCGATGCAGCAGCAGACGGGGCAGGGCCAAGGCCAGGGCCGCGGCCGCTTCGGCGAGGCGCGCGGCGACAGCGATACCGATCCGCTCGGCCGGCCGCTGCGCGGCCACGACTACAGCGACGATTCCTCGGTCAAGGTGCCCGGCGAGATCGACGTGCAGCGCGCGCGGCGCATCCTCGAGGAACTGCGCAAGCGCTTCGGCGAATTTGCCCGCCCGCAGGAAGAGCTCGATTACCTGCAGCGGCTGCTGAAGAATTATTGATCTGCCTTCGTCATCCTGAGGTGCCCGCGCGCAGCGCGGCCCTCGAAGGATGCTAGCCGAGGCGCCCGGGCCGTCGCCCTTCGAGGCTCGCTGCGCTCTCACCTCAGGGTGACGGTACGTGAGGCCGTGCTGCGCGCTCGCCACAGCCATCGTGACACCGCGTTGACACTTCCCCTTAACGGCCTAGATTACAGGGGTTCCGAGGGGTGCCCGGTTGCGGGCTGAGAAAAACCCTTTGAACCTGATCCGGGTCATGCCGGCGAAGGGACGGAAACTTCTAGGAAATCCCGCCCCGACCTCGCCGTCCGCCGGATCGCTCGCAAGAGCGAACGAAGAAGGAATGCAGCGATGAACAAGCCTCTCTCCGAAGCCGATCTCGCCACGCCGACGGTGACCACCGGCCCGATTGCCGGCTCGCGAAAAATTTACGCGGCGCCCGAAGCGGCGCCCGAGCTGCGCGTGCCGCTGCGCGAGATCCCGCTCTCGGAGGGTTCCGGCGAGGAGCCGGTGCGGGTCTATGACCCCTCCGGCATCTACACCGAGGCCGACGCGGCGATCGACGTCGAAAAGGGTCTCAAGCGCGCGCGTGTCGCCTGGGTGCGCGAGCGCGGCGGCGTCGAGGAGTATGACGGCCGCCCGATCAAGCCGGTCGACAACGGCAATGTCAGCGGCAAGCATCTCGCGCGCAATTTCCCGAACACGCCGCGCCCGATGCGCGCGCTCGATGGGAAGCCCGTGACGCAGCTCGAATGGGCGCGCGCGGGCGTCATCACCAAGGAAATGATCTACATCGCCGAGCGCGAAAATCTCGGCCGCAAAAAGATGCTCGACGTCGCGCAGGAGCGCCATGACGACGGCGAAAGCTTCGGCGCCGCGGTGCCGCTCTTCGTCACGCCGGAATTCGTGCGGTCCGAAGTGGCGCGCGGCCGCGCCATCATCCCGTCCAACATCAATCACGGCGAGCTCGAGCCGATGATCATCGGCCGGAACTTCCTCACCAAAATCAACGCCAATATCGGCAACTCCGCCGTCACCTCCTCGGTCGAAGAGGAAGTGGAGAAGATGGTGTGGGCGATCCGCTGGGGCGCCGACACCGTGATGGACCTCTCCACCGGCCGCAACATCCACAACACCCGCGAATGGATCCTGCGCAACTCGCCAGTCCCGATCGGCACCGTGCCGATCTACCAAGCCCTGGAGAAGGTCAACGGCGATCCGGTCAAGCTCGACTGGGAGTGCTACAAGGACACGCTGATCGAGCAGTGCGAGCAGGGCGTCGATTATTTCACCATCCACGCCGGCGTGCGACTCGGCTACATCCACCTCACCGCCAACCGCGTCACCGGCATTGTCTCGCGCGGCGGCTCGATCATGGCCAAGTGGTGCCTGGCGCATCACAAGGAAAGCTTCCTCTACGAGCGCTTCGACGAGATTTGCGAGCTGATGCGCAAATACGACGTGTCGTTCTCGCTCGGCGACGGCTTGCGCCCCGGCTCGATCCGCGACGCCAATGACCGCGCCCAGTTCGCCGAGCTGGAAACGCTCGGCGAGCTCACCAAGGTGGCCTGGGCCAAGGGCTGCCAAGTGATGATCGAAGGCCCCGGCCACGTGCCGCTGCACAAGATCAAGCTCAATGTCGACAAGCAGCTGAAAGAATGCGGCGAGGCGCCGTTCTACACCTTGGGGCCGCTCGTCACCGATATCGCGCCGGCCTACGACCACATCACCTCCGCGATCGGCGCCGCCATGATCGGCTGGTTCGGCACCGCCATGCTCTGCTACGTCACGCCGAAGGAGCATCTCGGCCTGCCGGAC
The DNA here is from genome assembly GCA_035515455.1 of Xanthobacteraceae bacterium. Taxonomy (GTDB): domain Bacteria; phylum Pseudomonadota; class Alphaproteobacteria; order Rhizobiales; family Xanthobacteraceae; genus BOG-931. The sequence continues at coordinate 27,741 of DATJBH010000031.1, forward strand.
AGGAACGACGTCAAGGACGGCGTCATCGCCTACAAGATCGCCGCGCATGCCGCCGATCTCGCCAAGGGCCATCCGGCGGCTCAGTTAAGGGACGACGCGCTGTCGCGCGCGCGCTTCGACTTCCGCTGGAAGGACCAGTTCAACCTCTCGCTCGACCCCGACACCGCGCTCAAATACCACGACGAGACGCTGCCCAAGGAAGCGCACAAAGTGGCGCATTTCTGCTCGATGTGCGGGCCGAAATTCTGCTCGATGAAGATCACGGCGGATGTGCGGGAGTACGCTGCCGGGCTGACCGACAACGAGAAGGCGACGCTTTATCCGGACGCGGCGCAGGCCGGCATGGACCAGATGTCGAAGAAGTTTCTCGACATGGGGGCGGAGGTTTATGTCGATAAGGCCGAGGCGGCGAAGGAAGCGAATAAAGCGCTATAGTTGTCGTCATCCTGAGGCGCTCGCCGCGTGGCGGCGAGCCTCGAAGGATCGCCTCTCCCCGGTGGGGAGAGGCCGCGAGCGCTTTAGCGCGAGCGGGTGAGGGGGGCAAGAGGTGATCCGTTATGGCGAGCATGCGGAATTCCAGATAGCCCGTCGCCGCATTACCAAGGAGTGGGTTGAACAAGCCCTCCGCCACCCCGACGAAACAGAAACATGGGCGGGACGGCAGTCTTTCCTGAAGCGTCTGCCAGGGCGGCATGTTATGTTGCGTGTGGTGACCGCGCGAGACGACCCGGAATACGTCATTACCGCCTATTTCGACAGGACCAAACCATGCGGATGAGAGTCGATCATGCGGCGGATGCGGTTTATCTCAACCTGACCGACCGCCCGATCAAGGACAGCGAAGAGGTCGCCGACGGCATTGTCGTCGACTACGACGAGGAAGGCCGGATTGTCGGCATCGAAATTCTCGACGCCTCGAAGCGTACCCAAGATCCAACGGCGCTCAAGCAATTCAGCTTCGAGGAGGCGTAGTCGATCTTGCGCCCACCGCGACGAGACGCTGCCCGAGGAAGCGCACAAAGTGGCGCATTTCTGCTCGATGTGCGGCCCGAAGTTTTGCTCGATGAAGATCACCGCCGACGTCCGCGAATACGCCGCGGGGCTTTCCGACAACGAGAAGGCTGCGCTCTATCCGGACGCGGCGCAGGCCGGCATGGACCAGATGTCGAAGAAATTCATCGACATGGGGGCGGAGGTTTATGTCGACAAGGCTGAGGCGGCGAAAGAGGCGAATAAGGCTCTCTAGGCCTCATCCTGAGGTGGCCGCGCGTTAGCGCGGCCCTCGAAGGATCGCGGCCGCGCCGCTCTCTTAGCCGTCATGCCCGGCCTTGTGCCGGGCATCCACGCCTTGTTTGCTCGCGTCTGAAAAGTAAGTCGTGGATGGCCGGGACAAGCCCGGCCATGACGGATCAGCACGCATGGGCGACATGAGATGAGGACTTGATTTCGAAAAGGCCCAAGCCGCCTTTAAGCGGGCCGCCGAGAAAGCGATGCACGGAACGCGTGAGGAGAGATCGGGTCGCTTCCTTTTGGTAGAAGGGCGGGATATTTCGCGGTATAACCTGAGCAGAGAATCGCGGAGTGATTCCATGACAGGTAAGAAACACGAGCTTTACGTCGAGCGCCGCCCGGAAGGCGATTACGCGGTCAGAAGGGGAGGCTCGCAACGGGCCTCCGTTACCGCGCCAACGCAAGAACAGGCGATTGAGAAAACTGAAAAGCTCGATCCCAAGGCGGCTGTCCTCGTCGAACGTGTCCGCGATACGAGTGTCGGCGGCAGAGATAAGTGGCGAAAGCCGTAGCAATCGTAGTCCGGATTGAGTGAAACGAAATCCGGGGCAAGCCTCGCTGCACGATCCCGGATTTCGCTGGCGCTCAATCCGAGCTACTTGCTGCAGCCAACTCCCATCAAGCAATGACCGAAAGACGGCAACCAACGCGATCTATGGAAAGGGACGTGTTGGTCGCGGCACGTACAAAGCATCCAATAGAATTGATGGGGTTTGCCTCATAGAGAGAATAGACCTTCCCGATGGCCGGATCGCTGTAGTGTGCATACCGTTCAAAGGAGCCTGCGTGGCTGAACTTCGCCTTGGTTTGCGGATTGACGACGGTCAAAAGCAGGAACTGCTTTCGAAGTTCGCTAATTCAAAGGTTCGCATTTACCAAATGACAGTGAACGAGTGCGAACATGAGTGGGAACAGATCAGTTGATTGTATGCAATCCCTCAAGCTTTGAGTCGGCTATGTAAAAATTTGTCAAATGTCTTGTCGGTCACCAGTCTGGAGTGGCTGCCTCGCAGTATCCGTTGCCAGTTGTTTCTCACCCCGGTTCTATCAACGAGGCACAGGTAGCTAAATTTATTTGATTGCTCCTTTCGAGTGCGCGCCACCTGGCTCATAAGGGCACGAAGGTGGAAATCCGTGTCAATTAGCGAAGAGCCGATAACTACAAGGACTTCCGCGTCACAGAGCGCCTGAAATGATTTAGTCCAAAGCTGCCGCCAGTGATCGTGTTCGAACACTTTGCCGTACATCGGGGGTACAATCTGTCGTATAAAACCCGAAATATTGTTTGATCTGGGCGCGGTAATCTTGACCGGTTTGCTTTCGAATACTTTCTGCAACTTCGAATCGGTCCCTCGGACGAACCAATTCATCGAGCCATGTAATTTGAGCAATTGCACGTCCAACGGGGCGTCGGTCTCCTGAGGATCCCATTTAACTTTTTTTTGCGTATTGCCCTCGATTCCATAGCCTGTTTTTGGGTTCCAGCCTCGTCGATGCAGTGCCGAGTCAAGCAGTGTATCATAGTTGAGCGTAATTAGGACGTCGCCGTCCGTGAGCTTGCTCGCAAGCCGATCGTAATCCGCCCCCACGACAGTGGGGGAAGGGGACCACGCGAAGCATGGTGGAGGGGGCGACTGACTCAACGCTTCATTGTCGTCGCAAGAGGATCGTCGCGGCCCGCGCCCCGCCCACCGCACTTCGTGCGGTCCCCCCTCCCCGCTGTCGCGGGGCGGGAAAGCGTGTCGCTGTTTGATATTGTGGATCGGCAACATCGTCCGCCCCCGCTTCGCGGGGCAGGGCACGGACCTAGAAATCGGGTGTCGCGGCGCGTGGTGTCGCGCCATTTGTCCTTCACGAGCCAAGAGGAGGACGCATCCATGCAGCACTTCCGCATCAAGGGCCTGCCGGCCGAGCGGTTCGCCCATCTGTTCGCGCTGTCGGACAAGGCGCTCAAGGGACACCGCGCGGTGCGGCGCATCGCCGACGGGCCGCGGCCTTGCCGCATCAGCCTCACCGACGCCAAGCCCGGCGACGAGCTGATCCTGGTCAATTACGAGCATCACGCCGTCGCCTCGCCGTACCGCATGCGCTTTGCCGTCTATGTCCGGGAAGGCGAAAAGACGTTCGACGCCGTCGATCAGGTGCCGGACCAGTTGCGGAGCCGCACGCTGGCGGTGCGCGGCTTCGACGACGGCGGCATGATGACCGGCTGGGAATTGGCCGAGGGCGTCACGCTCGAAGCGGCGATCGAACGGCAATTCGCGGATCCGCGCGCGGCCTATCTGCACGTCCACTTCGCCGCGCCCGGCTGCTACGCCGCGCGCATCGAGCGGGCGTGAGGGAGTGAATTCACCGCTCCCCGGCGGGAGAGGCAAATCCCTTCGGACGTCATGGCCGGGCTTGTCCCGGCCATCCACGTCTTTGACCCGAGGAAGACGCGTTCGATAACGGTTTGTCCGCGTCGCGCATCGTGAAATCGACGACCATCCGGTCGAAGTCGTAGCCTCGCACTTCGCCACGCTGCAGCGGCATTGCGGTTCCTCCGGCCGGGCAAGAGCTTTTCGCCGCCAGCCCGGCGGCGCCGGGCCGTCGCAAAAGGACACTTCCGCTCAGCCGTTGCGGCCCTCTTTGGCCTGGCCGTCGAGCCAATCCGACAAGCTGCCGGATTTGCCCCTGGCCTTGCTTCTGCGCTTTTTTACGGTCGGCTGCGGCTGCGGCGCGGCGGCGTCGCGCGCCAGACGCAGCGCCCGCAGCCGTTCGGTCTTGGCGCGCACGGCTTCGGCCGCGGCGTCATGGTCGGATACCGCCTGCTTGGCGTCGTTGGCGCGCTGCAGCTTGGCAAATTGCGCGCCCGCCTCGTACTTACTGGATTTCTCCATCGCGGCAGCGTCCTTTTCCGGGGTGTTCGCGGGCTCATCGCCACGCTCGATGGCCTAACAGCTACAGGGCGGGCATGCGAGGACTATTTCGATAACCGTAGCGTGGATGGAAACCGACATCGCGCCGGCGCGTTTTTCATCCGTCCCCATGCAAACGGAGGAGGAGGACCACGCGAACCATAGCCGACGCTTCGCGTCGGCATGTCTGAATGAACGGCGGCCGAAGGCCGCCTATGCTCCTCCCCGCGATCGCGGGGCGGGAAGCGGTCCTTGCTTCCTACTGCAGCGTGATCACGAGCCCGTTGAGGTCGGCGCTGACGATGGCGCCGATTGAATCGCCGGTCAGCTGCAGCACAGCGCCGTGCTGGTTGGTCAGCACGATGGCCTGCGCGCCACGCCCGACCGCGGCGCCGATATTGCCGGCGGCATAGACGCCGGCGACGTCGGACGGGCCGCTGATGTTGCTCACGGTGCCGTGGAAGCGCGTCTCGGACGCGCCGAAGGTGAAGCCGTAGCTCAAGCCGCCGATGCCGATCCGGTAGGTCCGCCCGTGGAACGTGAAAGCGCCCGAGCCGCCGGAGCCGCCGATGACGATGCCGGCCTTGATCACGCTGAAGCTGATCGGCCCGCCGTCGGCATAGACGGCGGAACTGAAGGTGACGCCGGCGAGCGCCAGCAAAGCGATCAGGCTTGTACGAAACGCGGCTGCGGTGCGCATGAGTTTTCCTTCCCGGGATGCGTGCGAAAGCGCGAATCGGCTCCCGCGGCCGCAACCTTATCGCACCCGCGGCGGGATGCGGAGCCCTCACCCGGCCTTGAACTTGCGCGCCTTGCGCAGGTCGAAGGGCTCCGGGTCTCCCAAGTGCTCCAAACGCTCAATTGGATGGGGCGCACGCGGAGCCTGTCGCGCTGCGAATCTGCTGTGCCAGCGCAGTGGCTTCGGCGAGGTCGCTTGTCGAGATTTCAAAACAAGGGCGTGTGCAGAGCGGTTCGCGTACGATCGGCTTCGAGACTGTCCGACAGCCGACGACGATCGCCAGAGGTTGGCCGACAATCTGCCGTGTCAGATTACAAATGCGCTTACGGATGTCGTCCGACAAGCACAGATCGACGTGAGGCAGCGGGAATTGGCTAACTTCTCCTGTTTCCGCGTTGCGGATTGCAAATGTCCCGCTGGGCTCCACGCGGATGATGGCCTTGGCGGGAATATCGATCCGACCGCTCGGATTCACCAATGAGAGAACGGCGTCGTCAGCATTCGCCCAAGTCGGGGCATAACCGGCAGCCGCCACTATCATCACGATCAGCCGCCTGAACTGCATTTTGCTCCCCGAGTGCAGGATTCCCTAACTCAACTGGCACGCATTTCCGCGTCGCATGCGGGGCAAGCGGCGCCTCGAATTTCAAGGTGCCGGCGCGCGGGCACGCTTGACAGAACGAAACAGGAACATACAATCGAGGCAACGTCAAGTTGTGGGGAGGTGCGCATTGAGTGCCGGGGGCGAGGACGACTTTTCCAAGTTCAGTACGGCAGCAGGCCTATGCGTCGAGCGTTCAAGCCGCAGAGGCGACGGAACACGTCGGCAAAAAGAATCGATGCGCGCGTCAGAGTTCGAAGATAGTGGATGCGCTCAAGGCGCGGGGCGAGGTGCGTCCGGCATTCGAGCGGCTCGCCAGTCATTCCGACGCGACAGTGCGAAAGCGGGCCCAGAGCTATTTGAATTGGCTCGATAAGCCCAAAGTGCACTCGGCGCCGGCACTAAGGCGGTCACTGCCTCCCTATGCACTGTGGCAGTGCGATCATCCGCCGGCGTCGGCATTAGGCCGCGACGAGATCGCAAAGCGGCTCCGTGCAAGCTTGCCGGAGGCTTACGAGCAGCTCATGCAACTGACGCTCCCTGCCATAGGTCTTTGGCCGCAGCGACGGGCCGATATTACGGCTACGGCGTCGCGCTTCGGCGGCATGCCGCTGGCGCCGCCCGATTGGCGGTGGCCGATGTTCGAAAAGGAGGCTGAACCGCTGCTGTTTGTCGGCCAAATCAACTGCGCGGAACTGCGGGGCCTGCCCGGAGCAGAGCTGCTGCCGGCGGCCGGCCTGCTCGCTTTCTTTGCCGACTACGATGCGGTTGATGGCTGTGAGCCTTTCGGCCCCATCGCCGTTTTTCATTAGGCCAACCCCGCCCAACTCGTGCCGGCGCAATCGCCTATCGAGCCGCTTGAGGTTTTTCCGTCGTGCGCGCTGACGCCGCGGCCCATCTTCGATCTGCCGCATCCGTTCAGCAAAGCAGTCAGCAAACTCGAATTGAAAGATGATCAGGACAAAACGTACCGCGAGCTGTGGTGGGCCATTCGCGATCACGGCATCCCGCCGGACTCTGCCGGCCACGCGAGCTTCAGCAAACTCCTGGGTTGGCCGGACCTCGTGCAAAACGATCTTTGGGCATTCGAAGCCGAAGAGGACGCGCGGTTGCTCCTTCAGGTCGACTCCTATTGCAACGGCGAAGATTGGCACTTCTGGGGCCCGGGCGGATCGCTCTATTTTCATATGTCCGAGCGCGATTTGTGTGGGCGCCACTTCGAACGCTGCGAATACGAGGGGCAATTCACTTGACTTATCAGAGACGATAGACAGTGGGTTTGCACCGCTGCCGCGCGCGGCTCACACCCCCGTCGCCAGCCGCGCCATGATGACGATGGTGACGATTTGCATGACGCCTTGCAGCGCCACGGCGAGGAAATAGTGGCTGGTCAGCGCCGCGATCCGCGCGTTGTCCGGCTGGTCCTTTTGCAGCTCCAGGCAGACACGCAGGTTCGCCGGCAACAGATAGCCGAGCCCCTGCACGGTCATCAGCACGACCAAGGTAAGCGCGGCCGCGACCCAGCCGTAATCCGGCCAGTCAAGCGCCGTGAAGCCCAGATCCAGCGCGACATACCAGCCGGTGGTGCCGGTAATGACGGCAAGCGTCGGCATCAGGAACAGCGTGCGCGGCGTGAGCCGCAGCAGCACCGCCTTGCGGGTGGCGATATCGGTGGTGCGCAGGATCGGGCCGAGCATGAAGCCCATGAACAGGTCGATGCCGGTCCAGATCAGGCCGCAGAAGACATGAACGAAATTCAGCGCCCAAAGATTGCCGCCGGCGATGGCGGCGATCATGACGACGAGCGCCGCCAAGACGTACCAGAAATAATGCCAGCGGATGAGCTTGCCCGGCGCGGTCTCGGTCATCGTTCTGGACGCTTCGAAGTTATTTCCATCGCATCGGTCCGGCCGGTCTCCGATCCTTACCGGCCCTGACCCTCGCCCTGCTCGACGGCCTGCAGAATCTGCTGCTGCACCGCCGGGCTGTCGATGATGCCCATGTGCGTGTAGCCGGGCACCGGAATGTTCTCGGCACCGGCGACGGTGCCGCCGAGCTCGCCGACAAAATTGATCGCATGCACGGAGCTCGCCACCGCGACCGATTGCGAAGGATCGACGCCGATCATGGTGACGTCGCGGGCGCCGCAGGCGGCAGCCTGCGTCGCCACCTCGGCGGCGCGCTCGGCGCCGAACGAGTGGCCGATGACGACGATGCGGTCGTCCGGATGCGCGCAGGCATCGGCGGCGAATTGGCGGTTCTGCTCGTAGCTGCCGTAAGCGACGATGTAGCCGCGCTGCCGCAGCGCTTCGGCGACGACGGCAAGCCCGTGGCCGACGAACAGGCCGTTCATGACATAGGCGCGCGTCGCCGCCGCGGCGCCGGTGGTGAGCGCAGCCAACAACGCCATCGAGCAACAGATCAGGCGCATCATATCCAACTCCTAAGACCGCACTCTGCCGCCGTCGACATTGAGCGTCTGGCCGGTCATGAAAGCGGCGTCGTCGCTGGTGAGAAACGACACGGCGCCGACCAGATCGTCCGGCACCTCCGGCCGCTTGATGGCCTGCAGCCCGGCGACGGCGGCGAATTCCTCCTCCATGGTGGCGAAGCCCGGTCGCGGCTTGCGCACGAGCGTGCCGGGCGAGCGGGTCAGGCCGGGTGCGATGGCGTTCACCGTGACGCCGTCGGCGGCGACGTCGCCGGCAAGGGCGCGGGTGAAACCGATGATTCCGCCCTTCGAGGCGACGTAATGCGCGAAGCCGGTGGTCACCGAGCCGAAGGTCGACGACGCCATGTTGACCACGCGTCCCCATTTGCGCGCGCGCATGCCCGGCACGAAGGCTGAGGTGACGAGGAAGGTGCCGTCGAGGTTAATGGACAGCACCTTGCGCCAGTCGGCGAAGGTCATGGTGGCGAAATCCTGCTGCGGAAAAATTCCGGCGCAATTCACCGCGATATCGACGTGCCCGAATTTGGCCTGCACTTCCCGGGCCATTGCCGCGACCGAGTCCTCCTTCGACACGTCGCACTTCACCGCAAGCGCGTTGCGCCCCGCCGTTTCGACCAGCCTCACCGTCTCGCGCCCGTCGGCGAGGTCGGCGATGGCGATGTGCACGCCGTCCTCGGCGAGACGCTTGGCGAAAGCCTGGCCGATGCCGTTGGCGCCGCCGGTGATGACGGCGACTTTATCCTTGTGTCCTTTGCCCACGAAGCGGCTCCCTGAATTGCCAATGCTCGGCCGAACGCCGAGCTTATCGGGAAATGGACGGACCTGTCCTCGCCTTGTGCCAATGGGAGGGCTGCAATTTGGGTGAGGCGAATGGTTCGTGATTTGCTATAAGCATGTGCGGTCGCGGATCGCAGGACAAGGGGAGGGGCAAATGGCCAAAGCCGCCGACAAGGCCGCTGCTGGCGACAAGGCTGTCGACGACCAAGCGGTCGCGGTGCGGCCGCCGATGATTTCGGATTACGGCCTGGCGCTGACCGTCTACGTTCTCTATTTGCTTGGTTTTTTCACCGGACTGACCGCGGTCGTCGGCCTCATCATCGCCTCGATGCAGGTCGACCGCGCCGAGCCGGTCAGCCGCAGCCATTTCCGGTTTCAGGTCAGGACCTTCTGGATCGGGCTCCTGTTTGTCTTTGTCGGCGTCGTCGCGCTGCACGTGGCGATCGGCGGCTTGATCCTGCTGTGGTGGGTGGTCTGGACCTTGATCCGCTGCGTCAAAGGCCTGCTGGCGCTGAACGCCGGCGAGCCGATCGCCGACCCGGAATCCTGGTTCTTCGGCTGAACGCCGGCGGCCGGCAGCGGTCAAAAAGACACGCCGACGCGCCGGCCCTTCTGCCACATCACCAGGCAGTTCTTTTTCACGCCGCCGTGGCTGAGCATGAAGCGCCTCGGAATGTCATCGCCGCCATGCACGTCGAGGCAGGCGCCGCCGGCGCTGATGTCGACAATGGTGCAGACCGTCGACGCGCCTCTGACGTCGGCGAAAATGATTCCGGTCTTGGCGACCAATCCGGTCGGCCGGACGCGATGGAATCGTCGGTTCTCTCGCATTGCGGTGTGGCAAAAGGCGTTTCCGTTCGGGATTGTAGTGTCAGGATTTATACGGATGCAACGCGTGGCGCGGTTCGCCCGCGGCGATTGACGAATACAAGATAAATCCTTGGTTTATTTGGTCGTTACAAGCCTAGCCGGATCGGCAACATCTGGGCGCCAGGCGTCGCGCGCGTGGCAATGGCGAAGCGCCCGTCGTACGCGCCGCCCGTCGTCAGCCGTCGGCGGTTTTGGCCCGGTAGGCCTCGATCGCCGCGCGCAGGGCCGGCGGCAGTGGCACCGGCTTCTTGGTCTCGAGCGACATCATGGCGGTGACCATGCGGGCGCGCAGGCGAGTAAGCCCGTCGCGATGGCAGACGATGCCGATGCCGAGCGACGAGCGGCCGACACGATCGACCAATAAAGTCAGGTCGATGACTTCACCCATTAGGCTTGGGATCTTGAAATCGCATTCGATGTGGACGAAGGGAAAGCCGAAGCGCTCGCCCATCACCAGCCCGGCGTAATCGTGATGCAGCTCGTCCTTGTACCAGTCTTCGATCACGCCGTTGAACATGTCGAAATAATGCGGGAAGTAGACGATGCCGGCCGGGTCGCAATGCGAAAAGCGAATCGGCACGCTGCGGGTAAAAGCGCCGGCCGGCGGCGTAAATTTCTCTTCGCGCATGAGGCGGCATTCCCGTCTTGGCCTTCCGCACGGCGGAGCCTAATCCCCATCCGCCCGCGCGTACCCGTGCCGGATTCTACGCCGCCCGGATTTGCCAGCAATGGGCGTCGGCCTCGATGCGGGCGATCGCTTCGGCGAGGCTGTGCGCGTAATCGATGAAAGTGCGGCCGAGCCAGTCCTGCCGTTGTACGATCAGATAGCCGTGCTGCTCGACCACATAATATTTGCTGCTGCCGCAAGTGAAGGCGCGTTCCGCTGCCACTGAGGCCTCCTTAAGCCTGATCGACCCCTTCGCGCCTCGCTTGCAGACTACGGCCACGCTCATGGTCCGGCAATAATGCGCCCGAACACAACGTCGTGACGGGACGCATCCGCCGCGCCGCCTCAGGCGCGGCGGATGCGCGCGCGCGCCGCCTTGCGGGCTGCCGCGGCACGGCCGCTGCGGCCCTTGGTGCGCGCCGCCTTCTGCGCCGCGCGCGAACGCGCCGCCGCGCTGCGGCGGGAGGCGGCGCTATGCGCGTGGCGCGACAAGGCGCGGTGCGACGCCGCGCGGCGCGGTTCGCGCCGCAGCGCTCGCTTCGCGGCACGCGCCCGCTTTTTGCTCCGGCTTTTGGGTTTGCGCTTTCCTTGTCCGGTCTCGTAGGCGTATTGCGCGCTCTTGCGCGTGCGCGCTTTTGTCGTGCCGCGCCGGGGCGGCGGCAGATCGACGCCGGCGCGTGCGCGCCTCCGACAGGCCGATGGCGATCGCCTGCTTGGCCGAGCGCGCGCCATGCTCGCCGTGGCGGATCTTATCGATTTCGGCGTGGACGAATTCGCCGGCCTGGGTCGAGGGCGATTTACCCTCGCGCTTGTCCGCTTTTGCCTTCTGGATCGTCTTCTGGTCAGGCATCGGGTCCTCCGTTCGCTGGGCTCGCACCGGCGCGGTCCGCGCCGAGCGCGAAATTCGTCAATTTAACGCTTGCCGCGCGCATTTGATCCGGGTGTAAAGCAACCGCCCCTTTGCTACGCTGGCCGCCGAGCAAGCGGGAGGCGCCGATGGCCGGACTGTTGCAAGATCATATCGCGGCAATCACCGGCGCGGGCTCCGGCATCGGCCGCGCCATTGCGCTCGGCTATGCACGCGAAGGCGCGGCTGTCGCCGTGCTCGACATTGACGGTGCGACCGCGGCCAAGACCGCAGCCGATATCCGCGGCGCCGGCGGCACGGCGCAAGCCTTCACGCTGGATGTGCGGGACCGCGAGGCGTGCCGCGCCGTCGCCGGGCGGGTCGCCAGCGAACTCGGCGCGGTTTCGATCCTGGTCAACGATGCCGGCATCAATCGCCGCAACGCGTTCACCGGCGATCCGGACGCCGTGATCAAGGACTGGCAAGATATCATGGCCGTAAATCTGAACGGCTTGTTCAACGTGACGCACGCGTTCCTGGACGCACTGCGCGGCAGCAAGGGCCGTATCGTCAATATCGCTTCGATCCAGTCGTTCGTGCATGTGCGCACACCGAACTCGCCCGCCTATACCACCTCGAAGCACGGCGTGCTCGGCTTCACCCGCGCCTTGGCCGCGGAACTTGGCAAGTACGGCATGCGCGTCAACGCCATCGGCCCCGGCCTGATCGAGACGCCGCTGAACGAAAAAGTGCGGGCCACGCAGCCGGAGCTGGTCAAGATCTTTCTCGATCACACGCCGCTCGGGCGCACCGGCAGGCCGGACGATATCGTCGGCCCGGCGCTGTTTCTGGCGTCGGATCTGTCGGCCTGCACCGGCGCCATTGTCATGGCCGACGGCGGCTACCGGACGATTTAGCGTGTGATTCCGAACAGCACCGGCTTTCGGAACTCATGCTCAATCGAGCGATGAATTGCTACTTGGCCTTCATCTGATCGGCGGATTTCAGGATGATCTCCGGCTTGCCGCGATAGAGAGTGACGGCGCCGGTGATGTCGACGACCTTGCCATCGAATGTCTTCAAGTCCGGAAATTTGCTTCTGTCGGCAGCAAAGATGACAGCGGCGAAATTGTTGTCCGGATAGCGGCCGCCGACATCGATAAAGGTCGTTCCGCTGCGGCCGGCGGCAATATTTCCCACGGCGCCTTCGACCGTCACGGTCTGCCCGACGTGGGTCTTGGCATCCGCGGGCGTGATCGTTGGGGTTTCCGCGAAAGCTGGCGCGGCGAGCCCGAGAGCCGAGCCAAGAACCGAGCGAAACCAAGAACCAGACCCAAACCCGACGTCAGAACGGAAGCTTTCATGTCTCAATCCCCCTGCGCTGGATGGTATGGAACAAAACAGGAACATAAACTTATGGTCGAGTCAAGTCCGCGAGACCATGCCGGCCGGCGCGCAGAGGGGCGGCTCGTGAACCGCCGGATGCCGCGACAGCGACAAAGAGCATCACGTTGCCGAGGGCTGAACTCGTGACCCATCGCTCTTTGCCCGTCATGCGCACGCTTGCGGCTGCCTATCGGGACTGGCGGCGCACGCTGTTAGCGCTGCGCATGCTCGTGGTCAGCGCTTTTCTTATTCTCGCAGCCCTCGCAGCCGTTGCGGAACTCGTCCCCGAAAGCCTGTGGTTTCAAAATATCGCCGGCTCAGCCTTGAATCTCGCCGACGACGCAATCTGGGCGCTGCTGGTGACGCCCATCGTCATCGCCGTCCATCGTTTCGTCATCCAGGACGTGGTCACCTCCGCCTATACGCTTCCGCTTGGCGACCCGATCTATCGGAAGTTCTTCGTCTGGCTGTTCGCGCTGAAGGTCTTGTCGGGCCTGCCGTTCGATCTGCTCGGTGCGATGCAAGCGTTCGAATGGCCGCTCTGGGCGAGCACGCTCGGCTTCGCTGCGGCGTTGGTCGCGGCAATCGGTCTGTCGCTGCGGCTATTGATTTTGCTCCCAGCGCTTGCAGTCCAGGCGCCAGGCGCGACGGGAGCCCATGCGCTCGCCGACAGCAAGGGCTATGCGTTGCGGTTGTTCGCGATCTTTTTCCTTGCGCTCTTTCCATGGGTCGCGGTCAGCGTTGGCGGCGTTTCGTTGCTCGGCCGCCGCATCGAGGTCACCGGGTCGCCGCAGATGATGATCGGCTTGGTGATGGGCGGTCTGTTGCAGACGATAGTGCTGACGCTGTCGGCGGTCGTCGCCAGCCACGCCTTTCGGATTCTTGCCGCCGCGCTCAATCGCGCGCCAAAACTTGCGCCGGCGCATCCGATCAGGCGGCGGGGTTTCGACTGAAACGGTGCGCCACGATCGCTACGTGTTTCTACAAATAGCCGCCTGTTCGATCCACAGGCATTGTCCAAGCATCCGCGCCGGCGGTGATTCGGATCTTCGCCACGTGGCGGCAGATGTGGACCGGCACGGCGTGTCTCGTAGCAAAGTCAGTGCGGTCTTGCGTAACCGTGCCAGTCGACCGGCGCGGCCTATGCGGCCGTCCGCGCGACAGATCAGCGAAAGAGACACCATGCACACGATTGCTTTGGTTTCGCAGAAGGGTGGCAGCGGCAAGAGCACGCTCGCCATCGGGCTCGCGCTCGCGGCTATGGAGGACGGTCATAAAGTCTGCCTGCTCGAAACCGACCCGCAGGGCACCGTCTCCAATTGGCGGCGGCGGCGGACGCAAAGCGAGCCTATGGTCGCGACCGTCATTGCCGGTTTCGAGATCGAGCAAAGACTGCCGCTGTTGCGGGACAGCGGCGTGACGCTGACACTGATCGACACCGCCGGCGGCGAAAGCTCGACGACCGCGGCTGCCATCGCCGCCTCGGATTTGTGCCTGATCCCCGCGCGGCCGAGTCCGGCCGATATCGAAGCCGCGGCGCCGACGCTCAGTTCGGTACGCCGGCTCGACAAGCCGTTCGCTTTCATTCTCAACCAGACGCCGGCACGCAGCCCGCGCCTCGAGCACGCCGCTGCGGCGCTCGGCGATGCCGCCGTCCGCATCGAGATGTCGTTCAACGAAATCTCCCTTGCCGCGATGGGCGTGCTGGCGCGGCCCTACATCGTGCTGCGCAACGATCAGCAGGATGCGCTCGGCGCCGGGCTGGCCGTTACCGAATATGCGCTGGACGGCAAGTCGGCGGAGGAAATCCGCAGCCTGTGGCGCTGGGTCTGGACCAAGCTCACCGGCGGATCGCCCGCCTATGCGCAGACGCAGCTGCAAACGCCGCCTGACGATGCGCGAATGATTGCGCTAAGCTGACGCGGCTTCGGCGCGCTCGGATGCTCTCAAGCCGCCAGCGGCTTGAACTTCACCACGGTGTCGAACCGATGGTCGCAACTATCGCAGCACCAGAAATTCCGGATTTCGTCGCCGCTGCGGCAAGCCAAGAATTGCGGATGCTCCGCGGCCATCATCGGTTCGCCGCATTTCGGGCAGCACGGCCGCCCGTAATAGCGCTCGTGGAAAAAATGCATCGGCGCGGCGGCTCTGCCAGCGCCTTGCCGAGTGACTTGCTCAGTAAGTTGGAGCGTCATGGCGAATCCCTCCGTGCGCAATGGGACCTTGTTAGCGGTCCTCTGTGTCATCCTTGCGGTCGCCGCTTCAACAAAGCGTGAAGGACATCGAGCGTTTTTTATCAAACTATTGTCTTCGATCTTCCACGATGTCGGCAGATCGCGGCCAGCCATGCCGGCCAGCAGTAAAATGCTACTTGCCGGCCGCCTTGCGCAGCGCGGCATTGATGCGGTCTTGCCAGCCCGGTCCGTCCTCTTGGAAAAAATCGAGCACGTCGCGATCGATGCGCAGCGACACCAATTCCTTCACGCCGGGCAGCGCCGGCGGTGCTTTCGGGGGGCCTTCCGGCGGTTTTGTAGTGGCCGCTTTGAATGCATGCTCGGCGGCGGAGCGAGGATCGATTGGACGACGCGGCATGTGACCTCCCTGTGACGGCAATCCAGCTTAGCGCATTATAGCCCGCCGCCGGTGCAGCAACCCGGGCGGAAAAAATCGCCCACACCTTTGCCGACATTATTCGCTGACGTTTGCCGCGGCATCGTCGATGGCGCGCAACAGCGTCAACAGCGCGGTATTGAGCGGCGTGACGATGCCGTGGCGCATGCCGGCCGCGACAATGGCGCCGGTCAGGGCCTCGACTTCGAGATGGCGTCCGGCGAGACGATCGAAATACATCGAGGTGCCGAGTTCTCCGGAAAACGAAAACAGCGTCGCCATCGCGCGGGCCGGCTCGTCCTCGGCGAGCTTTGCACCCTCGGCGCTCGCGACCGCAACGGCTTCGGCGAGGATGGCGTGACAGAGCTCCTGCACATCCGGGCGGCGCAGGACCGCCTGCCTTTGCAGCGTCAGCGTGGTGACCGGATTGGCAACCGCATTGATCAGGAGCTTGCGCCAGATCAGCGTCGCGAAATCGTCGCTGCACAGGACACGAAGCGGCGTGCCATCGAGCAGTGCGGCAAAAGCCCGGCCGGCGTCGTCGTTTGCCACCGCCATATCCTGGTCTGAGCCTTGCCTCAGTCGCACCCGATCGGGCGCCAGCCGCTCGCCATTGTAATAGACGATCACCGGCAGCACCGTTGCCCCTTGGGCGAACGGCGCGACGCGCGCGACATGGCCGAGGCCGTTCTGCAAAACGGCAACGCGGGTCGACGGCGTGCACAGCTGCGCGAGCCACGGCGCCGCCGATTGGGTCTGATGCGTCTTGGTGCAAAGCAGCACCCAGTCGACCGGTTCTGCGTCGCTCGGCTCAGTCAGGGCAGTGAGCCTGAGCTCCATTGTGCCGCCGGGCTGGTCGAGCGTGAGCTGCCCGATCGGCCGGCGCAAGCAGGCGATGACGTCATGCCGGTCGGCCGCCGCGAGGCAGCCGGCAGCGACTCCGCCGATGCTGCCAAGTCCGACCACGGCAACACGCAAGCGCTGCTTTACCGGTGCATCCATCCCGCCATGGTTGGCGAGATCGCGGGAAAGTCAAATGCCCTGCACTTACCGGCCCTGCTGGCCGGTCAAGTTAGGCTCAGCGCTGCGATTCAGCGCTGTTGCCGCGGCCCGGAGCATCGACCCGGTCGTAATCGTACCAGCCGCCATAGCCATAACCGGGGGCATAATCGTAAAGGCCGGACCCGTAACCGGGCCCAGACTCATAGCCGGGGCTGTAGTTGTAGATGCCGCCACCGTATGGCGCACCATAAACATAGCCCTGCGCCAGCGCTGCCGTCGTCGCGGCCATAACGAATCCAGCGGCAAGAAGAATTTTTTTCATGACTCACGCTCCATTTTTTTTTGTCGCTCCTGCGAAAACTATCGTCGCGCGAATTGGTTCATCGGCTTTCGCGGCGCCGATTGCCTGTGCCGTTCCGACGCGATTGCGACTCATTTATCGGCAGAAAAATCGCTTTATTCGCGTGTCGCCATCACACGAAAGTGCACGGCGATTTGAACGGCTGATGGGAATGCCGCCAAAGCTGGCCGCCGACGACTTTTGACGTGCGTCAATAGTTCCGGTTCCATTCTTTGCTAGCGCAATGCTGGCCGCCTGCCGCGGCCGCCGGTCTTGGTTGATGAATGCTTTAGCTCGCCTGCGTCGATTACGTGCCGCCGATAGCAGGCCGGGCGCGACGGCAAGCCATATGCCCCGCGGTAGCTTCGCCGGCCTGACCATCGGTGCGCTCGGCATCGTTTACGGCGATATCGGCACCTCGCCGCTCTATGCGATGGACCAGCTGTTTTTCGGTCGGGCCGGCGGCGCGCAAACGCCCGACGACGTCCTCGGCGGCGTCTCGCTGGTGATCTGGACGATCACCATCATCGTCGCGATCAAATACGCTATGCTCGTGCTGCGTGCGCAGAACGACGGCGAAGGCGGCGTGTTCGCCCTCTACGGCTTATTGCACGAGCAGCGCCGCCGCGGGGGGACTCTGTTGTTGTGGGCGTTGATGCTCGGCGCTGGATTGTTGTTTGGCGATGGCATCATTACGCCGTCGATCAGCGTGCTGTCGGCAGTGGAGGGGCTGCATGTGGCGACGCCGACCTTGGGCACCGCCGTCATTCCGATTACCATCGCCCTGTTGACCGGGCTGTTCGCCATTCAGTTCAAGGGCACCGCCGGCATCGGCATTGTGTTCGGTCCGGTCCTCATCGTCTGGTTCGCGGCGATCGCGGTGCTTGGCATCGCGCAAATCCAACAGCATCCGGATATCCTCGCCGCGTTCAATCCGCTTTACGGGTTGAGCTATCTGCATCGCGCCGGCTTCTTCGACACGCTCCTCGTTCTCAGCGCCCTGATGCTGGTCGTCACCGGCGGCGAAGCGATGTATGCCGACGTCGGACATTTCGGCGCACCGCCGATCCGGGCAAGCTGGTTCGCCGTCGTCTTTCCCGCGCTCACCCTCAATTATCTCGGCCAAGGCGCCTATGTGCTCAGCGGCGCGCCGGTCGAAGCCGGCAAGCTGTTTTACAGCATGGTGCCGCAAGCCATGCTCTATCCCATGGTGCTGCTTGCCACCGTAGCCACCATCATCGCCTCACAGGCGCTCATTTCCGGGGCGTTTTCGCTGGTGTCGCAGGCGATTCGGCTCGGTCTGTTTCCGCGGCTGGCGCTGCTGCATACGCACGAAAGACATGCCGGCCAGATCTACGTGCCGTTCATCAATTGGGCGCTGTTTGCCGGCTGCGTGCTCTTGGTCTTGACGTTCCGTTCCGCTACCGCGCTCGCAGCCGCCTACGGTTTGGCCGTGTCCGGCGTGATGCTGATCACTTCGATTGCGATGATCCCGATCTCGCGGCGTTACTGGAAATGGGGCCCGCTCGCGACCGGTCTCGTCTGGGGCGCGCTGACGGCGGTGAATGCCGCGTTTCTGTTCGCCAGTTCGCTGAAATTCGTCGAAGGCGGCTATGTGCCGCTCTCGGTCGGCGTTGCCGTCTTTTTGGTGATGACGACATGGCGCTGGGGCCGCAAGGCGACTTTTGCCGCCTATTCGGCGAAGCCGACAATGACCATGGCTGAGCTGGTCGAGCTTCATCGCGACTGCAAAGTCTTCATGGAACGCAATGCGCTGGTGATGTCGCCGAAGCCGATGAATCTCCCAAGCGACCGCGCGCCGGCGATGATCCAGATGCTGTGGGAACGGCACGGCATCTTGCCGCGCAATCTGATCCTGGTCGAAGTCAAACACCGCAAGGTGCCGTATATCCACGACAACCGCTATCGTGTCACGGTATTCGATCGCGACCGCGACCGCGGCAGCGTCATCGCCGTCGAGTTGAGCTTCGGCTTCATGGAGGAGCCAAACGTCGAGCGCGTGCTGGAGGAAATGGCGCGGCACCGCGAAATCGACCTGCCAGCCGACCGCCATCGCTGGATCGTGCACGCGTCGCAGGAAAATCTGCTGCCGGCGCGGCATATGAATTTTCTCAAGCGGCTGCGCTTCCGGCTGTTCATGTTTCTGCGCCTGGTGTCGCAGCCGGCCTACTACTATTACGGCCTCGGCGATGAAGTGCTGCCGTCGGTCGAAATCATTCCGGTCCGCGTGCGTTAGACATTCGCGAAACCAAAATAGCGTCGTGCTAAACTGACTGGCCGGCTCAACGGCTTGTTCCGCGCCGCCCTGGGCGAAATTCACGAGCGTGCGCTCGAGGATGGCCAACCGCGATGAATCCGTTCGACGCCGTGGTCACTGTCGCCGTTGTCCTGGCGATGGCGCTTGGTTTTATGTCGGGCCTGCTGCGCAGCCTGGCGACGATCTTGCGTACCTCATCGCCGCGCCGGCTGCGATCGCGCTGGCACCCGAAGTGGTGCCGATGTTGACGGGAAATATGAAGCTGTCGTCCGGTACCGCCTGGCTGCCGCTATTCGCGATCTTTCTGTTGCTGGGCGTGATCCTTGGTACGATCTTGCGCTACGGCATCAGCGAGTTTGTCGGATCCGATCCGCCGCTGTTCGATCGGATCGGCGGTGCCTTGCTCGGCGCGGTCCGTGTTGTCCTCGTCGCCGTGCTGATAGTCGTCATATTCGACCGCATCATTCCCGCCGATCGCCAGCCGCCTTATCTCGCCGGCTCCAAGCTGTGGCCCTATCTCTCGGCTGCGGGGCAAAAAGGCCTGGCGTCGCTGCCGCCCGATGCCGGAGCCTATATCGATCGGCTCAAGCGCGAGCGCGGTCTGTAGCGCCGCAGTTGCTTCATTTTGTCAGCTTACCGGCGGCGGTCCAAGCATGAGAAAGATCAGGATACCGCCGCCGATCACCAGAGCCATCAGCAGTAATGGCGTCAGCAAGCGATTGTCGTTCTTGCGATCGGTCTCGCGCTGGCTCGGCCTCTCGTCCGCGTCCGTCATGGGCATTACCTTAGGCGCTGCCCCGTTTGGGTAACGCGCATGGCGCGATAAGGTTCTTCACGCCAAGCGCCGCGCTTCGAGGGCGGTTCGGCGAGCCAATTCGTGACGTTCGATGGATCACTTCTTGAACGCGTCGAGCCGCAGCGGCAGTACGGCGCCGAACCAGGCCGCATGCGCGCTGTGGTCGGTGAAGTCGTCGCCGGTCTCGGGATGCAGAAGGATGGTCAAATCGTCGCGGTTGAGCATCAGCCACGGCACGAAGCTGGCCAGCATCCCGGTGGGAAACGCGATCTGATACATCGATTGCGGATGCGGCCCGACCAGTTCGTCATGCCAGCGCCCAAGCTTGGCCTGCGGAAACGCCGCGGCGACGCGATCGCGCAAGCGCGCGGCGCGGTCGCGGCTCTTGGCCGGGTCGTAATAGACATGAACGTGATAGTCCTTGATTGCATCCACGGTGGTCGCTGGCATGGCGATCGAGCCTCAAATTTTGGTGCTTAGCCGAGCTGTAGCTGGCGCGGTCCGGCATAGAGATTGGCGATGAGTACGGCGAGGATGCTGGTAAGAAAAATGCCGTCGAAAGTGCCGGCGCCGCCGATCGAGGCGACCGGCGCGCCAAGCCCTCGGACCTTATCGAGATTGGTGAGGTCGGCGCCAATCAGCGTGCCGAGGCTGCCGGCGATATAAGCGAGCGGCGCTGCGTCCCGGCGCGAGAGCAGCAACGCGACCGCCGCCGTCGTCACGACCGGCACGAACACCGGCACGGCGATGCCGAGACCTGGAACCGGATTGGCGAGCCAATGCAGAACGAGCGCGACGATGGCAACAGCAATGACTCCTTTGACCCATAGATCGCGCTTAAAGAGCAGATAAAAGGACAGCAGCGTCGGGATGACGGCACCGCCGACATTCACCGCGATCACGGTACCCTGCCAGTGCGTCACCACCGGCACTTCATATTGCATGCCGAAGAAACCGACGATCTGATCCGAGACGACGCGCCCCGGCGGCAGTTGTGCGATCGGGATGTTGAACACGCTGCCGATGAGCGAGGCAAAGAGCAAAAGCAGCGCCGTGCCCGATCCGATGCCGAGGCTGGTATAGGCAAAGCGGACAGTCTGAAGCAGCAGAACGGCGATGAAGATTCCAACCAAGATGGCGAAGAAGCCGGGCGCCAGCGGCAAATAATGATATTGGCTCATTTCCATCGGCGCTGCTCCGCCCTCGGGTAATCGTAGCCGGATGAGCGTAGCGAATTCCGGGCTCAGGGTTAACCGATCTCGCCGGTCGCGCTGCTCAGGCGGACAATTTTAAGGGAGCCGCCTTGCACCGATAACGCGCGGCCCTATAATACGGCGCTTCCTTCGCGCAGGGATATTTTTGTGGCGCCGCCGGAAGCAAAATCAGTTGCCATTATCATGGGCAGCCAGTCGGACTGGCAGACCATGAAGCATGCCGCCGACACGCTCGATGCGCTGCAGGTCGGCTATGCGGCGCGCATCGTTTCCGCGCACCGCACCCCCGAGCGGCTCTACGCCTTCGCCAAGGGAGCAAAAGCGGAAGGGTTCAAGGTCATCATTGCCGGGGCAGGCGGCGCCGCGCACCTGCCTGGCATGACCGCCGCATTGACCAGCCTCCCGGTATTCGGCGTTCCGGTGGACTCGAAGGCGCTGTCCGGCATGGATTCGCTGTATTCCATCGTGCAGATGCCGCCCGGCGTGCCGGTCGGCACGCTTGCCATCGGGCAGGCCGGTGCCATCAATGCCGCGCTTCTAGCCGCGAGCGTGTTGGCGCTGAGCGATCCCGCTTTGAGCGGACGGCTCGAGGCCTGGCGGGCCCGGCAAACCGCATCGGTTGCCGAAGTGCCGAAGGACGGCGCGTGAACCAAACGTCGGACGCGGCGCCGCTCGTGCTGAAACCCGAAGCCACCATCGGCATTCTCGGCGGCGGCCAGCTTGGCCGGATGCTCGCCTTGGCCGCGGCCCGGCTCGGCTTCAAGTGCCATGTCTTCGCGCCTCATCCCGACTCGCCGGCGTTCGACGTGGTGCGCCGCGTCACGCGTGCCGACTATACGGACACCGAAGCGCTGGCCCGATTCGCCGAAAATGTCGACGTCGTCACCTATGAATTCGAGAACGTGCCGGCGGAAACTGCGACCTTTCTGGCTGCCCGCGTTCCGGTGCTGCCCGATCCGAAGATTCTCGCAATCACCCAGGATCGCCTCGCCGAGAAGAATTTTGTCGCCGCGCTCGGTATTCGCACCGCGGCGTTTGCCGAGGTCGGTATTGCGGCGGAGCTCGCGACCGCGATCGAGCGGGTCGGCCGGCCGGCGATCTTGAAGACCCGCCGTTTCGGATATGACGGCAAGGGTCAGGCGGCGATCAAGAACGGCAGCGATCCGGCGGCCGCCTGGCGCGAAGTCGGCGGCCAACCCTGCATTCTCGAGGCCTTCGTGCCGTTCGAGCGCGAAGTTTCGGTCATTGCCGCGCGCGGCTCTGACGGCGCCGTCGTCTGTTTCGACGTCACCGAGAACGAGCACCGCGATCATATCCTGAAATTTTCTCGGGTGCCGGCGGCGCTCGGCAGGGAGTCTGCGGCGGAGGCCGTGCGCATCGCCGAGACCATCGCGCACAAATTTTCCTATGTCGGCGTACTTGCGGTCGAGATGTTCGTGCTGGGCGACGGCGCTCTTATGGTCAACGAGATCGCGCCGCGGGTGCATAACTCCGGTCATTGGACTATCGACGGCGCGTCGGTTTCGCAATTCGAGCAGCACATCAGGGCGATCGCCGGTTGGCCGCTGGCGAGGCCGCTACGCCACGGCCGCGTGGAGATGACGAACCTCATCGGACAGGAAATCGAGGACTACCGGCGCTGGCTGGTCCTCCCCGGCGCGGCAGTGCATCTCTACGGCAAAGCCGCGGTCCGCCCCGGCCGCAAGATGGGCCATGTGACCCAGGTCTTTCCAGAGTGAGAGCCTCCTCGAAGGCTCGCACTGGTGGACTTTTCGGACCAGTTCTGCTACAGCCCGCGCCGAGGTGGCGCGGGGCGTTGCGCGCTGAGCCGCCATGCAATCCCAGGAACCGGAATTAGAAGGAGCACGCGTGCAGGTTCTCGTCCGTGACAACAATGTCGACCAGGCCCTCAAGGCGCTGAAGAAAAAGATGCAGCGCGAGGGCATTTTCCGCGAGATGAAGCTTCGCGGCCACTACGAAAAACCATCCGAAAAAAAGGCGAGGGAGAAGGCGGAAGCGATCCGCCGCGCCCGCAAGCTCGCGCGCAAGCGCTTGCAGCGCGAGGGCCTGCTCCCGATGAAGCCGAAACCGACCACCGGCCCGGGTGCCGGGCCTGGAATGGGCCGGTCCGCCGCGCCGCGCGCACCCCGCTTCGGCTGAGAGATTTAGCGCATTTTGACGATGGCGCAGGGGTTTGCCTGCGCCGTTTTTTTGGCGTGCCGGGATGTTATCTTGCGTGCGATGACCCGGTCAGTTCTCGCCACGCGCCAGATCGCGCCTCGAATTTCGGGCTGGTCGGCGCCTGTGGCCGTGTTGACGGCGGCGCTGGGACTCTCGGGCTGCGCCACGCTCGGCAATCCGCCGGCCAACGATGCCGGCGAGGGTCTGCTGGCCACTTCGCAGGCGAACCTGACTTCCCTCGGCGAGGTCATTGCCAAGCATCCCGACGATCCGCAGGCCTACAATATGCGCGGCACGGTCTATGGCGAAGCCGGCCGCAACGATCAGGCGCTCGCCGATTTCAACAAGGCAATCAGCCTCGACCCTCGTTACGCGCAGGCCTATGCCAACCGGGCCCTGATCTACCGCAAGGCCAGCAAGCTCGACCTCGCGCTCGCCGATGACGACAAGGCGCTGACCATCGACGCCGACTATGCGCCCGCCTATGTCGGTCGCGGCATCGTCTATCGCCAAGAGGGTCACGCCCACGAAGCGCTCGCTGACTTCAACAAGGCGATCACGCTCAAGCCCGACAACGCCGACGCCTATTACAATCGCGGCCTGCTATACCAGAGCCGGCAGGAGCACCAATTCGCCATTGACGATTTTTCGACCGCGATCGGCCTGGAAAACGACAACGCCGAACCGTGGATCGCCCGCGCGCTCAGCTATCTCGCCATCGGGGACAATAAGTCGGCGTCGACCGATCTCGACGCGGCGGTGCAGCTCGATCCCCAGAACGCGCGGGCATGGACGAGCCGGGGACTCGCTTACGAGCGCCTGGGACAAAAGGACAAGGCCGCCGGTTCCTATGCCAAGGCGCTCAACATCAATGACAAATATCCTCCGGCCAAGGAGGGCTTCGCCCGGGTCGGCGGCAAGATCGGCCAGACCTATCCGACGTTCTGATTTGTCGGCATCCTTCGAGGATGCTGTTGCAGCGCCGTCGATCATCAATCCAGATCGCCGGCGAGGAAGCGGGCGACGGCGTCGAGCGCGCCGTTCTTGTCCAAATCCTCATGGCCGCCGTCGAGGAAGCGCACGATATGCTTCGGTTTGTTGGCAAGCTCGAATAGACGCTCGCCCATCGCAAAAGGCACGACCCGGTCATGCACGCCGTGCAGGATCAGAAGCGGCGCCGTGACCTTCTTGATGCGCTGATCGGAGCGGAACTGGTCTTCCATCAAAAGTCGCACCGGCAGATACCAATAACGGCGTTCGCCGATGGCGAGTGCGGAGGTGAACGGCGCCTCCAGGATGATGCGGCCGACCGGCTTTTCCGCCGCCAGCGCCACCGCGACGCCGGAGCCGAGCGACTCGCCCCACAGCACGATCTCTTTCGCCGGATAATGGGCGGCCGCGAAGGCATAGGCTGCCTCGGCGTCGCGGATCAGGCCCCGCTCGCTGGGACTGCCGGACAATCCGCCATAACCGCGATATTCCAGCGCGACCAATCCGATTCCGGCACCGATCAGACGGCGAAAGCGCTCGACGCGATAGTTCAAAGCACCGCCGTTGCCGTGGAAATAAAGAATGACCGGTTTGCCGGCTTGCGGCGGCACGTGCCAGACCCGGATTTGCACGCCGTCGGACGCGGTCAGCGGTACTTCCGTGGCTTCCGGCAAGCCCGCCGCCGCCGGTGTCACATGCGTGCGGTCCGGGAAATACATCAACGAACGCTGCGCGAAATAGATCATCGCCGTCAGGCCGACATAGCCGCAGACCGCAATGACGGCGATCCAGCCGAGCACGGTCATTGTCCGCGACGGCAGTCGTGTACGTTTTCTGCTCCACGCGCGCGACAGCAGGGCCGCCCCGACGGCGAGCGCGAGCGCAGCGTAGCGCCGGGTTTTCTCGACGGCCCTCCGAACCGGGCCGCCACGCTTGCCGCTGTGTTGTTCGGCATTGCCGATCGCCCCGCGTGCCGCCGCGAGCGGACGCACCGCCTCCGAGGTCGTTTCTATCGGCATCGTCGCATGAAAAGAGCGGACCGATGAAGTTTATGGAAGGCCATAGGCACGAACAAACGCAACATGGGACCTAAAACAAACCGGCCGGCTCATGAAAAGCCGGCCGGCCAAAATTCAACGCGCGCTGGCGCGATCACAGCGAGCCAGCTGGCCCCGCCGCTTTACGGGCAAATCTGGACGGTGCGCCAGCGGTAGCCGACGCCTTCGATCCAAACCTTACGCTTGCCCCAATAGCAGCCGGGCGCGAGTTCGGCATAGCCGGGGCCATACGCCGGCGGTGGAGGCGGGTAGTAGGCCGCCGGCGGCGGCGGGTAATAGGCGGGGGGCGGCGGCGGACTGTTGGCAATGGCGCTGCCGACGATGGCGCCCGCGGCGATGCCGCCGAGAATTCCCGCACCAACCGCACAGCCGGTGCAATAGGCGTTTGCCGGGGCCGGTGCGGCCACCGTAGCAAGGCCGAGGCTGGCTGCTGCGGCCAAGCCCATGAGCGTCTTGCGCATGTGTCTTCCTCTTCTGACCGGCCGGGAGCCAGATCTGAACGTGGATGAGCGGGAAGCCCCGGAAACCCCCGAATTCTCTGTCGAACTCGCATCCATTGAAGTTCGACTATTTGGCGGAAATTAGGTGCCGACAGCGCATTAGTATCAATAATCCTGCACCAATCGCGTCCCCGATGGGGGACGCGATTGACCGTCGAATTCCGGCCTCCGCCGGTTTAAACGCAGCCGCGCACCCAGGCGTAGCCGTTCCACCAGCGCCGCCATACGCAGGGCCGGCCGTAATAGGGAGGCGGATAATAACCGTACGGGTAGTAGCCGTAAGCATACGGAGCGGCGAGGGCGCTGCCGACCAGGGCGCCAGCGACGAAGCCGCCCGCTCCCCAACCCCAGCCGCCGCCATGCCAACCACCGTGCCAACCGCCATGCCAGGCCAATGCAGGGCCTGACGTCGCCACCGCCGCTCCTGCGAGAGTTCCCGCAGCGACAAGAGCAGCCAAGATCTTTCTCATGACATCACCTCGACAGTCGGTTTAACCCGCAGCCCCAACCGTTCCTCGTGCCTTAAGTTCCCATTTATTGGTGAACGCAGACTGAATGATCAAGCCTGAATCCAGCCATCATTGACCAAGGCCTTGCCGGCGGCGGGAATGCCGCGTTGCACAATCAGAGCATTCGGGCCCGCGGACTGCGTGTTCTGCTGCGAGAGGCAGGCGCAGCGGAAAATATTTGCGCCGCTTTGGCGAGGTCGCCGCCAGCGGTTGAAGACATTAAATGTTTGTAATCCGGCTCCCTCTTCCAGGGCGCATCGCAGGTTACGGACGCCTGATCGGTCGAGTGGCCTGCGCTATGCTCTGCTGACGATTCGCGCGGCAGGACCCTACGAGCGATGAAAACCCGGGCGGTAAGATCGGTTCGCAAGCCGAACCCGACGCCGCGGACGCGGTTGAAGTCCCGCCGCACCGAAACCGCGGACGCGCTCGCGCCGAAATCGCCGCGGGCCCCGTCACGGGCGAGCTTCATGCGGCTTGCGTCGGAGGTCGAGGCGCTCGCTGCGCAGCTTAAATCCTCGCACGAGCGCATTGCCGATCTCGAGGCGCGCGTCGACATCGATCCCTTGACCGACGTGCTCAACCGCCGCGGTTTTGAGCGCGAGCTCAAGCGCTCTCTCGCTTATGTCAAACGTTACGGCACCAGCGCGGCGCTGATCTATGTCGATCTCGACGGGTTCAAGCCGGTGAACGACCGCCATGGCCATGCCGCGGGCGATGCCGTGCTCAAGGCGGTCGTGGCGGCATTGCTGCGCCATGTGCGCGCCTCCGACGTCGTGGCGCGCATCGGCGGCGATGAATTCGCGGTGCTGTTGTGGAACGTCGATGATGCCGCTGCGGCCGCCAAGGCTGCCACTCTCGAAACCGCGGTCTATTCCACCGAAGTCCGCTGGAACGCCTCGACATTCGCCGTCGGCGCCTCGGCCGGCGCCGCACTGCTGGGGCGGCTCGATACGCCCGGTGAGGTGCTGGCGCGCGCCGATGCGGCGATGTACGCCCGCAAGGCGCAACGCAGGCAGCGCCGATTGGGCTAAGCGATGATGTCCGGCGTGAGCTGGTCTTCGATGAACGAGATGCGGTCGCGCAGCTGCAGCTTGCGTTTTTTCAACCGCTGCACCTGAATGAGATCGGAGCCCGGCGATTCCTGCAGCGCCGCGATCGCGGCATCGAGGTCGCGATGCTCCTGCAGCAGGCGCGACAGCTGCGCCCGAAGCTCGCGTTCTTCCTCTTGTGTCATTGCCGCCTTGGTCGAAGCCTTTGCCGGCCCTGCGCCGCGGCCGGCGGCCGCACGCGCAGATACCAAGTAAGTTACTCTGGATTATCGCGTTTCGGCTAATCGCCGACAAGGCCGCGGCGGCCCCACTTATTGTGCACAACGGACCTGCCAGTCACAGCCTTAGGGGATGTTCGTAGGGGCAAAAACGGAGTATCCTTGCTTTCGATTGTTAGGGTGTAGGATGATCAGGCTCAAATCCGACGCAAGGAGGCAGCCAGATGGCGATTGAATCGCATCTTGCGGAACTTGAGAAACGGCACCAGGCGCTAGAGGCCGAAATCGACGAAGCGCTCACCCACCCCTCCGCCGACGACCTTCACATTAGAGAACTCAAGCGTAAGAAATTGCACGTCAAGGACGAGATCGAGCGGCTGCGGCACGACACACTCGTCCATTAGTCCGGTAACCCTCGTAACAGTTCGGTCCACTCGTCCTCGCTAAGGCGCGAGGAGCGATAGACTCTTAATTAATTGGCCTCTTAATCAATTGGCGGGATCGCTGCCTCTCGAATTTCACGGGAGGCAGCCGATCTTTCACATCCCCTTCACCACATCGCGCAGCTTGAACTTCTGCAGTTTCCCCGTCGATGTCTTCGGGATTTCCGCGAACACGATGGTGCGCGGGATTTTGTAGCCGGCGAGGTGGTCGCGGCACCAAGCGATCAGCTCGTCCGCATTCGCCTCCGCGCCGGGCTTCAATTCCACGAAGGCGCACGGCGTCTCGCCCCATTTCTCGTCGGGCTTCGCCACCACGGCGACGACCTGCACCGCCGGGTGCTTGTACAGCGCATCCTCGACTTCGATGGAGGAAATGTTCTCGCCGCCGGAGATGATGATGTCCTTGGAACGGTCCTTGATCTGGATATAGCCGTCGGGATGGATGACGCCGAGATCGCCGGAGTGAAACCAGCCGCCGGCGAATGCCGCTTCGGTGGCTTTCTTGTTTTTCAGATAGCCCTTCATCACCACATTGCCGCGGAACATCACTTCGCCGAGCGCGGCGCCGTCGCGCGGAACCGGCTCCATGGTGGCCGGATCGAGCACGTCGAGCGCATCAAGCACCGGATAGGCGACGCCTTGGCGCGCCTTCTTCGCCGCCTGGCCGGGGCCGTCGAGCGCGTCCCATTCGCGGTGCCAATCATTAACGCTGGCCGGTCCGTAGGTCTCGGTCAGGCCGTAGACATGCGTGACGTTGAAGCCCGCGGCCTTCATGGCCGCCAGCACCGATTCCGGTGGCGGCGCCGCGGCGGTGACGAATTCGACCGTATGCGGCAGCGGCTTTTTCTCGGCCGCCGCGGCATTGAGCAGCGCCGACATCACGATCGGCGCGCCGCACAGGTGCGTGACCTTGTGGGTGGCGATGGCGTCATAGATCGGCGCGGCACGCACCGCACGCAGGCAGACATGAGTGCCGGCAACCACCGACAGCGTCCAGGGAAAGCACCAGCCGTTGCAATGAAACATCGGCAGCGTCCACAGATAGACCGGGTGCTTGCCCATGCCGCAAGTGATGACATTGGCCATCGCCAGCAGATAAGCGCCACGGTGATGATAGACGACGCCTTTGGGATCGCCGGTGGTGCCTGAGGTGTAGTTGAGAGCGATCGCGTCCCATTCGTCGTGAGGCATCAGCCAGGCGAAGTCCGGATCGCCGTCGCGCAAAAAATCCTCGTAGTCGAGATTGCCGAGCCGCTCGCCGGCGCCGGTGTATTCGGGATCGTCATAGTCGATGACGAGTGGGCGGGCTGTGCAGCGCGCCAGCGCGTCCTTGGCAACTTTCGAAAATTCGCGATCGACGATCAGCGCCTTGGCTTCGCCGTGGTCGAACTGGAAGGCGATAATGGCGGCGTCGAGCCGGGTGTTGATGGTGTTGAGCACGGCGCCGGCCATCGCCACGCCGTAGTGCGCCTCGAGCATCGCCGGCGTATTGGCCAGCACGACGGCGACCGTGTCGCCGCGCTTGATGCCGCGTTTGGTTAGCGCCGAGGCAAGCCGCCGGGCGCGAGTGTAAAACTCGCGATAGCTCCACGACCGCGCGCCATGCACGATCGCGGTCTGATCGGGATAGACCTGCGCCGCGCGGGCGAGAAACGACAGCGGCGTGAGCGGCTGGAAATTCGCCGCGTTGCGATCGAGATCGGTACCGTAGGCCGTCGCCATTTTGTTTTCCTTCCCCTACGTTTTCTCAAGCCTAGCAAATAAGGCCGTGCGCGAACAGCGAAGGCCGATCTAGCGGCCGAGCCCGCGCCAGCCCTGCCAGAGCAACGCCAGCGAGATCAGAAACATCAATCCATAGGCGATCTGATAGAATCGCTCGGTCGGCGTTTTGTGCACGAGCCAGATGCCGAGGTAGTTGGCGCCGACGGCGAGCGGCAACAGCGCCAACGAGGTCGCAAAATTGCGCGCGGAAAATTGGCCCAGCACGAAATAAGGCACGATCTTCATTTCGTTCATGAAGGCGAAAAAGATCGTGGTGGTGCCGACCAGCGTCAGCTTGTCGAGCCGCTGCGGCAGAATGTGGATCTGATAGGGCGGGGCGCCGACATTGACCAGGAGCGACATGAAGCCCGCGAGCGAGCCCCAGAACACGCCGAGGACCGGGTGAGGCCGGCCGTCGCCGGCTTTGGCCGGCAGGGCGGCCGGGCGCAGCCATTTGATCACCCGCACGTTGAGCCAACTGTAGATCACGAAGGCGAAGCCGATGCCGCCCACCATCAGCTCGATACCGGCATTGGAGACGTGGCTCGCAAACAGCGTTCCCGCGGCCATGCCGATCGCCGCGCCGGGCACCAGGACCTTCAGATTCCACAAGCTCCAGGTACGGCGATAGGTCCACACCGAGATGGCGTCCTGAATGATCAGAAGCGGCAGAATGATCGCCGCGCCCTGCAGCGGCGGCACCGCGAGCGCCAGCATCGGCGTCGCCACCATGCCGAGCCCGGCAAAGCCGCCCTTGCCGAGCCCGAGCAGCGTCACGGCCGGAATGGCGAGGAGATAGAACAGCGGATCGGTGATCACGGCGGGATTTGCAGGAATAGGCGGGAATGCTGCCGTGACATAGATCAAAGCCGAGCCGCAAAGGGAAGCGTTGAGTTGCTTGCAAACGTCCTGTGATCCGTCATCCTGAGGTGCGACTGCAGCGAGCCTCGAAGGATGAGCGGCCCCGGTTGGCACCCTTCGAGGGCCATGCTGCGCACGGCCACCTCAGGGTGACGATAAAGGTGGGAGAAACGCCATGGATGCGCGAGTGGATGCCCGGTCGAGCCGCTATCACGAAGTCTATGCGCGCTGGCAGCGCGACCCGCTGGGCTTTTGGGGTGAAGCGGCGGACGACATCGCTTGGTTCGAGAAGCCGAGAACCGTGTTCGATGCCAAGGCGGGCATCTACGGCCGCTGGTTTCCCGACGGGGTCTGCAATACCTGCTTCAACGCGGTCGACCGCCATGTCGACGCCGGACGCGGCGAGCAGGCCGCGATCATCTACGATTCGCCGCTCGGCGGCGAAGCACGCACCATCAGCTATCATCGGCTCCTCACCGAGACGCAGGTGCTGGGCGGCATGCTGCGCGACCTCGGCGTCGGCAAGGGCGACCGCGTCATTCTGTATATGCCGATGGTGCCGGAGGCGGTCATCGCCATGCTCGCCTGCGCGCGCATCGGCGCCATCCATTCGGTGGTGTTCGGCGGCTTCGCGGCGCGCGAATTGGCGACGCGGATCGACGACGCCACGCCGAAAGTCATTCTGTCGGCGAGTTGCGGTCTCGAGCCCGGCCGCATCGCGCATTACAAGCCGCTGCTCGACGAGGCGATCGCGCTGTCGAAGCACAAGCCCGACGCTTGCTTGATTCTGCAGCGGCCGCAATCGGAAGCGCCGTTGATCGACGGCCGCGACCGCGACTGGGCGAAGATGCGCGACTACGCGCTCGTGCATGCCCGTTCGGCCTGGAACTGCGAGCGGATGCTCGCAACCGATCCACTCTACATCCTCTACACCTCCGGCACGACCGGCCGGCCGAAGGGCGTGGTGCGCGACAACGGCGGCCACATGGTCGCGCTGCAATGGTCGATGAAGAATCTCTACGGCGTCGAGCCCGGCGAAGTGTGGTGGACGGCGTCCGACATCGGCTGGGTGGTCGGCCATTCCTACATTGTCTATGCGCCGCTTTTGCACGGCTGCACCACGATCCTCTACGAGGGCAAGCCGGTCGGCACGCCGGACGCCGGCGCGTTCTGGCGCGTCATCGCCGAGCACGGCTGCGCCGTGATGTTCACCGCGCCGACCGCGTTCCGCGCCATCAAGAAAGAAGACCCGCAGGGCAGGCTGTTCGCGCAGCACGATCTGAGAAAATTCCGCACCTTGTTTCTCGCCGGCGAGCGTGCCGATCCGCCGACGCTGGAGTGGGCCGAGCAACTCCTGAAAATCCCGGTGCTCGATCACTGGTGGCAGACCGAGACCGGCTGGTGCATCGCCGGCAATCCGGCGGGTCTCGGCACGCTGCCGGTGAAGCATGGCTCGGCGACGGTGCCGATGCCCGGCTACGACGTCCGGGTCGTCGACGAAGGCTGTCACGAAGTGGCGGCCAACAAGATGGGCTCGATCGTGATCAAGCTGCCGCTGCCGCCGGCGTGCCTGCCGACGTTGTGGCAGGCCGACGCCCGCATGCGCGAAAGCTACCTGGAAGAGTTTCCCGGCTACTACAAAACCGCCGACGCCGGCTTCAAGGACGAGGATGGCTACGTCTTCATCATGGGCCGCACCGACGACATCATCAATGTCGCCGGTCACCGCCTCTCGACCGGCGGCATGGAGGAGGTGCTCGCGGCGCATGCGGACGTCGCCGAATGCGCCGTGCTCGGCATCAAGGACGAGCTCAAGGGCGAGGTGCCGTGCGGCTTCATCGTGCTCAAATCCGGCGTCAACCGGCCGCCGACCGAGATCGAGAAGGAATGCATCGCGCTCGTTCGCGAGAAGATCGGGCCGGTGGCCGCGTTCAAGCTCGCCATCACCGTGGCGCGGCTGCCAAAGACGCGCTCGGGAAAGATTCTGCGCGGCACGATCAAGAAGATCGCCGACGGCGACAAGTGGCAAATGCCGGCGACCATCGACGATCCGGCGATCTTGGATGAGATTGGGACGGCGCTGAAGGGGAAGGGAGTGGGGGTGGAGTGATGGCGGCAGATCGTACAAAAGTATCTTTCGCCGCCGCGGAAGGAAGACCAAAATTTCCCGGAATTCTAGAATGGGGGCAACTCGATCAGCGCCTTCGGGCCGCCATATGGAATCGGTTTTGGTTTGTGCTAGATGAACATCTTGAGGAGCCGGATGATGGGTTTGATGCCGAGTACATAAGTCCTATCAAACAGATTCTGCTACGAGAGTTTGTGAATCGCAGACACCAATTTGCGAACGAGTTTAAATCGGCGTTTCACTCAAAAGAAGAGTGCTTTAGAGAGTGGACCAAGTTCTTTCGAGATGCCGACTACATAGAATTATTTGATTTCGTCACTTTCTTTTTGCGAGATCGCGATTGCCCGGTAGACTTCGCGGCGCATATTCGATCTGCGCTTGAGGAACCATGGTGCCCATACCGGTTGCTCGAAAAGCCTCCAACGATAATTCCTGCTGTGCTACCCGAGCAGGCTAAGACAATTAAGGGCGACGTAACGCAAGTATTCAGTTAAAGATTTGAAGGAGCTCGAGCGCATCTACAGGCAGGGTTGGACGCCTTGACTAAGGGGGACTATCGCGCGGTGGTGCGCGAATCGATAAGTGCCGTAGAAAGCTCCGTTCGTGATTTTACGGGAGATAATAAGGCGGTACTTTCGACGGCGCTCAAGAAGCTAGGCAAGGAAACAGGAATCCATCCAGCATTGCTGAATGCCTTCGACAAGCTTTATGCGTATACAAGCGACGAACATGGCGTGCGGCATGCTCTGGTTTTTGGACAAAATGATAATGTTGGCTTGGACGAGGCAATGTTTTTCGTCTCGTCATGCAGTGCATTTATTGCCTTCCTGTCTCGGAAGGTTTGATGAGCGAGTGACCTCGACCGTCTTGACGTCGTTCCGCTCAATTTACGCTGCCGTGGCTGGCCATGGCTTTATCCATTTCCTAGGTTAGTCGGCATGTCGCGTCGTGCCGGATATCTATTCTTCCTGGGAATGACATGGCTCGCGTCCTGCGTCTGTGCCAAAACCGACTCAGTCTGTTCCATCCGCGCCCGCGACCCAATCGCTCCCGCTGGGTGCGCCGGCCAGACAAAAACTTACGGTGCCCGTCGCCGCACCCACTGCTAAGTCGGCGACCCAACCCGCCGCAGCGAACAATCCCCCTCCGACGACATCTGCCACGCGCTGGTACAGGACGCGGCGAAGAACCAGTTAGCGGTCGAGTTCTTCGCCCGCGTCATCTGGCAGGAGGGCAGGTTCAACGCGCAAGCGGTGAGCCGCAAAGGCAGCCTGACCGATGCCCAGCGGATCGTTATTGAGGAGGTTAGATCTTGGGCAAAGAGCTTGAATAAACCAGTAGATTTGATCATTACGGAACTCTAGGCCAGCCAATGCTGTACAATTGTTATCTAAGGAAAGGTGTCGTCTACGTGCCTACCATCGGCAAGCGGGGCGGAGCCTATAGTGACATCGAACCCGTTGAAGTGGTTCCAGTTGCTGACCCAGAAGGTCTGCGTCGTGCCTTTCTCAATGTTATAGCGAGGAAGAACGCGGTGATCCCCCTGGTCAAGGGTAAATGGCCTCCCTGGGTGGTTCAAAAATATGTCGGCGTAAAGTCTTGGTCTGCCTTTGCCAGCAGCGCATCGTCTTGGAATATTGTCGAGAACAAAGGGATTTACAAAATCATCGGCGATCGAATGCACCCAGATGGGTATTGGGTCGAAGATAAGGATCAAACAATTGAGTTTCCTCCTGGGACAACGGTTGATACGGTCATCGACCGCGTGATCACGATCCTGCAGGCCGCGGCGGCGAAGTAATTCAGGCGCCCGTTCGATGCTATCGAAGCGCTGCAAGGAGGGGATTAGTAGGTGATGCCCTGTCGCGCTCGATTTCGGTCAGGAGCCCGGTAACGCCTGCTTCGCCTTTATCGCCGCCGCGAGCGTCTCGAACGTGCCGGGAAAATACGACACGTTCTGAAACGGCGTTTGTCCGATGGCGTCGGCGAGTTTGCGCGCCTGGGCGCCGTCGCGGCCGAACAGAATAACGCGGGTGTTGAAGTCGTTGCGCGGCAGCGGCGCCTTGGCGAGGCCGTGGTCGCCGAGCGTGTCGGCTGGCACGTTATGCGCGCCGGCGATGCTGCTTTTGGCGAAGTCCTCCGAACTGCGGGCGTCGAAGAAGATGGCGGTGCGGTCGATCTGATAGACGCGCAGGATGCCGTCGAGATCGATCTCGACCGGCCCGCCGAGCGCGCGCCAGACCGCAATGCCGAGCTGATAGCGCCGCACATCGCGAAAGCCGGCCTCGGCCAATTGCTCGGCGAGGCCCCGGCCTTGCTTGCAATGTTCGCCGTTGCAATAGACCACGAGCGGCCTGGCCTTGTCGCCGCCGACGAGCCGCTCGACGGCGGCGATGAATTCCTCCGCCGGCGCGCCCGGAGGCGGTGTCGCGCTGCGCGCGCCGGCGATGTGGCCGGCGGCGTATTCGGCGCGTTTTCGCGAATCGAGCAGGATGGCGCAGCCGTCGGCGAGAATGCGCCGCACGTCCTCGGTGCTCACCTCGGGCGTCTTCTGATTCTGCTCGTTGAACGTCGCCTGCCGGATGTCGCCGCCGGGAACGGCCACGTCGACCCTCGGTACGTTCATGATCGTCACCGCGGCGCAGCCGCGCCTCCCGCTTCCGCGCACAGCTGCCGCAGCGCGCCCGCTTGAAAAGCCGAACAAGGTTATCGCGATTTGAACCGCGGACCAACCGCGCCGGCGGAACGCAGGGGTGGACCGCGCGTTGGCGCTCTGACTTTGCTAAATTTCGTCCGATGCGTTCGACGCCACAACGCCTTGCCGCTGCCTGTGCGGCGCTGTTCTGCGCCGTGGCGCCGGCGTGGGCGCAGCCCAATGCGGTGCCCCGCGCCCAAACCGTTACGCCCGCACCGCCGAAATCTGCGGCCTCCCCAGCGCCCACCGCCGACGACATCTGCCATGCGCTGGAGCAGGACGCGGCGGAGAACCAGTTGCCGGTCGAGTTCTTCGCCCGCGTGATCTGGCAGGAAAGTCGGTTCAACGCGCAAGCCGTCAGCAGAAAAGGCGCCGAGGGTATCGCGCAATTCATGCCGGCGACGGCGGATTATCGCGGGCTCGTCGATCCGTTCGATCCGCTCGAGGCTTTGAAGAATTCGGCGAGCTATCTGCACGATCTGCAGCAGAAATTCGGCAATCTCGGCCTTGCCGCCGCGGCCTATAATGCCGGGCCGGGCCGCGTGTCCGCCTATCTCGACAATCATCGACCCCTGCCCGGCGAGACGCGCAATTATGTCGCCATCATCACCGGCTGGACGGTGGACGAATGGGCTTCCGCCACGCCGCCGAAAACCGCGGAGACCACGATCCCGCAGGGCGTGCCGTGCACGCGGCTCGCCAATCTGATCCTGGCGCCGAAAGAAGAAGCCCGCCGCATCGCGGCCTACGTGCCGCGCTGGGGCGCGCAGCTCACCGCCAATTGGTCGGAGAGTAGGGCCTGGGCGATCTATCGGATGATCGCGAAAAAATACGCCGGCCTGATCGGCGACCGCGAGCCGATCGTGGTCAGGAGCCGCGGCATCGGGCTCGGCGCGGCAATGCGCTACAACATCCGCATCGCCGACGACAACCGCCGCTATCTGGAGAATTTCTGCAACAAGCTGATCGGCGCGGGCGGCGCCTGCGTGGTCTTAAGGAACGATCGGGGGTGAAGCTTTCCGCCCCCGCATGACATGCGGGGAGGGGGACCACGCGTAGCGTGGTGGAGGGGGGCTGGCTTCCTCGGAGCAAGCCGACACTTGCCCCTACCGGCGAGCTTCGCTCGCCACCTCCCCCGCGCGCGGGGGAGGAAAATAATTACTCCCCCTTGCCGCCGAGCTGCTTGAGCTTGGCGAACACGGCGTTGACTTCGAGCTCGTCGGCCTTCTTCGTCTCCGCCGGCGTCGGCTCCGGCTCTTCCTTCGGCGCGGTGGTGACGGCAGCCGGCAGCAACGTCGCGCCCTGTTCCTCGACCGGGACCGGTTTTTCCTTGGCCGCCCGCTGCACTTCGAGATCGAGATCGATCTGCGAGCACAGCCCCAGCGTCACCGGGTCGAGCGGGGTGAGGTTGGCGGAGTTCCAGTGAGTGCGGTCGCGGATCGCGGCGATGGTCGATTTGGTGGTGCCGACCAGCCGCATGATCTGGCTGTCTTTAAGTTCGGGATGATTGCGCACGAGCCAGAGGATGGCGTTGGGGCGGTCCTGCCGGCGCGACACCGGCGTGTAGCGCGGGCCTTTCTTCGGCTTGGCTTCGGGCAGCCGGGTTTTCGGCTCGGCGATGTGCAGCCGGTAGTTCGGATCGGCTTCGGCGACTTTGATCTCCTCACGGGTCAATTGACCGGTGAGGATCGGATCAAGCCCCTTGATGCCCTGCGCCGCATCGCCATCGGCGATTGCCTTCACCTCCAGGGGATGCAGGTTGCAAAGCTGCGCGATCTGGTCGAACGACAGCGACGTATTGTCGACCAGCCACACGGCCGTCGCTTTGGGCATCAGCGGCGCGATCGCCATAAGTAAATCTCCTCTGTGCTCCGCCCGCCCGTCCGGGCGAAGCCACTCAACGTCATCGAAGATGACTGGAAAGCAGGCGGAATATAAGCGCGGCCCTGCTTCCGTGCAACCGGCCGAAAACGGGTCCGGACCTTGGCCGCTTCACAAATATGACGGTAAAATCGGAACAAAACGGCCGATCGAGAGACGCTCCCCATGTCGCAAGGCGAGATCGACCAGGTCCGGGCACTCCTTTCGGCCAAGCCGCGCCCGGTCGGCTGGACCGAGCGGCGGGCACGGATCGAGGAGGTCGGCGCGGTTTGGCCGGTCGCCGCCGATGTCAACCTCACGCCGGTCGACGCCGATGGCGTGCCCGCGGAATGGTCGATCGTGCCGGGCAGCGATCCGTCACGGGTTCTCATCTACCTCCACGGCGGCGGCTATTGCTCGGGCTCGATCGTCAGCCATCGCCGCCTGGTGACCGAAGCTGGCCGCGCCGCCGCGATCCGCACCTTTGCGGTCGCTTACCGGCTGGCGCCGGAACATCCCTTTCCCGCCGCGCTCGACGATGCGTTGACCGCCTGGCGCTTTCTGCGCCGCCAAGGCATTGCCGCGCGTCACATCGCGGTCGGCGGCGACAGTGCCGGCGGCGGCTTGACCGTGGCGCTGATCAATCGGCTGCGCGCGATGAAGGATGAAGCGGCCGGCTGCGCCTGGTTGATCTCGCCGTGGACCGATCTCACCATGTCCGGCGCCACATTAACGACCAAGGATGCGATCGACCCGCTCATCCATAGGCCCTATCTCGAGGAACTTGCCTCCGCCTATGTACCGCAGGGCATGAGCCGCAAAGACCCGCGCATCTCGCCGCTGTTTGCGGATCTCGCCGGATTTCCGCCGACGCTGATCCAGATCGGATCGGATGAAACGCTGCTGGCGGACGCGGTGCGCTTCGCCGAAGCGGCTGGCGCCGCTGAAGTTGCGGTGACACTCGAAGTCTGGCCGCACATGATTCACGCCTGGCCGATGTGGAACGCGCGTCTCGAAGACGGTCGTCGTGCGCTGGCGCATGCCGGCGCCTTCATGCGTGAACATCTGAAGTGATCCATTACCGATCGGTCCACTATCGGATGAGGCAGACAGGCTTGGGGAGAAACGATGAGCCAACAACTCGACGGCAAAGTCGCGATCGTCACCGGCGCGGGGCGTGGCCTCGGCCGGGTGATGACACTCGGCTTGCTCGATGCCGGCGCCAGCGTCGCCGCCGTCGAGCTCGACGGGCCGGCGCTGGAGGAAACCCAGGACGCCGCCGAGGATCGCGGCGCCGGGGAGCGCTTCAACGGCATCGTTGCCGACGTCACCTGGAATGACAGCGGCCCGAAAATCCTGCGCGCCACGACCGAGCGATTCGGCCGGGTCGATATCCTCGTCAATAATGCCGGGACCAATATCAGTATCCTTCGTCGCGAAGGGCAGCCGCGCGGCAAGCTTTGGGAGGTGACGCCGGAAGAGTTCCGGCGCATCGTCGACGTCAATGTCGTCGGCACCTTCCTGATGACGCGAGCGATCATACCGGCACTGCTCGCGCAGCATTGGGGCCGCGTCATCAACATAACCACGAGCCTTGACGTGATGTGGCGCGGCATGATGCAGCCTTACGGCGCCTCCAAGGCGGCCAAAGAAGCCATGCTTGCGGCCTTGGCGCAGGAGCTCGAGGGCAGCGGCGTCACCGCGAATGTGCTGGTGCCGGGCGGGGCCGCCGACACCCGCATGGTGCCGCGCGCCGCGGTGCCCGATCGTTCGACGCTGATCTCTCCCGATGTGATGGTCGCGCCGCTCGTCTGGCTGTGCTCGAACGCGGCCGATGGCGTCAATGGGCAGCGCTTCATCGCCGCGAAGTGGGATAAGAAAGCGCCGCCCGAACAAGCGGCCAAAAACGCCGCGGCGCCGGCCGCTTGGCAGCAACTCGGTATTCAGGCGATCAATCCGAAAGAGCTGCGCTGAAGCATGCGCCTCACACCACTGGAGAGAGGCGAACGCACTTCATTTAATCCGCCACTCGCCCCTTCACCGCATTGGCAAAAGCTTCGTAAGAGATGCTGCCGTCGGCGGCGATCGGCAATTGCTCGCGCAACCGAGCCTTCACTTGCTCACGCGTCGCCGGCGACATTTCCGCCACCGCCTTGCCGGCCGGCCCGACCGGCACGGTGCTCGACGCCCAGAAGTCGTCGAAGTCGGCATAGGCGACGCGGATGCGGATGACCGTGGTGTCGATCGACTGCAATCCCGCGCCTCGCCAAAACGCCTGCAGGTTGTCGCGGCGCGCTGCCTCGGTGTTCGGCCGCGCCGGTTCTTCGAGTCCCAAGGACTTCATGGCTTCGCCGAGCGGGCGGATCGGAAAGCCGCCGCCCGGTATGTCCCACATATAGGTCGCGACGATGCCGCCCGGCTTGACGACGCGCGCCATTTCGCGCGCGGCTTTTGCCGGGTCGCTCAGGAAAGTGATAACGAGCGCCATCGATGCCGCGTCGAAACTGTCGTCGGCAAACGGCAGGGCTTGCGCATCGCCGACGCGAAATTGCGCAAGCTTCGCTCCCGCCCGCGTGCGCGCGTAATCGATCTGGCCGTCCGACGGATCGATGCCGGTCACCGCGGCAGGCGCCGCGCGCGCGATCAGCACTTCGGTGAAGGCGCCGTTGCCGCAGCCGACGTCAATCCAATGCCGATGTTTGGGCGGATCGACCCAATCGAGGAATTTGGCGCCGGCGATTTGGCTCCAGCGGCCCATCAGTCGCTCATAGGCCTTGCCGTCGGTGAAGAGGTTGGTCAGTGCGTTCATTGGCAAAATCCGTCGATGCAGCGGGACATTATTCCGTGGCCTGATGTTGCGCGCCACTCGCGTTGATCGCCGCCCACACCCGGCTCGGCGTCGCCGGCATATCGATCTGCTCGATGCCGAAGGGCTTGAGCGCGTCGAGGATGGCGCTGATCACCGCCGGCGGCGCGCCGGTGGCGCCGGCTTCGCCTGCGCCCTTGACGCCGAGTGGATTGGTGGTCGCCGGCACTTCGGTGAGCTCGGAAACGAAATCCGGAAAATCTTCCGCGCGCGGCATGGCGTAATCCTGGAAGCTGCCGGTGACGAGCTGGCCGCCGTCGTCGTAGACGATCGCCTCCATCAGCGCCTGGCCGACGCCTTGGGCGACACCGCCGTGGATCTGGCCCTCGCAGAGCAGGCGGTTCATCACCTTGCCGACGTCGTCGACCGCGGCATAGCGGTCGAGCGTGACAGCGCCGGTCTCAGGATCGATCTCGACCTCGCAGACATGGCAGCCGTTGGGATAGTTCGACGGCTCGGCCGAGAACGTGCCGGAGGCTTCGAGTCCGAGCTCGAAACCGGGCGGCAGCATGACCGGACGATGCAGCGACATCGCCACCGCGGTGAGCGGCAGCGCGCGGTCGGTGCCGACGATGCGGAACGCGCCGTCCTTGAATTCCAGATCGCCGGCAGCGGCTTCCATCATCATCGCCGCCATCGGCTTGGCCTTTTCGATGATGGCATCGGCGGCGCGTTTGAGCGCATTGCCGCCGACATGCATGCTGCGCGAGCCGTAGGTGCCGCGGCCGATCGGCACTTCGTCGGTGTCGCCCTGGATGAAGCGAATGGTGTCGATCGGCACGCCAAGCCATTCATGCACCATCTGCGCATAGACGGTCTGATGGCCCTGGCCGTGCGAATGAGTGCCGGCGACAATGGTCACGGTGCCGCTGGGGTCGAACCGGATCACCATCTTGTCGTTAAACACGGCGGCCTCTTCCAGGAAATAGCCGATGCCGCGGCCGCGCAGCTTGCCGCGCTTTTTCGATTCCGCGGCGCGTTTGGCGAAGCCGTTCCAGTCGGCGAGCTTGAGGCACTCGTCCATGACATGGACGAAATCGCCGCTGTCATAAGTCATGTGGGAATGCGCGATCTTGTACGGCATGGCGGCCGCGGGAATGAAATTACGCCGCCGCATTTCGATCGGGTCGACGCCAATCACGCGCGCCGCCTTTTCGATCAATTGCTCGATCAGAAATGTCGCCTCCGGCCGGCCGGCGCCGCGATAGGGCGCCATCGGTGTCGTGTTGGTCAGCACCGCCTTGGCCGAGGCATGCACCGCGGGGATGTTGTAGACGCCGGGCGCCAGCTTGATGGCGTAGAGCGGCACGACGATGCCGGCCTCGAACACATGCGAGCCCATCTGGTGCAGCGCTTCGACGCGCATGGCGAGGATCTTCCCGCTCTCGTCGAGGGCGAGACTGCCGGTCACCACTTGGTCGCGGCCGTGGGCGTCGCCGAGGAAGGCGTCCGAACGGGTCGAGGCCCATTTGACCGGACGGCCGCCGATCTTGCGCGAGGCCCAGACCACGAGGCCATCTTCCGGATAGCCGCCGTTCTTCATGCCGAATCCGCCGCCGACGTCAGGCGAGATCACGCGCAGCCGCGATTCGGTGACTTTGAGCACGTTGCCGGCGACGTGTTGACGCGTGCCGTGCGGATTCTGCGTGGTCGAATAGAGCGTGTAGCTGTCGCTGTCAGGATGGTATTCGCCGATTGCGGCGCGCGGCTCGATGGTGTTGGCGCTCACGCGGCTGTTGGTGAGCTTGAGCGAAACGACATGCTTGGCCTTGGCGAAGGCGGCATCGACCGCGTCCTTGCTGCCCATCATCAGGCCGACCGCGATGTTATTGGGCGCCTCGTCCCAGACCGCCGGCGCGCCGGGCTTGACCGCGTCCTCGACATTGACGACCGCCGGTAAGGGCTCGTAATCGACCTCGACCAGTTCGGCGGCGTCCCTGGCCTGCGCCAGCGTTTCGGCGACCACGAAAGCGACGCGCTCGCCAACCGCGCGCACCTTGCCGATGGCGAGGATCGAACGCAGCGTGCGGTAGCCTTTCGGGCCGCCCATGTCCTCCGGCATCACCGGTGAAAAGGCGCCGAGCTTGTCGGCCTCTATGTCGGCGCCGGTCAGCACCGCGAGCACGCCCGGGGCGGCCTTGGCCTTGGCGGTATCGATGCGCTTGATCCGGGCATGGGCATGCGGCGACATCACGGTGACGCCATAAGCCATGCGCGGCAGGTCGATGTCATCGACGTAGCGGCCCCGCCCGGTGATGAAACGGGGATCCTCGAACCGGGTGACTGGCTGGCCGATGCCGAATTTGCTGCTCACGTAGTCCTCCCCATTCTGCCCCGTTTCCACGGGGGAAGATCGTTTATACGATAATGAGAATACACGACGGGAGGAAGAGAATGGCGGCGGGCGCAGAACAGGCAAGCTTCGATTACATTATTATCGGCGCCGGCTCGGCCGGCTGCGTGCTGGCCAATCGGCTCACCGCCTCCGGCAAGCACCGGGTGCTGCTGCTGGAGGCCGGCGGGCACGACCGGCATTTCTGGATTCACGTCCCGCTCGGCTTCGGCAAGCTGTTCGACAATGGCAAGGTGAACTGGCTCTACAAGTCGGAGCCGGAGCCCGAGCTGAACAACCGCAGCGTCATCCAGCCGCGCGGCAAAGTGTGGGGCGGCTCGAGCTCGATCAACGGCCTTCTTTATATCCGCGGCCAGCATGAGGATTTCGATCACTGGCGGCAGCTCGGCAATGCCGGTTGGGGCTTCGCCGATGTGCTGCCTTATTTCCGGCGTGCCGAGGACCAGGAGCGCGGCGCCGACGATCTCCATGGCACGGGCGGACCGCTCGCGGTTTCCGACGTGTGCGAGCCGCATCCGCTGTGTGAGGCCTTCATCGCGGCGGCGCAAGCGGCGGGCTTTCCGCGCAACGACGATTTCAACGGCGCGCGCCAGGAAGGCGCCGGCTATTTCCAGCTGACGACGAAGAACGGGCGGCGCTGGTCGACCGCCGTCGGCTATTTGCGGCAGGCACGGCGGCACGGAAATCTTGCGCTGGTGTCGAATGCGCTTGCAACCCGCATATTGTTTTCCGGGCGGCGCGCCATCGGCGTCGAATACCGGCAAGGCGAGACGACGCGCACCGCCTATGCCGACGGCGAAGTGATCCTCGCCGGCGGTGCGTTCAATTCGCCGCAGCTGCTGCAGCTCTCAGGGCTCGGGCCGGAGAAAATCCTGCGCGCTCTCGGCGTTCCGGTAATCGCCGACCTCCCGGGTGTCGGCGCCGACTTGCAGGATCACCTGCAAGTGCGCATGCAGTTCCGCTGCACCGAGCCGATCACCATGAACGAAGTGATCCATGACTGGCGTCACCGTTATGCCGCGGGCTTGCGTTATCTGATGACGCGCAAGGGGCTGCTCACCATTGGCGCCGGCTATTGCGGCGCGTTCCTGCGCACGCGGCCGGAACTGGCGACGCCGGACATGCAGATCCATTTTCTTATTTTCAGCGCCGATACCGCCGGCGCCGCGCTGCATGCGTTTCCCGGCTTCATGGCCTCGGTGTGCCAGTTGCGGCCGGACAGCCGCGGCTTCGTGCGCATCAAGTCGAGCGATCCGATGATGCCGCCGGCAATCCAGCCGCGCTATCTGACCGCGCGCAACGACCGCGACACCGTCGTCGCCGGACTGAAAGTGCTGCGCCGGATCATGAGCCAGCCGGCGATGCGCCGCTACATCGCCGAAGAGCGTGCCCCCGGGCCACATTGCCAGAGCGACGACGAGCTTCTAGCCTTCGCGCGCGACAACGGCACCACGGTCTATCATCCCACCTCGACCTGCCGGATGGGGTCCGATCCGAATGCGGTGGTCGACGAGCGCTTGCGGGTGCGCGGCTTCGAGGCCTTGCGTGTCATCGACGCCTCCATCATGCCGACGGTGGTTTCGGGCAACACCAATGCCGCCTGCGTGATGATCGGCGAGAAGGGCGCCGACATGGTGCTGGAGGATGCGCGCGTTCGAGCGGCGGCGTGAGGACGATCCCGCGACCGATGACTATGACGCTTTGCGAACCGGCTTGGTGTATTCGAGCGGCTTGAACTTTTGCCGCTTCTCCACCCTGGTGTGGACCGGGTTGCAGCCATTGCCGCCGCAGACGAT
The DNA here is from genome assembly GCA_035515455.1 of Xanthobacteraceae bacterium. GTDB lineage: Bacteria > Pseudomonadota > Alphaproteobacteria > Rhizobiales > Xanthobacteraceae > BOG-931. Next base: position 71,778 of record DATJBH010000031.1, read on the forward strand.
CAGGGCTTCATGGACAAGCGAGCGTTGGGCAACCGACGGCGTCGCCGGCGCTTGGACCCCGGCACTGCCGAGCGGCATTGCAATCGCAAACAGAGTTGCCACAGCGAGCGCGCTCAGAACAGGCTTGTGCATGCTCAATCTCCAATGGTGCGTCCCTCTTCGCTCGTTAGAAGCTTATGGTGAATGAAGTATTAACAGCACATTGCGCGGGCTCCGGCGCGGGTGCATCATGGCGTTAAAATAAAGCGGCAAGTCACCGCCCAAGGAGCGGCTCTGATGCACGATATCGTCATTCGCGGCGGCACCATCATCGACGGCACCGGCAAAGCGTCTTTCACCGGCGACGTCGCCATATCCGGCGACCGCATCGCCGCGGTCGGCGGCAAGCAGGGACCGGCGCGGCGCGACATCGACGCCGACGGACTCCTGATTACACCCGGCTGGGTCGACGCGCATACCCATTACGACGGCCAGGCGATGTGGGACCCGTTATTGGCGCCGTCGTGCTGGCACGGCGTCACCACCGCGGTGTTCGGCAATTGCGGCGTCGGCTTCGCGCCGGTCAAGAAAGAACATCGCGGCGCGCTGATGGATCTGATGGAAGGCGTCGAGGAGATTCCCAATCCGGTGCTGGCCGCCGGTCTCACCTGGGAATGGGAGACGTTTCCGCAATTCATGGATGCGCTCGAGCGACGACCGCGCGCCATCGACATCGCCGCGCAGGCCGCGCATCTGCCGACTCGCGTCTATGTCATGGGCGACCGCGCCGTGCGCCGCGAGCCCGCCACGCCGGACGACATCGCCGAAATGCGCCGGCTGACTATCGAGGCGCTACAGGCTGGCGCCTTCGGCTTCACCACTTCGCGCACCGATTCGCACAAGACGCCGGCCGGCGAGGCCGTTGCCTCGCGCGACGCGGACGATCATGAGCTTCTTGGCATCGGTTCGGCGCTGGGCGTCACCGGCACCGGCGCCTTCGGCATGAATTCCGATTTCGACGATGAGGAATTCGAGCTGCGCTGGATGCGCAAGCTCGCCAAGGATACCGGCCGGCCGATCTGGTTTCTGCTCACCGACCGCTACGAGGATCCACAACGCTGGCGCCGTCTGATCGACGCGGTGCACGAGATGCGCGCGCAGGGCCTGCCGATCACCGCGCAGATGGCCGGCCGCCCGATCGGCGTCATGATGGGCATCGGCACCGCGCTCAATCCGTTCACGGTGCGACCGAGCTACAAGAAACTTGAAAGCCTGCCGATCGAAGAGCAACGCCGGCGGCTGCGCGATCCTGCCGTGCGCGCGCAAATCCTCGCCGAGAAGCCGTCGGACGCCGAGGTCGCCAAGCTCGCGCAGTTTCGCCAGGCCGTCACCCGGAAGTGGGAGCGCTTCTACGTCATGGGCAATCCGCCGGATTATGAGCCGGGTCCGGAGAAGAGCGTCGCCAATATCGCCGCGCGCAGCGGACGACCGCCCGACGAGGTGGCCTACGACACCATCATCGAGGACGGCCAATATCTCTACTTCCCGGTAGTGAATTACGTCACCGGCGATCACGCGCCGATTTATGAGATGCTCAACGATCCGGCCTGTCTCCTCGGTTTGAGCGACGGCGGCGCGCATTGCACCTCGATCGTCGATGCCGGCGTGCCGACTTTCATGCTCACGCACTGGGCCCGCGACCGCGTGCGCGGGCCGAAGCTTCCGCTGGAAATGCTGGTCAAGCGCCAGACCAGCGAGACCGCGGATTTCTTCGGGCTTTCCGATCGGGGCCGCCTCGCGCCGGGACTACGCGCCGACGTCAACTTGATCGATTTCGCCGGCCTTCAGGTGCAAAAGCCTGAACTGGTCCACGACATGCCGGCACAAGGCCGCCGCTTTGTGCAGCGCGTCACCGGCTATGAAACGACGCTGGTCGCCGGCGAGCCGATCTTCGAGCGCGGCGAGCATACCGGCGCGCTGCCTGGCCGCCTCGTTCGCGCCGGCCGCGAGGCCCCGGCGCTCGCGGCGGAATGAATCGCTCGCGGTCGCGATAGCATCATGCTGCAAACTTCCGGCGTCACCGAGCGCCTGGCAGATTTCGTGACGGCGACGCGGTGGAGCGACCTGCCGGACGAGGTCGCTCATGCCGCGAAGCGTTCGCTCGTCAATTTCTTCGCCGCGGCGCTCACTGGCTGCCGCAACGAAACCTTTGAGATCGCGCTCGGCACGCTTGCCGCATTTTCGGGTGGCAAGCCGGCGGCCCTGGTCGGGCGGCGCGAGCGCATCGATGCGCTCAGCGCGGCATTCCTCGATGCCGCCGGTGCCAACGTGCTCGACTTCTGCGACACCCATGTGCCGACGGCGATTCATCCGACCGCGCCGCTGGCGCCGGCGCTGCTCGCGCTCGCCGAGTTGCAGCGCGTGAGCGGCCGCGATCTCCTTCTGGCTTTCGTGCTCGGCCAGGAGATCGAGTGCCGCATCGGGCTCGCCATCTCGCCGAGTCATTACAATAGAGGCTGGCACATCACCGCGACCTGCGGCGTGTTCGGCGCCGCCGGCGGAGCCGGCAAGCTTCTTAATTTGAATTCGCAACAGATGGTCTGGGCACTCGGCAGCGCGGCGACGCAGGCCGCCGGGCTGTGCGAATGCCTCGGCACCGCGGCAAAGAGCGTCGGCGTCGGCAATGCCGCGCGCGCCGGCTTGCTGTCGGCGCTGCTGGCGGCGAAGAATTTCGCCGGTCCGGCTGAGCCGCTCACCGGCACGCAGGGTTATTACAATGCGCTCAATGAGACACCAGATCTGTCGGCGCTGACCGACGGTCTCGGCGAGACCTGGGCAATCACGCAGACATCGTACAAGCCTTACCCATGCGGCTTCGTGCTGCATCCGGCGCTCGACTGCGTGCTGGATTGGCGGCGCGACCATCCCGATGCTGTGGTCGAGAAGGTCAAGGTCATCGGCAATCCGCTGCTTGGGCTGCGCGCCGATCGGCCGAAGATCTCGAGCAGCGCCCAATCGCAAGTCAGCGTGCAGCACGCCGTGGCGGCCGCGCTTGTCACCGGCAAGGCCGGCGTCGAGCAGTTCACCGCCGCCTGCATCGACGATCCGAAGGTCGTAGGCTTGCGCGGCAAGGTCGAAGTGGCGCGTGATGAAAGCTTCGCCACCACCGCCGCTGCGGTCGAGATCACGACCGCCGACGGCAAGCTTCACAGGCTGTCGCAGACCGCGGCGCGCGGCAGCGACTCAAATCCGATGACCGACGGCGACCTCGAAGACAAATTGCGCAATGCCGCCGCCGGCTGGAATTCGCGTCACGACATCGCGCCGCTGATCGAGGCGCTCTGGCGGCTGGATCAAAGCGATGACGCGGCAAAACTTGCGGCGCTCACGGTGCCGCGCGAGTGATGCCTCAACTCAATGCGCGCCGCCGGAATGCTTGAGCCGTTCGATCGCGGCGCGGATCGGCGCGAACGGGCCGTATTTGTGCTGCTGCTCGCTGAAATGGTCGGCGTAAGGGCCGTAGGGCGTGTCCACCGGCTTGAGCAGCAAATCGGGAAAATCGTGCGCGCTGCCGGCAAAGTGCGGCCGCGGCTGCGACACTACATAGGCGGCGACATCCCAGGCCTGCTCGATGGAAAGCTGCGGGTCGAAATAGTCGGTGCCGTGGTGCATGTTGAAGTGGATGAAATTGGCGAAAGTGATGATCCGCGCCATGCCGGCGCCGTCATTGAACGTGTTCGGTCCCCACAACGGCGGGTCGACATAGCCCAGATCGGTGTTGCCAACGTCATAGGGCACGCCCGAACCGTCGCTGTTGTGGCAAGCGGCGCAGATGCGCGCATAGACCGGCCGGCCCCGTCGCGGATCGGCGGCGCGCTTGAGTTCCGGCATGTGGCCGCTGCCCATCCCGGGCAAGCGCTGATCCGGAGCCACGTCGCTCGACAGGAACTTGATATAGGCGACGATCGCCTGCATCTCCGGCGCATCGACCGGCAGCGGACGGCCGTTCATGCTGCGGGTCATGCAGGAGTTGACCCGGTCCTCGATACTGATCTCGCCGCCTGTCCGCGCGCTGTATTGGGGAAAGTCGCCGTACAGGCCGAACAGCGGCAATCCGAACTTCTTGGTGCCGGCCTGAAGGTGGCAGTTGGTGCAAGCGAGATTGTTGCCGGCATAGCGCTCCGCCGCATCCGCCACATTCGGCCCGATATAGGCGTATGTCGCAGTGATCAGATCGCGGCCTTGGCGGACCAGAAGACCGTGCGCGTCGCGCGGCAACGCGCCGATTTCCGGCACAGTCCATACTGGGGCGGTTTGTCCGCGGACCGGCGCCGCCACGCAGGCGGCCAAGGCGGCCGCCACAACGAGCCGCACGAGCGCGCCGAACGCGGGCCGGCGCCGCTTCGCCCATCGGTCCAGTCGTGACCCCAAAAACCCCGACATTGCATCGCCCCCGCGCGTTTGCCGCTGGACTGGTCGCCGCTTCAATTCTATCACTTTGGTCGGCGATTTTCGCGGCTTAAGCGCCTGGAGTTGCGACGATACCTGCGGTCCGACATGGCAACCTACGAGGGCAAGCGCACCATCGACGGCCTTGTCGTCACCGCCGACGGCAAGCCGCTCGGCGAGCATTACGAGGTCAAGCGCTTTACCAAATTCGGCTTCGAATGGACCTATGAGGGCGACAGCCCGCAACAGCTCGCGCTGGCGATCCTGGTCGATCATCTGTGCGATAACGAGCGGGCGATCCGGCTTTCCGAGCCGTTCATGAAGAAGATCGTGGCCAATCTCGACAACGATTGGCGGCTCACCGGCGAGGAGATCGATGCTGCGGTCCGCGAATTGGAAGCCTAGCGGGGCGGTTCGCAATTCCTCGCTGCGATGCTAAGCTCTGCGCCAATCACACACGGCCGGTGAACGGCGCGCCCAGGGTGATCAGCATGATTTCGCAACGGCAGATCGATTTCCGCAACGAATATCGCTCCCGCATCGTCGGCTGGTACAACGGCTATTTCCACATTGCGCTGATCTACGCCATGGGCGCCGCCGTCCTCTACATTTACATCTCGCATATTCACAACGTGACCCCGCTGGAATGGCTCACCATTCCGCTGACCTTCATCTTCACCAACATATTCGAATGGGCCGTGCACAAATACGTCATGCACCGGCCGGTTAACATCAAGGGGCTCCGCGCCATCTACGAGCGGCATACGCTCAATCACCATCAGTTCTTCAGCGACAGCGAGATGCGCTTCCGCGACGACAAGGACTGGCGTGTCACCGTGTTCCCGCCCTATGCGCTGGTCGTGTTCACGCTGATGTCGATCCCGCCCGCGGCGCTGCTCGGCCTCGTGTTGTCGCCGAACGTCGGCTGGCTGTTCATCTGCGTCACCACCGGCATGTATCTGATCTACGAGTTCATGCATTTCTGCTGCCACGTCGACGAAGGCGCCTTCGTCAAGCATTGCCCCTTCGTCAACACGTTGCGGCGCCATCACACCGCGCACCACAATGCGCGGCTGATGATGGAGGTGAACATGAATCTGACCTTCCCGATCGCCGATTGGGCGTTCGGCACCTCCGACCTCGATCGCGGACTCCTCGGCACGCTGCTCAACGGCTATTCGACGCGCCATCTGAAGACGAATTTGCGGGCGCGGCCGAACGGACCGGAACAGGCTGCGGCGGCGCCGGTCGGAGCGAATTGAGGACGCCGTGCCGACCGACGTCAAAGCCGCCGTCTCCATCCTCGTGGTCCTGGTCGCGCTCGGGTTTGCGTTCTGGAGCGGCTCGCCGATCCGGCCGGACTTCGACAAATTCGTGCTGTTCACCGCGGTGTTCTTCGTGGCGGCGATGTGGATTTTCCCCGAAGCCGGCGGCAAGAAGGGCATCAAGAAAAGCGCCGATAAAAATTAGATCGCGCTACACCGGAAACCGCCAACAAACAGGAATTGAATGCGATGGCTGACGTCGTCAACAGTAAACGCGTGTTTTGTGTGGCGCCGCACCGGCCGCAGGGCTTCGGCGAAATGCTCGGCAAACGCGGCGACATCCGCCTCGACATGCTCGAGCAAAAAGCGCCGGACGCAGCCGCGCGGGAAATTCTCGGTGCCGCGCACGCTTATCAGCTCAGCTCGGCGCGCGACGAACTCGTATCCCATTACCATGCCCGCGACGAATTGCTGGGCCAGGCGCCGCGCCTGTTGATCGTCTCCACCAACGGCGCCGGCTATGACACCGTCGACATGAACGCCTGCACTGAGCGCGGCATCCTGGTCGTCAATCAATCGGGCGGCAACGCCGAGGCAGTGGCCGAGCATGTGCTCGGCATGATGCTGGCGCTGATCAAGCGTTTCAACGAGTGCGATCGGGCGCTGCGCGCCGGCGCGGTCACCAATCGCACGCCGTTCATGGGCCACGAAGCCCATGGCAGGACCCTTGGCATCGTCGGTCTCGGCAGCGTCGGACGGCGCATCGCCGAATTATGCGGCGCGCTGTTTCGCATGAAGGTGCTGGCTTACGATCCTTACCTTGACGCCGACGTGGTGAAGGCGCGCGGCGCCGAAAAGGTCGAACTCGACGAGCTTCTCAAGCGTTCCGATTTCGTTTCGATCAATTGTCCGCTCACGCCGGAGACGCGCAACCTGATCGGCGCGCGCGAAATCGCGCTGATGAAGCCGGAGGCTTATTTCATCACCACCGCACGCGGCTCGATCCACGACGAAGACGCGCTGGACCGCGCTTTGCGCGACAAGAAGATTGCCGGCGCGGGCCTCGACGTCTGGGAAAAGGAACCGCCGGCGGCCAGCCATCCCCTGATGAAATACGACAATGTCATCGTCACGCCGCACATGGCGGGCGTGACCTACGAAGCGCGCGCCCGGATGGGCCAGTTCGCCGCCGAGCAGATGCTCGACGCGCTCGACGGCAAGCCGGTGCCGCGCATCATCAATCCGCAGGTCTGGCCGGCTTACGCCAAGCGCTTCGAGCGGACATTCGGCTTTGCGCCGGCGCCGCCGTCCGACGAGCCGAACTGGCACGCCGCCGAGAAGCACGCGTAACTGCGGAGCGTGACAGCGCGCGTGGTGCCGAATTACCCCGTATATTCCAGAATGTGCATGCCCTGGCCCCAGCGATCGATCAGATAAAGCCGGCCGTCGTCGTCGCAACCGATGTCGTTCGACTGGATGCCCGGCGTGCCGTCCGGCGTTTCCGGCACGTAACAGCCGACCTCCTTCGGATGCAGCGGATCGCTGACGTCGACGGCGCGCAGCCCGGCGTTGAAATAAGTGAGAAAGACGATGTCCTTCCATGGGCCCTCGGCCGGCAGGTTTTCCAGAATGTTGTGCGCGCCGAAGCGGCCGGGCCGGTCGAAATATTTCTCGCGCTCCGGCATGTAGGTCGCCACCGGAATGGGGTGGCTCTCGTCGCGGGCGTCGATGATCCACATGAATTGCGCGTCCCAGTATTTCTGCTTGGCGCGCGCTTCGTCGGTGACGACGAGGTAGGGGCGGTCGCCGATCGGCCAGCAGGTGTGGTTGGAGCCGGGAAACGGCGGCGTCCATTTGACGTGACCGACGAGCTTTATATTGCGCAAATCGCTGCAGTCGATGATCGACATGCCGCCGCCCCACCAGGCGCAATACATCCGGTTGCCGCGGATCATCGGCGGGCCGTGCAGCGTGGTGGCCTCCTCGGCCGGATGCGGATCGTCGCCGACGTCATCCGAGTCGGTCTTCATCCACGGCAGGCCCCAGATGCTGACGACCTCGGGCTTGAGCGGGTTTGAAATATCGAGCGTCCAGATCACCCGCTTGGTCCAGCCCGGCGCGTCGTTCGGCATGAAGGCGAGCTTGCGTTTGAGATCGACGCCGAAGCGGTGCGGGCCGGAGCCCGGCATGTCGTAGAAGCCGATCGGCTTCGGCGCCGACGGCGTCGAGATGTCGAAGATGAAAAAGCCGGCGCGCGCGTTCTTGCCCTTGTCGCCGGCGAGCCGCTCGGAGTTCACGTACAGCAGATCGTCGCCGACGATGCGCAGCTTGTGGCAGTGGATGCCGGGCGGGGCGCGAAACTCGCCGACCTTCGCCGGCCTTCGCGGGTCGCGCACGTCGTGCACGGTAAAGCCTTCCGGCCCGTTATAGCTCGAGCCGCCGACGGCGCCGACATAGGCGTGGCCCTTGTGCACCTGCACGAGCGAGCCGCCGCCCCACGCCGCCGAGGCATCGTGGCCGATGAGGCGGAAGTTTTTTGCTTCTTCGGGATAGGTGGCGGGCATGCTGCTGTCTCCCACTCCTCTGCGCTTCCTTGCTGTCATCGTCCGCGCCGGCGGACGATCCAGTATCGCCAATGCTGGGATTTTTGCTCATCGGTCGGCGATCACTGGGCGCCCGCCTTTGCCGGCATGACAGTGTTATGGGGGTTGATACCGCCCGCCGATCACCGGCGCGCTGATGCCGTGGCCGGGCAATTCCCACACCCCGGCGCCGCCGGGATTCTTGTCGGCGCCGATGTTGGCGTCGATGAGATAGGGTTTGTTGCTGGCGATCGCAGCGCGCACGGCGTCGCCGAGATCGGCGGCGCGGTCGATCGACACCCCCTCGATGCCGGCCGAGCGCGCCATGGCGGCGAAGTCGGGATTGTACGGCGCGTTGGTCTTCGGGTGCTTGAAATCGGTGGCAAGCTCGCGGCCGCCGAGATAGCCGCGCTGCAAGCCGCGGATCGAGGCATAGGCGTAGTTGTTCCAGATCACCCAGACCACGGGAAGCTCGTATTCGACCGCGGTGCCGAGCACGCTGGCATGCATGAAGAAGGCGCCGTCGCCGACCACGCCGACGCACGGCCGCTCGGGCGCGGCGATTTTGGCGCCGAGCACGCCGGCGACGCCAAAGCCCATCGGCCCGAAGCCCATCGAGCCGATCAGCGAATCCGGCCGCTTGGGGTTGCAGAACTGCAACAGCCAATTGTGATGCACGCCGATGTCGCTGACGAGTATGGCGTCGTCGGGCAAAGCCTTGTCGATCTCGTGCGCGGCGCGCTGCGGATTGATCGGGCTCGAATCGTCCTTGAAGCCGGGGGCAACGAGCGCGTCCCATTCCTTGCGGTAGCCGTCGATGGTCTTCAGCCACGCGATCCGCTTGCCGTTGTCGGCGAGCTTGCGCGTGTCGAGCTCGGCCAAAACCTGGCGCAGGAAAGTGCGCACGTCGGCCATCAGCCCGAGCGCAACGGGATAATTGCGCGCGATCTCGTCGGGATCGATATCGACGTGAATGAGCTTGGTCGGCGGGATGGTGAAGGAATAGCCGGGAATCCACGAGCTTGAAGTGCGGTCGTCGAAACGCACGCCAAGCGCAAGCAGCACGTCGGCCTGCCGCGCGGCGTGGTTGGCGTGATAAAGCCCGCCGCGATTGACGAGGCCGAGTGCCAGCGGGTGGTCGCTGGGGATCGCGCCGAGCCCACTCGCCGACGACGCCACCGGAATTTTGAGTTTTTGGGCAAGCTTGACGAGTTCGGCCGCGGCGCCGCCGTAGCGCAGCCCCTGGCCGACCAGAATGACCGGCCGCTCGGCGGCAAGCAGCATGTCGACCGCCTTCACCACGCCTTCGGGATCGGCGCCGCAGCGCGATGAAATATTCGCGCACCAGTCCTCCGGCCGCGGGGTTTCCGCGGCGGCGGCCTCCTTGAAAATGTCGAACGGCACGTCGAGCACCACCGGGCCGGGGCGGCCGGTGACCATGGTCTTCCAGGCCTGGCGCACGGCGAGCGGCACCATGTCGCCGCGGGTCGGCTGGAACACATGCTTGCAGCAGGCGCGCACGGTCGAGGGAAAATCGGCCTGGTAATGCCGATAAAGCTCCTGGAACGCGCCGCGATTGAACTGGCTCGTTGGCACGTTGCCGGTGA
>DATJBH010000032.1:0-14453 GCA_035515455.1 Xanthobacteraceae bacterium
GCAGCGGGGTCAGGCAGAAGAACTCGAGGATGTCGACCGGCAGCTCGTCCTGCACGGTCTTGATGTCGTGGGCAAGGCGCTCCGGCGTGTCCTTAGGGAAGCCCAGGATGTAGCCCGAATAGGTGATGATCTTGTGCTTGCGCCATTCGAGGAACATCTGGCGATATTCGCGCACCTTGTTCTGCCGCTTGTTCGCCGCCAGCAGATTGTCTGGATTGATGTTTTCGAGCCCGATATAGACATGGGTGCAGCCCGCGCGCGCCACCTTCTCGATGAAGTTGGGGATGCGGTGGCACATCGTATCGACCTGGATGAGGAAGCGGAGCTCCATCCCCTCCTTCTCGCGCATCTCGATCAGGCGGTCGAGAATCGGCTCCCAATTGCGGTTGCGCGCGAAATTGTCGTCAGTGATGAAAAACCGCGTGATGTTCTGCGCCGCGTTGGCGCGCACGATGGCCTCGACATCGTCGGGCGTGCGGTAGCGCGATTTGCGGCCCTGCACGTTGATGATGGTGCAGAAGCTGCATTGGAACGGGCAGCCGCGGCCGGCGTCGAAACTCGAATAATGGCCGGCGACCCGCGTCACCACATGCCGCGGCAAGATCGGATAAACCGCCGCCGCCATCTCCGGCATATCGTTGAGATAGTTGTAGATCGGCTTGGCGTTGCCTTCGGCCACGTCGCGCAGCACCTCGGCCATGCGGCCCTCGGCCTCGCCAGCGAACAAGTTAACCCCGAGGTCGAGCGCTTCCTGCAATTCCGCGGGCAATTTCGGCAGCATCGCGATGCAGCCGGACGGATGGAACCCGCCCATGACCACGGTGAGACCATAGGCGCGGAACTGCCGGGCGAGGTCGAGTGCCCGCGGAAATTGGTTCGACTGCACGCCGACCAGTCCGACCATGCCGGCCCCGGCAGCGCGGATGCGTTTCGCCACACCCTCGACGTCGACGATGGTGTTGCACTCGTCGGCCGCCTCGACGGTTATGTCGACTTCCGGACCGAGCGCACGATTTTGCGCGCATTCGACGATCAAGCCGTGGACGCTGGCCAGACTGTTCGAGGGGATCAGCGAGCGCAGCCACTGGATGACATAGCCGTCGCGGTCGTAATGCGACGGCTTGATCAGGGCGACGTGGAAGGTCCGCTTGAGGGGCGTCTGCGCCGTCGAGGCTTTGCGCGTCACGTTGCCGTGCAATGGACACCCCTTCGGAATGGATGACGACCCCGGCGGCCTTGCGGCAGCGCACCGAGACTCTGCGGCTTTGCCGGCCGCTTTGCAACCATTACCTTGGGTTCCGACGCCCTCGCTGATCCGGCGCGGGCTCCGCCGGCCGAGCCGATAATTTCTCGGGCGTTTCGGTAACGGCTAAGGGCCTCGCGCCTATTTGGCGCGGTCCTGGAGGCCTTCGGCGAGTTTAACGAGCGCCAAACGCAGCTTGTCGTCGGTGATCGCGGCGAACGCCTTGAGGAGCCTGGCCGCGTGCGGCTGGGAGGTCATTTCAGTCAAGGCGTCCTGGCCCGGCTGATCGCCCTCGGTCTCGGCAAAAAGCGCGCCGACGCTGATGCCAAGAACATTGGCGACCTTTTGCAGCCGGCTGCTGCCAATCCGATTCGTGCCGCGCTCGTATTTCTGAATCTGCTGAAAAGTGACGCCGACCTTGTCGCCGAGCGTCGTTTGCGACATGCCCAAGCTGAGCCGGTAGGCGCGCACCCGCCGCCCCACCAAAACGTCAACGGGTTCGACCCGCTTTGCCATCGGCCGCGACCCCGAGAGGGCCGGCGCCGCCAATTTGCTCCGTTCGAGCATGACTAGGCCTCCTCCAGCCCGGAAGGGACCCTAGGCATTTGGCGGAGAGCGTCCAATTCTGAATTTCTATGGGGGGGCCGGCGAACGAGATAGCTCTCCGGCGGGAGCGAGCAGCGACACGCCGTGCCAGATGCCCTTTTCGCACAGTTCGTATACCAGAGACTTCAGCGTCAGCGCCACGGCCTCGATGGCGGGGCTGCGCTGGCCGATATCGCAAAAGCACAGCGCGGCCGTGCGGGTGAGCGTCTCGCCGGCAATCCGCCGGTAATTCAGCGACAGTTTGCGCTCGCCGTCGTAGAGCGCGCTCCAGGGCACGATGGCGTTGCCGAGACCGGATTCGACGGCGCGGCGAAACGTGCTCACGGAATCGATTTCGCCGATGGGAGAGACCGTCGCCCCGTGTTTGTTGAACAGTTCCTGGACGACGCGCTGGCTGCCGCTGCCGGGCCCCGGCACCAACAGCGGCAATCGCGCCACGTCGGCCATCGGGATGGGCGATGGGTCCGGATCCGCCGTCACATAAAACAATTCCTCCAGCAGGATGGGTTCCACGGCGAGGCCGCGCTCGGTCTTGGCCGCGAACAGCACGGCGATATCGAGCCGTCCGTTGATCAGACGCTCCCGCAACAGCGCGCTGTTGCCGTCGGTAAGGTGCAGCAATATCTGCGGATATAAATCGCGGACGCGGGCGAATAATTCGTAGCCGACGAGGTTTGTCCATGCGACGGGAAACCCGATCGATACGCGGCCGGAGGGAACGTTGAGCGCGTTGGCGACGTCCTCCTTGGCGAAGTCGAGATGGCGCAAGATCGCCTCGGCGTGGCGGTACAGCACGCTGCCGGCTTCGGTAAGCTCGATGCCCTTCGGGCCGCGGGTGACCAATTGGCGGTCCAACTCGGACTCGAGGCTGGCGAGATGATGACTGATCGCGGACTGCGCCACATGCAGCTGATCGGCGGCGCGCGACAGACTGCCGGCCTGAACGATCCCGACGAAGTAACGAAGTTGACGCAGATCCATGATCTTCCGTTGCTACTTGCGAAACGGCCGCTGCGGGCACTTAATTCCTGCTGTTCTGGTCGCGCGGCCTGTCGTCCTCGTTCACCCTCGTCGCGGAAGTTTAAACATCAGTTACCCACAACGCAGACTTGCGAGCATCGACAAAGAACGACTGGAGAGGCTTGATGAATAAGGCGCAGCTGGAGGCCTGAACCGATGGCACAGGGTGGATCCGTCGTTGGATTTATCGGGCTTGGCGCGATTGGCGGCCCGATGGCGGAACGGCTTGTTCAAGCCGGCGAGGACGTGATCGTCTACAATCGCACGATCAGTAAGACGGCGCGGTTTCGCGGTCGAGCCAAAATCGCCGCCTCGCCCGCGGAAATGGCCGACGACGCCGATATCGTCTTCGCCTGCGTAACCACGGCCGAGTCTTATCGCGAGGTCGTGCTCGGGCCGCTTGGCATCGTCCACGGCAGCCGAGCCAGAACCTATGTCCATGTCGGAACCAACGAAGTCGGCTTCCTCGAAGAGCTCGCCGCAAAGCTTCAAAGCCGCGGCATCACCACGCTCGACGCCCCGATGACCGGGGGAGTCGAAGGCGCGGCCAATGGAACGCTCACCGTCATGGCGTCGGGTCCGCGCGAGGCGTTCGGCCGCGTCGAGCCGTTCCTCAGGCATTACGCCAAAAAGATCGTGTTCCTCGGCGGGCAGATCGGCGCCGCCCAGACCATGAAGCTCATCAACAATGTGATTTCGGCGGGCAACCTCGCGGTCGCCTGCGAAGCTTTGGTGCTCGGCCGAAAGTCGGGGCTCGATCCCGCCGTCATGCTGGACGTCATCAACAACGGCAGCGGGCAGAACCATGCGACGCTGACAAAAATCCCGGCGCATATTCTCAGCCGTGAATTCAGCTACGGCGCCACGCTGGGGCCTTCGGTCATGATTCTCGAGGCGTTGGCCATCGAAGCCAAGCTTCACGACGTAGCAGTGCCGCTGACCGAGGCCATCATGGCGACGCTGCGCACGGCAGCGGCCGAAGAAGGCGAGACTGCCGATGTGACGAGAATTGTTCGTCCCATGGAGCGCGCCGCCGGCGTGACCGTCAGCACCGGCGGCGCGGACGATCCGCCCTTCGACCGCGACACGGCCGCGACGACAGACCCGGGTTCGCCGCCGCTGCCGATGGCGGCGCGAGGAAGATGAGCGATGCTTCGCCGAGTGATTTAGCGTCGCGCCATCCGCCATCAGAACCCTCCGCGCAAGAGGCCGTCCGGATCGCCGCCGGTCGCGGCGAGATGCTGCGCGGCGAGCGTACGCTTCCTGGTTTCCTCCCGGGGCTGCCGGATAGGCATTATAACGCCACGCGAACTTGGCCAAGAAGAACCCACAGAGCGATTTTAGGATGCGCTGCGGGAGTTGGCGAAGGCAATGCGCTGCTTACTGGGAACACCCAACGCCGCACGCCTCCAAATCTTCAGTTGGCCATCGCCGCCCGAGACTCCTTCGCGGCGGGATCGATCAGCGACACGCCCTGCCAGATTCCGTTCTCGACGAGTTCATGAACAAGAGACTTCAACGTCGCCGCAACCGCTTCGATCGCCGGACTGCGCTGCGCGACTTCGGGAAAGCACAGCGCCACGGGCCGGACCAGTTCCGCGTCGGCAAAGCGCCGGCAATTCAGCGCAATTGTCTCTTCGCCATCGTACAGCGCGGCCCATGACAGGATGGCGTTGCCGACGCCGGAAGTAATGGCGCGGCGAAGCGTGCCCAATGTGTTGATTTCGCCGATCGACGTCACGGTCAGCCCATGCCTCTTGAACGCTTCCTCGGCGACACGTCGACAGACGCTGCCGGGACCGGGCAGCAGCAGCGGACGTCGCGCCGCATCGGCAATGCAGATCGGCGAAGTATCCGGGTCCGCCGTGATGTAGAAGAGCTCCTCCGATGCCAGCGGTTCGACCGCAAGCCCGCGCACGGATTGATCGGCGTAAAGCACGGCGATGTCGAGACGCCCATTGACCAGCCGTTCGCGCAGCAGCCAACTATTGGCGTCGCTCACATGCAGCAAGATTTGCGGGTATTCGGTGCGGACCCGCATGAATAGTTCGTAGCTAAGCAGCGGAGCAAGGACACCCGGTATTCCGATTGTGACCCGGCCCGAAGGCACCGTGAGCGCGGTCATCGCGTCCTGCTTGGCGACGTCGAGATGGCGCAGGATCGCCTGGGCGTGGCGGTAGAGAACGCCGCCGGCCTCGGTAAGCTGGATGCCCTTGGGCCCGCGCGTCACCAATTGCCGGTCCAGTTCGGACTCGAGACTGGCGAGATGGTGGCTGATTGCGGACTGCGCGACACGGAGTTGATCCGCCGCGCGCGACAGACTGCCCGCCTGTACGATCCCGACGAAGTAACGCAATTGGCGCAGGTCCATGGCAGCTTTCAACTTGCGGAGCACCGACGCGGTCAGTATACACGCTGTGCGGGCACCAATAAACCTCGGCGCAAGCGATGAAATTGCGCATTCTTCTCTTCTTGAGCGTGCTATGCGCCGCTCACGCCGCGTCGGGCGCGGAACCGTGGCCGGGGACAAAGCCGCTCAGGTTCGAGGTGGTCGGGGCAGCCGGCGGCTTGCCCGACATCGTGCCGCGCGAGCTGTCGAATGACCTCTCGGCGTCCATCGGCGTCCCGGTGGTGGTGGAAAACCGGCCCGGCGCCGGCGGCAATATTGCCGCCGGCGTGGTCGCCAAGGCCGGGCCTGACGGCCACACGCTTTTGGTGACCGGCACGAACATAGCGGTCAATCCGACGCTGCTGCCCAATCCGGGCTTCGACTACGAGCGCGACCTTGCGCCGGTATCGATGGCGGTGTCGGCGAGAATGCTGCTCGTTGCGGCGCCGGCGTTTCCCGCCAAGAACATCACCGACGTCATCGCGCTGGCGAAGCAAAAGCCGAAGTCGGTCAGCATCGCGATTCAGCCGATCGGCTCGCCGAATAACTTGGCCGCCGAGATGCTGGCGCAATACGGCGACGTCGATCTGACCTTTGTGCCCTACGAGGGCATCGCCCAATCCATTCCCGACCTGTTGGCAAGCCGAGTCGACCTGGCGGTCGGCGCCATGTCGTCGCTGCTGCCACTCACGCGGAGCGGCAAGCTCAAGGCGCTGGCCGTGCTGTCGCCGCAACGATCGCCGCTCGCGCCGGACATACCGACTTCGGCGGAAGCGGGACTGGCGAAAATGCAGATCGTTTCGTGGATTTGCATCATGGCGACCGGCGGCACCCCGGCGCCGATCATCGCGCGGCTTGACCAGGAAATCGCCAAGACCCTCGCCGTGCCGCAGATCCGCGACGCCTTTGCCAAGCAAGGCGTCGAAATCTTCCATATGGACCCGCAGCAACTAGGCGCGTTTGTCCAGGCGGAGGCCGCGCGTTACAGCGATTTGCTGAAGCATTCGCGCGCGAAAGCCACAACGCACTGAGGACGGGATTTCCTTCGCTCAGCCGTTCATTCGGGATTGCTCCGCGGCGGGATCGATCAGCGACGCGCCCTGCCAGGTTCCGTTCTCGACGAGTTCAAGAACGAGAGTCTTCAACGTCGCCGCGACCGCTTCGATCGCGGGACTACGCTGCGCGACTTCGGGAAAGCACAGCGCCACGGGCCGGACCATTTCGGCATCGGCAAAGCGCCGAAAATTCAGCGCGACTTTTCCGTCGCCGTCGTACAGCGCACACCATGGCGCGATCCCGTTGCCCATGCCCGAGGCAATGGCGCGGCGAAACGTAATGATCGTGTCGATCTCGGCGGCCGGCGTGACAGTCAGGCCGCGCTTCTTAAAAGCTTCTTCCGCGACGTGCCGGCTGTTGGCGTCGTGGGCGGCGAGCAAGAGTGGAGTTTGCGTCGCCTCGGCGAGCCGAATGGGCGCCGGGTCGGGATCCGCCGTGCAATAGAACAGCTCCTCCAGCACGAGCGGCTCGACCGCAAGGCCGCGTTCGGCTTGGCCGACATAGAGCAAACCGACGTCGAGACGCCCGTTGACCAGCCGCTCGCGCAACAGCCAGCCGCTGGCCTCGCTGATATGCAGCAGGATATTCGGATAAGCGGTCCGCACCCGCACTAGGAGCTCGTAGCTCAGAAGCGGGGACAACACGCTGGGAAATCCGAAAGCGACGCGGCCGGAAGGCGCGTCGATAGCGTCCATCACATCCTGCTTGGCGAAGTCGAGGTGGCGCAGGATCGCCTCGGCGTGCCGATACAGAACGCCGCCGGCTTCGGTCAGCTGGATGCCCTTGGCCCCGCGCGTCACCAATTGCCGGTCCAATTCGGACTCGAGACTGGCGAGATGATGACTGACCGCGGACTGCGCGATGTGCAGTTGATCCGCGGCGCGCGACAGGCTGCCGGCCTGGACGATGCTGACAAAATAGCGAAGCTGACGCAGGTCCATTTACGTCCGTTGCCTACGCCCCGTTGATACCTCCGCCGTCACCGGCGACCGCCGCGCGTGCCCCACCCGCGAAACTTATGCCGCGACGTTACGTGCGATTTGGCTGCTTGCATGCGTGGCGAACAGGTTACATGCTACAGCCCTGCCGTGCATCCATGCGGTGGCCCAAAGGCAAGTGATCCGAGAGCCAGTGACCCAAAGGCGAATCTCCCAGGAGCGAGTGTGCTATGTCCAAAGCAGCAGTGCTACCCGCACTTTTCCTGACAAGCTTGCTCGTTGGCGCGCCGGCGGCATCCGGCGCCGAGAACTGGCCGGGGACCAAGCCGCTCAAGTTCGAATCGGGATCGGCGGCCGGCGGCGTCCTTGACCTCGTGGAGCGCGTGCTGGCGAATTATTTCACGGCGTCGCTCGGCGTTCCGGTGGTGCTGGAAAACCGCCCGGGCGCGGGCGGCAATATCGCCGCCGGCGTGGTGGCGAAGGCCGAACCCGACGGCCATACGCTGCTGATCACCGGTTCCAACCAGGCCGTCAATCCGACGCTCCTGCCGAATCCCGGCTTCGATTACGAGCGCGATCTGGCGCCGGTATCCATGGTGCTCATGGCGGAGCAGGTGCTGGTCGCGGCGCCGGCGTTTCCCGCCAAAAACATCACCGACGTGATCGCACTCGCGAAACAAAAACCGAAGTCGGTCAGCATCGCCATTTCGCCGATCGGCACGCCCAATCACCTCGGCGCCGAGATGCTGGCGCAATACGGCAATATCGACATCACCTTCGTGCCCTATGACGGCATCGCGCAGTCGATGCCGGACCTGATGGCGAACCGGGTCGACCTGGCGGTAGGCAGCATGTCGGCGCTGTTGCCGCAGATAAAGAGCGGAGCGCTCAAGGCGCTGGCCGTGCTATCGCCGCAACGCTCGCCGTTCGCCCCGGACATTCCGACCTCGGCGGAAGCCGGGTTGCCCAAGATGCAGATCGGCGGATGGATTTGCGTCATGACCACCGGCGGCACGCCGGCGCCGATCATCGGGCGGCTCGATGCGGAATTCGCCAAAGATCTCGCGCTGCCGGCGGTGCGCGACGCCTACGCCAAGCGCGGCGTCGAAGTTTTCTACATGAACACGAAAACGCTCGACGAATTTATCCACGCCGAAGCGGCGCGCTATGCCGATCTGCTCAAGCACTCCCGCGTCGTCAAGGCAACGAGCCACTGAGAACCGGTTTTTCGCACGCTGCTCCTTTCCGCAAGGCCAAATCATAAGGCCGAGGACTGGTCCCCACGACCGCCCAACCATTGTAAGCTATGGTTGTACGTCAAATCCTGGCTGGCGGCGTTGGGGGCGAAGTGAGCGAAGGACCAGAACCCATCCGACTGACGGATGAGCAGCGGCTTGATTGGCTCCGTCTGATCCGCAGTCAAAATGTCGGGCCGCGCACTTTTCGCGCGCTGATCAATCATTTCGGCGGCGCGCGCGCCGCATTGGAGGCGCTGCCCGGCCTGGCGCGGCGGGGCGGCGGCAGTTCGGCACCGCAAATTTGCTCGCGCGACGAGGCGTTGCGCGAGATCGACGCCTCGCAAAAGCTCGGCGTGCGCTTGGTCGGCATCGGCGAGGCCGACTATCCGCGGCGGCTGCAAATGATCGACGACGCCCCGCCTTTGATCGCGATCCGCGGCCACGCCGCGGCGCTGGCGATGCCGCAAGTGGCCATCGTCGGCTCGCGCAACGCTTCGGCCGCCGGCGTGAAGCTGACACAGCGCATCGTGCGCGGGCTGGTCGAGGCCGGATTTGGCATCGTCTCCGGCTTGGCGCGCGGCATCGACGCGGCGGCGCACCGTGCCAGTCTCGAAACCGGTACGGTCGCCGTGCTCGCCGGCGGCCAGGATCGCGTCTATCCCCCGAGCATCTCGATCTGCTCGACGCCATCTTGATCGCGGGCGCGGCGCTGACCGAAATGCCGCTCGACTGGGAACCCCGCGCGCGCGATTTCCCGCGGCGCAACCGGCTGATCTCCGGGCTGTCGCTCGGCGTCGTCATCGTCGAAGCAGCCAAGCGTTCGGGCTCGCTGATCACCGCGCGGCTTGCGCTCGAGCAGGGCCGCGAAGTGTTCGCCATGCCGGGCTCGCCGCTCGACCCGCGCGCCGAAGGCACCAACAGCCTGATCAAGCAAGGCGCGACGCCGGTGACCGAAGCCGCCGACATCATCGCGGTGCTCCGCCCGATCATGGGATTGGAGCTGCCGGCGCGCGAACCGGAAGAAGAGGAGATGGAGGTTGCAGGCAATGTCGAGCCAGCCGCCGACGAGCGGGCGCGAATCCTGGCGCTGTTAAGCCCCACCGCGGTTTCGATCGACGACCTGATCCGGCTGTCGCAAAGCTCGCCCCGCGTCGTGCGGATGGTGCTGTTGGAGCTGGAAATTGCCGGCCGGCTGGAGCGTCACGGCGGCGGAATGGTGTCGCTGTTGTGAGAGCTATTCCTTGGCGACGTGATCGGCTTCGAGCTGTGCCATTTCCAGGATGTAGCCCAAGGTGTCGAGGCCATTGCGCCGCGCCAGTTGGGCAAGCTCCTGCGTCAGGCTGGCGATATATTGCGCGGCACTATCGGGGGTTCCGTGCCCGTTCGCTGCGTCCTTAGTGTCTTGGTCTGACATCGATGTCGTGAGCGGCTATGTCGTAGCGGCGCGCTGGGGAGCGGGTTGCCCGCGGGCGCGGGGTCGGAAAGCACGTCCCGGCTTCCCGTCCACCTATATCCTACAGTTGAGTAATATACAATAACAACTTAAGAGAGTGGCAGCGTGTGCCCGGATTTTGCCCCCATTGGTGCACATTCGCCGGTTACCGCGATGCCCTCCTCCACCGCTAACGATTTGACAGGTGGGACTGCATTACCCATGTTCCCGGCGGCTTGTCCGCCGGCAGTCAAGGGTTAAATGGGCGAAACGGCCGTTAAATCATCGGGTTATCATGTACCTTGTACTCGTGGAATCGCCCGCCAAGGCGAAGACGATCAATAAATATCTGGGCAAGGACTACGAAGTCCTGGCCTCATTCGGCCATGTTCGCGACCTGCCAGCCAAGAGCGGCTCGGTCGATCCGGACCACGATTTCCGCATGCTGTGGGAAGTCGATCCCAAAGCCCAGAAGCGGCTCAACGACATCGCGCGCGCCGTCAAGGACGCCGACAAGCTCATCCTCGCCACCGACCCCGACCGCGAGGGCGAGGCGATTTCCTGGCACGTGTTGCAGATCCTGAAGGAAAAGAAGGCGCTCAAGGCGCAGGCGGTCGAACGCGTGGTGTTCAACGCCATCACCAAGCAGTCGGTGACGGAGGCGATGGCGCATCCGCGCACCATCGATCAGGCCCTGGTCGACGCCTATCTGGCGCGCCGCGCGCTCGATTATCTGGTCGGCTTCACGCTGTCGCCGGTGTTGTGGCGCAAATTGCCCGGCGCCCGCTCGGCCGGCCGGGTGCAATCGGTGGCGCTGCGCCTGGTGTGCGATCGCGAGCTCGAAATCGAGAAATTCGTCAGTCAGGAATATTGGTCGCTCGTCGCCACGCTCGCGACGCCGCGCCAGGAGACTTTCGAGGCCCGGCTCGTCGGCGCCGACGGCAAGAAACTGCAAAAGCTCGACATCGGCTCGGGCGCGGAGGCCGAAGCCTTCAAGCAGGCGCTGGAGACCGCGCTCTTCAATGTCGCCTCGGTCGAAGCCAAGCCGGTCAAGCGGCACCCCTACCCGCCATTCACCACCTCGACGCTGCAGCAGGAAGCCAGCCGCAAGCTCGGCTTTGCGCCGGCGCATACCATGCGCGTGGCGCAGCGGCTCTATGAAGGCGTCGACATCGGCGGCGAGACGGTCGGCCTGATCACTTATATGCGGACCGACGGCGTGCAGATCGCCGAGGAAGCGATCCCGGCAGTGCGCCACGTCATCGAAGCCGATTACGGCAGAGAGTATTTGCCGCCCTCGCCGCGCCGCTACGAAACCAAGGCCAAGAACGCGCAAGAGGCGCACGAAGCGATCCGCCCGACCGATCTGTCGCGCCGGCCGCGGGATACCAAGAGATTTCTCGATGCGGACCAGGCCAAGCTCTACGAGCTGATCTGGCTGCGCACGGTGGCAAGCCAGATGGAATCGGCCGAACTCGAGCGCACCACGGCCGATATCGAGGCCAAGGTCGCCGGCCGGCTCCTCGAATTGCGCGCCACCGGCACTGTGGTGAAATTCGACGGCTTCCTCACCCTCTATCAAGAGGGCCGCGACGAGGATCCGGACGACGAGGATTCGCGCCGGCTGCCGCAGATGAGCGCCGGCGAGCGGCTCGAAAAGCGTTCGATCGCCGCCGACCAGCATTTTACCGAGCCGCCGCCTCGCTACTCGGAAGCTTCGCTGGTCAAGCGCATGGAAGAGCTCGGCATCGGCCGGCCCTCGACCTATGCCTCGATCCTGCAAGTGCTCAAGGACCGCAAATATGTGCGGCTCGACAAGCGCCGGCTGTTTCCGGAGGATCGCGGCCGTATCGTCGTCGCCTTTCTGGAAAGCTTCTTCGCCAAATACGTCGAATACGATTTCACCGCCGGGCTGGAAGAGCAGCTCGACCTGATCTCCAACAGCGAGGCGGCGTGGCGCGACGTATTGCGCGATTTCTGGCGCGATTTCATCAGCGCCATCGACGAGACCAAGGATCTGAAAATCTCTGGCGTCATCGATGCGCTCGATGCTTTGTTGTCGCCGCATCTGTTTCCGCCGCGCGAAGACGGCACCGACCCGCGCGTCTGTCCGACCTGCGGCAACGGCCGGCTGTCGCTCAAGCTCTCCAAATTCGGCGCCTTCATCGGCTGCTCGAACTATCCGGAATGCCGCTATACGCGCGCTTTGTCCTCGCAAGCCGACGGCTCGCCTGATATCGGCACCAAAAAGCTCGGCGTCGATCCGGTCACTGGCCTCGACGTCACGGTGCGGTCGGGCCGGTTCGGTCCCTATCTGCAGCTCGGCGAAACCGAAAAGGGCGGCGAGAAGCCGAAGCGCGCCGGCCTGCCCAAGGGCGTGGCGCCGGACGAGATCGATCTCGAGCGCGCGCTGGCGCTGCTGTCCTTGCCGCGCGAAGTCGGCAAGAGCCCCGAGGACGGCGAACCGATCGTCGCCGGTCTCGGTCGCTACGGGCCTTTCGTTCGGCACGGTAAGATCTACGCCAATCTGGATTCGCCTGAGGAGGTCTTCACGGTGGGCCTCAACCGGGCAGTGACGCTGATCGCGGAGAAGAAGGCCAAAGGCCCGCGCAAGGGCCGCTTCGGCGCCGATCCAGGCCGCGCGCTGGGCGATCACCCCGCCAAAGGCGGCGCGATCACCGCGAAGAAAGGCCGCTACGGCCCCTATGTCAGCCATAACGGCGTCAACGCGACGCTGCCCGCCGACAAGACGCCGGAGACGATCACGCTTGAAGAGGCGGTCGCGCTGCTCGACGCGCGGGCCGAACGCAACGCACCGGCGCCGCATGCCCGGCCGCGCAAGGCCAAGCGTCCCTCGCCCGGCACCGCTCACCACATCAAAGCCACCGGCAAGAAAGCCGCGGCCCGGCCGCGCAAGCCCGCCGGCAAAACCCGCAAGACCACGCACGCTGCCGAATAGTCATCAGAATCACTATGTAGAGGTTACGTGCGATGGGACCGCTTCCGCGGTCCCATTCGGGCCTGACCGGCCCATGAGTAGCCTATGAACCGCCTCCCCACCCGCGACGAGCTTGTCGCCTTCATCCGCGAACGCAGCGGCAAGGTCGGCCCCCGCGAGATCGCCCGCGCCTTCGGCGCCAAGAACGCCGACCGCGCAACGCTCAACCGCATGCTGCGCGACATCGCCGACGAGGGCTTGATCGACCGCCGCCGCAAGCGTCTGCATCACGCCGGCACCTTGCCGCCGGTGGTGCTGGCCGACGTCACCGGCCGCGATGCCGACGGCGAATTATTGGCGCGCCCGACCGAGTGGGACGAACAAGCCCATGGCGCGCCGCCCGTCATCCATATCGCGGTGCCGCGGCGCGCCAAGCCCGGCGAGATTCCCGGCGTCGGCGACCGCGCGCTCATCCGCATCGAAAAATCGGGCGAAGAGGAAACCAGCGCGCGCGTCATCAAGCTGATCGATCGCGCCAAGCACCGCACGCTCGGGATTTTCCGCGGGCTTCCCGGCGGCGGCGGCCGGCTCGTTCCGATCGACAAGAAGCAGCTCGGCCGCGAGCTGAGTATTCCGGCCAACGCCACCGCGGGCGCGGTCGATGGCGACCTCGTCGCGGTCGAAGTGGCGCGGCACGGCCGGCTGGGATTGCCGGCCGGCACGGTGGTCGAGCGGCTCGGCTCGCTCAAGAGCGAGCGCGCGGTGAGCCTGATCGCCATCCACGCCCACGGCATTCCACACACATTTTCCCGCGCCGTACTCGACGAAGCCGACGCCGCGCGCGCGGCTTCGCATAGTGGCCGCGAAGATTGGCGCCGCGTGCCCTTCGTCACCATCGACCCGCCCGACGCCAAGGATCACGACGACGCCGTGCATGCGGTGCCGGATCCCGACCCGAAGAATGCCGACGGTCACATCGTCTCCGTCGCCATCGCCGACGTCGCGCATTATGTGCGGCCGGGCTCGGCGCTCGACCGCGAGGCGGTCAAGCGCGGCAACTCGGTGTATTTTCCCGACCGCGTCGTGCCGATGCTGCCGGAGCGCATTTCCAACGATCTGTGCTCGCTGCGCCCGCAGGAAGACCGGCCGGCGCTCGCCGTGCGCATGGTGATCGGCGCCGACGGCCGCAAGCGCTCGCACACCTTCCACCGCGTGCTGATCCGCTCCGCGGCGCGGCTGCATTACGAACAGGCGCAGCTTGCGGTCACCGGCCGCCCCGACGAGGTCACCGAGCCGATCGCCGCAAAAATCCTGGAGCCGCTTTATGCGGCCTACCGAACCGTGCTGCACGCGCGCGACGAGCGCGGCCCGCTCGATCTCGACATTCCCGAACGCAAGATCGTGCTCAAATCCGACGGCACGGTGGATCGCGTGATCATGCCGGCGCGCCTTGAAGCGCACCGGCTGATCGAGGAGTTCATGATTCTGGCCAATGTGGCCGCCGCCGAAAGCTGCGAGCGGGCGCATACCGCGCTGATCTATCGCGTGCATGACGAGCCCTCGCCGGAAAAGCTCAATGGCTTGCGCGAATTT
>DATJBH010000033.1:0-42575 GCA_035515455.1 Xanthobacteraceae bacterium
TGAGCCGTTCAGTCCGGATGAGGCTTTGCCCAAGTCAGGAGAGTTTTTAGCAGAGCTACGCCGTGAATTCGGCAATTTGGGTCTTGCTGCTGCAGCCTACAATGCTGGGTCACAGCGGGTGCATGACTTTCTTTTTGGCAACCAAGAACTACCATCTGAGACTCGCAACTACGTCCTGGCGGTCACCGGTCGATCAATCGAGAGTTGGGCAACGCGAGTAAACGTTGAATTTGCCGCAAGACAGAAAGTTCAAATTCAATCAGGCGGCAGTGGGAGAAGCTGCGACGATCTTGTGGCACTACTGGAAAAAATGCCCGCTCCCCCCAGCGGGCGGTGGCGCGGGAAAAAGTTTCCCAGCTGGTGCAAAGGACTGAGACATCCGGACGTCGATGTCTGTGGGCCCGTCCGTCTTATTGAGCCGATGCCCCAACTGAGCGATGTACATCCTTTTGAGTCGGGACTGCGCTGAACACATTGCGCCTTTTTTCGCCGCGGCGACGCGGGTAAGCTCGGTAACTAAGTGTTTAGTTTAATTGGCGATTGTGGCGTGAAAAATCGTGCTTTGCAGAGGCTTCACCACGCCATCGCGGCTCTCCGCCATAAAGGCTGGTATTCAGTGGTGCACGCTCCATGAGCCAAAGTCTCGGCCCGTCACGGCAGCAGCCCGCGAGTTCTGAACTTGCCGCCGCACTGAGCGCCTGCCGGCGGGCTTTCGTCGCCACCGCGCTGTTTTCCGGCATGAGCAATATCCTGATGCTCTCCGGCGCGCTGTTCATGCTTGAGATTTATGACCGCGTGCTGCCCAGCCGCAGCGTGCCAACGCTGGTCGGCCTGTTGATCCTGGTGGCCGGGCTGTATGGCGCGCAAGGCCTGATCGACATGATCAGGAGCCGCATCCTGGTGCGTGTCGGGCATAGCCTCGACGAAACCATGAGTCTGCGGGTTTACGACGCGATCGTGCGGCTGCCGCTCAAGGCCGGCGCCAAGGGCGATGGCACCCAGCCGATCCGCGACCTTGATACGGTGCGCGGCTTTTTGTCCGGCAGCGGGCCCGTCGCCTTCTTCGATCTGCCGTGGATGCCGGTCTATCTCGCCATCTGCTTCCTGTTCCACACCTATATCGGGCTCACCGCGCTGGCCGGCGCCATCATCCTGGTCACGCTGACGGTAGTGACGGAGATCAAGACCCGCCGCCCGACCCGCAGCGCCGCGCAGTTCGCGGTGGCGCGCAACGCGCTCCTGGAAGCGAGCCGCCGCAACGCCGAGGCGATCACGGCGATGGGCATGGCCGGCCGTATCTCCAAGCACTGGCGCGACCTCAATCACAACTATGTGGCCTCGAGCGGCCGCGCCAGCGACGTCGGCGGCGGGCTCGGCGCGTTTTCCAAGGTGCTGCGGATGCTGTTGCAATCCGCGATTCTCGCGGTCGGCGCCTGGTTGGTCATCAATCAGGAATCGACGCCCGGCATCATGATCGCCGCTTCCATTCTCGGCGCCCGCGCGCTTGCCCCGGTGGACTTAGCGATCGCCAATTGGCGCAATTTCGTCGGGGCGCGGCAAAGCTGGCAGCGGCTGTCGCGCTTGCTCGGCCACCTGCCGCCCGTGCGCGAGCCGATGCCGCTCAAGCCGCCGGCGCGCACGCTCGTGGTGCAGAACGCGGCGGTGGCGCCGCCCGGACATCAGCGGATCGTTTCCCAGGACATCAACTTCACGCTGACCGCGGGCAAGGCGCTCGGCGTGATCGGCCCGACGGCGTCGGGGAAATCCTCACTCGCGCGTATGCTGGTCGGGGTCTGGGCGCCGCTGCGCGGTTCCGTCCGGCTGGACGGCGCGACGCTCGATCAATGGTCGCCGGAGGCGCTCGGCCGGCACATTGGCTACGTGCCGCAGGACGTCGAATTGTTCAACGGCACGGTGGCGCAGAACATCGCCCGGTTCGAGGATCCACCGGATGCGGACGCCGTCATAGCCGCGGCGCAGGCCGCCGGCGTCCACGATCTCATCATCAATCTTCCTGACGGCTACGAAACGATGGTCGGCGAGCAGGGCAGCGCGCTGTCGGCCGGTCAGGCCCAGCGCATCGCGCTGGCGCGGGCGCTCTATCGCGATCCGTTCCTGGTCGTGCTCGACGAGCCCAATTCCAATCTTGATGCCGAAGGCGACGAAGCGCTGACCCGCGCCATTCTCGGCCTGCGCGCCCGCGGCGCCATCGCGGTCGTGGTGGCACATCGGCCTAGCGCGATCGCGGGCGTCGACTACATTCTCATCATGGGCAAGGGCCGCCAGCAGCAATTCGGCCCGAAAGAGGAAATCCTGTCCCGCCTCACGCCGCCGAGTGCGGCGCCGCGGGCGCTAAAAGTCGCCGAACAAGGGGGCGCGGGATGAGCGGAGCCGCAAAGCCTGGCCGTGGCGGCAATGCCGGCCGGTCTTCGCCGGTAGGGCCGGTCCGCAAGGCAGCCGGTATCGTAGCCGGCGGGCTGCGCTGGGCCTTCGGCGATGCCGGCCCGGCGCACAGCGCCAACGAGTCGATCCGCCGGCACATCATTGCCGGCAGCGTGCTGGTCGGCATCCTCGCCTTCGGCCTCGGCGGCTGGGCCTCGACCGCGGAAATCTCCGGCGCGCTGATCGCGCAAGGCGACGTCGTGGTCGATTCCAACATCAAGAAAGTGCAGCACCCCACCGGCGGCGTCGTCGGCAAATTGTTCGTGCACGACGGCGATCATGTGAAGGCTGGGCAAACTCTCATCCAGCTCGACGAGACGGTGACGCAGGCCAACCTGGCCATCGTCACCAAGGGCCTCACCGAGCTTTATGCCCGCAAGGCGCGGCTTGCCGCCGAGCGCGACGGTGACGAGTCGGTCGCCGCGCCGAAAGAGCTCGCCGGTCATCTCGACAATCCCGACGTCGCCGACGCACTGGCCAGCGAGCGCAAGCTGTTCGAATTGCGGCGGCAGGATCGCGCCGGCCAGAAGAAGCAGTTGCAGGAGCGTATCACTCAGCTGCAGCAGGAGATTGCCGGGCTCACCGCGCAAGAGGACGCCAAGGACAAGGAAATCGCGCTGATCGAGCAGGAACTGAAGGGCGTGCGCGATCTCTACGCCAAGAATCTGGTCCAGCTCAATCGGCTCACCTCGCTCGAACGCGACGAGGCGCAGCTCGAGGGCTCGCGCGGCCAGCTCGTCGCCCAGGTGGCCGAGGCCAAGGGCAAGATCGCCGAGACGCAGCTGCAGATCATCCAGGTCGACCAGGACCTTGCCAGCGACGTCGCCAAGGAGCTGCGCGAGACCGACAGCAAGATCGGCGAATATGTCGAGCGCAAAGTCACCGCCGAAGATCAGCTCAAGCGCACCGACATTCGCGCGCCGCAAGATGGCATCGTGTTCCAGTCGACCGCCAATACCGTCGGCGGCGTGATTACTGCCGGCGAGCCGATCATGATGATCGTGCCTGAGGACGACAAGCTGCAGGTGGAGGTCCACGTCGATCCCAAGGATATCGACGACGTCCAGGTGGATCAGCCCGTAGTGCTGCGCTTCACCTCGTTCAACGTGCGCACGACGCCAGAGATCAACGCCAAGGTGGTGCGGATCGGCGCCGATACCACCACCGATCAGCGCACCGGCCGCACCTATTATTCGGTCCGTATCGGGCTGACCGAGGACGAGATCAAGCGGCTCGGCGACGCAAAGCTGACGCCGGGCATGCCGGTCGAAGCCTATATCGAGACCGGCGAGCGCACGATGCTGTCTTATCTGCTCAAGCCGCTGCACGACCAGCTGATGCGGTCGTTCCGCGAGAAATAGGCGTCGTTTTCTCCTCCCGTGCCATGCTGGATACGGCTAGAATGGGCCGCGTGTTGAGGGGATTTCCACGATCATGAACAGGATCGCCGGCTGGGCGCGCCGGTTCGGGGTGGCGCGCGCGGTTTGCCTCATGCTGCTGTTCGCGCTCATCCCGCTGCGGCTGGCCGACCCGCGGCCGCTCGAGGAACTGCGGCTGCGGACCTTCGACTTCTTCCAGGTGCTGCGCCCGCGCCTGCAAAGGGGCTACCCCGTCGTCATCGTCGATATCGACGAGGCGAGCCTCAAGGCGATCGGGCAATGGCCGTGGCCGCGCACCACCGTGGCCGATCTCGTCACCCGCATCACCCGGCTCGGCGCCGTCGCCATCGGTTTCGACGTCATCTTTGCCGAGCCCGACCGCATGTCGCCGGCGGTCGCCGCGCAGAGCTTTCGCGGCATCGACGCCGATACCCGCGCCAAGCTCGACAGCCTGCCGAGCAACGATGCCGTGCTGGCCGATGCGATCAAACAGTCCCGCGTCGTCGTCGGCGAGGTCGGCAGCCCGTATCCGCAGTCGAAAGTGCCGGGGGAAGCGACGCTGCAAACCGGCTTTGCCGTCCTCGGTCCCGACCCGACCCCGCATCTTGTGACTTTCCCCGGCCTGTTGCGGAACGTGCCGGCGATCGAAGAGGCCGCGGCCGGCCGCGGCCTGTTCTCGATCAATCCCGAGCACGACGGCATCATCCGCCGGGTGCCGGTGATCATGGAGGCGCAAGGCGCGCTGGTGCCGGCGCTGACCATGGAAATGCTGCGCGTCGTCACCCATGCCGGCGCCATCCTGGTGCGCTCCGACAATGCCGGCGTGCAATCGGTGGCGGTGCCCGGCCTCGTCGTGCCGACCGACGAACACGGCCAGCTCTGGGTGCATTTCAACAAGACCGATCCGAACCGCTACGTGTCGGCCAAGGATGTATTGCAGGGCAATGTCCCGGCCGACCGCCTTCGCGGCAAGCTCGTGCTGGTCGGCACCTCGGCCATCGGCCTTCTCGACCTGAAAACGACGCCGGTCGAAGCGGTGATGCCGGGAGTGGAAGTGCACGCTCAGATCCTCGAAAGCGTGCTGACCAAGTCGCTTCTGCTGCATCCGAATTATGCCATCGGCGCCGAACTCAGCGCGGCGATCCTGATCGGGCTCGCCATCATCGTTGCCGCGCCGATGCTGTCGGCTTCCGTCGTGGTGCTGCTCGGCGGGCTGTTGTTCGCCGGTCTGATTGGCCTGTCGCTCTATCTGTTTGTCGCGCATCATCTGCTCATCGATTTCACCTATCCGCTGATTTCGAGCTGGCTGATCTATCTGGTGCTGACCTTCGTCAATTACTTCCGCGAGCAGAAGCAGCGCCAGCAGATCCGTTCTGCCTTCGGCTACTACCTCTCGCCGCATATGGTCGAGCAGCTGGCGCGCTCGCCGGAAAAGCTGGTGCTCGGCGGCGAGGAGCGGCGCATGACCATCCTGTTCTCCGACGTGCGCGGCTTCACCACCATCTCGGAGCAATACAAGGACGATCCGCAGGGGCTGACCCGCCTGATGAACCGGTTTCTCACGCCGCTGACCAACGCCATCATCGAGCGCAAAGGCACCATCGACAAATATATCGGCGACGCGATCATGGCGTTCTGGAACGCCCCGGTCGACGATCCGGAGCAGGAAGCCAATGCCTGCGACGCGGCGCTGGAAATGCAGGCGCGCGCCGCCGCGCTCAACGCCGAGCTCAAGCGCGAGGCCGAGAGCGGTGGCGGGCTCTACATGCCGCTGCGGATCGGCGTCGGCCTCAATACCGGCCCGTGCGTGGTCGGCAACATGGGGTCGGATTTTCGCTTCAACTATTCGGTGCTGGGCGACACCGTGAATTTTGCTTCGCGGCTCGAAGCGCGCACCAAGGATTATCGGCTGCCGCTGGTGATCGGCTCGCGCACCGCCGAAGGGGCCAAGCAAAAATTCGCCACCATGGAGATCGATCTGATCCAGGTGAAGGGCAAGACGCAGCCCGAGGCGGTGTTCGCGGTGCTCGGCCGCGCCGAAGTCGGGCAGGACCCGAACTGCCAAAAATTGCGCGAGCTCAACGCCCAAATGCTGACGGCTTTTCGCAAACAGCATTGGGACGAGGCGCTCGATCTGATCGCGCGCTGCCGCAAGGCCGCCGACGGCTTCGATGTCGCCGGCCTCTACGACATGTACGAGGAGCGCATCGCCACCTACCGCGCCGAGCCGCCCGGGCCGGAATGGGACGGCGTCTACGAAGCCGAGACCAAGTAGCGCGAGTTTTAGAAGCCGGTCGAGGCCGGGCTCGCCGTGCGTTGCGCGACCGTGATCGTCGGCGGGGCGAATTCGTGCACGCCGCCTTCGTCGAGCACGAACTCAGGAATGACCTTCGGCATCTCGACGTCCTTGACCAGCGTCAGCCAGCGATTGTCGAGGATGGTCCATGCGTCGCCGTCGCGCACGGCGACGACGGCGTGATCCTCATTGGCGGCGAGATTGCGCACGATGATCAGCTTGACATCCTGCGCGGACACGCCGGCCTCGGTCAGCGCAACGTATTTGGCGATGGCGTAGTCTTCGCAGTCGCCGCGCCGGGTGGTGAACGTCTCGAGCGGCGGGCTCCAGCGGTCCGGCACGCCCCATTGCGCCATGTCGCTCATCGGCTCGATCGCCATGTTGACGGCGCGGTTGATGATGCCGATGCGGGCACGGCCGGTTTGCGCCCGGCCTTGGGCGACGATTGCGAGAAAACTCCGCGCCGCCCGCGGACAATGCTGCGCGTCATCGCGGCAGCGCCGCAGCGTTGCCTCGTCGGCGCGAATGCCGGCTTCGGCGCCGCTCCAGTTGGTCAGGATTTTGCCGAACCAGACCGGCGTCACGGCAAGGCCGAACGGTTCCGCAACCGGTGGCGTCGGCGGTGTCGGCTTCGCGGGATCGAGCGCCGCGGTCTGTTGCGGCACATCGATCGATGCTTGCGCGTCGACTAAAGCCTTCGTCCGATCGCTCGCCGCTTCGTCCGTTTTGACCGCGGCGGTGACGATGTCCGGCTCTTTCCCCGGAGCGATTGCTGTCGTTGCCGCGGGGGAAGGTGCCGATTGCTGCGCCGGTTGCGTTACCGGCGCCGGCTGGACCAGCGCGGCCGAGGCGAGCACAGCCGCCGAGGGGCTGTTCCAAAACGTGTCGGTATCGCCGCCGGCGCCTGCCGGCCACGCCACGATCAATGCGGCCGCGCACAGCGCCGCGACGCGAAGCAACATTTGACGCCCCTGAACGCCGGCTGCGGCGCGCTCGCGCGCTCTGCCGGCTTGTTGTTCAGGGGAGGGCTTAACTCCGCCGCTGCTGCCGCCCGGTTAAGGCGGCGGCCGCGCGAGCGGCGGAGCGAAATCAGCGTGTAGCAACCGCCAAGCGCTTGCCGAAAATTTTAGCGATCGCGTTGAAATTGCTTTTACAGCGGACGGTTTCTGCGATTAAATGCAACGGTTCGCTTTGCAACTAACGCCGCTTTGAAACGCGGCGACAAAGGGGGGATGTTGGATGCGCTTCATGAAATTCTGCGCGCTTGCCGTCAGCGCTCTTGCCGTCATTGGCCTCATGCTCGGGATCGGCTGCGGCACTGCGTCGGCGCAGGACAAGACCTTCACGCTGAAATTGTCGCATTGGGTGCCGCCATCGCATCCGCTGCAGAAGGCGATCCAGGATTGGGCCGACGACATCGAGAAAGCCTCGAACGGCACCATTAAATACCAGATTTATCCGTCGCAGCAGCTCGGCAAGGCGTTCGACCATTACGACATGGCGCGCGACGGCATCGCCGATTTCGCCTATGTCAATCCGGGTTATCAGCCCGGGAGATTCCCGATCATCGCGGCGGGCGAGCTGCCGTTCCTGGTCGGCAAGGCCAAGGGCGGCAATCTCGCGGTCGACGCCTGGTATCGGCAATACGCGGCGACCGAAATGAAGGACGTGCATTATTGCTTCGCCTTCGTGCTCGATCCGCTGGCTTGGCACTCGACCAACAAAAAGATCGTGGTGCCGTCCGATATCAAGGGCATGAAGGTGCGGCCGGCCCAAGGCACCATCGCCGCCTGGGTGACCCAGCTCGGCGGCACCAATGTGGAATCGAGTGCGCCCGAGGTGCGGGATGTGCTGGCCAAGGGCGTCGCCGACGCCGTCACTTTCCCCTGGGGCTCGATGTTCCTGTTCGGCATCGACAAGGTGACCAAATACGACATGGACGAGCCGCTCGGCTCCGTGATGTTCGTGTGGATCATGAACAAGAACACCTACGCGGCGATGTCGCCGGCGCAGCAGAAGGTGATCGACGCGCATTGCACGTCGCAATGGGCCGCCCGCTTCGCCGATCCGTGGGCCGATTTCGAGCACGCCGGGCTTGCCAAGATGCAACAGACCCCCGGCCACGAAGTATACAAGATCACCGACGAGCAGCTCGCCGAGTGGAAAAAGTCCGCCGAGCCGCTCAAGCAGAAATGGGCCGACGGTGTGAAGAAGACGGGCGGCGATCCCGACGCGATCTTCAAGGGCCTGCAAGCCTCGCTCACGCAATACAACGCCGGCTTCTGACACGCGCGAACACGTGAGGGCGGCGGCGGACTTCCCGCCGCCGCCGCCATACGGAACCAGTGCCGATGCCGGAAGCCGACATTGACGTCGCCGAAGTCGTCGCGCCCGAGCCGGCGCGCAAGCCCAGCGCGATGGACCGTTTCATCGACGTCATCGAGCTCATTGCCGCGTTCTTCATCGGCCTCGTCGCGCTGGATATCTTCGTCTCGGTGATGCTGCGCTACTTCTTCAGCGTGCAGATTCCCGACAGCTACGATTTCGGCCGGTTATTGCTTGGCATCGTCATTTTCTGGGGCATTGCCGCGACGTCGTACCGGGGCAACCACATCACCGTCGATCTCATTTATGCCAATGTCGGCGAGCGCATGCAGCGCTTCATCGACGTCTTCGCCACCTTGGTGCTGTTGTTCGTGGTGACGGTGCAAACCTACACGCTGTTCGACAAGGTCCGCGATACTTATGCCGACAACGTGCTGACCTTCGACCTGCGGCTGCCGGTATGGCCGTTTTTTCTCGTCGCCTGGCTCGGCGACGTTTCGGCGGTGCTGTTGATCGCCGTGCGTACCTATCGGCTGATCTTCCATCCCGAATTGCTCGGCGGCAAATATCAGTACAAGCCGGTCGAATGAGGCGGCAGCGCATGAGGCAGTTGTGAGTCCGGACGCCGTCGCGATCATCGGCTTCCTCGGTCTGTTCGCCCTGATGCTGTTGCGCGTGCCGGTCGGCATGGCGATGGGGTTGGTCGGCGTCGCCGGCTTCTCGTATCTGGTCGGCGCCGGCCCGGCGCTCAAGAGCGTCGGGCTGACCTCGATGCGCACGGTGACCGATTACACCTTCGGCGTCATCCCGATGTTCCTCCTGATGGGCGCTTTCGTGTCCAACTCGGGGATGAGCCGCGAATTGTTCCGCGCCGCGAATTCCTTCGTCGGCCATTTCAAGGGCGGTCTCGGCATCGCCACCATCGCCGCTTGCGCAGGCTTTGCCGCGATCTCCGGCTCGTCGGTCGCCACCGCGGCGACCTTCGCCACCGTCGCCTATCCGGAAATGCGCCGCTACGATTATCCGAAGAGTTTCGCCACCGGGGTGATCGCCGCCGGCGGCACGCTCGGCGCCATGCTGCCGCCGTCGACGGTGCTGGCCGTCTACGGCATCATCACCGAGCAGGACATCGGAAAATTGTTCATCGCCGGCATCATCCCGGGCCTCCTCGCCGCCGCCATGGACATGATGACGGTGGTGCTGATCGGCAAGCTGCGGCCGAACTTCCTGCCGGCGGCGCCGCGGCATAGCTGGGCCGAGCGCCGCGCCGGCCTGCGCGACATCTGGGCGACGCTGCTGCTGTTCTTGCTCGTCATCGGCGGTCTCTATGGCGGGCTGTTCACGCCGACCGAGGCCGGCGGCGTCGGCGCCTCCGGCGCGCTGATCATCGGCGTGGCGCGCGGCAAGCTGTCAGGCACCGAAATCCGCCGCTCGCTGTTGCTGGCGGTGCGCACCGCCGCCGCCGTGCTCACGGTGCTGATCGGCGCGCTGTTGTTCGGCTATTTCCTCACCGTGACGCAGACGCCGCAAAAGGTCACCGAATTTCTCACCGGGCTGGGACTCGGCCGCTACGGCGTGCTGGCGCTGATCATGCTGATGTACATCGTGCTCGGCTGCCTCATGGACTCGCTCGCCATGATCATCCTGACCATCCCGATCATCTTTCCGGTGATCACCCAGCTCGGGTTCGATCCGATCTGGTTCGGCGTCATCATCGTGATGACCGTCGAGCTTGGGCTTATTCATCCGCCGGTCGGCATGAATGTCTTCGTCATCAAGACCGTGGTGCAGGACGTCAGCTTCTCGACGATCTTCCTCGGCGTGCTGCCGTTCATTCTCACCGACCTAATTCGGCTGGTGATCCTGATCTCGTTTCCGATTTTGGCGCTATGGCTGCCGTCGCATATGTGACGGCGCATCAATTCCGTCCGCCGCCGGCGAGCACGGCGCGGGTGGCGCGGTCGGGGCCGAAATCGTCGACGCTGTCGATCGCCAGCAGATCGGCGAGCCGGGTGCGCGCCCGATTGACGCGGCTCTTGATAGTGCCGACCGCGCAGCCGCAGATCGCCGCGGCGTCGTCATAGGAGAAGCCGGAGGCCCCGACCAGGATCAGCGCCTCGCGCTGATCGGCCGGCAGTTTCGCCAGCGCCGCGCGAAACTCCTCGAATTCCACCCGTCCGGTCTGCTCGGGATGCGATTTCAGCGTCTCGGCGTAACGGCCGTCGGCATCTTCCACCTCGCGCCGCCGCTTGCGGTATTCCGAGCGGAACAGGTTGCGTAAAATGGTGAACAGCCATGCCGGCATGTTGGTGCCCGGTTCGAAAGAATCGATATGAGCCAGCGCCCGCAACAGCGTCTCCTGCACCAGATCGTCGGCGCGGTCGATATTGCCGCAGAGCGAGATC
The DNA here is from genome assembly GCA_035515455.1 of Xanthobacteraceae bacterium. GTDB lineage: Bacteria > Pseudomonadota > Alphaproteobacteria > Rhizobiales > Xanthobacteraceae > BOG-931. The sequence goes on from DATJBH010000033.1 coordinate 10,848, forward strand.
GCAAACGCGCGCAGGCTCGGCACGGTGGCGAGAACTTGGTCGCGGATCGCGGGATCGAGCTTCATTGCTGACTGGTCCACCATCAATCCTGGTCTTGGTCGCTTAAGCGGCGAACCAAATCGGCGAGGTGCGGCGGCACGCCCTGATTAACGACGTCGTTATACAAGGCGCGCAACTGTTGGCCGATCCGGGCCTGAACTTCCCGGCCAAGACGTGCCTCGGGTTTGTGGGGAGTGGCGGCTGGCCTGGCCATTGATTCCTGATTCTCCGGCTTCTCCGCGACCGGTTCCAACGGTTCAAGGTTGGTTTTGCGGTGCTTCATCGTGTCGTCTTTTCCCCGTTCGCCCATTGCCGAACTCACCCGTGGGAACCCCGTCGATACGCGCTAACGCCCTGACAGGCCCCATAGTTCCGCGCCAAAAATAGAAATGGAACTTTTTTTGCGCTGCGGCGTTTTTGCCAGTAACCTCAGCACTATGGAAGGGGAGGGTGCATTGTCCACCTCGCAAGCCGTACTCCAGCACCTGCCGTCGCTGCGCCGCTATGCCCGCGCTCTGACCGGCAGCCAGGCCTCGGGCGACGCCTATGTCGTCGCCACCGTGGAATCCCTCATCGCCAGCCCGAAAATCCTTGAATCCGGCACCAATGCGCGGGTGGCGCTGTACCGGCTATTCACCAAGATCTGGAACTCGGTGGCGGTGAACGGCAAGGCCGAGGCCGGCGAGGTCATCATGCCGCCGGAACAGCATCTGACCCAAATCACGCCGCGCCCGCGCCAAGCCTTTCTCCTGGTGGCGCTCGAGGGCTTCTCGGAGGAAGACGCCGCCGAGGTGCTCGATTGCGATCTGCAGACGCTCCGCGCGCTGGTCGAGGAATCCGGCCGCGAACTCGCCGCCGAGATCGCCACCGACGTGCTGATCATCGAAGACGAAACCTTCATCGCCATGGACATCGAGGCACTGGTCGAGAGCCTCGGTCATAATGTCATCGGTATCGCGCGCACCCACAGCGAGGCGCTGGCGCTGGCCAAACAAAAGCGGCCGGGACTTATTCTCGCCGACATCCAGCTCGCTGACGGCAGTTCGGGACTCGATGCGGTCAACGAATTGCTCGGCTCATTCGAAGTGCCGGTCATTTTTATTACCGCCTATCCGGAGCGTTTCCTGACCGGACAGCGGCCGGAGCCGGCCTTCCTGATCGCCAAGCCGTTCCAGGTCGCGGTGGTCTCCGCCGTCATCAGTCAGGCGCTGTTCTTCGGGCGCAAGGCGCGGCAGCGCGAGCGCAAGCCCGCTGAACGGCAGGCGACGCTGTAGTTTTTTCTAGTCCTTCCGAATCGGCGCAAAGCGGCGAGTCCGGAATCCATAATCACGGGTCGTGGCTATGGATTCCGGGCTCCCCGCTTTCGCGCGGCCGCGGAATGACACTGACTTGGAATGACACTGACAAAAATTTAGGGCGCAGCCGATCGGCATATCGGCTGCGCCCGATTGGCCGGCCAAGCACGGGGGGGAGGGGGGAAGAATGGCCGTCCGCCATGACAAGCGTCGATCATGACGTTTGTTCCGTTCCCTTTGCGGAACTCTTGCCGCAAGGACCTTATTAAGTTCGCGCCGGGGGTCCGAGGCGATGAACCGTTCCGCGCGCCATCACGTCTTAGTGAGGTGGCAGGCTGACGGAACGCGGCTTGAAGAGGCGCGTTAAGTGGCTGGTGTGTGATCTGGCTTGGGGGTTTTTCGTGTGCCCGATCGGTCGACGCAGCGATCGGTTCGGCGGTGCGGAGAAGTCCGATGGCCAAGCTATTTGTTCGCATCGCGGGCGCGCTCGGCGTGACGGCCCTGGCGGTCTGCTTTCTCGGTCTCGTTCCATTCCTCGGCGCGGCGCCAAGCGCCGACGCCGGCTATGTGCCGAGCCCGCCGAGCTTCACGGTGAACCGCGCGCTCAAGGGCGATCGGCTGCCGATGCATGAGGCGCTCAACCCGTCGGCCTTCAAAACCGAATTCGGCGCGCTCGCCCGCATGAGCGTGCCGCATGAAATTCCGGTCGGCTGCGATCCCGCCTTCTCTCCGGTGGCTTCGCCGCGGCTCGCTCTTATCTACGGCCGTTGCCTGTCCTGACTTCGCAAGCCGTTCGCGCGGCCGCAGCCGTTGCGCTTCGGATGGCGCAACGCCGTTGAACCGCTTGCCTGCCGCGCGCGTCTCATCAGAAACAACAAAGTTAACGTCGCTTTGCGCGGCGCGATGAAACTGCACGGGGTGCCGTAGGCCTTTCTTTGTTTGTTTGGTGTTTGTTTGGCGCGGATCAAGGAACTTTACGCCGCACGAATACTTGTCGCGATCGGGAACGGCATTCGACACGGCAGCGACCGCAAGGAAGCCGCCAAGGGAGCGTGTCATGTGGGCAGACTGGGCCAATCGACGAACGGCAATCTTTTCCGCGGCATTGATCGCAGGCGCGCTCGCGCTTCCCGTCACGCCCGCTGCGGCACAGAGTTTCGCGGCACAGCCGCAATATGCGCCGCAGGCCGATGAGCAGCCCGGCGACGACGCTAATCTGTCGGCCTCGTTGCGCCGCCAGGTCGTTTCCTACCCCACCAGCGAGCCGGCCGGCACCATCATCATCGATACCCCGCACACTTATCTCTATCTCACGCTCGGCGGCGGCAAGGCGCTGCGCTACGGCATCGGCGTCGGCCGCCAGGGCTTCACCTGGTCCGGCACCGAACGGATCGTGCGCAAGGCCGAATGGCCGGACTGGATTCCGCCGGTCGAGATGGTGGCCCGGCAGCCTTATCTGCCACGCTTCGTCGCCGGCGGCCCCGGCAACCCGCTGGGCGCGCGCGCGATGTATCTCGGCAACACCGATTACCGCATCCACGGCACCAACGATCCCTCCTCGATCGGCAAGCACATGTCGAGCGGCTGCATCCGCCTCCTCAATGCCGACGTGAAAGATCTCTACAGCCGGGTCGGCGTCGGCACCAAAGTGATCGTGCTGCCGAGCGATCAGCGGCAGGCCGCAATCGGCGACGATGGCGACGACGGCCAGATCGCCGGCCGCGACGTCGCCCAGGTGTCGCCTGGCGCGCCGCCGCCCGGTTTCCGCCGCGCCGGCATTTATTGAACGGTTCGCACGGCACAGCAGGAATTTCCCCAGAGGCCGGAATCCGATACGATCGGGTTCCGGCCTCTTCGCTTTATTGCAACCAATTACGATCTTTGGGCATTGGCCATATTGTGAAATTGTGAAGGCATGGACATGCCTGGTAAGAACAAGTCCGAAAGACTCGCACCGGAATGTACCGTCCTGGCGCCTATGGCCCCGGAAAATAATTTGCCGGAACGTCGAGCGCTTGAACAACCGGCGCCGGAAAACCTCGTCAATCTCGAGAACGAGCTGCGCAGCCGCGCCAAGCAGCAGGAAGCGCTGGCGCAGCTCGGCGAGCGCGCGCTCGTCGAGCCCGATCTGGAGCGGCTTCTCAACGACGCGGTCAGCACGGTGGCGCTGACGCTCTCGGTCGACTTCGTCAAAATCCTGGAACTGTTACCTGGCGGCGGCGACTTCATGCTGCGCGCCGGCTTTGGCTGGAACGGCGATCTCATCGGCACGATTTTGACCCGAAGCGAGCCGAACAGCTACGCGCGTTTTACCTTGGATTCTCCGGTTCCCGTCGTCATCGACGAGTTTGCCGGTGAAAGCCGGTTCGAGGTGCCGTCCTATGTGCAGGACCACCGCTGCGTCAGCGGCATGAACGTGACCATCGCCGGCCGCGACGGCCGCGCCTACGGCATCCTCGGCGTCTGCACGGTGAACAAGCGGCATTTCAACGCGCAGGAGATCGCGTTCTTGGCCGCGGCCGGCAACCTGCTCGCCGGCGCCATCCAGCGCCGCCAGCTCGAGCAGCGCCACGAGCTGATGATCCGCGATATGCGTCATCGCTCCGGCAATCTGTTCTCGCAGCTGTTGGCCTTGTTCTCGCAGACGGCGCGGACCTCGAAAAGCATCGCCGATCTGGCCAGCAAATATCAGGCGCGCGTGCTGGCCATGGCCAATGCCCACCGGTTGATTACCGAGGGCGGCTGGCAGTCGATCCCGATCAACGAGCTGATCTATGTCGTGCTCGGTCCCTACGTCGACCGGGCGTCGCTGGACGGCCCGAATATCGATCTCGAACCGGATCCGGTGTTCAATCTCAGCGCGGCGTTGCACGAGCTTGCCGCCAACGCCATCAAGCATGGCAGCCTGTCGCGGTCCAAGGGACAGCTCGATCTGCACTGGACGGTCGACCGCACCGAGCGCGGCATGACGCTCACGCTCGATTGGGTGGAGAAGAACGGCCCGCCGGCGCGCCGCCCGCGCAAGACCGGCTTCGGCTCGCGCCTCATCGACCTCGTCATCGAGCGCCAGCTCAACGGCGAGGTGACCCGCACCTTCTCGAAGAAGGGGCTGGCGGTGAAGCTCGTCGTGCCGCTCACGCATGAGCGCTGGCCGAGCCCGGCCAAGGAAGGATAGCGCCGGAGCGCTTGCGGCGCGGTACCCACCCTCCTGCTCCCTTCCGTCGCGCCGCCAAATCGGTACAGTGGCGGCCGCCAAGGCGAGGAGGAAGCGTTGCAAGAACAAGTGGTGAGTTTTCAATCCGCGGGCCTGCGCCTGCATGGCGCCGTTGGCGTGCCTGAGGGCTTGCGGCCGTCGCAGCGCCGCGCCGCGTTTCTGGTGCTGCACGGCTTCGGCTCGAACAGCGAAGGCCCGAACGTGCTGGCGCCGACGCGCGTGCTGAGCGAGTTCGGCTATGTGACGCTGCGCTTCGACATGCGCGGCTGCGGCAAGAGCGAAGGCGAGTTCGGCCGTGTCATCTGCCTCGAGCAGGTCGAGGATCTCGGCAATGCGCTCGATTTCCTCTCGCGCCATCCCGCCGTCGATCCCGACCGCATCGGCGTCATCGGCTCGAGCTTCGGCGGCGCGGTCGCGGTCTATGCCGGCGGCACCAATCCGCGCGTCGCCGCGGTGATCTCCAACGGCGGCTGGGGCCACGGCGAGCGCAAATTCCGCGGCCAGCATCGCACACCCGAAGCCTGGGCGAAATTCACCAAAATGCTCGAAGAAGGCCGCGCCCACCGCGCCCGCACCGGCCAATCGCTGATGGTGCCGCGTTACGACATCGTGCCGATTCCCAATCACGTGCGTGAAAACCTGGAGCGGCAGAAGGTCGGCATGCTGGCGCCGAATTCGGTCGAGATGTTTCCGGCCGAGACGGCGCAAAGCATGTTCGATTTCCGCGCCGAGGAGGTCGTGGGCAAGATCGCGCCGCGGCCGCTCTTGCTCATTCACGCCGCCAACGATTCGGTGACGCCGACCGAGCAGTCGATCGAGATGTTCAAGCGCGCGGGCCAGCCCGCGGAGCTGCATCTGTTCAGCGGGCTCGACCATTTTCTGTTCGCGGAAAATTCGACGCGGGTGTGGTCGCTGCTGCGCCATTGGCTCGATCTTTATTTCCCGGCGGCGAAATGAGGTGTCCCGGACGCGGTGCAGCGCGAAAGCGGTGCGCCGCCGATCCGGGACCTTCGCAAACGCGGAGTCCCATACGATCCCGGGTCTGCAGCGCACCACTTCGCTACGCTCGTGCCACGCCGCGCCCGGGAAACAAAGCGCATTCGGAGAATTACTTTGTCTGCGACCATTAAAGTGAGCCACGACGCGCTCGGGCGCTTCATTCGCGAGGTGCTGGTCGCCAAGGGCGCGCGAGCGCGCGACGCGGCGATCGTCGCCGAAGGCCTGGTCTGGGCCAATCTGCGCGGCGGCGACGGCCATGGCGTGTCGCGGCTGCCGCGCTATTTGCGGCTGATCGACCGCGGCGAGATCGACATGAAAGTCGAGCCGCGGCTCGCGCAGGACCGCGGCGCGACTTTCGTGCTCGACTGCGGCCATGGTTTCGGTCCGGTGGCGGCGATGCAAGCCGCGGCGCTCGCGGTGGAGCGGGCCAAGGCGATCGGCGTCTGTTTCGCGCTTGTCCGCGAAACCACGCATACCGGCGCCATCGGCCGCTACGCGCAGTGGATCGCCGAGCGCGGCTGCGCCGCAGTGCTCATGGGCGCCGGACCGGCGTTGATGGCCTATCACGGCGCGCGCGTCGCCAGCATGGGAACGAGCCCGATCGCGATCGCCGTGCCGAGGGGCAACGGCACCGTCGTGCTCGACATGGCGACGTCGACCATCTCCAACGGCAAGATCCTGCAGGCCCGCGCCACCGGCACGCCGCTGCCGGCGAACACGGTGCTCGACGGCGACGGCGAGCCGACCACCGATCCGGCCAAGGCCGAGATCCTGCTGCCGCTCGGCGGCCCGAAAGGCGCAGGGCTCGCACTGATGTTCGAACTGTTGGCAAGCGTTCTTGCCGCGGCGCCGATCCAGGCCCGCGCGCTCGGTCCCGAGCAGCGCGACCGCAACACCGGCAACACCGCGATGTTCGTCGTCGACATCGCCGGCTTCCGGCCGCTCGCCGACTACACCCACGACGTCGACGGGCTCGCCGCCATCCTCAAAAGCCTGCCGCGGCAAGCGGGCTTCGACGAAATCACGCTGCCGGGCGAGCGTTCCGCCCGCACCGAAGCCTTGCGCCGCAAGTCCGGCATTCCCATTCCGGCAAAGCTTTGGACGGAGCTTGAAGGCATAGCCGGGAAAGAGCGCGTCGCATTGCCGGAACGGATTTGACGCTCTAGCTCCGCCGCCTGCGCGACGATCCCGGATTTCGCCGCCGCCGCAATGTTTCGGCCGCACGGCAGACGGCTTCGGAAATTTGCAGGAGCTGTTCTTTGAGCGGGCTGGTCTTGCGCCAGATCATGCCGATGGTGCGCGACGGTTGCGGCTTCTTGAAGCGGGCGATGGACACCGGCGCGGAGCGCGTCTCCACCGGCACCGCCATTTCCGGAATGAGCGTGACGCCCATGCCGGCGCTGACCATTTGCACAAGCGTCGACAGCGAGCTGGCATCCAGCACCTCGCGCGGCAAGGCCGATTGCGCATTGCAGAACGACAGCGCCTGATCGCGGAAGCAATGGCCCTCTTCCAGAAGCAGGAGCCGTATTTCGCGCAAGTCCTTGCCGTCGGGCACCGGCGTTCCGTCATGCTCGCCGGGGCGGACCAGCAGAAAGTTCTCCGCAAACAGCGCGACTTCCGTCAGCGACGGTTCGGACACCGGCAAGGCGACGATCGCGGTGTCGAGGCGTCCTTCCGTCAGTTCCTGGATCAGCTTGGAAGTCAGCGCCTCGCGCACGTGAACGTCGAGTTCGGGATGCAGGCGCGTCAGATTTTCGATGACGGTCGGCAGCAGATACGGCGCGATCGTCGGAATCATGCCGATGCGCAGCCGGCCGGCGAGCCGGTCGCGCGACGCGCGGGCAAAATCGCCGAGCTCGTCGACCGCGCGCAGAATGTCGCGGATGCGCAGCGCCGCCTCTTCGCCGAATTTGGTCAGCCGGACTTGCCGGCCGCCGCGCTCGATCAGCACGGCGCCGAGCGCCTCCTCCAGGTCCTTGATCTGCATCGACAGCGCCGGCTGCGAGATCGCGCAGGCCGCGGCGGCGCGTCCGAAATGACTGTGCCGGGCCAGCGCTTCGAAATAGCCGAGCTGCCGCAGCGTGAGCTGATCCATCAAAATATCTTATGGCAGCCATCATTAAAGTCAACTTTACCTGATGGATTGCATGGGCTAAGGAAGCGGCGGGATGCGCTGGGCCGCCAAATCGGCGCCGGACCGTTTTCGATAACCGGCAATAGCAGTTGGAGAGAAACATGGACGCCAAGACCGAGAGCAAATGCCCGTTCACGCAAGGCTTCAAGAACCGCGACTGGTGGCCGGACGCACTCGACATCGAGGTGCTGCATCGCAATTCGCAAAAGTCCGATCCGATGGGCGCGGCGTTCGACTATGCCAAGGAGTTCAAGAGCCTCGACCTCAACGCCGTGATCAAGGACCTGCAGGCGTTGATGACGAATTCCCAAGAGTGGTGGCCGGCCGACTTCGGCCACTACGGCGGACTGATGATCCGCATGGCCTGGCACTCGGCGGGCACCTACCGCATCACCGACGGCCGCGGCGGCGCCGGCGCCGGCCAGCAGCGCTTCGCGCCGCTCAACTCGTGGCCGGACAACGCCAACCTCGACAAGGCGCGGCGGCTCCTGTGGCCGATCAAGCAGAAATACGGCCGCAAGCTCTCCTGGGCCGACCTGATGGTGCTCGCCGGCAACGTCGCGCTGGATTCGATGGGCTTCAAGACGTTCGGTTTCGGCGGCGGCCGCAAGGACGTCTGGGAGCCGGAGGAGCTGTACTGGGGTCCGGAAGGCACGTGGCTCGGCGACGAGCGCTACAGCGGCGAACGCCAGCTCGCCGAGCCGCTCGGCGCGGTGCAGATGGGCCTCATTTACGTCAATCCGGAAGGGCCGAACGGCAAGCCCGATCCGGTCGCGGCGGCAAAGGACATCCGCGAGACGTTCTTCCGCATGGCGATGAACGACGAGGAGACCGTCGCGCTGATCGCCGGCGGCCATTCCTTCGGCAAGACCCACGGCGCCGGCGATCCGTCGCTGCTCGGCCCGGCGCCGGAAGGCGGCGCGCTCGAGGATCAGGGCCTCGGCTGGAAGAGCAAGCACGGCACCGGCTTCGGCGGCGACGCCATCACCGGCGGCCCGGAGGTCACCTGGTCGCAGACGCCGACCAAGTGGAGCAATCACTTCTTCGAAAACCTGTTCAAATACGAATGGGAGTTGGAGAAGAGCCCGGCCGGCGCTCAGCAGTGGAGAGCCAAGAACGCGCCCGCCGACGTGCCAGACGCCTTCGACAAGTCGAAGAAGCATCTGCCGACCATGCTGACCACCGACCTGTCGCTGCGCATGGATCCGGCCTACGAGAAGATCTCGCGCCGCTTCTATGAGCATCCGGATCAGTTCGCCGACGCCTTCGCCCGCGCCTGGTTCAAGCTCACCCATCGCGACATGGGGCCGCGCGTGCGCTATCTCGGCGCCCTGGTGCCGAAAGAAGAGCTGATCTGGCAGGACCCGATCCCGGCGGTGAACCATCCGCTGGTCGGCGAGGCGGAGATCGCCGCGCTGAAGGCCAAGATCCTCGGCTCGGGCCTCACGGTGCCGCAGCTCGTCGCGACCGCCTGGGCCTCGGCCTCGACCTTCCGCGGTTCCGACAAGCGCGGCGGCGCCAACGGTGCGCGCATCCGGCTTGCCCCGCAGAAGGACTGGGACGTCAATGAGCCGGCGCAGCTTGCGATCGTGCTCGGCAAGCTCGAAGCGATCCAGAAGGAGTTCAACGGTTCGGCCGCGGGCGGCAAGAAAGTCTCGCTTGCCGACCTGATCGTTCTTGGCGGCAACGCCGCGATCGAAAAGGCGGCGAAGGACGCCGGCACCGACGTCAAGGTGCCGTTCGCGCCCGGGCGCATGGACGCATCGGCCGCGCAGACCGACGCCGAATCCTTCGCGCCGCTCGAGCCGCGCGCCGACGCCTTCCGCAACTATATCGGGCCCAAGCGGCAGTTCATGGCGCCCGAGGAGGCGATGATCGACCGCGCCCAGCTCCTCACGCTTACCGGGCCGGAGCTGACCGTGCTGATCGGCGGGCTGCGCGTCCTTGGCGCCAATGCCAAGGGCTCCAAGCACGGCGTGTTCACGGCGAAGCCCGGCACGCTCTCCAACGACTTCTTCCTCAATCTGCTCGACATGGGCACCGAGTGGACGCCGGCCGGCGATGGCGTCTACGAGGGCCGCGACCGCAAGAGCAGGGCAAAGAAGTGGACCGCGACCCGCGTCGATCTGATCTTCGGCTCGCACTCGCAGCTGCGGGCCTTTGCCGAGGTCTACGGCAGCGCGGATGCCAAGGAGAAGTTCGTGCAAGACTTCGCCGCGGCCTGGACCAAGGTGATGAACGCTGACCGCTTCGACCTGCTCCCGAGCTACGCCAAAGCCGCGTAGGATCGGCGCAACCGCACGAAACCAAACGGCCGGGCGAAAGCCCGGCCGTTTTTTTTCGCCTTCGAAGGATTGCGCTCTAGGGCCGCGGCAGCGGTGGCGCGCGCCGGATGAGGTCTTGCGCCGGATATTTGCGCTGTAGAACGCCAACAAGCTCGTCGGCAAAATCCGCTCCATAGCGCGGCAGAAATCGGCGCTGATTCCAGGCGATCGAGGACCATCGGCCAATCGGCAGATCGCGATGCGTCAGAAATGCCCGCCGGATCGATTTCGGCGCTATCCGCACATTTGACGGCACGATCGCGATCCCATGGCCGACTTCGGCCAATGCCACCAAGGTCGCCGGAGCGGCGCTCTCCAAAAGAATGCGCGGACGGACCTCGGCCGCGTTGCAGGCGGCATCGAACCAGGCCCGGGCGCCGAAACCCTGTTTCAGCAGCAACAGCGGCTCCTCGGCGAGCTCGGCGATGTCCAGTATTGTCCGGCGGCGAAGCCGATGCGATCCCGCCAGCACGGCCATCACGTGGATTGGATAGAGCAGGCGCCGCTGAAAAGGCTCGGCGTCGGCGAACGGCATGATCGCCAAATGGATTTCGCCACGTTCAAGCTGACCGTGCCGCGCGGCGCCGCTTTCCAGCAGCTCAACGTCAACACCCGGGTGGGCACGCAGAAAGCGGCCAAGAAACGGCGCGAGAATATTCTCGATCACCTGCGGAGTCGCACTGATGCGAAGTGTGCCGACCTGACCTCCCCGAAGCTCACGCGCCCGCTCACCGAGCGCAGCCGCGTCGTTCAAGAGATGACGGCTGCGTCTGAGCAAGTCTTCGCCCGGCGACGTCAGCGTTACGTTGCGGCCGTCGCGGTCGAAAAGCCGCACGCCGAGCTCTCCTTCGAGCAGCGCGATCTGCCGAGAGATCGCCGACTGCGTCAGATTGAGCCGCCTTGCAGCGCGGGCAAATCCGCCGACATCGGCGATAGCCACGAAGGCGCGAAGCTGTCCGAACTTCATCCCTGCCATTCCGGCTTGCTATTCCGGAACATCATAGGTCATGAGACCATAAATGAATTGGACAGATCAAGTCGCCCGCCGGTAGCGTACCTGCCAATTGGCGGCTGCATCGCCATCCGACCGGGAATGCCGTCGGCGGCTCGACGAACAAATAGGATCACAGACTCGTCATTGCGAAGAAATCCCCATCGCCCGGGAAATGGGCGGTCACGCTCGTGCGGAAGGACAGTGCCATGGCAAGCGGCAGATTCATCCTCTGCGGGACCAGTAAGAGGCGGCAAAGCGACGACCCAAGCAGAGCCCGGTATCCGCTCTCGAGAAGCGCAACGACGGAGTACTCGCGGCGGCATTTCATTCGGCTGGCGGCGGGCGCGGCGCTGCTGCCCGTCTCGTATCATAAGGCGTGGGCGCTCGATTATCCGACGCGTCCGGTTCATATCATCGTCGGATTTGCCGCCGGCGGTCCCAACGATATCGCGGCGCGGCTCATAGCACAGTCGCTTTCGCAGCGGCTCGGGCAGCAATTCGTCGTCGAGAATCGGCCCGGCGCCGGCAGCAATATGGCGACTGAATCGGTCGTGAATGCTGAGTCCGACGGCTACACGCTCCTTCTCGTTCCGGCCCCTGCTGCGATCAACGCGACGCTCTATCACAATCTCACTTTCAACTTCATCCGTGACATTGCGCCGATTGCCGGCATCGTGCGCGTGCCCGAGGTCATGGTGGTCAATCCGTCGGTGCCGGCCACGACGGTTGGCGAGTTCATCGCCTATGCCAAGGCCAATCCCGGCAAGATCAACATCGCAACCGCCGGCAACGGCACCGTTCCTCATGTTGCCGGCGAGCTGTTCAAATACATGACGGGCGTCAAGCTTGTGACTGTGGGCTATCGCGGCGGCGGCCCGGCGCTCGTTGATCTGCTGGCCGGGCAGGTTCAAGTGATGTTTGAGCCGACGCTGTCAACGCTTCCCCATGTCAAAGCCGGTAAGCTGCGCGCGCTTGCGGTCACTTCGGCGCAGCGATCGGAGGTGCTGCCCGACGTTCCCGCCCTCAATGAGTTCGTGCCGGGCTACGAGGCGACGGCGTGGTTTGGCATTGGCGCGCCGAGGAATGTGCCGACCGAGATCATCGCCAGGCTCAATCGCGAAGTTAATGCCAGCCTGGCCGACGCAAAGCTCAAAGACCAGCTCACCGGCTTGGGCGGTACTCCGATGCCGATGTCGCCGCAGGAATTCGGCGCGCTGATCGTGTCGGAAACCGACAAGTGGGCGAAGGTCATCAAATTCGCCGGCATCAAGGTGGACTGAGTGCACGACCGTCACTCGTTTGCCGCTCCGTCAACGACACGCCGTAACCCTTGAAGGAGGACGTCATGCCGGGCGATCTGGCCCTGCTTTTGGCGCGACAACGCAAAGCGCGCTCCGACTTGCAAAACGACGTCACCGTTCTATCGCTTTCGTTCATCGCAGCTCTGGCAGCGGTCATGCTGCTGGCCGTTTCCGATGAATTTGCCGAAGTAATGGCGCTGCTTGGCTTGTACTAGCCCGCCAATGTTGCTGACGGCCCGAAATCGCCTCAACGACTTCCCTGCAAGATTTGCTGCTGGCCTGAATAGGCGACCACGCGGCGTTACTGTGGCTTGATCCCGGCCTCGCGGATCACGCCGCCCCAGCGTTGCCGTTCGTCGCGGAGAAAATCGGCGAACTCGGCCTGCGTGCCGGCGGCCACCGTGGCGCTCATGCCGGCGAGCCGCATCGCCACGTCCGGCTCGTGGATGGCCGCGGCTACGGCCGCCGACACCTTGGCGGCGATCGCCGGCGGCGTGCCCGCCGGCGCCACCATGCCGAACCAGGTCGACGCCTGATAGCCCGCCAGCACTTCGTCGAGCGCCGGCACGTCGGGCAACAATGGATTGCGCTTGGCGCTGCCGACGGCGAGCGCCTTGAGCTTGCCCGCCTTGATCTGATTGACCACCGTGGAGAGCTCGATGAACATCATGTCGATGCGCCCGCCGAGGAGATCGGTCAGCGCCGGCGCGCTGCCCTTGTACGGCACGTGCACGATCTTGACGCCCGCCATGGAATTGAACAGCTCGCCGGCAAGGTGGCCCGAGGTGCCGTAACCTTGCGACGCGAAATTCAGCTGGCCCGGATGAGCCTTGGCGAAAGCAATCAATTGCTGGACGCTCTTGGCTTCCACCTTCGGCCCGACGGCGAGCACCAGCGGCACGGTCGCGACGAGCGAGACCGGCACGAAGCTGTCCGGATCGTAGGCAAGCTGCTTGTACAGCGCCTTGTTGACGACGAGCGGCGCCGGAAACGAGAACAAGAGCGTGTAGCCGTCTGGCGCGGCTTTGGCGGCCTCTTCGGCGCCGATATTGCCGCCGGCGCCGGGGCGGTTGTCGACGACGACGGGTTGCCCCCATTTCGCCTGCAGCTTCGCCGCCACGATGCGCACCAGCGCGTCGGTCGTCGCGCCCGGCGGCGACGGCACGATGATCTTGATCGTTCGCTCGGGATAAGTTTGCGCCTGGCTGCATACCGGAAGGCCCAGTCCGATCGCCGCCCCCAGCAAAAACCGCACGATCGTTCTCATAGGCGTCTCCTTCGATCCGTCTTTTGTGCACAGACCGGACCGGCTCGCGCCGCCCGGCGGCGTTCAAGGTTAGCGTCGGCCGGGCAATTGTCCACCGGGCGGTAAACGCGTTTCCCGGATGCGGTGCAGCGTGTAGCGAAGCGCAACGGTGCCGCTGATCCGGGACCTTCGCAAATTCAACTTGTGACGTTCTTACCGTGGCGTGACGCAAACCTCGGGTGCAGAGAAGCATCGCGAGAACGAACAAGGCGTGCCAGCCTTCAGCTTTCCCCGGTGAGGAAAGGTGACGCATTGTCGCGAGCAAAAATGCGGCCCGAAAAAAATGCGGCCCGGAATTGCCGGTTCAAATCTCGCTGTAATGCACCGGAACATAGACGTAGCCGCTGCCTGCTCTCGCGGCCCGGCCGATGGCCGGGAACGGCAAGTGCGCGCCGGAGAAGGCGAGCCGGTCGGTCGTGACCATATCCATGGCCTTCTTGCGGTTGGCGATGGCCAGTTCGGGATTGTTGTCGAAAGCGACTCCTCGGTCGGGATCCGGAAACTGCAGGGCCGCGCAGTGGACGATATCGCCCCACAGCAGAAGCTCGTCGCTGCCCGACGACACTCGCACCATGGAGTGGCCCACGGTGTGGCCCGGCGCCGCGGCAATGCTGACGCCCGGCGCGATCGTGCTGCCGTCCTTGTGCATCTGCACTTTGCCGGCATCGGCGTAGGGCTTGATCGCGGCGCGAGCCATGTCGAAGAACGGCTTGTACTCATCGGGCGTCTTGCTGCGAATCTCGTCCGAGGTCCAGAACGCGTATTCGTCGCCGTTGACGTGCACGATCGCGTTCTTGAACCGCATCGCGCCGTCGGCTTCGGTCAGTCCCGGAATGTGATCCGGGTGCATGTGGGTGATGACCACGGCATCGATCGCATCGGGATCGGCGCCCGCCGCGGCAAGGTTCTTCGTCATGCGGCCGAGCGTCGGGGCGAAATTCGCTCCGCCGCCGGTATCGACCATGACGAGCTTGTTGCCGGTGTTGACCAGCCAGCAATTGACGTGGGTGGTGATCGCCTCTTTTTGCTGATGCGCGTCCTTGAGCAGCTTTTCGCCGCCGGCCGGGTCGCCGCTGAAAAGTCCCAGTTCGAGCGCGACCCCGCCGTCATTGAGTACCGTCACCTCGTAGGCGCCGACCTTGTGGCGGTAGAAGCCGGGCGCCTGCGTTCCTGCCAACGGCATAGCCATGGGAACCTCCGTGTACGCTCAAGGCGCCAGTTTGCGGCGGCTGCGGCCACTTTGTCCATGGCGCGGTTGCCGCGGTGGCGGCTCGCTCACTCCTCCGCCAAGCCGAGCCCGATCAGGCGGTCGAGCGTAGCGTGGTCGGCGAGCAGTTCCGCCGAGGGACCGCTGTGCGCGATCTGGCCGCGCTCGAGGACCAGCGCATGTTGCGTCAGCGGCAGCGCGATTTCGACATGCTGCTCGACCAGAATGAAGGCGCAGGTACCTTCCTTGGTCATGCGGGCGATCGCGGCGGCGAGCTCGTCAACGACGATCGGCGCCAGGCCCTCGAGCGGCTCATCGAGCAAGAGCAACGCCGGATTGGTCATCAGCGCGCGCGCGATCGCCAGCATCTGCTGCTCGCCGCCGGAGAGCTGATTGCCGAAATTGCGCCGGCGCTCGGCGAGGCGAGGAAACAGATCGTACACCGCGGGCAAATCCCAGCGTCCGGCGCGCGCCGCCACCGTGAGATTCTCCTCCACCGTCAGCGAGGGGAAAATCTCGCGCTCCTGCGCCACCCAGCCGATGCCGGCGAGCGCGCGGCGATGCGGCGGCAGCGCGGTGATGTCGTCGCCGCGCCAGCGGATGCGGCCGCGGCCGATCTGGGTATAGCCCATGATGGTGAGAAGGAGCGTCGACTTGCCGACGCCGTTGCGCCCCAAGACGGCAAGTCCGCCGCGCTCGGGAAGCACGAAGGAGATGCCGTCGAGCACCACCGCCGGACCGTAACCGGCGCGGACGTCATGAAGCGACAACAGCGGTTCGCTCACGGCGCCAGTCCCGACAGGCTTCGCTGCAGGGCGCCGTCGTGACGCGCCTTGCCGAGATAGACCGCGCGCACGCGGGGATCGGAGGCGATCTCGGCGGGCGTGCCTTCGGTCAGCACGCGGCCGCCGACCATGACGATGACACGCGAGGCGAAGCGAAACACCAGATCCATATCGTGTTCGATGAACAGCACGGTGATGTCGCGCGACAGCCCGGCGATGGCGGCAAACAGGTCCTTGCTTTCCTCGCGCGGCACGCCGGCCGCCGGCTCGTCGAGCAGCAGCACCTTGGGCCGTGTCGCCAGCGCCAGCGCGATTTCGAGAAGCCGCTGCTGGCCGTAGGGCAATTCGCGGGTGACGCGATGACAGGCCGGACCGAGCGTCAGGGCATTGAGAATCTCGTAAGCCTCGTCGATCTCATGAGTATAGGCGGTAAGCTGCCGCCACCAGGTTTGCGCCACGCGACGCCGCTCGCACACCACCAGCGTCACCGACTCCAGCACGGTCAGATGCGGAAACAACGAATTGATCTGATAGGTGCGGACGAGCCCCCGCCGCACCCGCTCGTCCGGCGACAGCGCGGTGATATCGCCCTCACCGAGGAAGATAGCGCCGGCGTCGGGCCGCAGCATGCCGGTCATCAGATTGATCAGCGTGGTCTTGCCGGCGCCGTTGGGGCCGATCAGCGCGTAGCGCACGCCGGCCGGCAGATCGATGGCGATATCCTCGGCGACGACCAGCGAGCCGAAACGCTTGGCGAGCCCCTTGGTCGACAGCGCCGGCGCGGTCACGGGCGGCTCCAGCGCGCAGCGAGCTTGGCGAGCCCGCCGAGGATGCCGTTCGGCAGGAACATCACCACCGTCACCAACAGCACGCCGATCCAGAAATACCAGTATTGCGGCTCGATGCCGGAAAAGCGATCGCGCGCGACCATATAAATCACGGCGCCGATAAGCCCACCATACAGCCGGCCGGCGCCGCCGAGGACCAGGATGACCAGAAGTTCGGCGGACCGCTCGAAGCCGAGCGAATCCAGCGACAGCGTTTCCGTCGTCTGCGCCAGCAACGCGCCGGCGATCCCCGCCATCGCGGCGGAGATCGTATAGATGGTGCGGATGTGGGCGCGGCTCGGCGCGCCGATGGCCGGCATGCGCACATAGTTCTCGCGGATGCCGCGCAGCGACAGTCCGAACGGCGAATGAATGAGCCGCCGCGCGAAGACGAACAGCACGAACAGCACCGCGAGCGAATAGGCGTAGGCGACGTAGCCGTAGAGATCGAATTCGAAGTAGCCGAGGAGCTTCCAGGTGGCGATGCCTTGCAGACCGTCGAAGCCGCCGGTCAGCCAGCCGGCGCTGTTGGCAAGCTCCTCCAGCATCAGGCCGAAGCCCAGCGTGAGCATGATCAGCGCCAGATGACGAAACCGGCAAATGACGAAGCTCGTCGCATAACCGACGATGCCGGCGGCGACCGCCGCGGCGATGAGGCCCGTGAGCGGCTCGCCCCAGCCGTATTTGGAAAGCAGCCCCGCCGCATAGGCGCCGACCCCGAAGAAGGCGGCGTGGCCGAGCGAGACGATGCCGGCGTAGCCGAGGATCAGATCGAGCGACAAAGCAAACAATGCGGTAATGGCGATCTGACTCGCCAGCGTCAGATAGTCGGGGAACAGCGCGAAGGGCAAAAGCGTCGCCAGCCAGAACGCGATCTCGACCGGCCGCCAGCGCGTACGCGACTGGAAATAAAGCGAGGGTGCGTCAAGGCTCTGCGTCAACGCCATCGCTCAGCGTCTCCCGAACAGGCCGCGCGGCCGCCACATCAGCAGCACGATCATCACCAGATAGATGAGAAAGGCGCCGATCGCGGGCACGTAATATTTGCCGGCGACGTCGCTGATGCCGAGCAGCGCCGCGGCGACGAACGAGCCGGTAATGGAGCCGAGCCCGCCGACCGATACGACGATCAGGACATAAACGAGGTAGGTCAGCGCAAACGACGGATCGAGACCGACGATCTCGATGGCAAGCGCGCCGCCGAGCCCGGCGAGACCGCTGCCGAGCGCGAAGGTGACGGCAAAGGTCCGATCGACGTCAATGCCGAGCCCGCGCGCCATGCGCTCGTTGTCGACCGCCGCACGCACTTTGGCGCCGAAGCGGGTGTATTCGACCGTCAGCACCAACAGCGCCGTGATCATGAGCGCAATCGCGATCATGATGAGGCGATAGATCGCGAAGCGCAGTCCGAGGAAGGTGAGCGAACTGCGCAAATATTCCGGCAGCGGCAGCGGCTTCTGCTCGGTGCCGAAGACGTAGGCAGCGACCGCGACGGAAATGAAAACAATGCCGATGGTGAGCAGCACCTGATCGAGATCGCTCGCCCGGTACAGCCGGCGATAAAGCGTGCGCTCGAAACCGACGCTGACCACGGCGGCGGCAATGAAGGCGCAAGGCAGCGTGGCGAAAAATGGCCAGCCGTAGCGCGTCATCAGCGCGACGGTCACGTAACCGCCGAGCATGGCGAAGCTGCAATGCGCGAGATTGATGAAATTCATCATGCCGAGCGTCACCGACTGCCCGACCGACAGGAGGAACAGCAGCATCCCATAGGCGAAGCCGTCGAACAGGACGCCGAAGATCGGAGGAAGCATGGCCGAACGGCCCCTTTGGCGAGAGTGCGAGGCTATCGAATCGGGGCGCGGCGGGCCAAATCCATGCGGCCCGCCGCGCGATGGTTCCGCTCGCGCACCTTCACTCGCGGGGCGGTTTATTTCTTCATCGCCGCCTTGAACGGGTCTTTCACGTTGGGAAAGCTCGCGATCGTGACATTGACGAGCTTGCCGTTCACCTTCTCGATCTTGCGGATATAGACGGTCTGGATGACGTCGCGGGTTTCCGGGTCGATCGACATCGGGCCGCGCGGGCTGTCCCAGCTGGCGCCCTTGGCGGCGGCGATCAGCGAATCGCCGTCGGTCTTGCCGTGATCCTTGGTCAGCGCAATGTCGATCAGGTGGGTGCCGTCATAACCGCCGACCGAAAAGAAATCGGGATTGCGGTTGTAGTCGGCGTTGTAGTCCTTGACGAACTGTTTGTTCGTCGGATTGTCGAGATTGTAGTCGTAATTGCCCGAGGTGATGATGCCCTCGGCGACGTCGCCCATGCTGGCAATCGCATGCTCGTCGGAGATCTCGGCCTGGCCCAGCACTTCGGTCTTCTTCGGATCGATGCCGCGCTCCGCCATGGCCTTGCCGAAGGCGCCCGGCTGCGAGCCGCCGGGGATCATGACGAAAATGCTCTGCGGGTTGAGATCCTTGGCGCGCTGCACATAGGCCGAGAAATCCGGGTTCTGCACCGCCATGCGCACCGAGCCGACAACCTTGCCGCCGGCGGCCGAGAACGCTTTCTGAAACGCGCCTTCGGCGTCGATGCCCGGGCCATAGTCGGTCACCATGGTATAGGCGCTCTTGTCGCCGTTCTTTTCCGCCCAGGTGGCGAGTGTTTCGTTGACCTGCGGTACGGTGAACGAGGTGCGCGTCATATACGGCGATTTGGTCGTGATGATTGCCGTCGCCGCGTTCATGACCACCATGAACTTTTTCGCCTGCGCGGAAACCTCGGCGGCGGCCAGCGCGTTCGGCGTCAGTGCAAAGCCGGCCAGGATGTCGACCTTGTCGCGTGTCACCAGTTCTTCGGCAAGCCGCTTGGCGACCGGCGGGTTGATGCCGCCGGTATCCTTGCGGACGATCTCGACATTCATGCCGCCGAGCTTGTTGCCGTGCTGCTTGAGATAGAGCTTGAGGCCGTCGTCGATCTGCGTGGCCGTGTCGGCAAACTGCCCCGAATAGGGCAGGATCAGGCCGATCTTGACTGTCCCTTGGGCATGGCCGGCGGCCGGCAAAAGGCTTGTTGCGAAAAGACTTGCCGCGAACAGGCCGATGCCAGCCAACAACTGACGTTTCATTGTATCCTCCCAGATGTTGTCGCTGACTTCACGAATGTATCACTTCACCGGCCGCCCGAACCGCAGCGCGTTTTGACGCGGCTTTCGGCGACGGCCGCATCAGTGCGCCATGCGCGCCTTGAACGGGTCTTTGACCTTCGGGAAACTGTCAAACTCGACGTTGCGCAGCTCGTCGCCGACCTTCTCGACGCGGCGGATATAGACGGTCTGCACGATGTCGCGCGTTTCCGGATCGATGCTGATGGGACCGCGCGGGCTCTCCCAACTCATGCCCTTGGCGGCCGCGATCAGCGAGTCGCCGTCGGCCTTGCCGCCGGTCTTTTTCAGCGCCTCGTAGATCAGGTGCATGCCGTCATAGCCGCCGACCGCGAAGAAATCCGGGTTGCGGTGGAATTCGTCGTTGAAGGCTTTGACGAACTCATGGTTGAGCGGCGAATTATGATTAAAGTCGTAGTCGGCGACGGTGATGATGCCGATCGCGACGTTGCCCATGCTCTTGAGCGCGGTTTCCGCACCGAGCGCGTCCTGCCCCAGCACTTTCGTCTTGGTGACGTCGACGCCGCGCTCGGCGAGCGCTTTGCCGACCGCGCCGGGCTGGGCGCCGCCCGGAATCCAGATGTAAATGGCGTCCGGGTGGGCGTCCTTGGCGGCCTGAACGAAGGCCGAGAAATCCGGATTGGCGACCGGAAAGCGCACCGAGCCGATGACCTTGCCGCCGCCTTCCTTGAATCCGGTCTGGAACCAGGTTTCGGCGTCGATGCCGGGACCGTAGTCGGACACCATGGTGTAGACTGTCTTGATGCCGTTCTTGGCCGCCCAGGCGCCGAGCGTGTAATTGAGCTGAGCCGTCGTCGACGACGTGCGGGCGATATAGGGCGACTTCGTCGTGATGATCGCGGTGGCGGCGTTCATGACCACCATGAGCTTCTTGGCTTCGGCGGACACGTCGGCCGCGGCCAGCGCATTCGGCGTCAGCGAGAAACCGGCCAGAATGTCGGCGTGGTCGCGGACGATGAGCTCCTGCGCCAGCCGCTTGGAAACGTCGGGCGCGATGCCGCCGGTGTCCTTGCGAATAAGCTCGATCTTCTTGCCGGCGACGGTGTCGCCGTGCTGCTTCATGTAAAGCTTGATGCCGTTGTCGATCTGCGCGCCGGTGTCGGCGAACTGTCCGGAATATTCGTTGATGATGCCGATCTTGACCGCATCCTGCGCGCTGGCCGCGCCGCCAAACGCCGTCGCCAAAATCAAGCCGGCAATCAATCCGGCAAGTCCGATCAGGACTTTTTGCATTGTTCCCTCCCAGGCCTCATGCATAAGCTGCTGCTGAACACCTATCCTCATGCAGGATTGGCGCGAGCGCAATCTCAGTTATTGCCGCTTCGCGCGGCGATGGTGGGACGCAGCCCGCTGGCCCCTTGCGCGGGCCCGTCGCCTATGGTCCAGAATACCGGGTCGCGGCAGCGGATCAGCCACGGCTCGCCCAGCCATCGACGCACGCATTGAAGCACGACCATGGATCGCCAACCCATATCGGCCGGCACCATCGATGCGGATGAAATCGCGCGCTTTTCGCGCGTGGCTGCGCAATGGTGGGACCCGCACGGCCCGATGGCGGCGCTGCACAAGTTCAATCCGGTCCGCCTGGCTTACATCCGCGACAAAAGCGCCGCGCATTTCGGCGGCGACGCGAAACGGCTCGACAGCCTCGCCGGCTTGCGCGTGCTCGACATCGGCTGCGGCGGCGGCATCCTCGCCGAACCGCTGGCGCGGCTTGGCGCCGCGGTCGTCGGCGCCGATCCTTCCGAGCGCAATATCGAGGTGGCGCGGCACCACGCCGCGCAATCGGGCCTGGCGATTGACTACCGCAATACCAGCGCCGAGGCGCTGGCCGACGCCGGCGAGACGTTCGACGTCGTGCTTGCCATGGAAGTGGTCGAGCATGTCACCGACGTCGGCCTGTTCGTGAACGTCGCCGCAACGATGGTCAAGCCCGGCGGTCTGCTCTTTACGGCGACGCTCAATCGCACCGTGAAGAGTTTTGCGCTGGCGATCGTCGGCGCTGAATATATCCTGCGCTGGCTGCCGCGCGGCACGCATCAATGGGACAAGTTCGTCACGCCGAACGAGCTGGAAATCGCCATCGCACAAAGCGGCATGCAGATCGTGGGGCAGACCGGCGTCATCTATAACTTGCTTGCCGACCGCTGGCAGCTCGCCGCCGACATGGACGTCAACTACATGGTCGTCGCGGAAAAGGCGGCCTGATGCACGTGGGCTGGCTCTGGATTGTCTTCACCGTCACCGCCGCATTTTTCCAGACCTTGCGCAATGCGATGCAGCGCGAGCTGACGGGCAAACTCGGCACCGTCGGGGCAACCCATATCCGCTTTCTATTCGGCTTTCCTTTCGCGCTGATCTTTCTGATCGGACTGATACTGAACGCCGGTATCGCTCTGCCGCGGCCGGGGTGGCTATTCTGGCCATGGGTGCTGGACGGCGCCTTCGCCCAGATCGCGGCAACAGCCCTGATGCTGGTGGCGATGGGCGAGCGCTCCTTCGTCGTCACCATCGCTTATATCAAGACCGAGCCAATCCAGGTCGCGATCTTCGGACTGATCTTTCTCGGCGATAAGGTCAGTGGGCCGATGGCGGCGGCAATCCTGGTCGCCACGGCCGGCGTGCTGATCATGTCGACCAAGCGCGGCGGCATGGTCGGCGGGATCAAGCCGACGCTCATCGGGCTCGCCTCGGGCGGCATGTTCGCCCTGTCGGCGATCGGCTTTCGCGGCGCGATTCTGAGCCTGCAGCTGCCGGATTTCGTCATGGCGGCGACCTTCACGCTGGTGGTCGGACTGCTGATCCAGGCCGTGGTGCTGACACTTTATCTCTTGGTGCGAGAGCCGGCCGCGATGACCGCCATCATCCGCGCGTGGAAGCCGTCGGTGTTCGCCGGACTGATGGGCGCGCTCGCCTCGCAGTTCTGGTTTCTCGCCTTCGCCATCGCCACGGCGGCGAGCGTGCGGACGCTCGCTTTGGTGGAGGTTTTGTTTGCTCAGATGGTCGCGCGCTTTGCCTTCGGCCAGCGCACCACGGCGCGCGAGGCCGTCGGCATGGCGCTGGTCGTCGCCGGCGTCGTGCTGCTGATCGTGGCGTATTAGTTCTTGTCGTCCGGCAAGATCGGCAGCGGGTGAAATTCGATGCCTTCTTCGTGCAATTCCTTGGCCTCTTCCGGCGAGGCCTCGCCGTAGATCGAGCGATGCTCGGCCTCGCCGTAATGGATCTTGCGGGCCTCTTCCGGGAAGCGCGGTCCCACATAACTCGCGTTCTTGGTGATGTGGTCGCGCAGTTCCTTCAGCTTCTGCCGCAGCTCGCGCTCCGGCGGCGACATCATCGCCACCGAATTCTTTGGCGGAATTCCCGGCATCGGTGTTGGTTGCAGCGGCGGTTGCGGCGCATTGGGCGGCGCCGGCGATGGGCCGGGCGGCTGCGGCACGGCAATCTCCCGGTGCAGGGAGGATGACGTCAAGTTTGGCGCCATGATCGCTTTCTCGACTTTCGCCGAGCCGCAAACCGGACATGTCACCAGCGCGCGCTTGGCCTGCTTGTCGTAGGCGGCCGAACTGGCGAACCAGCTTTCGAAGCTGTGACCTTGGTCGCAGGCGAGTGCGTAACGGATCATAACGGCTCCCGCACGGCGTGCAGATGGGTCGGTTCGGCCATCGGCTCGACCAGTTCGAAGCGCCGGCCGTGACGGAGCGACGGAATGCGTGCCCGCGCGGTGGCGACTTCGGCCGGATCGATCTCTGCGATCAGCACGGCGGGTTCGATGCCGGCCTCGGCAACGACGCGGCCCCATGGATCGACGACGAGCGAATGGCCGAAGGTCTCGCGCCCGTTCTGGTGCCTGCCGCCTTGCGCCGCGGCGAACACGAATGAGCCGTTTTCGATGGCGCGGGCGCGCATCAAGACGTGCCAGTGCGCCTCGCCGGTCTGTTTGGTGAAGGCGGATGGAATGGCGAGGAATGAGGCGCCGGCTTCGGCCAGTGCCCGATAGAGCGCCGGGAAGCGCAGGTCATAACAGACCGTCAAACCGAGCCGGCCCCACGGCAGGTCGGCGACGACGGCAAGCTCGCCGGCGCGGTAATTGTTGGATTCGCGATAGCTTTCGCCGCCGGCAAGATCGACGTCGAACATGTGGATCTTGTCATAGCGGGCCGCGATATCGCCGTTGCGGTCGATCAGAAAGGAACGGTTCGTCGCCTTCTCCGGCGACGCCTTGATGGCGAGCGAACCGATATGGATGTAGATGCCGAGCTTGCGGGCAAGCTCGCGCATCGCCGCCAATGTCGGATCATGTTCCTCTTCGACGATCTTGGCGGACAGCTGATCGCGCTTGAGCGCCAGGATATTGGTCATCTCCGGCGTCAACACATAGTCGGCGCCGCCGCGCTTGGCTTCGTCGACAGCCGCCAGCAGCGCAACGAGGTTGTCCTGCGGCTCGAGCCCCGAGCGCATCTGGACCAGGCCGACCTTGAATGTCGATGTCGCCATGCCGCTCACGATGACGATCCTTTGGCCGCTTGCTCCTTGACGTGCTCCAGGAGCGGATCGAGCTTGCCGGCCTCTTCCAGGGCATAGAGATCGTCGCAGCCGCCGACGTGGGTCGCGCCGATAAAGATCTGCGGAAAGGTGCTGCGGCCGTTGGCGCGTGCGATCATCTCTTTGCGCTTGTCCCGGTCGGCGCTGACGTCGATCTCATGAAAGCTCGCTCCTTTACGGGAGAGCAGTTCCTTGGCGTCGAAGCAATAGGGGCAGTAGCGAATGGTATAGATATCGATGGCGGCCATGTTTTTACGTATGGGTCTGCGTAAAGCTGCGTATTTCCCTCAATTTTCTTATATGGACGTTCGCACCGGCTCGGCAACCCTGGCAAAAATCAGCACGTCGACATTGGCGGCGCCGGCGCGAAGCAGCGCCCGGGCGCAGCCGTCGACCGTGGCGCCGGAGGTGAGCACGTCGTCGACCAGGACCAAGCGGCGGCCGGCGACCGCGCCCTTTGCTTCAGGCGGCACGCGGAACGCGCCTTGGACGTTGGCGGCGCGCTCAGTTCGCGTCAAGCCGACCTGCTGGGCGGTCGGCTTGACGCGCTTGAGCGCGCTGGCCGCGACCGGGACGCCGCTTTCGGCCGAGATTACCGCGGCCAGCATGGCCGATTGGTTAAAGCGGCGCGCCCACATGCGGCGCCAATGCAGCGGCACCGGGATGAGCGCGTCGGCCTCGGTCAGCAGTTCGCGCCCGGCGTGGCTGATCCATCGCCCCATCATCGGTGCGAGATCGAGCCGGTCGCCATATTTGAGGGCATGGACCAGCGCCCGCGAAATCCCGTCGAAGCGCACGGCGGCGCGGGCGCGCTGATAGGCCGGCGGATCGGCGATCGCTTCCATGGACAAAATGCCCGGACCGGGATCATAGACAAAGGGAATGCCGAGCCGCTCGCAGTAGGGGCGCGTGATGAAGGAAAGTTTCGACCAGCAGGCCGCACACAGCGCTTGGCCCTCGACGGGCTCGCGGCAGGAGGGGCATAACGGCGGCAGCGCGAGATCGAGCGCCGTGCGCAGCACCGCGCGCAGCACCGCGGGGATGGCATCTGCGGCGCGTCTGATCTGCGCGGGCAAAGTCGTGCCGGCCGAGGGCATCATGGCGCCACGCTATCGCGCTATAATCAAAAAGTCATTGGCCAAAACAACACCATCGGCCAAAACAAAACCATGACCGAACACCCGGTGCTTTTCGATCGTGCGTTGCTGCGTGACCGCCGCCGCCGTGCGGCGGCCTTGGGTCCGGAGACGTTCTTGCTTGATCGCGCGGCTGGCGATCTGGCCGACCGGCTGGCGGCGGTGCTGCGCCGCTTCGATCTGGCACTCGATCTCGGCACGCCGGGCGAAGCGGTCCGGGCGGCGCTGTCTCATCTCGGCTCGGTCGGCACGATCTTGAAATCCGGCACGATCGCTCCGGCTGTCGCGTCCGCCGATAAATTCGTCGTTGCCGATGAAGAGGCGTTGCCCTTTGGGGCGGGCAGTCTTGACCTCGTGGTCTCGGCCCTGGCTTTGCAATTCGTCAACGATCTGCCCGGCACGCTCGTGCAAATTCGCCGGGCGCTCAAGCCCGACGGCTTGTTTCTTGCAGCCCTGATCGGCGGCGAGACGCTGACCGAACTGCGCCAGTCGTTCGCTGCCGCGGAATCCGAAATAGAAGGCGGCGCCTCGCCGCGCGTGGCGCCGTTCGCCGATCTGCGCGAGCTCGGCGCTTTGCTGCAGCGTGCCGGGTTCGCGCTGCCGGTTGCCGACGTCGACCGGCTGACCGTACGCTACGATTCCGTCTTCGGACTGATGCGCGATCTGCGGCGCATGGGCGCGACCAACCCGCTTGATGCGCGCCGGCGCACCCCGCTCAAGCGGGCAACGCTCATGCGCATGGCCGAAATCTACGCGGAGCGATTTTCCGATTCCGACGGACGGTTGCGCGCGACGTTCGATATTGTTTGGCTATCGGGCTGGGCGCCGCATCCGGGCCAGCAGCGGCCGCTCAAACCGGGCTCGGCGCAGATGCGGCTCGCCGATGCGCTGGGGACGAATGAAATTTCCGCGGGGGAGAAAACCGCGAGGTGACGTTATTTCATCGCCGTCGCGACACTCTGATACATGCCCTGGACCGAGGACCCGAGCGTCACGATGGTGGCGGCGATGGCGACCGCGATACCCGACGCGATCATGGCGTATTCGATCGCGGTGGCGCCGCCGTCATCGCGCAAAAAGCGCAAGGCGAGCCCGGCGACTGGCAGTTTATCGAGCTTCGGCATGGTCCTTCGCCTTTCTGGCATTGCGATCATAACAACATCGTCAGGTGCGAGATCAGCGGTTCGTCGGCCGGCGGCATCGGATAGTTACGCAGCTCCGGCGGCCGCACCCATTTGAGCTTCTGTCCTTCCCGTGCTTCGACGAACCCTTCCCAGCGCCGGCAAACGTAAAGCGGCATGAGGAGGTAGAAGTCGGGATAGAGGTGGCTCGCAAAAGTCAGCGGTGCGAGGCACGGCTCCTTGACGACGATTCCGAGTTCCTCCCTCAGCTCTCGAATCAGGCTCTGTTCAGGTCGCTCACCGGGCTCGACCTTGCCGCCCGGAAACTCCCACAGCCCTGCCATCGATTTGCCCGCCGGACGCTGTGCGATGAGTACGCGGCCGTCGGGATCGATCAGCGCGCAAGCGGCGACGAGAACAAATTTGGCGCTCACGGCTCGGCCCAATCTAGGGAGTGGAGGGTAAAGGCATATTCAATCCGAACTCGTACTTGACCCGTAGTTGCGCGCATTCAGCGCCCTGGTTAACGAAAGGTGTAGTCCGTTCAGGTTCCCGCCCCGCGCACCAATTCCAGAACCGCATCGGCAAAGGCTTGCGGCGCTTCCTGCGGCGGATTGTGACCCACGCGCGGCAACACGCGGCGCACATAAGGCCCAGTGAAGAATGTGGCGTGGCTTTCGGAAGCTTCCGTCGGCAAAACCCCGTCGGCATCGCCCTGAAGCGCGATCGTCGGCACCGGTATCTTAGGCTTTGCCGCGAGCGCCCGCTCAATGTGCTGCAAAGCCGGATCGCTGGCGGCGTTGCCGTGGCGATGGCGGTAGGAATGGATCGTCACCGCGACGAAGTCCGGATTATCGAACGAGCCGGCGCTGCGCTCGAACGTGGCGTCGTCGAATGCCCAATGCGGCGACCATAATTCCCACAACAGACGTGCAAAAGCCCGGCGATTGGATTGGAGCCCGGCGCGGCCGCGCGCGGTGTGAAAGTACCATTGGTACCAGAAGCGGCGCTCTTGTTCCGGTGATTGCGGCTTGGCCGAGCCGGCAATGTCCTGGATCATGTAGCCGTTCACGGTGACGAGCGCGCGCACGCGATCAGGCCACAGCGCGGCGGCCACGCAGGCGGCGCGGCCGCCCCAATCATAGCCGGCAAGCACCGCGCGATTAATCGCAACTGCATCCATCAATTCGCGCAAATCGTTGCCAAGCGCGGCCTGCTGACCCGAGCGCGGCGTTTCTGCGAACAGAAACCGCGTCGGACCGAAGCCGCGCAGATAAGGCACGATCACGCGGCAGCCGGCGGCGACGAGCGGCGGAACGACGCTATCGTAACAGCGCGGATCATACGGCCAGCCATGCAGCAAAAAGACCGGGTCACCGTCCGCAGCGCCGCTCTCTTCGTAGGCGATGTCGAGCGTCGCGGTGGGGATGTGCTTGATCGCGGCGGGCATCGGAGCGCCTCCGGACGCTAGCTGCGATAGTCGCCGTTGATCGCGACATATTCCTTCGTCAGGTCGCAGGTCAGCACGCGGTCGTGGCCTTTGCCGAGCCCGAGCGCCACTTTAAGCGTGATTTCCGGCTTCTTCATCGCGGCGGACACCGTCGCTTCGTCATAGGCCGGGTCGCGCGCGCCCTTATGCGCGACGCGGATACCGTTGAACCAAATCGACAGCCGATCACGATCGGCCGGCTCGCCGGCCTTGCCGACCGCCATGACCACGCGGCCCCAATTGGCGTCCTCGCCGGCGATCGCGGTCTTCACCAGCGGCGAATTGGCGATCGACAGCGCGATGCGGCGCGCCGACGGTTTCGACACCGCGCCGTCGACCGTGATCTCGACCAGCTTACGGGCGCCTTCGCCGTCGCGCGCCACCTGTTCGGCGAGGTTGGCGAGCACGGCATTGAACGCCTTGCGGAACGGCAGAAGCCGCGGATCATGCGCGCGGGCGATGCGCGGCGCGCCCGGCGCGGCGCCGGTCGCGAACGCAAGCAAGGTATCCGAGGTCGAGGTATCGCCGTCGATGGTGACGGCGTTAAACGTATCGACGACACCCTCGCGCAACAGCGCCTGCAACGCCGGCGCCGCGATCGGCGCATCGGTGAAGACGAAGGCAAGCATCGTCGCCATGTCGGGCGCGATCATGCCGGCGCCTTTGGCGAAGCCGTTGATGGTTACAGTCGCGCCACCGAGCCGCGCCTGCGCGGTGGCGAGCTTTGGAAACGTGTCCGTCGTCATGATGGCGCCGGCGGCGTCGGCATAGCCGTTCGCGGTGGCTTCAATGGCAAGCTTCGGCAAGACGCCGTCGAAAGCCTGCGCCGGCAGCGGCTCGCCGATTACTCCCGTCGACGCCAGAAACACTTCGGTGGTCTTGCAGCCGACCGCTGCGGCGGCGAGCTTCGCGGTGAAGCCGCAAGCCTCGCGCCCGCTTTTCCCGGTGAAGGCATTGGCATTGCCGGAATTGACGACGAGCGCCCGGGCGCGCGTGCCCTTGAGCCTGGCGCGGCACCATTCGACCGGCGCCGACGGGCATTTCGAGCGCGTGAACACGCCGGCGACGCTGGCGCCATCGTCGAACACCGCCAGCATCACATCGGTGCGGTCGCGATAGCGGATACCGGCGGCGCCGGTGGCGAGCCGCACACCGGCAACCGGCGGCATGTCGGGGATCGATTTGGGGGCGAGGGGAGAAATGGGAGTGGACATGAATTCGTCATGCGCCAGGCGGCGGCTGAGCGTTCCGTTAGGTGCGATGCATTGCCGGGTCAAGCCCGGCAATGCCGAGGCGGTAGCTACTTCTTCGCCGGCGCCGCCGGATTGAGCGTCGACGGGTCCGCCGCCGCCGGCTTGTCGAGTCGCTCGATGGTCGCGGACTTGCGCAAATTCTCGACCAGCTCGGCCTGCGCCTTGTGGGCGACGAAATCCTCGATCTGCGGCTTGACTTGATCGAAAGTCGGCGTCGGCTTGATGCGCTTGTCTTCTACTTTGATGATGTGCCAGCCGAATTTCGTATGGACGGGATCGGAAATCTGACCCTTCTCCAGCTTGAATGCGGCTTCCGAGAATTCCGGCACCATCTGATCCTTGGTGAAATAGCCGAGATCGCCGCCGTCGGCCGCGCCCGGGTCCTTGGACTTCTCCTTGGCGAGCGTGGCGAAGTCCGCGCCTTTCTGCAGCTCGTCTTCGATTTGCTTGGCCTCCGCTTCGGTCGGCACCAGGATATGCCGGGCATGAATCTCTTCCTCGGGCGGCATCTGCTTGACTGCGTCGTCATAGACCTTGTGCATGGCATCGTCGGTCAAGGCCGTCTTGCCGGTGTCCTGCAGCAGCGCTTCCATCAGCACCTTGTTGTGCGCGAAGGCCAGGCGCCGCTTGACGTCATCCCGATCGCCAAATTTCTGCTTGTCGGCGGCCTGCGCCAGAATAATGACGTCGGAAAGATACGTGATGAGGTATTCGCGTTTCTGCTCGGGAGCCATTTGCGGCATGCTGGCGCCGACCTCATCCTCGGCCATCGCTAGGTCGCTCTGGTGGATTTCCACGCCGTTGACGCGGGCGAGGACCGGGTCGGAATCCTGCGCCTTGACGACGGCAGGCGCGATGAGGGAGGCCGCGAGCGCGAGTGCGCCGAGCACGCGGGCGAGCGGGCGGGTGGAAGCCATGGATAAGGTCCTTTGGGAAGCTGCCGCTTCACCGGGTTGTTGAAGGTTTATCGGACGCGTCTAGCCACGGTTCTTGGCGCGGTCCGAGGTTGGGGCGGACACTCGCCGAAACCTCAAGCCTTGGCAATGGCAGAATCCGCGCCGGATCCGGCAGGAGTCGAATACGCCTGATTGCATTGACAAAAAATCGACCCCCTCCTATCTCTCGAACAGACATTGGGACGTTCAGTCGCCTTGCAGAAGCCCGAATAGCGCTGCATTTTCCGCCGGTTGGATGCCACGTCTGGTTGGATGTCACGTCCCGCAGCAATGACAAGAGCATGATCGCCAGCCCTGGGAACCGGTTTTCCGACACGATCATGCGCCAAGAAGCCCCCAAGAAGCCGCTCGGCGGGCAAGCCCGAAATCTAGAAGGATGATGCGATGATCGGCGCTGTCGCCCGCAAACTGTTCGGTTCCTCCAACGACCGCCGCATCCGTTCCTATCGGCCCCGCGTCGAGGCGATCAACGCTCTGGAACAGGAGCTCGAAGCGCTGTCCGACGAGGCGCTTCGCGCGCGCACCGACGATTTCAAGAAGCAGCTCGCCGAGGGGGCGACCCTTGACGACATCCTGGTGCCGGCTTTCGCCACCGTCCGCGAAGCCGGCAAGCGCACGCTCGGCCAACGCCATTTCGACGTCCAGCTGATCGGCGGCATGGTTCTGCACGAAGGCAAGATCGCCGAGATGAAGACCGGCGAAGGCAAGACGCTCGTTGCCACGCTGCCGGTCTATCTCAATGCGCTTGCCGGACGCGGCGTTCACGTCGTCACCGTCAACGACTACCTCGCCAAGCGCGACGCCGAATGGATGGGTCAGATCTATCGGTTTCTCGGGTTGACCGTCGGCGTTATCGTGAATGGGCTCGACGACGGCGAGCGCAAGATCCAATACGACTGCGATGTCACCTACGGCACCAATAACGAGCTTGGCTTCGATTATCTGCGCGACAACATGAAATATCGGCTCGAAGACATGGTGCAGCGCGGCCATGTCTACGCCATCGTCGACGAAGTGGATTCGATCCTGGTCGACGAGGCGCGCACGCCGTTGATCATTTCCGGTCCGCTCGACGATCGCTCCGAGTTCTACAACACCATCGACGCCTACATCCCGAAACTCGCCAAGGAAGATTACGAGCTCGACGAAAAACAGCGCTCCGTCAATCTCACCGAGACCGGCATGGAGAAGATGGAAACCTGGCTGCGCGACGCCGGCCAGCTCAAGTCGGATTCGCTCTATGACGTCGAGAACGTCTCGGTCGTGCACCACGTCAATCAGGCGCTGCGCGCGCACAAGCTGTTCCAGCGCGACAAGGACTATATCGTGCGCAACGGCGAGGTCGTCATCATCGACGAGTTCACCGGCCGCATGATGCCGGGCCGGCGCTATTCGGAAGGTCTGCACCAGGCGCTCGAGGCCAAGGAGCATCAGCCGATCCAGCCGGAGAATCAGACGCTCGCCTCGATCACGTTCCAGAATTACTTCCGCATGTACGAGAAGCTCGCCGGCATGACCGGCACCGCGGCGACCGAGGCCGACGAGTTCCAGGACATCTACGAACTCGAAGTTCTGGAAATCCCCACCAACATGCCGATGATCCGCCTCGACGACGACGACGA
>DATJBH010000034.1:0-4174 GCA_035515455.1 Xanthobacteraceae bacterium
AGCGGGTGACTAGAACTGCGCTCGACCGATGCTGCGGCAGCAAGGAGTTCATTCGAATCTCCGTTGACCGCGGTGATATCGGTGATGCAGGGACGCCCGATCGTAAGGGTGCCGGTCTTGTCGAAGGCGATGGCGCGGACTCTGCCAATCGTCTCCAGCGCAGCGCCGCCTTTGATCAGCAAACCATGCCGCGCGCCAGACGCGAGCGCCGATGCAATCGCCGCGGGCGTCGAGATCACCAAGGCGCACGGGCAGGCGATGAGCAGGATGGCCAACCCACGATAAAGCCAAGTGTACCAGTCAGCTCCGAGCAGCAATGGAGGCAGGACCATCGCCAGTGCCGCGGCAGCCATGGCGGCCGGCGTGTAATAGGCGGCGAACCGATCGATGAAGCGCGCTGTGGGCGCTTTCGATTCCTGCGCTTTCTCCACGATGCGGATAATGCGTGAAATCGTATTGTCCTTTGCCGCGTGAGTAAGACGAACACGGAGCGCACCATGTCCATTGATGCTACCGGCGAAGACCGGATCGCCGATGGCTTTCGCAACCGGAATGGATTCCCCGGTGATCGGCGATTGGTTGAGCTCGGATTGCCCGTCGATGACCTCGCCATCCGAGGGCACCCGGTCGCCGGGGCGCACCAGCACGACGTCACCGGCCGTGAGTTGCTCGACGGGGATTTCGCGGATTTGACCCGTTTCGTCGATCCGAGCGGTGCGGGGCACGGCGTTGATGAGCGCCGCAATACTCGTCCTCGATCGCACCGCCGCAATGGTTTCCAAAAGCTCGCCCACGGCAAACAGAAAAACGATCACGGCTGCCTCTTCGTCCGCTCCGATCAGGACCGCGCCGAGGGTTGCGAGCGTCATGAGTGTCTCGATGCCAAACGGCGTGCCCAGCCTTGCGCCGATCGATGCGCGGTAAGCGACGGGTGCGAGCCCGGCGAGCGCCGCTGCAGCGTAAGCCCAGTGCGAGGATTCAGGCCTCAGGGTCGAGCAGAGGAATGCGACGGCGAGGAATAAGCCGGTCGAGAGGACGAAACGAGTTTTGCCAAGCTTCCACCAGGATTTTTCCGTGTGTTTAGCGCCGCTGCCCGTTGTTTGAGTAGCCGCAGCGTCGAACGGGGCCGGTGCGTAGCCCAGCGAGCGAATCGTGGTTTCAAGGCGCCCACGGGTCGTGCGATCCTCATCGAGCTGCAACGAGAGTGTCGCGGTGGCGTAGCTCATATTGATGTCGGCGACACCCGGCAGGCGCTTTATGGCGTTTTCGATCTTGATCGCACACGCGCCGCAGTCCATGCCCTCGATCCGCATTTGACCGGGTTCGTGGCAGCAGTGGAGGTGGTCACGATGCGCTCTCCTGATCGGAACCGTGCGGAGCCGGCGTGAAGGGGCTGAAGATGATTTGAGCCCGCTCTCAGAACCGGCTCGACACTCCGACGAATGGGTTAAGCCGGTCGGCAGCTTTAGTCACACCAAAATTGATTCCGGTATCGAATTGCAGGTTTTTGGTAACCTGATAGGTCAGCCCCGTCGCCAAGATCACTGCGGTGCCGCGCGGCGTGTTGAACTGCCCGAAAAATTCGTAATAACCGCTGAGCTTCTCGGTCCAATCCTGTCCGAGCGACGCCGAGGCAAGATACTCGGGACGATATCCGCTCGTATTATCGTTGTGAACTGCCTCAATGCCGGCGTTCAGGCCCAGATCGAATTTTTCCGAGAGCTTGATTGCGTAGGGAAGGATGAAGCCGCCTTCAACTGCGTCCGGGCTGACGCCATTGCCGCGCGCGGTGGGTAGACTGACATAGGGCAGCAGCCCTAGCGCCGTGGCGCCGGGTGTCTCGAACGTATCGTTACCCCACAAGTTGATCTTGGCGCGAATTTCCAGGCCGCCGATGCCGGATTGGCGCATCGAATCGGCAGGATCGGGTGCATGGGTTTGCACGGCCCCATAAGGCTGCCAGATCGCATTCACTTCCGACGAATTCGTCAGTCCGAGCCTGACATTGGTGGTGCCGAACTCTTCGCTGTCGGTAACGTTGCCGTCGGCGTCGGGAAAGGATCGCGCATAGCCGAACAGCGTTGTTTCGAATTGCAAGTGGCCGGGATCGACTGTGAACGGACTTTCCGTGTTGTCGGGACGATCAGTCATCAATTCCCGCAGCGAATCCTCCGGCGTTGGATTGAACAGGGTGTACGTTTTGCTCCGTCGGTCGGCGGAGAGACCGCCGGCGAGAGCTGCGGCGGTCGAGGTCGAAGAGCCGTCGCCGGAGCCGGCTTGGTCGGCGATAGACCAGGGGTTCCAGCCGTTCCAATCGAATACTGCCGGCGCCGAAGGCGGTGGCGCTTTGACGGCCATGTCCGCCGCTGCAGCAAGGCCAGTTGACACCTCAACGGCGAGAATCGCTGAACACGCCAATATGCAAATCGTCCGCACCCCAAAGCCCCTTTTAGTGCCCGCAATAAAACCGCCGTCCCCGTGGCCGACCGATCCGTACCGATCTCGGTGCACTAGCCCGAGGGCAATCCCGGAATGGGGATGCCGATTGTCTGAACGATAAGGAAAATATTGAGCACCAACACGATCGCGGTTCCGACCAGCGCGGCGATTTGGGTGAGCCGGCTATTGGCGTATTGGCCCATGATGTCGGGGCGCCGGGTGAACATGAGCAGCGAAATCATCGGCAGCGGCAGCGCGATCGAGAGCACGACTTGGCTGAGAACCAGCGCGCTCGTGGCGTTGGCGCCAAGCGCGACGACGACGAAAGCCGGGATCATGGTGATGAGCCGCCGCACCCAGATCGGGATTTTGAATCCGACAAACCCTTGCATGATCATCTGGCCGGCCATGGTCCCGACCGTCGAGCTCGACACGCCCGAGGCG
Organism: Xanthobacteraceae bacterium; assembly: GCA_035515455.1. GTDB lineage: Bacteria > Pseudomonadota > Alphaproteobacteria > Rhizobiales > Xanthobacteraceae > BOG-931. Next base: position 2,884 of record DATJBH010000034.1, read on the forward strand.
ATGAGCGAGAGCAAAAATACCCCGGCTGCCCCAGCTCCAAGGAGCGGCGTCAGCGTGTGATAAGCGGTCTCGATCTCCGCCACGTCGGGATGGCCGGCGTGGAACGCGCCCGAGGCCATCATCACCATCGCCATATTGACGAGGCCAGCGACGGCGAGCGCAATGATGACTTCTTGGTTGGAGAAGCGCAGCACCTTGCGCCGCTCACCATCGTCACGCACCGGCATCCGCGATTGCGTCAAGCCGGAATGCAAATAGACGGCGTGCGGCATTACCGTGGCGCCGACAATGCCAACTGACAGCAGCAAAGCCTCGGTATCGGGGATCTGCGGCACGACGGTATGGAAAGCGGCGGACGCCCAGTCGACCGGAGCGATGAACATCTCGACCAGGTAACAGAGCGCGATGAGGCTCACCATGCTGCCGATGATCAACTCGATCGGCCGGAAGCCGAAGCTTTCGAACATCAGGACGCCATAGGTCACGATCCCGGTAATGATCATTCCGACCAGGAGGGGGGTCTGAAACAGCAACGAAAGTCCGATGGCGCCGCCGAGGAACTCGGCCAGGTCGGTCGCCATGGCGGCAATCTCGCTGACGATCCACATTGCCCAGACCACCGGGCGGGGAAACTGGTCGCGGCACAATTCCGCCAGATTGCGGCCGGTCACGATGCCGAGCTTGGCCGAAAGCCCCTGGAACAGCATCGCAATCAGATTGGCGAGTAACACCACCCAAAGGAGCCGGTAGCCGTATTTCGCGCCGGCCTGAATGTTGGTCGCGAAATTCCCGGGGTCCATGTAGGCGATCGAGGCGATGACCGCGGGGCCGGCAAAGGCCAAGTAGGCGCGCGCGCCGCCACGCTGGCCGGCCAGCAGCCGGCGCGCCGTGGCGACGGTCCGTTCGGACAGCGATTCTCGCCGGGCCGTGATTTCCGTCATCCTGCTCGCTCCAGCATCAACAAAAAGATGTAGCCATGGCTACAGACTAATGACTAAACTGTAGTTGTCAATGGGCTACGCCATGTGTACTAGGCTACATTTTGACATTAGAATGTTGAGTGTGTTCTCTGTGCAACATGATCTTTCGGAATTAGGGCGCCGATGATGCGAGCGACGCTATTGGGCAAAACCAAGCAAAAGCATCGCGAAGACGTGTTGGAGCTCCCTACCGAGCTGACCCAGGCGCGCCGTTTCGGCAAAACCCGATCGGCGCAATCGACCGCGCTCCTTGAGGACTACGTCGAACTCATCGCGGACCTACTCGCCAGCATCGGCGAGGCGCGGCCGAC
>DATJBH010000035.1:0-7483 GCA_035515455.1 Xanthobacteraceae bacterium
TCTGGCTCGAGCGCGTCGAACAGGCGGTCGAGGCGGCGCTCGATCCGGCCAAGGGCGAGAAGACGCCGGCACCGGCGCTCGCCGAGGCTGAGGCATAATCCACTTCAATCCCGCTCCGCGTTTCGCGCGCGCGGGGCGCGCGCCACGGAGAAGGCGGCTTGCGCCGCCCCTCCGCTTCGGGCGCGCTCGCCTGCCGGCGTTCCACCACGGTACTCGCGGCAGCGACCGAACGTCACGGCCGGCGGCTTCGGCTGAATTGAAATCCGCCGGCAAATTCCGTCAAATCGGCTCATCGGATTGGGGCTCGCAGTTGGCGCGGGCGGCAAGGGGATTGCGTGCATGACATTCGCCTCACGACTAATGCGCCTACGCGGGTCGCTCCGGGAATCCGCCGGCACCATCGTGTTCGGCATGGAAGACGGCACGGTCTCGATTTTCGGCCTGATCTTCGGCGTCGCCGCGACGACCACGAATGCCCGGACCGTGCTGATTGCCGGCGCCTCGGGCGCGGTGGCGGCGGCGGTGTCGATGATGGCCGGGGTCTTCCTCGACGTCGAGACGACGCGCGACGAGGCGAAAGCCAAGCGCGCCATCTTGCAAACCGCGCTGTCCGCCGACGCGGCTGCCGTTTGCGCGGCGCTTCCCGGCCAGTTGGCGGTTGCCGGACTGACACAACAGCAATCGGCGGCGCTGACCGGCGCCGTAATGAATGACCGGGTGGCGCTCGACGGGCTTCTGCTCGCCTTGCATGGCTCGCCCGAAGCGCCGCCCAACCCCTGGGAGCAGGCGCTGTGGATGCTGATCGCCGATTTCGCTGCGGCTGCGGTGCCGATCCTGCCCTTCGTTTTCCTTGCGGTGGCGGACGCACGTCTGGTCTCCGCCGCGATGACCCTCGCGCTCCTGATCGGGCTTGGCGTCGGAAGGGCGCGGGTCGCCGGAAGCAGCATAATCCGCACCGTCCTTGAGACAGTGGCCATTGGCATCGCCGCGGCATTAGCCGGCGTCGCGATCAGCGTCGTGATAGATCGGTTCTTCACCGGGTGAAACAGAGCTTACTCCGCCTTGATGTTGGCGGCGCGGATCACCTTGGCCCATTTGTCGATTTCCGCCGCGATGAAATTCTTGAAGTCGGCGGACGACATCGGCATCGGCGTGCTGCCCAAAGCCGCCAGGCGCGCCTGGATGCCCGGATCGCCGAGGGCGGCGTTGATCTGCGCGTTCAGCTTGGCGACGATCTCGGCGGGCGTGCCGGCCGGCGCGCCGATGCCCTGCCAGGTGCTGGCCTCGAAGCCGGGGACGGATTCGCCGACGGTCGGCACGTCCGGCAGCGCCGCCGAGCGTTTGGCCGTCGTGACCGCGAGCGCACGTACCTTGCCGGCCTTGATGACGGCTATCGATTCCGGCAGCGGACTGAAATAGACCTGCACCTGCCCGCCCATCAGATCGGTGATCGCCGGCGCGCCGCCGTGATAAGGCACTTTGACCATCTTGGTGCCGGTCTTCATCATGAAGAATTCGCCGGTGATGTCTTGCGGCGACCCGTTGCCCGACGTTGCCATCGCGACCTTCCCCGGGTTGGCCTTGGCATAGGCGATGAATTCGGGAACCGTTTTGGCCGGCAGCGCCAGGTTCACTTCCATCACCAGCGGGAAGCTCGAGATCATGGCGATCGGAATCATGTCGCGCAGGAAGTGGAACGGAAGATTAGTGTACAGCGTATCGTTGACCGCCACCGAGCCGGGAATCAGCAGAAGCGTGTAACCGTCGGCGGGCGCGCGCACTGCCGCCTCGACGCCGAGATTGGTGGCGGCACCCGGCTTGTTCTCGATCAGGAATGGCTGACCCATATGGTCGGAGAGCCACTGGCCGATCAGCCGGGCGTGAATGTCGAGCGCGCCGCCCGGCGGCACCGGGACGATGATACGCACCGGCCGCGTCGGATAGTCGAGCGCCAAAGCCGGCGTTGCGGCGGCCGGAAGAGCCGCGACGCTTGCGGCGAGGCCGAGAAAGGTTCGGCGGTGCAGTTTTTCCATCATCGATGAACTCCGTTTCCAATCGAGCGCCAATCTAGCGCCTTGTCGACTACCGCGCCGGCAAGCTTTTAATCCAAATTGCGATAGACGCTACTCCACCGGTGGTCCAAGCGCCAATGATCATCAGCCCCGCTTTGCTTTGATCTCCTCGAACTCGGACAACGCCTTTTCAAATTTGGCGTTGAACAGCCACATGGCATCGAGAATTTCGCGATAGGTCGCCGACGTTCTAGCCCGATCCGCGTGGCCGTAGGCGAAGATGCTGTTGTTGCGCAAATAGCCCATGATCCGCGGATCGGAAATTCTGTAACTCAGCAGGCTGTCCGAACTGAGCGCGGCCTTGGTCGGCGTCGGCACGATCTGAATCAGTTCGAAAAATTTCATCTGATCGATCGGGTTCGGCAGCGCTTTCACGATTCCCGGTATTTGCGGGAAAAGCTCCGCGTCGACATTCATCAGGCCGTCTCGCACGGCGGTCCAATGATTGAAGCGATGGTCGAGATGCCCGGCCTGCGCATCTTCCTTGGCGTCGCGGGCCACCAACGCCGGATCGAATGCGGCAATCGCCGGCTTGATCGCTGCCCATTTCCGCTGGCCAATCCGATCTTCCGATACGCCGGTTTGAAAGCTGCCCTTGTATTTGTCCGATCGCGCATTGCCGACGTTCTGATGGCCGTTGGTCTCGGCAAAGAAAATGCCGAGGCCGATGCGTCCCGCCACGTCGGCATTGGCCGCGTCGAGGCCCTTGGCGCGAGCGATGGCGGTCGCCAGTTCGACCACGTCTTTGGCTGGCGTGGCCGACCTTTGCGCGCTGGCCGGCGGTGCTTCCATGATGTGAAAGAGCTTCAAATACTCGTCGATTAGCGGTTCGATGTCGGCGTCGAAATAGGCCGGCGGAATGCCGAACCTGTTGGGCCTGCCGATCCGGGAAGGTATCGCGTCGGTGAGATCCTTATAGGTGCTCATCACGTCGACGCGGGCGAGATAAAGCGCCTGTCCCGGCCGGCGCGGCAGCGGTTGCTTCGCGTTGAGCTGCGCTTGCCGCTCGTTCAGGACTGCCTCGAAACGCTTCACGGCGCTGTTGTAGGCGTTGAGTGCATTGGACTGCGATGGCGTGAGCGCAGCCGGTTGAGCGTGCGCGCCGCAGGTCGGCATGACAACGAGCGCGATTGCACAGGCGAATGCATAAACCGCGAACCGCGATGATGACCGTTGCAGCGCGTCTGTCGCTATCGCTTCTGGCACGACAGGACGCTCATTCATTCCAGCGGCGGCAAAGCGAGCGCCTTGTCGACCAGCGCGCCGGCGCGCTTCCAATCGAAATAGCGGTAGAGATGCTGCTTCGCCACGAAGGACGGGCCGCCGTAGAATTTTTCGTATTGGGCGTGGCGGCTGCCGAATTCGGAGCCGAGGAAATCCCAAATCACGCGCATGAGTTTGACGCGCGTTCTGGCGTCGGTCGATCCGGAGCGCATATAGCGGTCGAGGTCGGCGGCGATCTCGGGATTGGCGAAATCGGCATCGGAGGAGGGCAGCGTGATGAAGGCCGAGCCCGCCATTTCGCGGAAAATCTCCAGCATGCGGCCGTTGAGCTCCGACTGCAGTGCGGAGGCGGCGTAATAGGCGGTGCGCGACGGCCAAAAGACGCCGTCCTCGATGGTGCCCATGGTCTCGTGCGCATGCAGCATGGCCTCATAGACCGAGACCAGCGAGCACAGCTCGCCCATCAGCCCGACGACGGCGGGATTGGCCGCATTGCCGGTGGTTTCGTTCATGCGCTGCGCCAGGCCGGCCATGAAGCGCAGCTTGGTGACGTAGCGCGTCTGTGCCTGATGGTTGCCGAGCAGATGCGACGGCGTCTTGCGCCACTGGTCGCGCGAGAGCTCGACATTGCGGTAAATGAAGACGCGCTCCCACGGCACGAAGACGTTGTCGAACACCACGTAAGAATCGCTCTCATCGAAGCGGCTCGAGAGCGGATAATCGGCGGCGCTACCGGCGCGCACGTAGGGCTTGCGCGGGTAGAGCTTCACGCCCTCGGCGGCAACCGGGACGGCGAGGCAATTGGCGTAGTTTTCGTCGCCCTTTTGCAAAGGCTGGATGCAGCTCAGATGGATGTAATCGGAAATCGCGCCGCCGGTGGCGAGCTGCTGCGCGCCCTTGATGACGATACCGTCGTCACGCTCCTTGATCACGCCGGCATAGAGCGTCGGATCGCTCTGCTGGTGCGCCGGCTTCGAGCGGTCGATCTGCGGCGGCACGATGGCGTAGGAGCAATAGACGTGATTGTCGCGCATGAATTCGTAGAACGCGATGAGATTGTCGGCGAATTTTTGCTCGCCGGCGCTGGCGAAGAAACTCGGCACCGCCGCATAGCCGGAAAAGAAGCCGGCGACATGATCGGGCGCGCGGCCCATCAGGCCGAAAGTCGCCTCCGCCCAGGTCTCGGAGAACAGGCGCCGGGCGCGCAGATCGGCATGGGTCTTCGGAATTTGCCAGGCGCGCTGCACCGGTTCGCCGGTCTTCGGCGACGGGAACGTCATGCGCTCGCGCAGGCCTGGGTCGGCGGCGAGGTCGTAGAGCGTGGCGATCGAGCGCGCGGCCTGCCGGAACGCCGGATGCACGGTGACGTCCTCGACGAGCTCGCCGTCGAGGAAGACGCGCCGGCCGTCATTGAGCGAGGAAAGATAGTCGGCCCCCGTACGCATGCGCTGCTTCCTTCAGTCGTTTGCGCAGGCATTTAACCCGCGAAGAACGGAGCTGTCATCGTCGTCGATTGCTCATCCGGCAGTTGCGGTAACGGGCCGGACGGTGCGAGCGGCTTCCCAGTCCTTGCCGACGCCGGCGCCGGTCGGGAACACCAGCGATTTGATGACGACCGGCACCGCGCCCGACGTGTCGAGGATGGCGCCGATGTCGATATAGTCGAAGTCCTTCAGCTCGAGCCCGTCGATCGAGACGATGGGATTCTTGACCTTCATCTCCTCGCAATAGTGGATGCCGATCAAGCCGCCGACGTCGCCGTCGCCGGCGAGCACGATCGGATGGCCGTTCGCCAGCACGGCGGCCAAGCCGTCGGCGGCGCCTTTGCAGAAATCGTCGAGCCGGCGGAACGTCGCCGAGCCGCGCCACGGCACGAACACCGCGACGGGGCTCGATCCATCGCCGAGGTCGAGGCGTTTGAGAGCGGATTTAATCGCGGCCGATACCGCGGCGGGATCGATGTCGTCGCCAAGCGGCAAATCGGGCGCGATCACCGGCACGTTGCGCAACGGCAGTGTGTCGAGCGGCGAGACGAAGATGGTCGAGCCGGACACCTGCATCGTGTATTGCGAGGCGCCGATCACGGTGGCGCGGATGCGTGCATCTGGGCGCGCCAGCTGCAGGCCGCTTGTCGCCAGCCGCGCGCGCAATTCAGCGGCAAGCTGCGGGCCGAGGTCGCCGAACGCTTTGGCCTCGCCGCCGTAAATATATTCCGACACGCCGCCGGAGAAACTGACGTCGGAGATTTCGCCGCGGAACTTCAGCGGATCGAGCCGCAGCAGATCGGCGCCGCCGGCGCGCGGCGCGCCGCCACGCATGGCTTCGAACAATTTATCCGCCATCAAAGCGGCAAGAGCGCATGCCTGCTGGTCGCTGACGACGCTGCCGGGCGCGAGGGTCAGGCCAAGCTCGGCGCCGAAGCAGCGGCCGGCCCCTTCAAGCCGCACGATGCGTCGCGTGTCGTCGAGTACAATCAGCCGGGCGCCGATATCGAGCGCGGTGACGTCGATCACCTTGCCGTCGGCACAGACGGCGATCTTGGCAGTGCCACCGCCGACGTCGACATTCATCACCGCCGTACCGTTGCGAATGGAGCGTGCCACCGCGCCGGAGCCATAGGCCGCCATCACCGACTCGAGACTGTCGCCGGCGGAGACCGCGACCATGCAGCCGGCCTGGCGCGCGAATAACTCTCCGATGGCGCGGGCGTTCTTCCGCCGCACTGCGACGCCGGTGAGGATCAGCGCGCCGGTGTCGATCTCGTCGGGATCGATCTTGGCGTCCTTGTATTGCCTGTCGATGAAGGTGCCGAGCGCGTGGGCGTCGATCTCGTCTTCGGTCGCATAGGGCGTGAGCAATATATCGGACTGATAAAAGCTCTCGCGCTCGGTGACGACGTAGCGGGCATCGAGCCGCTCCAGCACGATGCGCGAGAACACGAGATGCGAGGTCGACGAGCCGATATCGACTCCGACCGATAGCACGCACAATTCGTCCTCTTCGCCGAACGTGCGCCCGGTGTTGGAGAAGAAGATGCGGCCGCCTTGCAACTCGTCGGTCATGCCGACACGTCATTGCCGGGCTTGACCCGGCAATCCATGGGGCGTTGCGGCTGCATGGATGCGCGGGTCAAGCCCGCGCATGACGATGGAAAAAGCATCGTCTTTCATTCCTTCGGCAATAGCCCACGGTAATCGCGCTCGTAATATTCCGGGCGCATGCGGTTCTCGGCACCTTCGCGTTTCATGCGCTCGGCGTATTCCTGGCGCAGGAACGGATCCTCCATGTAATAGGGGATCGCGGTGCCGCCCTCGGGAATGTCCATCGCGGTGTAGTCGGTGTGTTTCTCGCCCGGCGGTCCGGGCTCGCGGCCGGGGTTGTGCGGACCGAACCAGGCGGTGAGGCGGAACGGCTCCTTCGAGGCGCCAAAATGCTGATGATACCAGCGCGCGCCGCCGGGCGCCGCCGACACCATGCCGACCGGCTCGTAATCGACGCGCTTGACCTGATCGGCTTTGCCATCCTTCCAAGGCGTCAGGCCCAATTGCTCCGGCCAGGTATAAGTGTAGCCCTTGCCCTTGATGCAGATGAGCACGGCGGCCGAGGTGTGGGCGTGCGCCTTGGAGTAATGGCCGTTCTCGTGCTGGCCGATCCACAAATAGAAAGTGTTACCGGTCATGAACGGCTCGACGCGGCGCCAGCCCGGCGAGCGGCGGTTGTCGAGCGGCAGATCGCAATTGACGATGTCGGGAATGAAATTGGTGCGCCGCATGGCGAGCCCGCGCACCGGATCCGGCTCGATGTCGTCTTTATACTTGTAGAAATCGTCGGCGCCCGAAAAACGGTCGCGGAACGCATACGGGCAATCGAAGATCATCGCGGTGTTGTTGATGAGGTTCATCAGGTTCGGCGCCGTGGTGCCGGCCAGGAGCAGCGCCGGCGCGGAGCTGGCGTTGACGATGCGGTGCATGGCGTTGACCGGGATCGAGAACAGCGAACCCTTCTGCCATTCGAACACGTGGCGCTTGTTCTCGCCGTCGAGCCAAACTTCGGTCGAGCCGCGGCCTTCGACGACGAGGTAGATTTCCTCGTAGAGGTGCTTCTCGGGATTGAGCGCGCCGGCGCCCGGCACCTCGACGACGTAGGAGCCCCATTTGCCCTCGGTGCCGTGCAGCTGGATATAGCTG
>DATJBH010000036.1:0-15023 GCA_035515455.1 Xanthobacteraceae bacterium
CAGGAAGTGCCGCAGCGGGAAACCACCCCGTTTTACCCGCGCTCGCCCTATGCGGCGGCCAAGCTCTATGCCTACTGGATCACCGTCAATTACCGCGAAGCCTACAACATGCATGCCTCGAACGGCATCCTGTTCAATCACGAGGGACCGACACGCGGCGAGACCTTCGTCACGCGCAAGATAACGCGGGCCGTGGCGGCGATCGAACTCGGCCTGCAAGACAAGCTGTTCCTCGGCAATCTTGCGGCGCGACGGGACTGGGGTCATGCCCGCGACTATGTCGAAGGCATGTGGCTCATCGTGCAGCAGCCGGAGCCGGACGACTATGTCCTGGCGACCGGCGAAGAGCATTCGGTGCGCGAGTTCGCCGAGAGGGCATTCGCATGCGTCGGCCGGACCATCGCATGGCGCGGCACGGGCGTCAGCGAACAGGGCATCGATGCGCGCGACGGCCGCGTGCTGATCGAGATCGACCCGCGTTACTTTCGGCCGACCGAAACCGATGCGCTGCTCGGCGATCCGTCGAAAGCCCGGCAGCGGCTCGGCTGGCAGCACAAGGTCTCGTTCGACGAGCTGGTGCGCGAAATGGTCGACTCCGATCTCAAAGAAATGCGTCGCGAAGGCGCGCTGCGCCAGGTCCACGATTAGAGCGGCGATTGTGCATGAGCGGAGCGCCCGTCATTTTCGATCTCGCCGGCAAGCGCGTCTTTGTCGCCGGCCACGCCGGCATGGCCGGCGCGGCGATCATGCGGCGGCTCGAGCGCGAAGAGTGCGATATCATTTTTGCCGCGCGCCGCGATCTCGATCTGCGGCAGGCCGACGCGGTCGAACGCTTCATGGCGCAGGCCAAGCCGGATGCGGTGTTCGTTGCCGCCGGCAAAGTCGGCGGCATTCGCGCCAACGCGACCTTCCCGGCCGATTTCCTCACCGACAATCTCGCTATCGCGCTCAATACCATTCGCGCCGCGCATCGCTGCGCGGTCAAGAAGCTCGTCTATCTCGGTTCGTCCTGCATCTATCCGCGGCTAGCGCCGCAGCCGATGTCGCCCGACATGCTGTTGTCAGGACCGCTGGAGCCGACCAACCAATGGTACGCCATCGCCAAGATTGCCGGCATCAAACTGTGCGAGGCCTATCGGCTGCAGCACGGTGACGACTTCGTATCGGTGATGCCGACCAATCTGTACGGGCCCGGCGACAATTATCATCCCGACGACAGCCATGTTCCGGCGGCGCTGATGCGGCGCTTTCACGAGGCCAAGATCAAGGACGAGCCGAGCGCCGTGGTCTGGGGCACCGGCTCGCCGCGGCGCGAGTTCCTGGCCGCCGATGATTTGGCCGATGCCTGCGTGTTCGTCATGAAGCGCTATTCCGATCTGCCGTTCCTCAATATCGGGACCGGCGAAGACCTGAGCATTGCCGAGTTCGCCCGCATGATCGCCGACGTCGTCGGCTATCGCGGCAAGATCGAGTTCGATCCGTCGCGGCCGGACGGCGCGCCGCGCAAGCTCCTTGACGTGTCGCGCATCAATGCCTTGGGCTGGCGCGCGGCAACCCCGCTGCGCGAAGGATTGCAACGCATGTATGTGGACTTTCAGGCGCGCTACGCCGCGATCCGCGAACAAGAACAACAACCCGCTCACTAAACTTTTCCCGGAAAGAATCCATGCCCACGCCGCTCAACGAGACGCACGATCCCGCGCGCAAAAGCTTTGTCGACAGCGCCAACGCGGCGGATTGCGACTTTCCTATTCAAAATCTGCCGTTCGGCGTGTTTCGTGCGGCACCGGCGGAGCCGCCGCGCGTCGGCGTCGCGATCGGCGATCGCATTCTCGATGTCGCGTCGGCGACGTCATTGTTCGACGGACCGGCCGCGGAAGGCGCACGTGCCTGTGCGGAGCCGACGCTCAACGGGTTGATGGCGCTTGGCGCGAAGACATGGTCGGCGTTGCGGCTCGCTTTGTCCCGCGGTCTCAGCACCGAACATGGCGACGAAAGACTGCGTCAGCACCTCGCGCCGATGACGCAAGTCGAGCTGCTGCTGCCGGCCACCATCGGCGACTTCACCGATTTCTTTGCCTCGATTTTTCACGCGACCAATGCCGGGCGAATGTTCCGTCCCGACAACCCGCTGATGCCGAACTACAAATACGTTCCGGTCGCCTATCATAGCCGTACGTCCTCGATCCGCGTCAGCGGCACGCCGTTCAAGCGGCCCCGCGGCCAGCGCAAGGGCCCGAACGATGCGGCGCCGAGCTACGGCCCGTGCCGCAATCTCGATTTCGAGCTCGAGCTCGGCATTTACGTCGGCGCGCCGAGCGAGCTTGGCGAACCGGTTCCGATCGGCCGGGCGGCGGACCACGTTTTCGGCTTCTGCCTGCTCAACGATTGGTCGGCGCGCGACATCCAGGCCTGGGAATACCAGCCGCTCGGGCCGTTCCTCGGCAAGAATTTCGCCACCACGGTGTCGCCCTGGGTGGTGACGGCGGAGGCGCTGGCGCCATTCCGCACCAGGGCCTTCGCGCGACCGGACGGCGATCCGGCGCCGCTGCCGCATCTCGACGATGCCGAAGACCGGGCGCATGGCGGCCTCGACATTACACTCGAAGCCTATATCGCGACCGAGGCCATGCGCCGCGCCGGAACGCCCCCGCAGCGCGTGACACAGACGTCGTGCGCGCTGCTCTATTGGACCGTGGCGCAGATGATCGCGCATCACACCAGCAACGGCTGCAATATCCGCGTCGGCGACCTCTTCGGCTCGGGCACCGTCTCGGGACCGGAGAAATCGAGCTGGGGCTCGCTGCTCGAACTCACCGCGCGCGGCAGCGACCCGCTGGCGCTGCCCGGCGGCGAGAAGCGCGGCTTCATCGAGGACGGCGACGAGATCATCTTCCGCGGCTATTGCGAGAGGCCCGGCCATGCCCGCATCGGCTTCGGCGAATGCCGCGCCGTGGTGCTGCCGGCGGGATAACTCGCGCCCAGCGCAGCCGCCTAGATCATTCGAGTCTCACGAGAACTCTTCGCCCTCTTCAGAGACAATGCGGGCGCCAAGCTTATTCGCGAACATTCGAAGCTTGCCGAGTATCGCGTCGTCAATTCCTTTAACCTCAATGTTGCCGCCAGAAAGACCGAGCCACGCGGGGTAACCTCCCGGATATGTTTTCCAGACGGCATAGATCGTCTTGTCCGCGGGAATGCGATCGGCGGGATCTTCCAGCGATAGGTCCGGGTCACTCTCGACCAGTTCGGTCCATTCCTCCCGACTTATCTCGGCGCCATCCGGTTTCAAGGGGTCGGCTCTTCGCGTCACAAATACATAGATGCTCATTCGCTGCCCTCTCGCCACGATTGCCATGAGCCGTCTTCGAGCTGCCTAGTGAATCTCCGGCTCTGCGATCGGCGCCTGTCCCTCCAGAAAATCGAAATCGCAGCCTTCGTCGGCCTGGCCGATGTGCTGCGAATACATCGCACCGTAGCCGCGCGGATAATGCGGCGCCGGCGGCCTCCAGGCAGCGCGGCGCCGTGACAGCTCGTCGTCGCCGACATGCAGATGGATGCGCCGCGCCGCGACGTCGACCTCGATCTCGTCGCCGGTCTGGACGAAGGCGAGCGGACCGCCGACAAAGCTTTCCGGCGCGACGTGCAGGATGCAGGCGCCGTAGCTGGTGCCGCTCATGCGCGCATCCGAGATGCGCAGCATGTCTTTCACGCCAGCTTTGAGGAGTTTCTTCGGAATCGGCAATTGGCCCCATTCCGGCATGCCCGGGCCGCCCTTGGGCCCGCCGTTTTTGAGCACCAGCACATGGTCGGGCGTGACATCGAGATCGTCGCGGTCGACCGCGGCCGCCATGGCGTCGTAATTCTCGAACGCCAGCGCCTTGCCGCGATGCGCCAGCAAGCGCTTCTCCGCGGCGGCGGGCTTCATCACGCAGCCGCGCGGAGCGAGATTGCCGGTGAGCACGGCGGTGGCGCCTTCCGGATAAAGCGGCTCTTTGAGCGAATGGATGACGTCGGGCAGGTAAACCTTCACACCGGCGATATTGTCGCCGAGCGTGCGGCCGTTTGCCGTGATGCAGGACAGGTCAAGCATGTCGCGCATCTGCCCCATCAATGCGCGCAACCCGCCGGCATAGAAGAAATCCTCCATCAGATATTTGCCCGACGGCGTGATATTGGCGATCACCGGCACTTGCCGCGAGATGGCATCGAAGCGGCTCATGTCGAGCGGCACGCCGACGCGGCGCGCCATGGCGATGACATGGATGATGGCGTTGGTCGAGCCGCCGAGCGCCATATGCACGCGGATGGCGTTGTCGAAGGCGGCGGCCGTGAGGATTCTCTCCGGCGTCTGGTCCTCCCACACCATGTCGACGGCGCGCCTTCCGGCCGCGGCGCACATGCGCGGATGATTGGCGTCGACCGCCGGGATCGATGACGCGCCGGGCAGCGTCAGCCCGAGCGCCTCGGTGATCGCCATCATGGTCGCCGCGGTGCCCATCACCATGCAGGTGCCGAACGAGCGCGAAATGCCGCCTTCGATCTCGTTCCATTCCTCGTCGCCGATGCGGCCGGCGCGTTTCTCGTCCCAGTATTTCCAGGCGTCGGAGCCGGAGCCGAGGGTGTGGCCGCGCCAATTGCCGCGCAGCATCGGACCGGCCGGCACATAGATCGCCGGAATGCCCATCGAGATGGCGCCCATGACGAGCCCGGGCGTGGTCTTGTCGCAGCCGCCCATCAAGACGGCGCCGTCGATCGGATGGCTGCGCAAGAGTTCCTCGCATTCCATGGCGAGGAAATTGCGGTAGAGCATGGTCGAGGGTTTGACGAAAGGCTCGGCAAGCGACATCGCCGGCAATTCGATCGGCAGCCCGCCGGCCTGATAGACGCCGCGTTTGACGTCCTCAGCGCGCTCGCGCAGGTGCCCGTGACAGGCGTTGATATCGCTCCAGGTATTGATGATTCCGATCACCGGCTTGCCGGCCCAATCGGCGCGGTCATAGCCGAACTGCCGCAGCCGCGAGCGATGACCGAACGAGCGCAGGTCGTTCTTGCCGAGCCAGCGATAGCTGCGCAGATCCTCGGGCGATTTTCTCTTGGCGGATGTCATAGGTTCACTCAGCTTGGGCGTTGGCCGAGTGTGCGCCAAATTCGCGGCAAAAGAAAAGGCCGCGGAAACTGCCGCGACCGCTTCTGATATTATGCGCCGATTACACCAACCTGACTACCATTTATAATTGAGCCCGGCGCGAACGATGTTGTCGGTGAACCATGGATCGATGTGCGTAGTGACGTTACCGCCACCGCACGCGGCGACGAGCACCGGACAATTCACCGCAATCGCAGTCACAACCGTGCCAGAAGGCTCCTTCAACTCCATGAACAGATATTCGAGCTTCCAAGTCCAGTTTCCGACCAGGTGACTTTCAACGCCGCCACCCGCGGTCCAGCCGGCGCTCGTCTTGCTGATGCTGAAAGAGGTCGGACTGATACCGTCGGTAATGGTGCCGCTATCCTTGACTTCGCCATAGGCCAAGCCGCCGGTGGCGTAGATCATGGTCTCCGGCGTGACGGTCCAGCCGAGGCGCGGCCGCACCGTGCCGAACACTCGAGTCTTTCGGTTACGCTTGTCGTGATGGCGTTGATCGCGCAGGCACCGGCGCGACAGGTAAATGTCGCGTTGCCACGCTCGCCGGAACCCTGGATATCCGCCTCGAGCCCGGCGACCCAATTTCCATTTTGCCAATTATAGCCGATCTGTCCGCCGCCAATGACCCCATCAATGTTATTGATCGTGCCGCTCGTGGAAAAAAGCGGAAAGCCGACGATGTCGGTGAAGTCCTCAGTGAAGCTCGAACGTCCCCAGCTATAGCCGAGATTGAGGCCGACATAGGGGCCGGCCCAGCTCCACATCGGCGGTGGCGGCGGATCCGGCGGCTTGATCGGATGATGCTTGGTCTTGGCGAAGGCGGTCGCCCAAGCCGATGCACAGCGCTGCCGCCAGTCCGGTAACGATCAGTGAGCGACGCATGTGAAAGTCCCCAATGCGAATCCCGCTCTAATGCGGTAACTAGAGACCAATCGAAGACTTCAATCCATCCATTGCCGCCAATAATCCGTGCACGACTTGTGAATTTGCGGCATCGTGGCGCCGCTGCCACAGGTTGCTAAGTGCCTGCCGCTACACGAGAAAGTTTCGCCCGCACGTTCAAGCCGCCCCCGCGCTTGCTGGCGCGCGACTTGCCGCCTTCGCCGTGTCGAGCTTGAGCAGCTTCGCCGCATTGCGCCAGAAAATCTTCTCACGCTCTTCGGGCGTCACCTTCAGACCCTCGACCAGCTTGATCGCCCGCGGCTTGAGCGAGGTCAGCGGCGGCGCGTCCGAGCCGTAAAGCACGTGATCGGCGCCGACCGACTCGACGACAAGCTGTGCCGCCGGCGGGTGATAGGTCACCGTGTCGAAATACATCTTCTTGGCGTAATAGCCGGGCTCGTGCTTGATCCTGATCGGCGTGTAAGGGCCGAGGAAATAGCATTCCTCCTGCAGCTCGTAGGCGTAGTTCAAGCGACCGATGACCTCCCACAAGCCGCCGCCGCCGTGCGAGGCGACGAGGGTCAGCCGCGGAAAGTCTTCGAGAATGCCGCGCACGATCAGCCGCGACAGAGCAAGGCACAAATCGGCGGGCCGGCCGACACTCGACGCCAGCCGGTACTCGCGCATCCGCTCCTCGCCGAAACCGACATGCGGCGGATGGATAAAGACCGGAACGTCGAGGTCTTGCACCAATTCCCAGAATGGCCGCGCCTCATCGTCATCCGGATAGTGGCCCTTGTGATTGGAATGGATCAGAATGCCTTTGAGCCCGAGCTCTTTGATGGCGCGCTCGGTCTCCTTGACGAAGGCCGGCCCGCCGCACGGCAGCATAGTGGCGAAGCCATATAGCATGCCGTTATGCGCGGCCTGGATTTCCGCGGCGTAATCGGACCAGCGCTGAATGGCTTTCAGTTCATCGGCCGCGGCCTTGCCGCGCAGGTAATGCGCGGCGTTGCTGAACACGGTAGCGCCGATGCCGCAGCGGTGATGGGCCTCAAGCACGTTTTCCAGCGTCATCGGGCAACGGCCGGCCCAGGTCGGGCCGCTCTTGCCGTCCCAGGCGAGCGCGTCGGCCGCGGCTTCTTCCGGCGGATAGACGTGGGTATGCCATTCGATGATCATTGCGGACCTATTGCGGCTGCATGCCGGCGTCCTTGACGATGCGCGCGGAAGCGGCGCGGTCCTGTTTGAGGAACGCGCCGAATGCCTCCGGCGTGTCGAACACCGGCTCGAGGCCGACGTCGATCATCCGCTTCTGCCGGAACTCCGGATCCTTGCCGACGGCAGCGAACTCTTCGTAGAGCTTGTGAACGATCGGCTGCGGGGTTCCCGCCGGCGCGACTAGGCCGAAATAAAGCCGGGTGAGGTCGCCGTGATAGCCAAGCTCGGCGAGCGTCGGCACGTCGGGCAAAAGCGGCGAGCGTTGCGGGCTGTCCACCGCGAGCGCAATGACGG
This sequence comes from Xanthobacteraceae bacterium, assembly GCA_035515455.1. Lineage (GTDB taxonomy): Bacteria > Pseudomonadota > Alphaproteobacteria > Rhizobiales > Xanthobacteraceae > BOG-931. The sequence continues at coordinate 7,547 of DATJBH010000036.1, forward strand.
TGCCGTTCTTGATGAACGACAGCCAGTTGGAGGCGCCGAAAAACGCCACCGGCGTCGCGCCGGAGAGCATATCGTTGACCGCTTCGCCGCCGCCACGGAACGGCACGCGGACGATGTCGGACCCGTTCGCCTTGATCCATTGCGCCATGAACGCGACCAGCGGAATCGACGGCGCCGTGTAGCTCAAGGTCTTCGGCTTGGCTTTCGACAACGCCGCCAGTTCGGCCAGCGAATGCACGTTAAGCTTGGCGCTCACCACCAGCACCTGGGTGGTGAAAAACGGATTGGTGATCGGCGCAAAATCCTTTTCCGGATCGAATGGAATCTTTTTGAACAGGAACTGATTATAGGCGAGCGTCTCGGGCGGCAGGATGCAGATGGTGTAGCCGTCTGGCGCCGCCTGCGCGCAGGCTTCGCCGCCGACATTCATCTGGCCGCCGGGGCGGTCCTCGACGACGATGGTCTGCTTCCAGCGCTTGCCGACCTCCTGGGCCATCGCCCGCATGAAAATGTCGCTGGTGCCGCCGGCGCTGACCGCCGTGAGCGCGCGGATTGGCCGTGTCGGATAATCCTGCGCCGCGGCCGGCACCGACGCGGCGATCAAAAGGAGGAAACTGAGAGCGACCAGGAAACTCCGCTCGTCCCCGCGCCCCGCCTTCGTTCGCCGAGCGAGCCTCGGCGGGTTCGAGTCCGCCGAAGCGTGCCAGCGCGTAAGCGGAAGGCTGCGACCCAGCCCGGATTTCCGCTTCCGCGGGAATGAGCGGTTAAAGACTTTCATCATCCTCCTACTCCGCGCTCGCGCCGGTGGCCTTGACCACCTTCGCCCATTTGTCGGTTTCGTCGACGATCAGCTTGCTGAAATCCTCCGGCGTGCCGGGGATCAAGGTGCCGCCAAGCTCGGCGAGCTTGGCTTGGATGCTGGGATCGGCGAGCGCGTCGTTCACCGCGCGATTGAGTTTCTCGACGATGTCTTGCGGCGTGCCCGCCGGCACCGCCATGCCGAACCAGGCGCTCGCTTCGTAGCCGGGCACGGTCGCGGCCACCGTCGGCACGTCGGGCAGCGCTTTCGAGCGCTCCGCCGTGGTCACTGCCAGCGCGCGCAGCTTGCCGGCCCGGATGTAGCCGATCGAGGACGGCAGATTGTCGAAGAACACTTGCACCTGCCCGCCCAACATGTCGACCAGCGCGGGCCCGGCGCCGCGGTAGGGCACATGCACCAGCTTGACGCCGGTCATCTGCATGAACAGAGCGCCGGACAAATGCGTCGAGGTGCCGACACCGGCGGACGCCATGTTGATCTTGCCCGGATTCGCCTTGGCGTAGTCGATGAATTCGGCAACCGTATGCGCCGGTACTTTCGGGTTCACTTCCATCACATTGGGGACGCGGATGAAGCCGGCGACCGGCACCATGTCGCGCAAAAAGTCGAACGGCAGATTTTTATAGAGCGTGGCGTTGATCGCGTTGGCCGGATTGACCAGGAACACGGTGTAGCCGTCCGGCGGCGAATGCGCGGCGAGCTCGGTGGCGAGATTGTTGCCGGCGCCCGGCCGGTTCTCGATCAGGAATTGCTGATGGAAAAGATCCGACAGGTAACCACCGATCAGGCGAGCGCAAATGTCGGTCGAACCGCCGGGCGGGTAGCCGACCAGCCAGCGCACCGCGTGGTTCGGATAGCTGTCGCCGGCCCGCGCCCCACTCGGGCCGAGAACCGCCGCCGCGGCGATAAAGGCGATGGCGGCGACCCGCCGGATGGTGCGCTGCATGTCTGCCCTCCCCGAATTATTCTTGTTCCTCTCTCGGCACCCTACGCGGCATCGGCGATGCCGCACAAGTGATCCGCGCCCGGCATGACCGCCTCATCACCGTCTTGCCGGTCCCCGACACGGCCGATACGTTCACCGCCTTCCGCCAATCTCCGAACAGGAAACGCATTGCCATGATCGATCTTTATGCGCTGACCAGCCCGAACGTGCAAAAAATCTACGTCATGCTCGAGGAAACCAAGCTGCCGTACAGGGAGCATTTCGTCGACGTGTGGAAAGGCGAGCAATACAATCCCGATTTCGTCAAGCTCAACCCGAACTCGAAAATCCCGGTGATCGTCGATTCCGACGGGCCCGGCGGCAAGCCCTATACGGTGGTCGAGTCGGGCGCGATCCTGATGTACCTCGCCGAGAAATCCGGGCAATTCCTGCCCAAGGATATGGCGAAGAAATACGATGTGCTGCAGTGGCTGTTCTTCCAGACTTCAGGCATCGGCCCGATGTTCGGCCAGTTCACCCATTTCAAAATGTTCGCGCCGAAGGAAGGCAACGCCTATTCGATGATGCGCTACCAGACCGAGGTGAAGCGGCTCTACGAAGTGATGGAAAAGCGGCTGGCGCAGTCGCCCTATCTCGCCGGCGCCGAATACTCCATCGCCGACATCGCCACCTTCCCGTGGACACGCAATCACGACGCGCAAGGCGTGAAGTGGGAGGACAATCCGAATCTGGCGCGCTGGTTCAAGGCGATCGAGGAGCGGCCGGCGGTGAAAGCGGCGCTCGGCAAGATCGGCGCGATCAAATCCAACCGCGACACCGCGAACGACGATCAGAAAGACCGCTTCTTCAATCGCGGCAAATACGCCAGGGCGTAGACTCATCCTGCCCCGCGCAAGCGGGGAAGGGGACCATTCGTAGCTCGCGCCGCGAGCGAAGAATCGTGGAAGGAGCGCGGGCGCCGACGAATCCCTTGCAACGCAAGCGAAGCGTCGAGTCACACGCGCCCTCCACCATGCTTCGCATGGCCCCCTCCCCCGCTTTCGCGGGGGGATGCATAATCCCGTTCCCGCGCCGCGCCTTTATGCGCGCGAGTTCGCGGCCGACGATGCCGAACAGCCCACGTCGTCCCCTCGTCATTGCGAGGCCTTCTCCGTCTGCGCGCCGGGAGATACAGCCATTACTCCGCTGGCATCCACACGCGGCAGGTCTTGCCGTGCGCCGGAATGACGATGGCCCGCGGCAGTTCCGCGCCGGCGCCGCAGCGGCCGAGCGATTGCGCTTCCTCCAAATCGACCGAGACATCTCGGCCGACGGTCACCTTCACCCGGTCCGGTGCGTCCGGATTAAAAGGCGAGGCGTTGGCGATCAGCGTCGCGCCCGCGTCGTCGGACCATTTGGACTCCTTGTCGCCGCGCGACGAATCGATGGTGCAGGTGAAGTCGAGATGTCCAGGCAGGCTGCACCAGATGACGTTGACCTCGAGCCTTTGCACGGCACCGTCGGCGAGCGTGACGCGGGCGTCGCCGGAGACGCAGCGCGCTTTCACCGCGAAGTCGCAGGTACGAATTTCAGAGCCGCCGGCGTGAGCGATCTCGGCCGACGCGATCGCCGCAAGAAGAAGAGCCATGCCGACGGAATGCTTCATCGGAGCGCCCTACGTCTCAAATTCCCTTCAAGACTCTGGAGCGCGGACCCCAGACCGCAGAAAAAGTGTGCGATGGTAATACGATACACCCTGGTAAGGCAGACGCGGCGAAAGCCTGCCGCGAGGATTGGCGCGCTTTTATGACGCGCGCTGTACATCACGTCGAGGGTGACCTGGGGCATATTCAGTCCACTACCAGTGTTCTAAACTTGCGCGGGTAAAGTGCCTTCCTGAGGTTGGGGGAACCGATGCGGCGGCGCGAATTCATCATCATCGTCGGCGCGATGGCCTTCTGGCTCTCTTCGGCGTCGTTCTTTTGGCTATCGGCTGCGCACGCGCAGCAGCCGGCGATGCCGGTCATTGGGGTTCTCGAGGATGAAAACAACGAAGCTTACATCGTCGGACTTCACAAAGGCTTGAGCGAAGCCGGCTACGTGGAGGGCAAAAATCTCGCGATCGAATACCGCTCGGCCGAGGGACACAATGATCGACTTCCCGCCCTGGCCGCCGATCTGGTGCGCCGGCAGGTGGCTGTGATCGTGAGCGATGGCACGCCCTCGGCTGCCGCCGCAAAAGCCGCCACAACGACGATTCCGATTATTTTCAATGCCGGAGCCGATCCGGTCGCGGCCGGATTTGTCGCCAGCCTGAGCCGACCCGGCGGCAATCTGACCGGCGTCTCGATTCTGCTGTCCCAGGTCGTCCCGAAGCAATTCGAGATGCTGCGCGCCGTGCTGCCGACCGCGACCAATATCGGCTTCATGTACAATCCAACCAACCGCACACTGGCGAAGCTCATCACCAAAGGCGCCCAGTCGGCCGCCGACAGTCTCGGGTTCAAGCTTCACATGCTGGAGGCCAGCAGCGAAGGCGAGATCGAAAAGGCGTTCGCAGATCTTGCTCAGATGAAGGCGGAGGGCTTGGTAATCGGCCCGGATATATTTTTCACGGCCCGAAGCGACAAGCTGGCTGCACTGACGGTGCGCCACGCCATGCCGGCGATCTATCATTACCGCGGCTTCGCGGCGGCGGGTGGGCTGATGAGCTACGGCACCAGCCTTGTCGACGCCTACCGCCTGGAAGGCACTTATGTCGCCCGCATTCTCAGGGGCGAAAAGCCCGCCGACCTGCCGGTGCAGCAGGCAACCAAGCTCGAGCTGATCGTCAACCTCAAGACCGCCAAGGCGCTCGGCCTCACGGTGCCGCTGCCGCTCCTTGGCCGCGCCGACGAGCTGATCGAATGAGACGGCGCGATTTTTTCGCGCTCGTCGGCAGCGCAACGGCGTTGCCGTTGGCGGCGCGCGCGCAGCAGGCGGCGCGACCCACGGTCGGATTCCTGCACAGCGCCTCTTTGAAGGGCAACGCGTTCTATGTCACCGCGTTTCGCAACGGCCTGAAGGAGGCCGGCTTCACCGAGGGCGAAAACGTGGAGGTCGACTATCGATGGGCCGAGGGCGAGATCGACCGGCTGCCGACGCTCGCGGCCGATTTGATCGGACGGCACGCGGCGGCGATCGCCGCCGACACGCGCGGCGCGCTGACGCTGAAAAAAGCCAACACCACCGTGCCGGTGGTTTTCAGCAGCGCCGGCGATCCGGTGAAGCTCGGCCTCGTGCCCAGCCTCAATCGGCCCGGCGGCAACATGACCGGCGTGAGCTTTCTCATCACGGCGGCCGTCGCCAAGCGGCTTGAATTGCTGCACCAACTGATCCCCACCGCAACGGAGATCGGCTATCTCACGATTCTGTTGAAAAAGTCGGAGTATCGACTCAGCCCAATTTTTCCAGCGTCGTGGGTGCGTTTTTCAGATTCTGATGTGGGGGGCCTCATCATCCACCCCAGACTTAACGGAGCGACTTCTAAATCGATCTGCCGCGGTAATTAGCGTCAATCAAAGATATCGTTCGTATTTTGGCAGATTTGCAACGACTTTAGACTTGCGACTTTTTCAACAGAATCTCACCAATCCCGACAATTTCAGCAACGAAACCGAAGAGGTGAAGGCCGCGGCACGTGCGCTGGGACTCCAGCTCTTCGTTCTCGACGTCCGCAGCGAAGGCGATTTCGACCGGGCGTTCGCAACCTTGAGCGAAAAGCGGATCGGCGGGCTCTTTGTCGGCGCCGATCCGCTTTTTCTTTACCGTCGCGACGAATTAGTGGCGCGCGCGGCGCGCTTTGCGATTCCGACGATCTATTATCTGCGCCAATACGCCACCGCCGGCGGATTGATCAGCTACGGCACCAGCCTTGAAGTCGCGGAGCGCCAAGTCGGCGACTATGTCGGCCAGATTCTAAAAGGCGCCAAGCCCGGCGAGCTTCCCGTCGTGCAATCGGCGCGGTTCGAATTGGTCATCAATCTAAAGACCGCAAACGCTCTCGGTCTCAAAGTGCCGCTCGGCATGCAAGTCGCCGCCGACGAGGTGATCGAATGAGGGGCTAAGGTCGGCGTTGCAGACGGCGCAGAATATGCGCCTGCACCCGCGCAAAATTTCAGCCGTCCAAGTTCAAAACAAATCCTTCGCCGGACGTCCGGCGCAGAGGAGACAACGATGCAGAGCAAGGAATATACCGCCAACGGGGTGTGGGTTTGCCCGGCAGACGTCGGCGCTGTTTTTGTCCAGGGTCAGGGCGGTGGCGGGGGTGGCGGCGGGGGCGACATCGGCTATGGAGGCTCGGTCGCCGGAGGCGGCGGGGGAGCTAGCGGCGCTTTGAACTATGCTCCGACGCCCGTCACAGCCGGCACGTCCTATGACATCATCATCGGCGGCGGCGGTGCAGGCGGCGGCGCTGGACAGTCGGGAGGCCGGGGCGGCACTACGGCCTTCGGGAATTTGGTCGTCTTTCCAGGCGGAGCGGGCGGCGGCCCGGGGTACTACGCCACGTATCCGATGGCGGGACATGGCGGAACTGGGATCCAATTGCAGCTCCGGGGAGATGGCGGCGGCATTCCCGGCCTTCCGGGAGCTGCAGGCGCCTCGTATCTTGCAAATCCGGGCGGCGCCGGCGGTACCGGCGGCGGGCCAAATATGGTGTGTGGCGGCGGCGGCGGCGGAGCGTCGCTGATCGGCGCGGGAGCAGCGGGCGGCTCGGGAAACGGCGGAGCCGGTGAATCCGCCACGGCCTTGGGTGCGGGCGGCGGCGGCGGCGCGGGTCTGGGCGGCCGCGGCGGCAATGGCGCGCCCGGCGTGCTGCGGGTTTATTGGTGAATCCGCCCCCCGCTTTCGCCGGAGGCGGAGGCGTTCGTTCCTACAGCGTCGTCTTGAACAGGCCGCTCATCGCCTGCCAGGCGCGCTTGGCGGCAAGCGGATCGTATTGCGAGCCGTGCTCGGGGCTGTTGACGCCGGGATTGGTGAAGGCGTGCATGGCGCCGCCATAGAGCACGACCTGCCAGTCGACATGGCCGTCGGTCATCTCCTTCTCGAATGCGGCGACGGCCTGCGCATTGACGACCGGATCGGCGGCGCCGTGCAAAACCAGCACATGGCCTTTGATGTTCTTGGCGTTGTCAGGGTCGGGCGTCGACAGCACGCCATGGAAGGTGACGATATCGACAAGCGGCGCTCCGCTGCGGCCGAGGTCGAGCGCCGGCGCGCCGCCGAAGCAATAGCCGATCGCCGCGAGCTTTTGCGTATCGACCAGCGGCGAGGCGCGGAGCTGATCGAGCGCGGCCTGCGCGCGGGCGAGGAGCAGCGGGCGATCCTTGAGATATTTGCCCATTTCCGCGCCGGCCGCCTGCGGCGTATTGGGGCGCACGCCCTTGCCGTAGATGTCGGCGACGAAGGCGACGTAACCCATTGCAGCGAGCTTCTCCGCGGCGGTCTTCTCGTCGTTGGATGGTCCCATCCATTGCGGATAGACCACGACGCCCGGACGCTTGCCTTGGGTGGCGTCGTCATAGACGAGCCAGCCCTCCAGCGCCGTGTCACCCTGCTTGTATTCGACGGTCTGCACTTTGATAGCAGCCTGCGCCGAACCGGCGGCGATGACGACGCCGAACAGCGCCGCGATGAGAACTTGCAGCTTCATGGCGATCCTCCCTTTGCTCGACCCTTTTGCGGGTCGTTCG
>DATJBH010000037.1:0-72809 GCA_035515455.1 Xanthobacteraceae bacterium
TCCGCATAACGAGTAACACCGGGGGAGGTACGCCATGGCTATGGCAACGACAGCTGGGGCATTGCCGGAGGCTGAACACAGCGCACAGCTGCGCAAAGCAGTGATTGCGTCGACGGTCGGCACGGCAATCGAGTGGTACGATTTTTTTCTCTATGGCACGGCTGCCGGCCTGGTGTTCGGCAAGCTTTACTTTCCCCATGAATCGGCGCTGGCGGGAACGCTCGCCGCATTTGGGACCTACTTCATCGGCTTCGTCGGCCGGCCCATCGGAGCGGCGATATTCGGCCATTACGGCGATCGCATCGGCCGCAAGGCGACGCTGATCGCAACGCTCTTGTGCATGGGGCTGGCGACCTTCGCCATCGCCTTCGTGCCGACCTACGAGTCGATCGGCATCTGGGGCGCGGTGCTCTTGACCGTGCTGCGCGCGATCCAAGGCATCGGCGTCGGCGGCGAGTGGGGCGGCTCCGTGCTGTTGGCCATGGAATGGTCGCGCACGCACGGCCAGCGCGGTCTGGTGGCCTCCTGGCCGCAATTCGGCGTGCCCTGCGGGCTTCTGCTCTCCACGCTTGCCGTCATCGTCTTCAGCAGATGGGCGGGTCCCGATTTTGCGGTCTGGGGCTGGCGCATACCGTTCGCGCTGTCGATCATCCTCGTCGGCATCGGGCTGTGGATCCGTCTCGGCATCCTCGAGACGCCGGTGTTCCAGAAGCTCGTCGACACCAACAAGATCGAGAAGGCGCCGATCCTCGAAGTCATCAAAAAGCAGCCGAAGGAGATCATCCTGTCGGCCTTGCTGCGGATGTCCGAGCAGGCGCCGTTCTACGTCTTCACCGCGTTCATCTTCGCCTATGCCGTCGGTACGCTGAAGATGGACCGGGACTTTATCCTGACCGCGGTCCTGGTCGCGGCTTGCGTCTCGTTCTTCACCATTCCGATATCAGGCCATATCTCGGACCGCATCGGCCGCAAGAACATGTACCTGATCGGGGTCGTGACGATGGGCCTGTTCGGCTTCCTGTACTTCGGCATGGTGGATACGGCGATCCCGTCTGCGGTGTTCATCGCCATCGTGCTGTCGCTCATCCCGCACGACATGCAATACGGCCCGCAAGCGGCGCTGATCGCGGAATCGTTCACGCCGAATTTGCGCTATAGCGGCTCGTCGCTCGGCTATCAGCTCGCCTCGATCATCGCCGGCGGCCCGGCGCCGATCATCGCCACGGCGTTGTTCGCCGCCTACGGCTCCGGCTATGCGATCGCCATCTACATCGCAGGCTGCGCGGTGATCAGCCTGGTATCGGCCTCTTTGATGCCGGACTACACCGGCAAGGACATCTCGACGGAAGCTTACGTCGAAGACTAGCCGAGTCGATCGCCTTCAAAGTCATGCCCGGGGCTCGCGTCCCGGGCATGATTATTTACAGCACCGCGCCGGTCTGCGGATCGATCAGATGCATGCGCTCCATGTCGGCGTAGAGCGGCATGGACTCGCCCGGACCGGCGGCGCTGCCCGGATCGACGCGGCCGCAGACCTCCTGGCCGTCGACGGTGAAATAGACCATCGTCTCCATGCCCATCGGCTCGACGACGTCGAGCGTCGCCTTGAATTCGCAATTCGCGTCACGGTCGCTGCGCCGCGGCTCGGTGATGTGCTCCGGGCGCAAGCCGAAGATCAGCTCTTTGCCGGTGAATTGCTGGAAACGCGGCGACCGTGCTGGCGGCACCGGCAGGCTGACCGTGTCGGAAATGCGCACGCGTAGGCCGACGCCGTTCTGTTCGAGCCGGCAGCGCATGAAATTCATTGCTGGCGAGCCGATGAAACCCGCGACGAAGCGCGTTTTGGGATGATGGTAGAGATCCTGCGGCGCGGCGATTTGCTCGATCACGCCGCCGTTCATGACGACGACGCGATCGGCCAGCGTCATCGCTTCGACCTGGTCGTGGGTGACATAAACCGTCGTGGTTTTCACGAGCTGGTGGACCCGCTTGATTTCAGTGCGCATCTGCACGCGCAGCTTGGCGTCGAGATTCGACAGCGGCTCGTCGAACAGGAAGACCTTCGGATTGCGCACGATCGCCCGCCCCATCGCCACGCGCTGGCGCTGGCCGCCCGACAGCGCCTTGGGCTTGCGGTCGAGCAGTTCGGTAATATCGAGAATGCGCGCGGCATTGTCGACGCGGCGCTTGATCTCGGCCTTGGGGAATTTGCGCAGCCGCAGCCCGAACGACATGTTCTCGAACACGGACATATGCGGATAAAGCGCGTAGTTCTGGAACACCATGGCGATGTCGCGATCCTTCGGCGGCAGGTCGTTGACCATCTCGCCGCCGATGTAGATGTCGCCGGCGGTGACCTCCTCGAGACCGGCGATCATGCGCAGCGTGGTCGACTTGCCGCATCCCGAGGGGCCGACCAGCACGACGAATTCGTTGTCGGGAATGTCGAGGCTGATATTGCGTACTGCCTCGACCTCGTCGAAGCGCTTCACTACGTTGCGTAACGCGACTTCGGCCATTGTGCTAAGACCTCTTCAGCCCTTGGTGGCGCCCGCCGTCAGGCCGGCGATGTAGTAATCCATCAGGAACGCGTAGATCACGAGCGGCGGCGCGGCGGCAAGGAGCGCGCCGGCCATCAGCATGCCCCATTGATAGACGTCGGCGCGGATGAGGCTCGTGACCGTGCCGACGGTGAGAACCTGCTGGTCGGAGCTGTAGAGGAAGGCCATCGGATAGACGAAGTCCGCCCACGACACGGTGAAGCAGAAGATCATGGCGGCGATGATGCCCGGCAGCGCCACCGGGATGAAGATCTTGGTGAGCATTTGCAGATGGCCGGCGCCATCAATGAGCGCCGCCTCGTCGAGCTCCTTCGGAATAGACTGGAAATAGCCGATCATGATCCAGGTGCAGAACGGCACGGTCAAAGTCGGATAGACCAGCACCATGCCCCAGTACGAGTTGAGGAGCCCGACTCCGCGCACGATCTGGAACAGCGGAATGAACAACAGCGACTCCGGAACGAGGTAAGTGAGGAAAATACCGGTCGCGAGAATTCCCGAGCCCCAGAATTTCATCCGGCCCAGCGAAAAGGCGGCGAGGATGCTCACGGTCATCGTGATGCAGACCACGCACAGCGTCACGATGATGGTATTCTTGAAGAAAATCAGAAAATCCGTGTGCCACAACAGCTCGCGGAAATGACTGAAGGTGACGCCGTCGGCGATAAGCCACGGATTGGTCGTCATATGGGCGACCTCGGCGTTCGTCTTCAGCGACGTCACCACCATGTAGTAGGGCGGCATCAGGAAGAAGATGGCGAATAGAACCAGGAAAAAATAGGAAGCGAACAGGGCCCAGCGCCGGTTGCGGGTCAAGCTCGATCGCCTTCCGGCCACGCTGCCGGCGGATCGCGTCGGGATGGCGGTTGCGGTCATGCGCCGACCTCCTGGCCGCGCCTGCGCACGCCGCGCAGGATGAACATCGCCGCAATGGCGAGGATCGGGAACATGAACAGCGAGATCGATGCGCCGAGCGGAATGTCGCCGGAGCGGATGCCGGAGAGGAAGGCATAGGTGGCGAAGACGTGCGTCTTGTTGCGCGGCCCGCCCGACGTCATGATCTGCACGATGTCGAAATTGGCAAAGGTCACGATCAGCGAAAACAGCACGGTGATCGAGATGATGTTGCGCATCATCGGCAAGGTGATGTGGCGGAATTTTTGCCAGGCGTTCGCGCCGTCGATCGCAGCGGCCTCGTAAAGCTGCTCGGGCACCGATTTGAGCGCCGCCAGATACATGATCAGGAAGAACGGCGCGCCGTACCAGACATTGACCAGGATGACGCAGAAGCGCGCCCAGCCGGGCGAGCTCAGCCACGGAATTTGATCGAAACCGAAGCTTTGCAGCATGTAGTTGAATGCGCTGTGGGTCGGGTCGAACAGCCACCACCAGCCGAGCGTCGACAAGGCGAGCGGCATCACCCAGGGCACCAGCAGCATGCCGCGCCACTTGCGCTGGCCTTTGGCCGGCAGGTTGTTGATGAGGTGCGCGGTAACGAGCCCGATCAGCGCTTTGAAGAACACGGCCGAGAGCGCGAAAATGGCCGATTGCTCCACCACCATCAGGAACGTGTCGCGGCCGAGCAGATACGTGAAGTTGCCGAAACCGATGAATTTGGTCTGCGGCCGGTTCAGCATCGACAGATAGATCGAGTAAAGGCCAGGATAGACGATCAGAGAGGCAACGATGATCAGGAGCGGCAGGCACATCAGAAGCGCAACGCTGGACCGGCGCCGCATCAGGCCGTGCAGGCTGGCGCGCTGGCGCGTCAAAGCGCTCGGCGCGGCGAATGGGATGGATCGCTGTACCGCATCGACCATGGATCGGCTCCCACTGAATTCGCGCCGGCCGGCGCAGAGGCCGCAGCGCCGGTCCGCTTCAGGCGGACCGGGTGCCACGGCCGATCGAATATGCCTGCCCTAGAGGGTCAAGCGCGCAGATAGCCTTCCAGTTCGCCCTCGGCCCATTTGATCACGCTGTCGATCGACTCCTTGGACTGCGCGACCTTGGCGACCATGATGGTATGGATCGACTGGTTGTAGATTTGCGCGCCGACGGCGGGCCGTGCCGGATAGCCGGTGACGCTCGGTTCCTCGTCGTCGCGCGGCGGATAATTGTACGCCGTTCCGACCGGCGGCCCGACGGTGTTCCAGGTGTCGAAGTCGTAAAAGCTCTTGAACGACGGCAGGTCGTAGCCCTTCGAGGCGGCGACCAGCTGGCGGGCGGAATCCTTGAGCGAGATGTAGTGCAGGAGATCCTTGGCCGCCGGCTTGTTCTTCGAGAATTTCCAGATGCCGTAGAAGAACGGCAGTTGCCCGGCGAAGCGTCCTTTCGGTCCTTTCGGCATGCTGTGATGCCAGATCTGCTCGCCGACCTTGGGATTGTCGCGCACCGCGACCGCCCAGGCGCTCGGCGGGTTCATGATCGCCGAGCCCTCGCCGGAAATCAGCCAGCGATTGTTGCCGGCGTCGTCCCAGGCATAGGCGTTTGGCGCGTTGAACGGCATCAGTTTGGCGAAATATTCCAAGGCTTGACGGGTCGCGTCGGTGTTGACCGTGATGTTGTCTTTCTCGTCGACCATCATCGAACCGAAGGAACGGAAGATGGCGCCGGTGGCGTCGATCGCGTCGCTGGTCTGTCCCATGGCGAGACCGATGGGATGGCCGGCCTTGAACAGCTGCTCGGCGGTCTTGAGGTAGAGATCGTAGTTCCAGCTGTCGAGCAGTGCCTTGTCGCGCGGCTGGCCGCCGACCGGGAACATCTTGGTCAGATCGAGGCCGCAATATTGCTTGTAGAGATCGAGGCGCGACGCCGGCGGCTTGACCTGGCTGCCGATGGTTGTGGGAAGGGCGTACCAGACCTTGTCATGCTGGGCGAGATATTCGGCCACCGGGCTGATCGGGCCATATTCTTTGATCAGCGCGTCGGCGATGTCGCCGACCGGCTCGAGCACGTCGCGGTGCACTTGGATCTGCCAGGCGCGGTGCGACATCATATCGTGACCGGCGCCGGCCTGCGCTTCGGCGCTCGCCGTGAGGATGTCCTTGTCGCCGATAGAGGTGATGAAGTCGATGTGCACGTCGACCTTGTTTTTTGCGCCCCATTCGTTGCAGAGCTTGATCAGCGCGTTATTGGCGCCGGGCACCCAATGGTCCCAGACGCCGAGCGACAGCGAGCCGGCGGCGTAAGCGCCCCGCACGTAGGGCGTGGCGAGCACGGCGGCGGAGCCGAGCGCCGCGGATTTGAGGACGCTGCGGCGCGACAGTTTACGCGATTGTGCAGGCAGACCTGTGGTGGTCATCGAATCCTCCCTATCGCCGCCACGACTTTTTTGATTTGGCTGGCGTGACCGAAAACATACTCTCATTGCGGGTAGCCGGCTAGTGTCCGCTCATGGGTGGGTGGATTGGGGGCGTGTCGATTGGGCAGACTTTGTGTTGGGCAAGATTTGCGGACGGCGGGGAAGGCGGAAAATCCTTACGCTCCCCAAGCGTCACCCCGGCGCGCCATGCAAAGCCATGTCTCCGGGCTGGACATTGATTAACTGCCGACCCCGGCAGATGTGCCACGGCCAAGGATCGTCAATGGGGCAGGGCCGCAAACCGCCCTAACGCGCCTTATTGGGGGCAAAAGACATTTTCGCGCATCACATAGGCTAAGGCTTGGCCGGTGCCGTCCCGCACGATGAAGCAGGCGGGCGTTTCTTCGGCTGACCACGGCGCCGGGAAGCGGCGGTGAGGCATTAGTGTTGATCTACATCAAGGCAGACCTTCCCGGATAAAGCGATCAAGTCGCATCTGCGCGGAGGAAAGTTATGGAGTGGCTCAACCAGAAAACATCAATAGCGGGCCTTCCAGTTTCTAATTGGATGATCGTCCTTGGTGGCGTCGTCGTGGCGTTGCTTATCTACACGTTCATGCAGGAGCCCCCGGGCTAAAACAGAGGCGAGACGGCACGGGGTGGCTGGCAGCGGCGGGCTGGCATTCGGGAGCTTTTCGATGCTATAATTTGTGGTGTCGAGGAAATGGGGAATCACGATGCTGCGATACCGGCTAGCCTTAATTGCGGCAGGCATGCTTCTACTGACAACTCCATCCGCATGGGCGTTTAGTCTGCAAAATGGTGGGACCGGGGGCGGCGGGAGCTCGTCGTTCGCTGATCCGGACGACCAGATTGCGAACAAACTCGGCGTCCGTTCGAGCGAGCCGACGCAGCTCGGCGGCCAGCAAGGCCAAGCATTTGATCCCATTTGGTGGGACCAATCGTTACACGGCTACGGCCCTTATTATCAGACGCCGCGCCGCGGCAACTGAGCGCGCTTTCCTCTAACTACGGCTCCAATCCTCTTCGGCCTCGCGCCTAACAGCCGGGGCCAAGGGATTTTTGATCATTAGCCAGTGCGGCGATCGGCCGGACCGATAGGACGAGCCAAGCCGCTTCGAGTTGGCGACCCCGGCAGGATTCGAACCTGCGACCTTCAGCTTAGAAGGCTGTTGAATCCCCTGTGCATAGAGGAGCGGGGAGGAGCAAGACCAACAGTTTTCCCTTGTAAATAGCCGAAATCGCTCATATACCAACAGTCACAGGGGAGCGTGGGAGAGCAGGCGAGAGCATCGCAATTCCTCCCCCAATCCTCCCCAGGCGATTCGCGAGGGGAAATCACATGCCCACCATGAAGCTCACTGCGGCCAACGTCCGCGGTCTAGCCGTTGAGCCCGGCCGCACCGAGACCGTGTTTTTCGATGACGACGTGAAGGGCTTTGGCGTCCGAGTGAAGGCGACGGGCGCCCGAAGCTTCGTCATGTGCTGGAAGGTGGGCGGGGATCACCGCCGCGTCACGATCGGTTCCGTCGCCGATATGGACTTCGGCAAGGCGAAGAACCGCGCCAAGGACATTAAGGCCGACGTTCGCCGGGGTGCCGATCCTGCCGCCGAGATCAAAACCGCCAAGCTCGACGCGGCCCAGACGTTCGAGGCCACCGTTAAGCCGTTTCTCGACACGCTGCGCGACCGCTATCGGCCGCGCGCTTTCAAGGAAATCGAGCGGCACCTGACGAAGCACGCCAGCGACTTGAATAAGAGGCCGGTGGCGAGGATTACGAGGCACGATGTGGCTGCCGTGCTTGAGGCAGTCACCAAGGACAGCGGCGCCGTGACGGCGAACCGCGTCCGCACGTCGCTTTCCACATTCTATTCGTGGGCAATCCAGCGGGGCCATGCTGAGCTTAATCCTGTCGTCGGCACCGCGCGCCATGACGAGCAATCCCGCGAGCGGGTGCTTACGCCGTCCGAGTTGCGTCTAGTCTGGAATGCGGCCGGCGCGGACGACTACGGCGCGATTGTCAAATTGCTTGCGCTTACCGGGCAGCGGGAAAGCGAAATCGGTGGACTGCGCCGCAGCGAAATTCACGAGAAACTGATCATCCTGGCGCCCGAGCGGACCAAGAATAAGCGCCCGCATGTCGTGCCGCTATCGCCCCTGGCGCTCCAAACCATACCGGAGCAGGAAAAGGGCAGCGAACGCGATTTGATTTTCGGCCGGGGTGAGGGTGGCTTTTCCGGCTGGTCGAAATGCAAGGAACGGCTGGACGAGCGGATCACAAAGGCGAACGGCGGCAAGGCTATTCCGCATTGGACCTTGCACGACCTCCGCCGCACATTCGCGACCTATGCCGGCGGCGGCCTGCCGGCACACACGCTGGAAAAACTGCCCAAGGCTGAAAAGGAACTGGCGACCGGCCTCGGCATCCAACCGCATGTAGTCGAGGCAATCCTAAACCATGTTGGCGCCCACAAAGCAGGGGTGGCGCAGGTCTATAACCGCTCGACCTACGAGAAAGAAAAGCGGGAAGCTTTGGAAGCTTGGGCCTCGCATCTTCAAGTCATCATCGCAGCTGCCGACAATGTGACGCCCATGCCGCGCAAAGACGCGAGCCGAGCGTCATGACCAATTATCCGAAATTGCTCATCGAACGATTGAGCAAGCCGGAACCGCCGCGACCGCATGGCCGATCGAAGCCACTGCGGCCGGATCAAATCGGACTCGCATACATCGAAGGTATCGAGTCAGTGCGCGGTTGCGAGGACATGGCCTATTTGCTGTTCATGTTGATCCGGGCTCACCACGGCGAGCGAACAGCGCGGCGCGTCTTCGCCAAATGGGGTGAGCCGCCATCGCCAAAACGCCTACGTCTTATCGCCAATATGGGACTGCTCGATCGGCTCGACACGATGAAGCCGCGAAATGTGCAACGGCTTGCACGCGAACTTGCCGAGGAGAACAAAAAGCTTCCCCGAGCAAAGCAGCATGGCGCCGGCTGCACTGATCCCATTGAGTTGGCGCAACAGATTCGCCGACAGGTCAAGTTGCGCGACAAGGCCATGGCTGCGGGTAAGTGGTACGGGCCGATCCGCATTGACGATTAGGGCCACTGTTCATTTTTTCCCACCTGAAACGACCTATTCATTTCGGCATGTCGATTTGAAGAATAGCCAGAGCGGCTAGGAGCATGAGAAAGCGCAGACCTCGACAACGGAGGTTTGCCTATGTCGCCGACCCTACGCCAGCAGCTTGCGGAGTATCCCGCGCTCCCTGACGACGCGATCGTGCCGGATACGCTCGCAGCAAAAATTCTTTCCATTTCGGTCTGGACGCTGCGCCGGGAAAATCCGGTGCCGGCCCGCCAGATTTCAGAACGCAAACGAGGCCGGCGTGTGGGCGACCTGCGCGCCAAGGTGCGAGGCGTTCCCGTTCCCAAGGCCGCCTAACGAGAACGCCGCCCCGGCAAGGGCGGCGCTCGTATTTGAGGATCAGCAACAAAAGGATCAGCGCCGTGGAAATAGCCGCAGCCGTTCCAAAAAGCAAGCACGACCTCGCGCTCGACAGCAGCAAACTCGTCCATGAATTTTGGGCCAACCGGCGCGGCGAGGCCGTCCGCGTGCAGATTCGCAATTATCAAGGTCGGAATCTTATCGACCTGCGGAAATTCTTCACCGGCAAGGATGGCAGGTTACGGCCGACCAAAAAGGGGCTCACCCTCAGTATCCGCAAACTGCCGGACCTTGCCCGCGGTATTAGCAATGCAATGTCCGCCGCGCACGAGCTCGGCTTGATCGAAGGCGTGGCCGATGAATGAGGTAATGCCCGAGCACGTGCCGCCCAAGCTTGCTGAAAGCATGGAATCGTGGGCGCGGTCGCTCGACGCTGCGCAGCCTGCCGTCGTTCGTGATGTGCTGCGCAATGCTGCCGCCGACCTCTACCGCTCGAACCGCGTCGGCCTTTTTAACAGCCTCCCCCAGATCGGCGACTTCCTGCAACGCCACGCCGAAATAAACGGCCTTGACGATGACGAGACACAGCGGATTTTAGCCGACGGCCGGACACGTTCCGATCCGCCCGCGCCAAAACCAGCGCCGGCGCGCAACGGACATGCCGCCGCGCTGCCGATTGACTTGAACGAGCCGACACCGGAACCGGACGCCTACGGCGTGCAGCCGCCGGACGCAATCAAACCGACTAGGAATGCGCTGGTTGCCTTTCCGCTTGTAGCGTTTAAAGACATTTGCCTCGATCTAAAACGCAGTACTTACCTAGTAAAGCGATTACTGCCCCGCGCTGGCGTTGCCGTCATTTGGGGACCACCAAAATGCTACAAAAGCTTTTGGGCGATGGACCTCGCCTTACACATAGCGCTGGGATGGACGTATCGAGGGCGCCGAGTGCAACAGGCGGCCGTTGTTTACCTCTGCTTGGAGGGTAAGGACGGACTGCCGGCGCGCAAGGAAGCAATGGCGCGGCACTATGGCGTTGGCGATGCACCATTTCACGCAATTACAACAAAGTTGAATCTCGCAAAGGACGCGGCAGGTCTTATCGCCAGTGTTGAGGCACAGCTACAAGGCATCAAACCCGGTGCCGTTTTTATTGACACACTCAATCGTAGCCTTGTCGGCTCGGAGTCTAAAGACGAGGATATGCAGGCTTATCTGGCGGGTGCAGCCACAATTTCCGAAAAGTTCAACAGCCTTGTGGCGATCGTGCACCACTGCGGCTACGACGCCAGCCGTATGCGCGGGCATTCATCGCTACCCGGCGCGATTGATGCTCAAATCCGAGTTGATCGAACCGCCGACCTTCAAATGACCGCTACCGTGATCGAGGCCAAGGACTTTCCCGAGGGCGAAGAAATAGCGTCACGCCTTGAGAGCGTGGAGCTCGGGGTCGATCCGGACGGTGATCCGGTGACATCGCTTGTCGTCCTGCCGCCCGACGAAACAATGCTGCGGCAGGTCAAGCGCACAAGCACGAAGGGACTCGGCGCCGAACAAAAAAATGCCCTGACCGCCCTCACCGAATGTCTTGCGGAGGCAGGAGTCGCGCCATCACTTGCAATGGGTTTGCCCGCCAGTGTCAACAAGGTTGTCACTCTCGAGCAGTGGAAGGAGCAGCTATTCCGCCGTGGCGTGCTCGAGCGCGGCGAAGGCAAGAATTGGGCATCAAAGTGGAGCAGGTTGAAAAACAAGCTCTCTGAGCGCGGCCACATCGGCATCATGGACGAGCGGGTTTGGCGCACATGAGCGGCAACAATACTGCACATGGCCGCGCCAGCCCCAAGGGGTTGATAATGACGGACATGCCCCCGGAGAGCAAAATCGAAATCACGCCAGAAATGATCGAGGCGGGGATTGGAGAAATACTGGATTATGATCCCGAAGATCATTCCTGCAGAGAGATCGTAATTAGGATTTTGCAGTCTGCGCTTCGAGTATCGAAACGATCTCGTCTCTAAGATTGCGCACGGTGTGCGCTAACTCTATGGACTCGTTCTTGGTATTCTCGCAATATTCCGACGAAAAAGTAGATGATTGCGGAACAAAGGAGCGGTCGGCTACCCCGCCTTCTATTTCATACTCACCGCGAGTTACAGCCAATGCCAGATCGGAACCAGTTTTTGTTGCAACCCAAACGCCGTGAGCAAACATGTCACGTTTTTTGCATGATTGTTCTATTCGTTCGAATATATTCTTTAGATTGAAGCTTGTTTTTATCCCGCGAAGGATAAGAAGACGCCGAATGGTCTTAAATCTTTCGCTTGCTGCCTGATATCTCAATATGACACGGCCAATCGGATAATCGACTTGGGATAAATCGCAAAGAAGTTCTAATACATTGTATTCTAGAAATGCGTGAGCTGAAACTACCTTACCGATCTTCCGGTGAATCGACGGGGGCAGCTCGTAAACGATTTCAAATGGCACCGCAGGAATTTCATGGGCCGGTAATTTAGTTTTTCCTCCTGACATGCTATTATCCCAACATTGACAATGAGCAACGCTTAAGCAAAATCCTGTAAGGAGCCTTTAGCGGCCCGCCACGTCGCTGAAGGATATCCCGACGAAGACGGGTGAGTCTCGAACCTTAAGCCGCAACTGGCTCCAAGCTTAGTGAGGTTGATGGCAGGTCAACCGCCTGCGCACTGCGCCACGGACAGCGGCGACCGTTCGCTTCATGGCCAGATACCGATGCAATTGCTTCTCTGGATCGAGAAAAAACCTTCAACGGTATTGGTATGCACGTCGCGTCACGCGGTTGTGGGTGACAAAGCCTCGTCATAACGACCAAGTTGCCTAATCCGCCCCGGCAGCCCGCGTAGCAAATAGCAAATCATGCGCCCTATAAGGGGGGCGCTATGATATGCTATCTGCTACACCGCATGGGCCACGTAGCAAACGCTAGCAAACGCTACGGATGCTATAGCAAATGCTATCAGCGAGCAGCCATAAGACCTTCGCTAAACCGGTCTGGAAATAGCTCATTCGCCGCGCAACCGTGTTTGCCTGGGCTCTTCCTCGCCCACCGCTTTCAGCCTCGGTCGCAGCGGATGACGCGAGGGCGCGAGGCGCGGCGCGGCGCAGCGATCTTCAGCCTGTCAGACTGTTGCTCAAATGGCCCGCAATATCGCACAAACTCAGCATCGACGGGCAATCGACCTGCAGCGCGCCAGGTCAAGATTGCTTCGGGGAGGACACGGGGAGGAATCGGCGCCTCGATCGTGCCACTAGCGTTATCGGCAAACATGCGCCAGCCGAGCATTGCCCGCCGATGCCATCGCATTGCCCCAGCGCGAGTCGTACAGCGCGCAATCGGGGCGCTATGCGGCTGCGGATGCACGCTTACCACGCATTAGGCTCGCGACGCTGCGTATCGCCGCTGTGCATTCACCAAATCGGCGCCAAAGGGGTTTAGCGCGCGCGAGGCTATGACTCTGAGTTTACTCAGGAAGAGCAGCGCCCACGCGCGAGGGATACCATCCCGATCGCCAGCGAGGTTTCGCCGCTGATCCGGGCGAGATTAATCCCGCAGCCGAGCAAATCGAGCCTCAAAACACCGGGGGTGGGTGGTGCCGGGGCAAGCCAACGCCGCCGCGCTGAAAGCCGATGTCCTCCTCCTTTTTCGCGCCCCGAACTGAAAATCCTTTCGGTGCGTTTTGGTGCGTTGCGAGATTGCACCCCTGGGCGCATGTTTTTGCGCGAACAGTCAATCGAGGATTGCCACATGGCGAATTCACGGGAGCGTCGGGAGCAGATTTCAGTGCCGCTTGATCCGGCGTTGCGGGCTGCGATCGAGCGCCGGGCAGAGGCCGAACACCGGTCGGTTGCCAGCCTTATTAGGCACATTGTGGCGACCGCGCTCGAAAGTCACAGCGAAGCGGCAGCCGCATAGGGGACCTTGAAATGAAAATTTCGCGACCGGCCGACACTGCCGCCAAACTTGCCGAGGCGAAGGCCGCGGCGTCCGCGGCGGAAGCCAAGGTGGCACAGTTGCAGGCCGACCGAGCGAAGGCACTCGCGGATGACGACATTGCCGCCGCGATACGTTTGGCGGCCGAGATCAGCAGCCACCGCGAAGCCGCTGCGACCCATGGCGACCGCGTGACCCTGCTGCAGTCGAAGGCCGATGCCGAAAGGCAGGCCCAGCAGCTGGCCGATTACGAGGCGGCCGTCGACCGCATGGAGGCCAATTTGTTGCCGCGATCCGCGGCTGCGACAAAATTGGAGGAAGCATTCAAGGCCCTCGCCGTTGCGGCCCGGAATTTCAGAGAAGCGAACGAGACGGCGCGGAAGTGCCGGCCAGCGAATTTGCCGTACCTGGACGATTATCATCTCTCGCTGAACCGGCTCGCTGAGCGGGCGCGAGCGTGTTTTGAGCCCGCGGCAGCCGGCAAAGGCATTTTGGTGCGCCGGTATTCCGGGCAGCCGGCCGGCACGTCCGAATTTCTCGCCATGCTTTTCGACGCGGATTGTCGCGTCGACGGCTTTGCGTCGAAGGAAGTGGAACACCACAAGCTTCTTGTGGCTGAAATTCGCGAGAAAGGCCCGGTTGAACGCAAACCCGACCAAGAGGCTGCAGCATGACCACGATGACGAACGCGGCGGCGGACTTGGGGCTTCCGTCAGGGTCAGGCGCCGGCAGTCAAGATCAAACGCCCGCTCCTATGACGCCGGCCGAGGCATTCGCCCAAAGGGCAAGGCTGCTTTCAGATCCTGCCTGGAAGGCAGCCTTCGAGCGGGGAGACCCAGCCAAGCGTATTGAGATGGCGCGCGTCCTAAATAGTGGCGTTCGGTGGAGCATCGGCGAAAGCCTTAATTTGAATGATCTTAGCCCCAAGATTGCGGAAGAGATTTCAACTCAGCGTGCCGCCCAGGTTGCTGCTTTTCGGGAAACCCAGGTCGACGATCTGCGCGTCAAGGCCGCGATACCCGAGGAGGTAGCGGCCATGGTTCGCGCAGGGACACCGGTCTCGGCTGAAGAGGCCCGAATGGCGCAGGAGGAGCGTGACCGCCTGATGCAGGACGTCGATTTTGTGAAGCGCCTCAATGCGAATGATAGCGCGGCTCTATCAAGGTGGAAAATCTTACAGGTCATTCGCAGCGCCCCTATCAAGGCGTGAAAGGACACATCATGCCGCTTGATCCGAACCGACCTCAAGAAGCGATTGCCGACGTAGTGTCGGCTCAGCATCGAGAACGAACCGCCGCACTTCTGGCTTCTGAAACCAAGGTGGCTAAGTCGCGTGCCGCTGCCGGCGCGCAACCGTTGAAGCTCATCGACCTAAAACCGGACAACACAAATGGCGCTGACTAACCTCTCGCCGGCCGGCCAGATACTTGGACTCGACGGCGGCACCGTCGAAACCGAGGAACAAAAGCGCAGGCGCCTAGCCGCGCTCCAAAACACGCGAGCAAATATCGGAAGTTCGCTCTCAAACTCCAATCTGAGCCCAGCGGCGCAGTATCTGAACCTCGGCCTTGGCGGCGGCCTCGGACTCGGGGGCGCCACATGACCGGCGTCGGTTCGCCTGGAAATCTGACTGAGCAGCATTTTTCTGCTCTCGAAAAATCCGAGGGTAAAGCCGTCGCGGACAAAGCCAGGGCCGCCGCGGGCATTCATGTCGATCAACCAAAGAGGAATGAAATGCTTAGTCTAGCCCCATCAACGGTTATCCCGTCGCCGCGCGATATTCAGACAATCGTCTCGCTGGTGGAACTGCTCGCCGACCCAAAGGCGACGCGCGCCCGCCTGGACGATTTCAGCAAGGCGAGTGCCGCTGCGCAGAAGTTGCTCGACGACGCCGCGGCAGCACAGGCCAAGCTTGCGGCCGATCGGCTTGCGACTGAGCATCGGCTCGCGGACGAGCGGGCAAAGCACGATGACCAACTCTCGCGAGAACGCGAAGCCCATCGCGCCGAAATCGGCCGGATCAATGCCGAGATTGCGGCGACCCAAAAACGCACCGCGGAGCTGAACGCACAGGCGCGGGCGGACGCTACGAAGGCCGCGGAGCTTAAAGCGGACATGATGCGTCGCATTCGTCTCGTCACCGACGCCGCCTAAGGGGCAAGGCATGACTGCCGTATCCTTCTCGATGAGCCGTGGCGTCGATGGCTTCAAGATGTCCGACGTGACGGTGGGCACATCGGCGCCCGGTTCGGGCGACGTTGAACTCCGGTTCAACGTCCTCGATACCAACTCGCATAACATGAACGACCTCGACCTCGTTCGCATTCTCGATGCGTTCAAGCGCTGGGTGCTGACCGGCGGAACTACCGCCATCGCGATCACGCAGCAGCCTTCGGGACCACCAAACTGATGACAACCAATACCGACATTGAGCGTGAGGGGGTCGAATATGGTCCGGCCATGCGAGCGCTTGCCAACGACCGGCAGCGGGCTTTTGTCTGCGCGTTGTTTGATGCGCCGCGCAAGGAGGGTCGGGTAATCTTCGCCGCGCGTGCCGCCGGCTACGGCTCTGCGGATTCAACCAACAAGTCGCTAAGCGTTATCGGTTCGCGGCTGCACGTTTCCGACAAGATCCAGGCTGCGATTGCCGAGGAATCGCAACGCCGGATGCGCGGCCTATCCCCGCGGGCAATCAAAGCGCTGGAAGATTTGATCGACGATCCGACCCACCGCGACCATGCGCGCGGCATTGCCATGGTGCTGGATCGTAGCGACCCGGTTGCCACAACTCATAACGTTGTGGTCGAGCACCGCGAGCCGCACGAACTGGTCAAAGCCACCGAGAAAGTTTTGGCGCGTATTGAGGAACTTGCAGCACGGGCCGGCGTCCGGGAATTACCGCCGCCGATCGACGCGGAATTTTCTGTTGTGCCTGTAGAGGGCGCGCAGCCATGACCGACGCTGAGCTCGTCTTGCAGGTGCCGAGCGGCCACAAGTTCACGATGCTTTTCATCGCCTACGTGAAATACGTTATTGCAAACTTCAGGATGAAAGCGGGCGAACACCTTCAGTTGCTCGAATGGCTCAACGGCACCGTCGATATATTTATCACGTCCGACGTGCTGGCGATGATCGAGCCAATGGATACCACGCAAGCCGAAATGCTGATGGAAGCCAGGTCTCTCGACGACCCCAAGGACAAGCTTGCGAATGCGAGCTTTGACGTCCTGACCAGCGAGCGCGTGTTCTGGCATTTCGTCACACTCAATCAGTCGCTACTCGACGCAATCCGCTTTCGCGAAATGAGAGGAAGCCATGAACGGCAATAGCGGCGGCAGCGCATACGGCCCACAGAACGTCCAGGCTTTCGGCAACGCTTCGTCCGATCTGTTCGGCGGTTTCGGCGACATCGAAAAGATGAAGGCCGACGAGTTGGAAAGCGGCGAATATCAGCAGGCCGCCGCATACGCTGGGCAGGAAGCCCAATTCTCGCAGCAGTCGACCGCAATCCAAGAGGCGCAGAAGGCTCGCGAGACTACGATGGCGATGGGCCGCACCGCGGCCGAGGTTGCCGGCGCCGGCTTTGCCGCAAGCGGTTCAGGTTTGGACATAATGCGTTCAAATGCTCAGCAGGGCGCACTAGCCCAAGCTGTGACAAGCGAGCAAGGACAGATCACCACTCAAGGCTACCAGGAACAGCAGCAGTCGTTTGAGACCATGGCGACCATCGCGGGCAACGCCGCCAAGCAAGCCAACCTTGCGAGTATTGGCAGCTTTATTGCTGCCGGAATCAATGTCGCCGCCGCGGCCGTGCCGAGCTAATGAGGAAATTCGAGCAGCTTCCCGCTGAGGACGGGTTAGACCTGGCCCTGGAAGCGCTTCGCGTCATGTGCGAAGGCCGGTGCCTTACGCTCAGGCAACTCATCGAAAAGCGAGGATGTACCGCTTCCGAGCTATGGCAAGAAATCTGTGCCGATCGCGGCCAAGACAAGTGCGAGCCGTGGGACGGCTGGCCCGATGGACCGAAACGAGATTTCCTCAAAGACGCCCCCGGCGCCGACCGTCCGCTGCACCCAGCTTTTGCCAAGCTGCTCGACAGATGGAAGGCAGAATACCCACATATGATCGGGCGGCAGTAAATTCCCGCGATTAGGACGAAAGTCCCTTGACGTGAATCCCCGGATCGGCGCAACTTAATGCGCAGCCCGGATCGGCGCGAACCGACCCGGGCCACTTGCCACAACGCACCCCGCAAGGCGCGTCATGACCGAATCGATAATAGCAAAAATCCTAAACGGCTGGCCCTTGCTGGTGCATTCACCCACAAGGAGAAACAGCTATGACGACCACCACATCACGCCGCACGCTTGTCGTCGGCGCCGCAATGCTTCCTGCCGCCTCGCTGCCGGCGTTTGCATCCCCTATCGGACCCGATCACCCCGACGCTGAGCTGTTACGTCTCGGCGCCGAGCTCGAACCGATCATCGGCGAATGGGCAGCACAGCGCGCGCTCGACGACGCGGAGAGCGCAGCCCTAGACGCTGCGGTTGAACGGGCAACGGGCATAGCTCGCCGCGATGCGCCGAAAATACCGAAGGGCTACCGTCGGTGCTCCCCTGTTCCAAAACTGACCAAAAAGAACCGTGCGGTGTGGTATTGGGCGACGCACGACAAGATCATGGAACAATCTCCTAGCACTGACCCCGATCTTACCGTTTGGGATGAAATTCACGATCGACTGCACCCGCTTGCACGAGACATCATTTCTCGCAAGGCACAGACTGTTGCTGGCCTCGCCGTTCAAGCGCGCGCAATGACGGTCTATTACTCCGAATTGTGGGACGGCGGCAGCGTCGACGACGAAAACGAGCATGACCATCGAAACTTCATCGAGGCGGTCTGCGTGTTCGCTGGCGTCAAGCCGTTACCGCTCGTTGCGTAGCAACAAGTAAAGCGCGGGGCCGGCAGCCGCTTGCCCCGCGTTACATCCGCGCGTAGAAATCTACGAACAGAAATCAGTTGATGTTTTGTCACCACCGTTGGGAGGCAAAATGAGGATGCTGGTTACCGCGCTCGTTTGCATAGCCATACTCTACGTGATCGACGTGATTTTGTTTAATGGCCAGCTCTTCGCTGCTGCGGGCGGCATGGCGTCGCAAATCGTCGCTAACTTTCGATGAATGTTATCGCCAATCCTCTTGGCGCTGATCCTGCGGCAGGTGCGGTGAAGAGGCGGCATTTCGTAATCCACAACCTCAGCAGCCGTCGTTTCCCAAGCTTTACGTGGCTGGTAGAGTACGGCTCAATCCGTCGGACTGACGCCCTAGGCCCGCGTCAGTTTACAGATGGTTTTGGGGGAGAAGCTTAGCCCCGGCTTGCCGCGCCGGGGCCTTTTTTGCAGGCTGCATCACCGTAAGCGTGGCTCCGGCCGGGGGGCTTAAAAGCCGGAGCCACTGAGCAAGTTCGGCGATCTGGGCATACCGAACCCGCCGCTAGGCCAAACCGCCAAATTGTCTTTGGTTCCAAGAAACCAATGGCTGGGATGCGAGTTTATCCGATGACTGCTCCGGCAGTCAGTCACCTCGATGTGCGGTGTATCTTACGGCCCCGGTCCAAAGCCGGGGCCTTTTTCTGCCGGCATTACCGAGCTAGACTTGCGTTGTTGGGCCGGGGAGACCCCACAGCACAAGCCGCCCCGGCCATGCCGACCGCCTCGGCGTGAGGCCGCCAAACCCACGCCGCGCGGTAGGGCGACAAGGCAAAGCCGTCGGCCGCGCAAGCCGGCGGCTTTGCTATTATCGGTGCCAGCAGAATTTTCTTCCGCCATCGTGATCTACGTCACAGCCACGTCGCGGCGATCGTATAAGGGTTTGGACGGCGTTCCGGCTGCTTGGGACGTCCCCATACTTGGCCCGGCTGGCAAATTGCTGGCCGGGCTTTTTCTTGCGTCGCTCGGGCTTTCGATCGCAGAGCGGAGAAGTTGCTATGACGCAGGGTTCGCCTTGGCGGCATCAACTGTCAGATGCGCTGGTGCTTCCGCCGACGCTTTCACTAAGCTGAGGCTAGGGATCAACATGGCCGCGCCCGGTCTTGCATCACCTGGATTCGGACCCATCACGCCGGCTGTGAAATTGAAATCGACTGAGACGAGCCACAGGCCTTCGTGTATATCGGCCTTTTTTATCAGCGCCTCGGCCACTTCTTTCCACGCAAAAGTGAATTGCGTCGGCTCCGCCATATCAGCGGTCCTCCACCAGCACAGGTTCGCCGGCTGGCAGTTTTCTTACATCTAATTGACCGCGCGGGTGGACGGCCGTCTCAAACTCCTCCACTCGCTGCCATGTAGTACCCGTGTTCAGTGCCTCCCACGTCGTGGGATAATACGCGCTGCCGACGTTGAGACGCGTTATGACGCGACGCGTTATTGGCTGATCGGAACCGATGACGTCCGCGACCATTCCCCTAGGTGCGACGTGCGTCGCCGCTTGCATAAAGGCAGCGCCGGTAGTGAGGCTCAGCACCGAAACTACGTATTGGTTCAAACTCACCGCCTCTCGTCTCGCGGATTCAATCAAGGATGCGTGGAGCGAACGTGGCATTCTCAAAAGGATCCGACCGCTTGGCAGAGGCTCATCGATGTGGACGGTGGGCTCTGGAACTGGGTTTCCGGCAGCGCGCGCTGCTTCTATCCAGGCCTTAATCGCATCCTGGATTTCCGAGACCGCCTGCTCTTGGCTTTCGCCAAATGCCGAACAGCCCGCTAGATCCTTCGCCAGCGCGATGAAGCCGCCGTCCTCTTCGCTATAGAAGACTTCGATGGGATATCGAGACGAACTAGCCACCCAACTCACTCCCGCTTCTCATGCAGTCGTTTTCCCAGTCCCAATACTTGTTAATCATCACGATCAGCTGTCTCGCCTGATATGGCTTTATTTTGCCACCGCCGGCATTTTGAAAATTGAGCAATACTGGCTCTCCCGGTCTCGAAAATGCGTGATGCGAACCAGATTGGCCCTTTGCCGCAAAGCCAAGCTTTTCGGCAGCCCTGCAGGGTGCCACTGAACGATACTACCGATGATATCACTAACTGGGGGTGAAAATGCAAGCCCCCCGAGACAACGGGGTAAAAGCAACCATACCGAGAAATCTAAAGAGTCGCTAGCTCGTGGCAAAGCTGCCTATCTCAGCAATTCCGGCAGCTTCGCCATGTTCGCCGCAATGCGCCGCGCCTCGTCCTTGGTGAGCAGTTTAGCCGATGCTCGCCGGCCGGGCTCATCCTCGTAATAGACATAGGCGAGCGCTTGGCCTTCCGCGTCCTTGACGACAAAGCACGCGCGCAGGTCCTCTACGGTCCAAGGCGGAGGGAAGCGGCGCTCGGTCATCGAGCGCGGTCAATCACGCTGAGAACTATCTTTAGGTGCTCGGCGGTCGACGTTCCTTTGCATCGCTTTATTTCTTCGACCACCCGAGTTCGCGCTAGTACGTAGAAGGCGCGAAACGCCATGCCCTTCATCCGCTTGTCTGTTTCAGCCTCGCAAAATTCCTTCTCATAAGTCGCGAGACGCTGGCGCACTGCTTCTCCGATGACGTTTGAATCTTCACATTCAAACGCCATGACGTCATTTAGAAAGGCTTCGATACTCTCGTCCATCAGTCCGCCCGCTTCACTGACTGGACAGTCGAGAGAGACCCCGATCGTGGGGAAATGTACGATCGGGGCCTGTCCCCCGGCGCAGGAACCCCACCTGGTGCCGCCGCGCGGTTGGGGCGGCGGAGTCGACGGAGACGTGCAGCCCCATAATATCCATCGCTCCCGCTGATGCAAACTAAGCATCACTCGTCATCGGCGCCCAGCACATTGCCATTTTCGGGATTGACCAGGTGGACGGCGGTGCAGGCGGTGCAAGTCACCGCCTCATAAAATCCTTCGCCCTTTTCAGGATCGTCAGCAATCCAACCCTGCACCTGAAGACCGGTATTGGGGCAGCGAAAAATGAACGTCGCCATGTGTCCAGCTTGTGAGGATGCGGCCAGAACCGCTAACTGCGACGGAGACGATCCTGGCCGCCCCGGCTTGCGCGGGTGTTGCCCCCGCTAGCCAATCCAATTGCGGATGGTTCGGGATTGGCGGCCTTGACGCAGATCAATAATTCTCGATTGGCCGTGGCGAGGAGTGGCCTTTTTCAGCCGGCTAGGGCCGCAGGAAGCGCGGAAGGACCTTATTTTTGCCTCGGTTAGAGCGGGAGGATGTAGGACGTGTCGGGGGACTGTGAGGGTCCCCATGTTAGTGCGCATTTTGAAAACCTACGACCTTGCCGAAGTCGCACTGCTTGCGTCAGCTACGCTTTGCATGGTCGTCAGTGTCGCATACGTGTTCGGAGCGTTTTAGATTCAGAGCAGGCGCTGCGTCACTGGCGCCGCGGTTGACCCCGCGCATGTCGGCGAGCGTGCGCAGCGCCGTGAAGGTCGGGATTTCAGCGGCCAGGGCAGGGGCCGCGAGCAGCTCGGGCGGCATAGCGCGCAACTGCAGCGGCAAGATAATCACCGGGCCGGCGCCTGCAATGCACTTTCGTTCAACGGCAGAGGAGGCGGCTCTGGCGGTCTCCACTCTGGTTCAATTTCCACGATTACCCGCATCAAGATCCATGCGAAGTCGCCTATGTAGTAGACCACTTTGGTCGGATCCTCGTAGTAATATCGTAGCTTCTCAAACGCGCTCCCGCATTTTACAAGCGCATTGCTTAGGTCTGACGGAAGTTTCAACGATCGACACAGCGGCTCTAGTTTCGGTCGTCCGTCTGCCTCCCAAAGCTCCTGTATTCGCCTCTGACGCTTGTGGCTGACACGTTTGAATAAATTATCGAGCCGATGCATCGGTGGTGCCGCGCCGCTCTCCATAATCAATAGGCACTTCAAGAATAATTCGGCAGCAAACGCCGATAGCACCATTGCCGGAGGCGCGACGGTAAGCTCCCATCCCGAGCCCGGTTTTCCTGTTCTGCGAAGAAGCTGATCTGAAGCCAAGAATCGACAGGCGTGATCGAATATCTGGCGCGGATCAGCGGCTTGGTTGAGCGGGGCCTGCTCCTCCATTTTTCTGCTCCCGATTCTCTTGGCTTGGCGTCCTCCCCCTGTCCTCCCCAGGCGTTTTTTGGGGAGGATTTTAGGAGACAAAAACGCAAGAAGTACCTTATTTCATTGGCGACCCCGGCAGGATTCGAACCTGCGACCTTCAGCTTAGAAGGCTGTTGCTCTATCCCCTGAGCTACGGGGCCGACCGTTGAAAAACAGCAGTTTTTCGGCCGCTTCCTCATAATTTACCCGCGAAACACCTGCTAACCATTCCAACCAATTTTGCGCGGGTAAATTCCGGCTCTTGAATAGCACATGCGTCGCCGAATTGCATCGCCATAGGTCGCAGCCACGTCGGTGCAAAACGTCCCATTAACCGGGTTGCCTTTTCGGATCGTCGGCGCGATCTTTACGACGCTGAGAACCGACAGCGTGTGCCGTGACGGCCGCGCCCCGCCCGCGTGATGCGGCTCGACCGCGTTCCAGCAAAACAAGTCCCCCCGCGAATTACGAGGTAACGATGGCTCGCCGCCGCGTCCGGCCGCTATGGCCGATCTCCGTCACGATCAGTGCCGCATGTGAGATCACATCGCTACGGCACTCACGGATCGTGGCAGCGATCAACGCCGGCACGTTACCCGCGTATCAGGACGGTCGAAAGACCATCGTCATGGTCGAGGACTTGGCGAAGCTTATTCGATCACTCCCACGACGGAGGTAACAATGGACATTGATTACGGCTTCCAGAGTGAAATTCAGTCCGCGTGTGCACGCGCTGGCGTGTTGCCGACAGCAATCGCCGATTTCGTCGCCGACGCTTCGGCCTACAAATTCGGTCGTGATGAAATCGGCAAGTACATCGACCAAATGCGGGTCGAGCGACCGCACCGATTCGCGATGCAGACTGACTTTGATGCGGAGCTTGCGACAAAGGCGTTCGTGGCCCGGAACATGACGGCGCAGTCTCAGCTTTACCGCACGGTCGGCCCGCAACGTTTCGATGAACTGAAAAAGATGTACGCGAACGGCGTCCCGGAGAGCGTGAAGAAACTGAAACCCAACGCCGATCACGCTCGTAACCCATGGTCAAGCGAGCACGCCGATCCCAAGACGGGCCGGTACACGGCGCGGGCGATGACGCTGCAAAGTAATCTAGTGCGCAGCATCGGCGCCGCGAAGGCAGCGGAGATTGCAGCGGCGGTCGGCGCAAAAATTGGCGACGTTCGTCCGCCGAAGGCGGCGTGATATGCGCTCCCGGCGCCCCGGCACAATACCCCCGGATCGGATCGGCGTGTACGACGCCGCCGGTCAATGCCATGGGCACGTCGGCCCGAAGGTCGCCGCTTCCTCGACCATTGCACGCTTCGGCGTCGCCAATGCGAAGCTTGTTCGCGGCAAAGGCGGACGCCTCGAATGGCGCGGACAGCCGGCGCCGGTACGTCGCCGACCTGAGACTGCCGCACACAAAGCCGCGCGCGGCTCAGTGCGAGCACCACGGTAACAGCAACTCGGAAGTCCCCCATGCGAGTAGTGCTATGGACCAGCAACGAGACGAAAGAGGACGCTTCGCGTCCGGGGGAAATGGTGGGCGTCTGACAAGCGCCGCCGCTGAGCGCGCTGCGCTCTACAAGAAGCAAGACGAAACTCTGTACCACAACACCGGCAGCGCCGCACCGTCCGGCTTCATGGCGCGGGTGACAGCGGCGATCAAAGCGCAGCACGGCGCGCACAGCGCCGGCATTCATTCGATTCCGAAAAAGATGTGAGGCCGGTCATGGCGAACGAACCAAACAAGAATCCGTTCGGTGTCGGTCACGACGGCCGACCGAAGGCGGTTATCAACGTGCATCCTGGAATGTCTGTCAGTCACGACAGACACATGCCGGGGCGGCAGATCGAGCATGATGTGCACGTCGCGGAAGGCATGAAGCGCACCTATTCCGGCGGCATTGATCCGCGCGTCGGCGCCGTTGCCAAGCATCAAGGCCCCGTTCCCGTCCATGGTGCGATGGCCGCAAAAAGCAGACGCACCGGAGAACACTTCGATGGCGTCGGCGGCGATGGCATCAGCCGCTATGACGCCGACCCCGGCACCAATCCGACGTTGGGTCCGCCTGTCGGCAAGCGGCTGACGGAGCCGGCGATCACACCGACGATGCGCTCCCGCACTTCACCTGGGCTGACTGGCGAACACTTCCGCATGTTGGGCAAGCTGTTGCTCAGCACTGCCACGGCCTCGCCGGACGATAAGGCGGCGCTCGCCCATTACGGCATCGGCACGTTGCCGTCGAGCACGACGGAGAACTGACCGATGGCCCGATACACAAAAGCGGCGCAGCGGCAGGTCGATTTGCTCAAGCAACTCGACCGCGAATACGCGAAGCTGAATAAGGCGCTCGACGCATCGCTCAAGGCGAGTGCGCCGACGCCGGCGAAAGCCGAGAAGCAGCCGTCACGGTCGCGGTCATTCGAGTTGGACGTGGCGGGCAGTACGTGCTTGCGCGAAGGCCACTACAACGCCCGCTCCAAGACGCTGGCCCTGACATTCGTCAAGAGCGGATCGCAGTATCTCTACTTCGATGTGCCGCGCTCAGTCGCTCGACAGGTCGAGAGCGGCGAGGATTTCAACGACCTGATTCGCGACCAGTTCGATTACGCCTGATGGGAGGATGAAATGGACAAATCAACGAAGGGTATCACCGCACGGCTCAGGGGGCGCCAACATGCTTTCGTGCCCGGTCATCCCGGCGCGATCAAGTCGCGTGCCGTCGTGGCGGCTCATGCCGGTGCGCAGTCGGTGAACACTGATGCCGGTAAGAAGCCGTGCGCGCACGATTGCAACGGGCCGAACGCCGCAGCGAACGCCGCGTACAACCAGCAGGCTCAGCACGCATCGCGTCCGGCCGGTTCGGCAACGCCGGGTCAGATCGTCGGCAGCGGCATCAAGTTGAACTGATGGATGGAGGCACCAATGGCAAAGCAGGTAGAGCAAGCACCGGCCGCAGGTCGGATCAATCGAACGCCGGCACCGGATGAAATCTCGCATGTGAGAAGTCCATCGGGAGCCACGTATGGCCAGAACGACGGCACGGCGAATCCGTCGCGGACGCCGGCACCGGGCGTGCGTGTCGTGTCCGGCCTCGGCTTGAATATGGAGCAGTCGGTGGATGACCCGGCACTCGCCGAAGTCATCGCACACGGCGTCGCCGGTCGAGGCGATCAAGTGCCCGCTCCAAAGAGCGAGGATTGGCAGGAACGAGCCGAACCGGCTGAGCCGTTTCCGATTACGTTCGGCCACAAACGCGTTTCGCCGCCGACCGACATTCTGAAATGAAGTTCGCGGGCCAGCGGCGGGTTTAAGCGTCCCGTCGCGGGCACTCTCGGCCGGGCGCGCCCCCATCGCGCCCGGCCAACTCAAAACGCGGCGTCGGGTTTGCACACCCTCCCGACGCCGCGCGGCGGCCCCGGTGTTGGGGGAACGGCCATGACACCGGGGTCGCACCAATTCGACGGAGACAACGATGCAAGACTTTTTGAATCCGTTCACCGGCCGCCCATGCACGGCGCGCGCTTATGTGGTCGGCTTTGATCGTTGCACGACCGATGACGAACGCGGCGAGCTTCTATTCGGCATCCCGAACTACCGTGAAGAATTGGAAAAGACCAAGCGACGGCAGGCCGTAATCGACCGGCTCAAGGAGATCACCAATGGCTGACGACGATGATGACATGATGCGAGAAATTCTCGGCACCGATTCCGAGAATGACGGCGACGAAGATTGGTCACATGCGCTTGTCGTCCCGGAGCGGGCCGTGAACAGCGTCGAGCTTGAATTGATGGAGCGCCTGCATTTCGCGAAGATGGCCGCGCGCGGCGAGATTGCCGAAATTCCGTTTCTGGAAAGCGACGATCCTGCCGAAGTCGAGCGCGTACACGCCCATCAAGCCATTGTCGAGCGCCTACACGAACCGGCCGCCGCGATGTGGAGACCGCTGATCGAAATCGCCCATGCGCTTGGTCCAGACGGCTCCGAAGAAGGATATGAGGCGGCGTGCCGGGCGAGGGGATTGGAACCGTGGCCAAAATCTTGAGGACCATCCGGCTCATTTGGTTCACCCGGCATCGGCCGATGCAGTACGTCGAGGATGATCGTGGCTAGGCGAGTTGTCATACGGCGAGGAACGCCAGCGGAGATAGCCGAACGCGCGAGTGGCTACGCCGGCAACGGCGAAAGCGAACACTCGCGCCGGATGGCGCGCGGTGAGCGCGCGCTTATGGTCGATACCGTAGCCGATCTTGAACGCGCGTTGCATCGCGCCCGCGTCCGAAGCAGCCATCATTCCGAACGTCTCGTTCGTCAGCGTGCCGGCGAGGATGCGCGTCGGCTTGAGCAAATATTGAGGCGAGGCCATGAGCGGTAGGCACTCAGCCGAATATATGCGCGAGTACATGAGACGCCGCCGCGCCGCTGAGCGTGAGCGCGCGGCATTGCTTGCGCCGTCTCGACCGCAACCGAACGATCCCGCCGTCCTGGTAAGTTTCCGCCGCCGACTTCGCGAGACGACCGACCCGGAGGCAGCGGAAGCCTTGCGCCGCCACATCATAGTGCTCGAAAAGCTCTACCATCAGCGGCCAGGAGGGATCGTCGCCGGTGAAGCCATTTTGCCTTCGACTGGCCGCGCCAGCGTAGCCGGTAAACTTGTGTCGGGCTTTAATGTCCGGCCGATGATTCGTTAGCCACGGCGCCGTCGCCGTCCATTCGGCCGCCGGACGAAATCGAGGATAAGGACCGGCCGGCGGACGGCCCATCAGCGATCAATTATGGGGCGTTAGGAGGCTTTCGGTGTCCGACACACCGGCTGTGTCGGACACCGACTTCGGCCCGGCGCGGCCAAGAGCCTGTCCGGGACAACGCCTGTCCCGAACACGGCCACGCCGCCCAAGAGGGGCGGCTAAGCAAAATGTAGCCAAGGCTACACTTTGTTCTGATGGTGCAACTATCTCATTGAAACGGTTCACGAAAACCGGGTTGCATCGCATCGGCGTCAGGTGTAGGAACCGACTATCTCGCCAGCGACCGGAGGCGGCCCCCACTGAGCCGCCGGACTTCCGCGCCAAGTGGAAATGCCTGCCCTACCGCGAATAGGGCGCAGGCGCGCCGCTGGCACTTTCTCTAACAGCACACGCCGACCCGAAACGGAAAGCCCCGCAATGCGTGCGGGGCTGTGATCCGATTTCGGATTTTTCGTCGGCATTCGTTCCACCGAATAGAGCCGACGTTGAACATGGAGGTTGCCCATGTCTATCGGCCCCACTTCTACAGGATCGGCCTCGCCCGATCAACCCCGCAATTTTGATCCCGTCGCCGCAGGTCGAGAAATCGACGCGCTCCATGATCGTATGGAGGCGGCGTTCAAGCGCGGCGACGAACTTCACATCAAGGCCGAGCCTGCCCTTGAGGCGTTGGATGCCGCGCGCACGACGTATGAGAAAATCCGTCACGACCAAGAAGCGGCCGACCGTGAAGGCTTCTATGCGCGCGAGAAGTTGACCGCACTCCTGGTCGAGGCCAAGGCCAACGTCGCCAACTTCAAGGCGTTCGTCCTGACGCACACGCACATCAGCTATTCGACGGCGAAGCGGATACTTGGCGAGGCCGCCGGCCAGGGCGAGCACATCCGCGAGCAGAGCCGCAAGAATACGGCGGCACATCGTGCTCGCCAGAAGGCTCTTACAACGGCCGATGTAAGAGCCACGGACGATGGCGACAACGAGCAGGCCGTGGCCTCGAATGTCGTGGCGTTCCCGGCTCAGTCCGGTAAGCGATCCGACGCCGGCGAAGTCGCCTTCACCGATCTTGCCGACCAGGCGACGGGATTGGCGCGCGATGCTGACCGGCTCAGTCAAGAAACCCTAGACGAAATCGCCCTGCGAAACTTCGCCGACCGTGCGCGCGAAGTCGCGGAAGCTTGGTTGCTGATCGCCGACCGCTGCGAACGAAGGAGCGCATCATGAAAAAGCAAATCAACGCCGCGCATCGCAAGATGCTGTGGGTCCGCCGACTTCTCCATCGTGACTTCCCGAAAGCCTTTATGGGGTTCGGCGAGCCGAAGGTGCCGCTGGCAATCGGCGTGCGCGATGCGCTTGAAGTCCATTATCACTTGAAATTCGGACACCCGTTCACTGTCGGCCGCGCCGTCGCCGACTACTGTGACGGCAAGCGGTATCTCGCCGCGTGTCAGCCCGGAGCGGTGCGCATTGACCTTGAAGGCAATGCGGTCGGGGTCGTCACCGACGCGGAGGCAGAATACGCCGCCGCCAAATTGGCGAATATCGAAGCAACGGAACGTGCGAAGGCGGATGCAGAGACGGCGGCGCGTGCCGAAGCTGAGGCGAAGGCCAAGGCCGAAGCCGCGCGGCGTGCTGCGGCTCAGCACAAGGCCATTCAGCCGCATCCGGCTCCGCGCCAGTATCGCAAGGTCGAGGTTGAAGTCATCCGCCGCCGTCCCGGAGTGCCGGGCGTGACGCGGCGATTCGGTTGATGGAGGAAGTGTCATGAGCACCAAAGAGTACAAGGCGCTTTGCGAAGCCGAACGCAAGGCCAGCTATCGCGTGTCTTGGGGACTGGACGGCACCGAAACTGATTTGGTCATTGCCGAAGCGATCACTGATTATTTGCTCGCCGCCGCGATGTTAAGGACCCGCTGCAAGCGAATGATGGAATTTTCCATCATCAGCGATTGGAAGTCGTTTCCTTTACAATTCGACTGGCGTCGCAAGGGTGCACTTGGAATCAAAACCAAAGACAAAGAGCGCGCTCACGATTGGTGCATGAAAGCACTCTTAGCCGGGTTCGGAGTATTCGCGTTCAGAGGCGGCATGGGGCGCATTGAGGACTACCGGATGCGCCAACAAGAATACTTCGCCAGCGGGGGCGATAAGGCACGACAAATCAAAGACGCCTTGATTGCTGATCCACTGTTGCTGAAACAATATCCGGGCGACGTGGGCTACATGCCCATAGGCGAGGTGTCATGACCACCGCCGCCGCCGACAAAATCTTTCGCCTTGGCGACGCGCTCGATACGGTCGAGCGCGCGTTCATCGTCGAGCATCCTAATCGGTTGCGCGAAGAAGCCATCTGGAATGGCGAAGTCGGCGACGCCTATGACCGCTACCGTAAAGCTGCGCGAATAGAAGTCACCCGGCGCAAGCGCGCTCCATCGGTGTACTGCGATCTTCTCGCACAGATGAAGTTCATCGGCGAGGCGAAAAGCTTGAAGGAAAAGGTCGATTCCGAAATGCAGCGCGTGCTGCAATCTTATCAGCTACGGCAGAATGAAGAACGCCGTGAGGAACTTCGGGCGCGCAAAGCCGTGCGGATCGAGCGCGCCAAGCACGCGCGGTTTAGAGTTAGATGGTGACGGTCATGGAAAAGCTGGTACTCGACGGCGGCGCACCGCTCGACATTGCGCTGAAATTCCGCGACACCGTGCGGCCTAATCTCGTTCAGCAACAGCACGCATGGTACGATTACGCCGGCACGCATTACACCGAAGTCGAGCATCAGACGATCCGGCAGTCGGTGCAGTCGCTACTCGGCAACGCGACGCGCGGCAAGCTTCTCGACGACGGCACGATGCAGCCGCTTCTCAATGATGAAGGCAAGCCGATTCCGTTCCAGCCGCATCCGGGCGACATTCGTGCCGCCATCGATATGTTGGGCGGCGAGGTTCACTTGCCCAAGGATACGCTATCGCCTCCGTCGTGGCTACGGGACCCGCCGGAAGGATGGAGTGACGACAGCGCGAAATTCATCATCCCGTTTCAGAATTGTTTGCTCGACGTGCGCACGCGCACATTCGTCTCGCACACTCCCGATTTCTTCGGCACCTACTGCTTGCCGATGGACTACGATCCCGACGCCAAGCCGCCACAGATATGGCTCGACTTCCTCGACCAAATCATGTGCGGCCGTCAGCATCTAATTGACAGCTTGGTCGAGGCCATCGGTTACACAATCTCGCAAGATCGGACCTTGCAAGCACTGTTCTTTGGTCGAGGCGGCAGCGGCAGCGGCAAGGGCACGGTCGGCCGCGTGCTCACCGCACTGTGCGGCCGGAACAACTGTGCGTTCCCCTCCATGTCGGTGCTCGGCGAAAAGTACGGCTTGGAAAACACCCTCGACAAGATCGCGATCATCATCGCCGATCTGACCATGGGTAAAAACACCGACACAGCGATTGCAGCGGAGCGGCTGAAAAACATCAGCGGACAGGACCCGGTGGACGTGCGCCGCATGGCAAAGCCAAGCTTCACCGCGATCACGCTGCCGGGCATCCTGTGGCTGTTCTCCAATATCATGCCGAACTTCGGCTCCGCGACGGAGGCGCTGATGCGCCGCCTTGTGTGCTGGCCATTCGACGGCGACTTCCGCGACAACCCTGACCCGACGCTGAGCGACCGGCTTTGCACACCGGAGAATCTGAGCGGTATCATGACGCACGTGCTCGATGCGCTCGACCGGCTCCGGGCGCGCGGTCGGTTTGAGCAGACACCGGAGAGTATGGCCATCAAGCAGAAATTGCTTGGTGCGCAGAGCACCGTCGCGGCCTTCATCGTGAACCGATGCAAGCTCGACAAGGATGCGCGGATCGAGACGGATGTGCTCTGGCGGGCTTACGTCGATTATTGCGAGGAAGTGCACACGCCGCCCGACGAACGAAATTGGGTCATGCGCAACCTCGCCAAAGCGGTGTCCGACACAGGCGGCGAAATCGAGCACACCCGCGCCGTGTATCGGGATGACGAACGCAAGCAGGTTCCGGGCTGGTGCGGCATCCGGCTCAATGACGACCTGCTCCCCCGCTATTACCAAGCCAACCCAAAGCTCATTGACCTGGATGATGGCGATCTTGACCTGCTCGGCTATCCCGACCGGCTCCTGCATCCGCTTCGGCCGCACCGCTACAGCGACGCCGACGATTTTGGGCCGGGGTGAGTTTGTTCAGGGCAGTTCAGGGCATTCAGGGCATTTCCCGACCCCTATAAAAATTTGGGGATATGGCTCAAAAGGAGCGTTTTCAAAATTTCCTCGGACCTCAGGAAATGCCCTGAATGCCCTGAACTGCCCTGAACAACAAATGCGAAAACGGAAAATGCCCTGAACAAACTGCACAGGTCCCCATCATGGCGGGCGCGGCGCCCGCGTCCGGCTTTTTAGAGGAATTAGAGCTTGAGCCGGGTTGCGATGCGGTTTTTCGGGGTGTAAGCCATCTGCTCGCCCCCTCAGAATTTTTGGACCTGTCGTGCTCGACCGGAGCACGCAACGCGCGCCACAGGACGCCGCGACGATGACGCACCTGACAACCGACAACCTGATCCGCGTCACGGAAACGCTGGTCACGCATCCGAAGTGGGCGACGGCGATGGCGTCGATTGGAGCGAGCGAACAACTGGCCTTCAATTGGCTCGCCCGTTCTCGCCAAGCTCAGCGCGACGATGACACCGCGTCACCGTTCTTTTTGGAATGGCGAGGCGTCACCGATTACTGGCACGTCCATTGCGGTCGAGCACGCAAGGAAAGCCTGATCGTGTACGAAGCGACTGTGCGCCATCAGGCAATTCACGGCGTCGAGGTTCCGGTGCTCAATGGCGAAGGCCAATACGTCTACAAGCTCAATCCGCAGTTCATCGGATGGAGCGATGACGACATGCGTCTGCTCGACTTCGATCCGATGCGTGACCGCATCTTGCGGGACAAGGATGACTTGCCGGTCATCATGACGCGCACCGAACAGTTGCCGGCGACAACGCGGAACAAGGTGCTCGAATTGATCCCCGACTATCAGCCGCACTCGACGATGGACGTGCGCGTTAAATCAAAATCCGTCGTCAAGGTGATCGGTGCACGACGGCCGCCGGACCTGAGCAACAAGTCAACCGACGAACTGATGACCATGGCGAAGCTCACGCCGCCGGCGCCGCAGGGCTATGGACGCCGCGCACCGGCGCCGCCGGCAGTCTCGTATGCGCGAACGGTGTCGCCGCAGTCGCAATCGCCGACCGACAATCCGCGCGGCGTTCGTGCTGCTCCGCTCGATAGTGCGGGGCGTGGTCGAGGGGAGGCACCTGCTGGCGGTTTCCGCGTCGTCCGCTAGGTCGAGGGCCTCGACCGTTAATATTAATTTCTCATACTGATTTCTGTTAACCGTGCGCCGCAGCTAGATGGTGCAGGCGCGATGATCTTAACCATCCATCTTTTTGTTTGCTCGACGATCTTCGGATCGAAGCAACAGCTATCGAGGCTGATCGAGGCGTGGGTTGACGACAAAGTAGCATGAGAAATTAACGTTAACGGTGCTCTTGAACTAATCCTCATGCTGGCGGCTCCACACCTTGCTATGGGGTCAAGGTCCCGACCACCCCGCCATGGTCGTGACCTTGTATGGCCTTAAGTCGCTCCATCGCACAGCCCGAACCCCGACCCTGTTTTGCGCTGGATAAGAAACCGAAATTTTCAGACTTCCTAAATCGCGTCAGCCGTGTTGCAGTGTCCGTGTCCGCGATAACTCCCACATGATCGGGATCACCAAATGAGTCAACTGGATGAAGCGCCTGCTTTAGACAACCATTTTTCGGAGCGGCGGATTCACCCGCTCTGGCACCAGTTGCGGGCGTTCGGCAATTCGACGGCAGCCAAACTCACCATTCTCATCCCACTTGTTGGCTACCTCATTCTTTTGAATGACCGAGTGGTGGAGTTTTTGGCGCTATCTGAGAGAATTTTCGGGCAAGCTGCAACAGCCGGATCAACGGCTAAGTTATTGGCGATCTACATCGGGCTGGTTTGCGTAGCACTCGCGTCGTCTATCTACGCGCTGTGCTGCCCATTGGAAGTAAAAAAGTACGCTTCGACCGAAGAATATATCGCGGGTGAGGAACCCTTTATGAGCGAGCGCGGCGAGGGGATGCTTGAGGCGCGCTTGAGACATGGGGATGAGATTGCACGTACATCACTCAGGGATTATCAGCAGTGGAATAACTCGCGCCCTTCCGTAGATTCAGATGAGGAAATTAGACGGCGAGGACAGCGGTTTTTCCGTATAGAGATGCAGTTGTTTTACGAAATGCAGGATCGTAGCAATCCCATTGCACGATGGGTGACGGCGATCCTTTATTTGATCGGGTTCGCGGCTTTACTGTTCCCGTCTATTTCAGTGTTTGTCAGGGTGATACAGGTCCTCATCAAAGACCTTGGATTAGTACTCTAGCTAGATAATACACACATCAAGAAAAGCTGCCGCCTTGAACGATCCAAACCGCCGGATCGTGCTGAATTACACGGTCGATAATCGACCACGCTGGCACATCCCAAACCGCACCTTGATCGCGCGCCTTCACCATCATTTCCCGAACCAATGTCGGATTAACAGTCGGGCCTTTAAGCATCTTCCATACCTCATACATCCGCTCCCAAATCACAAAGGGTTTGGCGCGCGGATGCGTCTTGCCGGTCACGGCGTAACCGATGTTCACGATAAGGCGCAGAACCTTCACGAAAAGCCAGAGTGCAATCGCAGCGCCGTAGAGACCTGAAATCGTAAGGCCGACGCTCTCATAACCGAAGTGGAATGCAGAATAGATCGTGCCAATCGGAAGCGCGATGACGAGAAGAAATTTAGCTCCGATCCTATTCCAGTCGGGCACCTTCATTTTTTCCAGATTGCCCTTTGTCTCGAAGTATCGTGCGTGGGTTAAGCCGAAATTGGCTCTCGGACCCGGCACCAACGTTTGTTTCAGTTCTTCGCCGAAGGCCGACAGTTCGCGCGACACCATCATGTCCAGCATGATCCAATCGAGTACCGGATGCCTTAGCCATTGCTCCTTGAGATATTCGGCGACGGTGCTGTGGAAGTCATCTTGATTGAAAGCCGTGTAATTTTCAGATTCGAAACCCTCAACGAAAGATCGTTGCGGATCACGGCGCTTCCAGATCGTCGCTTTTGCCTTGTCGATGGCCTTTTGTTGGTCCTCAGTCGGCTTCTCATCATCGCGCCACCAATGGGTCGCAATCTCCGGGGCCGTAGCGTACCAAACATTCATGAGAATTTCATGAACCTTTGACAGTCGCTCGCTGAGGTGGTCCTCATCCTCGTTGTTCCTCAAGCTTTCGGCGACGCAAAGAGCGCCCATTTGCTCCATCAACCATCGAAATTGGTTCCAGTGGACCCGCGTTGTCGGCTGCGGGGTATTGTCGTCTATCCACGCTCTTGCGTATTTGACCGCGCTGTCCCTTGTCAAAGTATCGGAATACACGGGCATCGCTCCTCTATTGCCCCGATGCGGTAGATTGCCCATCCGCTAAACTACAGTATTTCCGAGCAGCGCGCTAACCCAACGCGGTCCTACACTTCACTGGTCGGCATGATTGCTTCGCTCACCATCCTCGACCGGGACGATGCGTAGCTTGTCAAGTTCGGTGCGGAGGAAGTCCATGTCGCAATCCTGCGCGAGCAAAAGCCGCGTAATCGTGCCATCCGCAAAAGCTGACTTGAAATCGAAGCCGAGTTGCAGGCTTGGTGGAAAGTCGAGGCGACTGCCGTCATTCAGTACAAAATGCCCGATGCCAATGGCGGAGAGAGCGATGCGCAATTCCCGGTCGTCTCGATATTTGTCGCTTTTCAGATAGGTGTATTTGATTGGGTTTTGCAGATACTCAGTATTAGCGCGGTGTGCATCCCAAGGGACGTACTCGACTACGCTGTAGTTGATCGAAAAAATCTGATGCAAGCGAATGCCATTATGTTCGAGAACACAGTGACCTTGCGTCAACGTGTGATTTAATCGCGCCCGCAGCTTGGCGAAGTCAAAGACGATGCAGATTTTGCCGCGCGTTCCGCCGGTCCCGTAGGTTCGCCAAATGTAGTCGGTGTTCTCAAGTGAGAAGCAACAAGCATAGGTCCGCGCGCGACATCGATTGTAATAGTCGGCGGCCGAGAAGTCTGGAGCTTTCTCAAATGTGGCTTGTGCATTGATCGCCTGATCGCCCGGCGGCACGGCACCATCGTTCGGGTCCAAGTCGGGATATGCGTCAACGCGATTGAAATGCAGATACGACCCGGCGATTGACTGCAATAGGTTCTCCATCGCCATCACTTTGTATAGCAGTTGCCCTTCGGGCGGCGCGGTCAGTAGGCCCTCGTGCGGCTCGATAAAGCCGGGCGGGGCGGGGATAGGTGTTGGCTGCTGCGGCGTGTCGTCCATCCCGGCTCTCTTTCGGGGATGCGACTATATCAGCGCGTCGGATCGCTGCCGAGTAGTTGAACGATCTTGCGGGATACTTTGCGCTGAGCCTGCCGAACGGCGGAGCCGGCGGCGAGCACAAAGCGCGTGATGTACTTCTCCGAAATGCCCTGCGGTTCATGGCCAAGCAGTAGGCGCGACAATAAGTCATCAATGCCGCAGTCGGCGGACACCGTTTTCCAAGTGTGCCGCAGCGCGTGACCGCGCACCGGAAGATCGTCGCGGTGTGGGTGATGGAACGAGTGCGGGAATACGAAGTCATCGGCGCTCGCCGGCTTCCCAAGATCGCGCGCCGCTTTCAGGATGCGTGCGATGGGCGCGCTCATGATGACGCGGATGGTCTTGTCGGCCTTTGCGCCCGGAATGAGCACCACGCGCTCCGCCGGCTTCACGTCGCGCCAGCGGATGCGTGACGCTTCTCCTGGTCGGCAACCTGTGAACAAGCACCACAAATGGAATTGCCGGCGACATGGCGCCTTGGGCCGGCCGCCTTTGTTCGGTTCGCTTAGATCGTCGGTCTTGTCGAGCGCGTCGAGCGCGGCAAGCCACTTCGGGAAGTCGCGGAACGGCATTGCGGATTGCGCCGCTTCTTGTGGATTATACTCGACCGCTGCGGCCGGGTTACGCTGCGGCAGTGACGGGTCCCGCTTGGCGCTCCGCCGATACGCCGCCCGGAGCACGCGACAACAGTGGTCCGCCGTGACGGGGCCAGCATCTTCCGACAACTCTTGATGCCAGTCCGCGACAGCGCCGGGATGCACGGCAAGATCGGCGAGCGTCCATTTCCCCCATCGCGGGCCGATGTGGCGCTTGATGTAGTGCCGAACGTTGCGCGCCCATCGGGCTTCCTTGCCCTTGGCGGCGCTCTTGCGTTCCAGATAGGTCACGTATTCGGCCAGCGATGTTTCGACCTTAATGGCCTCCCGGCGTCCGGGTCCGACTTCGCCGGCAGCGACCTTGCCCCGCTCGACGCGGGCGGCGTTGCGGGCTTCCTCGATACGCATGGTCGGAAAGAAGCCAAGGCGCTTGCTGATGATCCGCCGGCGCTCGCCCTTGGCATTGAGCGGCGCGGATCGGCGG
The DNA here is from genome assembly GCA_035515455.1 of Xanthobacteraceae bacterium. Lineage (GTDB taxonomy): Bacteria > Pseudomonadota > Alphaproteobacteria > Rhizobiales > Xanthobacteraceae > BOG-931. The sequence continues at coordinate 36,761 of DATJBH010000037.1, forward strand.
CGATCATCGTGGTAGAAAATCCATGTGGTCCGGTGAGCACCTACGCGGCACTGCAAACCCTCGCACGTCGGATCGGTGTACAGCACGATTTTGTCGCGCGGGAAGCTCAGCACGTTTTCAAGGTAGCTGTCGGGATTGAGGTTCGGCGGGAAGTCGAGCCGGGCGATCTTCGGCCGCTTCGCCTCGATCCCCTCTTGTGGCCCCACGAACGCACGATGGATGTAGTCGCCTCGATCCGCCGGCCGGCCAGGACGTGCACGACGCTTCGCCATAGCTGTTGTACCTTCAAAATCACCCGCGATTTACCTGCGCAGGTACGGGTTTGGACACCCCATAATATTGTGATTTGGCGGGAGAAAATGCAATAACCTCAATGAGGGGAAGGTTACTAAATGGCTTAGAAGGCTGTTGCTCTATCCCCTGAGCTACGGGGCCGCGCGAGGCGATCATATAGTAAAATCGGCGGCCGAATTCCCGGTAAATCGCGTAACGCGGCCCCGGTCGTCGTCGCGGAGGCGCCGAATCTGCCGCGCTCGCTTTGGCCATGGGTTTGGTCGTGGCTCCGGTCATGACTTCGGTCATGACCCCGACATGATCTTTGGTGAGGCAAAATCCGGGTTGCGGCGCTTTTCCCGCCAGCCGGAATTCACTATTGTCGGCCGGGATTTAGCGCGCTAAGCGGGCGCCGGCTGGCGGGCCGCAATCATGCGGGCTTCGAGACAGCAGCGAACAGATCGTCAATGACGACGACCAGCAGTTGGGAACCGCGGTCCGACTGGCCTGTCAAAGGCTTTACCGGGCTTTTCGACTATGCCGCGCGCTCGCATCGGCGGGCGGCGGCGCTGTTGGTGCTCGTCGCGCTGCTCGCCTTCCTGCCGGGGTTTTTCCAGATTCCCCCGGTCGATCGCGACGAGGCCTATTTTGCCCAGGCCACCAAGCAGATGATCGAGACCGGCGACTACGTCGATATCCGCTACCAGGACGACGTGCGCTACCGAAAGCCGGTCGGCATCTACTGGCTGCAGGCGGCTGTGGTGAACACCGCGAGCGCGCTCGGGCTGCCCAAGGCGGACACCACGATATGGCTCTACCGCATACCGTCGCTCATCGGCGCCGTCGGTGCGGTGTTGGCGACCTATTGGTGCGCGCTCGCCTTTGTCAGCCGCCGCGGCGCTCTGCTGTCGGCCTTGATAATGGCATCCTCGACCATCCTCGGCGTCGAGGCGCGATTAGCCAAAACCGATGCCGTACTGCTGTTCACCGTCGTTCTCGCCATGAGCGTCTTGGCGCGCATCTATCTCGCGCCGCGACGCAACGAGGCGCCGCCGGGTCTCGGCCTGCTTGGGGTGTTTTGGACGGCGATCGCGGTCAGCATTCTGGTCAAGGGGCCGCTGATCCTGATGGTTGTCGGGCTGGCGGCGATAACCTTGTCGATCCTCGACCGCTCGGCGCGCTGGCTGTTGGCGCTGCGCCCATTGCCCGGCCTGGCCTGGACGTTCCTCCTCGTCCTGCCGTGGTTCATCGCCATCTATTGGCGGGTCGGCAGGGAGTTCTTGGTCGCTTCCGTCGGCGAGGACATGCTGGCCAAGGTCGCCAGTTCGCAGGATGCGCACGGCGCGCCGCCGGGTCTCTACCTTATGTTGTTCTTTGTCACCTTCTTCCCGGCATCGATGCTGGCGGGCTTGGCGGCGCCGGCCGTGTGGGCGGTGCGCCGCGAGCCCGCCGCGCGCTTTCTGCTGGCCTGGCTCGTGCCGTCCTGGATCGTGTTCGAGCTGGTGGTGACCAAGCTGCCGCATTACGTGCTGCCGCTCTACCCGGCGATCGCGATATTGATCGCCGGCGCCGTGGAGACGCGGGTGCTGTCGCGACGGGTGTGGCTGGTGCGCGGCATCATGTGGTGGTTCCTCGTGCCGGTGATCGTCAGCGTGATTGCGGTGATCGCCGCGGTGGTGATCGATCGCGACCTGGCGCTCGCCGCCTGGCCGTTCTTTGCCGGTGCCATCGTCTGCGGGCTGTTTGCCTGGCAATTATTCGACGACGACGGCGCCGAGCGCGCCTTCATGCGCGCCACCGCCGCGTCGGTGCTGATGGCCTTCGGCATCTATGCGGTGATCGTGCCGTCGCTGACGCCGGCCTTTCCCAGCGTCGCGCTCGCGCAAGTGCTGCATGAGTCCGGCTGCCCCCATCCGGTTGCTGCCAGCACCGCCTACCAGGAGCCGAGCCTGGTCTTTCTCGCCGGCACCAAGACCCGGTTCACCGATGCCGACGGCGCCGCCGATTTCCTGCGCGGCGGGGCTTGCCGCTTCGCTTTCGTCGATGCGCCCCAAGAGCGCGAATTCGCTTTGCGCGCCGAGGCGGTCGGGCTGCATTACGACCGCGGGCCGCGCATCGAGGGCTACAACGTCAGCATCGGCAGGCCGGTTTCCATCGCGGTGTTCCAATCGGCAGGCAAGCCGTGAATGGACCTGGTCCGCGGTCCGACGAATTGGCGGTCATAAGCGGCGCCGATCCGGCCGGCGGGCAATCCGCGCTGGAACGGCACTGGCGCAATGCGCTGAGAAATCTCGAGCGTTGGACCCTTGCCGTCGCGCCGATACCCTCCGCCAAAATGCTGCGGCCGTCGTTCCCCGCTATTGCCGCCACGGCCGCGGCGCTTTATGTCGTAATAGCCTCGATGTTCGCCATCGATGCCGCAGCCAGTGATTTGGCGCGCAATGAGCCGGACTGGGTTCGCGGCACGTTCGAACACATCACCAATTTCGGTCTGTCGGGATGGTTTCTCATTCCGTTCGCCGCGATCGTGGTGGGTTTGGCGGCGCTGGTAACGCCGGGATTGTCCCGGATGTCACAGGGTGTGCTCACCGCGCTCGCCGCCCGGTTCGGCTTTTTGTTCCTGGCGATCGGCGTGCCGGGCCTGTTCGTCGCCATTGTCAAGCGTCTGATCGGGAGGGCGCGGCCCTTTGTCGGCGGCGGCGCCCACGACGATCCGTTCCTTTATATGCCCTTCGTGTGGCGTCCCGCCTATGCCAGCATGCCGTCCGGCCATTCGACCACGGCGGTCTCGGCGGCGATTGCGATCGGCGCGATCTGGCCGCGCACGCGCATCCTCATGTGGCTCTACGCGCTCGTCATCATGGTGAGCCGCGTTGCGGTGCTGGCGCATCACCCGAGCGACGTCGTGGCGGGCGCGCTGACCGGAGCCGTTGGCGCCTATCTGGTGCGGCGCTGGTTTGCCGCCCGGCGGCTCGTCTTCTGCGCGCGCGACCTGCGCGCCTTTCCGGGACCGTCATGGCGGCGGATCAAGGCGGCGCTCGGTCAGGCGTTTCGCGCCGCCTGATCGAGATGGTCTCATCCGAAAACCGGTTTCCACTTTTCGGGATCATGCTCTAGAAGCGTGCGCCATGTCGCAAAACGACAATCCGCCGGGCGAGGCTCGCCAAGACTTGACCGCGCTTTTACCCGCGCTCTCCGTGGTCGTGCCGGTGCGCAACGAAGCCGGCAATGTCGCGCCGCTCGTCGCCGAGATTGCCGGCGCGTTGCAGGGGAGGGCCTTCGAGATCGTCTATGTCAATGACGGTTCCACCGATGCGACCGAACAGGAATTGCGCACATTGATGGCGGAGCGTTCCTACTTGCGGCAAATCCGGCACGAAAAATCCTGCGGTCAGTCGGCCGCCGTGCGCACCGGCGTTGCAGCAGCGCGGGCGGCGATCGTGGTGACGCTCGACGGCGACGGTCAGAACGATCCGGCATTCATTCCGGCGCTTGTCGCCGCGCTCGAAGCCGGCGCGCCGCGGATCGGGCTTATTGCCGGCCAGCGTATCGGCCGCAAGGCCACGGGATTCAAGAGATTGCAGTCGCGCATCGCCAATGCGGTTCGCAAGGCCGTGCTCAAGGACGGGACCCGCGATACCGGCTGCGGCTTGAAGGCATTCCGTCGCGATCTGTTCTTATCGCTGCCGTATTTCGACGGTCTGCATCGCTTTCTGCCGGCGCTCGTTCGCCGCGAAGGCTTCGGCATCGGCTATGTCGACGTCGTCGATCGGCCGCGCGCCCACGGCACGTCGAACTACGGTTTCTGGGACCGCCTGTGGATCGGCATTCTCGATCTCGCCGGCGTGTGGTGGCTTGTCCGGCGCAAAAAACGCGTGCCGCAATCGCAGGAGATAACCCTTGCTCATTGATATGCAGCACGCCGTCGGCGCCTATCTCACGGATGTGTTCGTCACCAGGCTGGACTGGTGGGTCGTGCTGGGGCTGGTTGCGCAGGCATTGTTCACCATGCGCTTCCTGGTGCAGTGGATCGCTTCCGAGCGGGCAGGGCACAGCGTCATCCCGACGGCGTTCTGGTTTCTGTCGATCGGCGGCGGCTTGTTGCTGCTCGTCTATGCGCTTTACCGGAAAGACGTGGTGTTCATCGCCGGCCAGGCATTCGGCGTCTTTGTCTATCTGCGCAATCTCTATTTCGTCTTGCGCGATCACAAGCCGACGACCGTCGCCTGAAGAATGTCAAGCCGCCGCCGCGAGCGCGGCGAAGCCGCGTTCGAGATCGGCGATCAAATCCTCGACCGCCTCAAGCCCGATATGGAAGCGCACCGTCGGTCCGCCGGGCTCCCAGCGCGTCGCGGTGCGCAGCGGCGTGCAGTCGAACGGTATCGCCAGGCTCTCATAGCCGCCCCACGAGGCGCCGATGCCGAACAGTTCGAGCGTGTTGACGAAGGCATGATAGGCCGGTTTCGGCACCGGCTTGAGCACCATGCTGAAAAGCCCCGACGCGCCGGTGAAATCCCGCTTCCACAGCGCGTGGCCGGGATGGCTTGGCAGCGCCGGATGCAGCAGGCGCAAAACCTCGGGCCGGGCTTCCAGCCAGCGCGCCACCGCGACGCCGGACTGGTAATGGCGGTCGAGCCGCACGCCGAGCGTGCGCAATCCGCGCAAGCCGAGATAGACATCGTCCGGCCCTTCGCACAGGCCCGTCAGCCGCACCGTGTTCTTCAGTTCCGCGACGGTGGCCGCATTGGCTGAGACGGTGCCGAGCATGACGTCGGAGTGGCCGCCGATATATTTGGTGCCGGCCTGGATGACGAGATCGACGCCGTGATCGAGCGGGCGGAAATAAAGCGGCGTCGCCCAGGTATTGTCCATCAGCACCAGCGCGCCCTTGGCGTGTGCCGCTTTCGCGATCGCCGCCACGTCCTGCATTTCGAACGACAGCGACCCAGGGGACTCCAGATAGACGGCCCGCGTGTTCGGCTGCAACAGTTCGGCAATGCCGCCGCCGATGCCGGGATCGTAAAAGCTCGAAGTGACGCCGAGCCGCGCCAGGATCTGTCCACAAAAATTTCGTGTCGGTCCATAGGCGCTGTCGGTAATTAGCACGTGATCGCCGGCGCGCACCACCGAGAGAAGCGCCGCTGAAATCGCCGCCAGTCCCGAGGGCAACAGCGCGACTCCCGCGCATTGCGGTCCTTCCAGCTCCTGTAGCGCGAGTTCGAGCGCCTCCGTGGTCGGCGTCCCGCGGCGGCCGTATTGATAGCGCGCGCGATGGGCGAGGAAATCTTCAGCATTCGGGTAGAGCACGGTCGAGGCGTGATAGACCGGCGGATTGACAAAGCCGTGGTAGGAGCGGGGATCGCGACCGGCGGTCACCAGCTTCGTCGCCGTGCGCCGCGAGCGCGGCGGCCGGTCGTCTCCTTTGTCGTTCATGGTTCTATCTCGACTCGAATGCCGAAACCGGCCCGGTTGGCGCACGGGTTTGGCGCATTACCTCGGTATTGGCCGCGCTCGTCAACCCCTTGACCTCATAGCGGGATCGTTCTCAGATGCGACAACCTGGACCGGGGCAGGTCACCATCCTGGCGCGCTTGATTGCGGGGCGTTTGCGCGCAAACCTCATGCTGAAAGGCCAAATCATGATCGGCATCATGAAACGTGCAGCCACGACTTTCGCTGTTGCAATGGCGCTTGCTTTGAGCGCGCAAGCGGCCTTCGCGCAGTCGGCGACGCTCAAGGCGGTGCAGGATCGTGGCGTGCTCAATTGCGGTTCAAACGGCCAGTTGGCCGGCTTCGGCATGCCCGACCCGCAAGGCAACTGGACCGGATTTGACGTCGATTTCTGCCGCGCGCTTGCGGCGGCCATCTTCAACGATCCGACCAAGGTCAAGTTCGTGCCGCTCATCGCCGCCAACCGCTTCACCGCGCTGCAATCGGGTGAAGTCGACGTCCTGTCGCGCAACACGACCTGGACCATGGAGCGCGATACCACGCTTGGCATCGATTTTGCCGCGGTGAATTTTTTCGACGGTCAAGGCTTCATGGTGCGCAAAGCGCTGAAGGTGAATTCCGCGCTCGAGCTCAACGACGCTTCGGTCTGCGTGCAGCAAGGCACCACGACGGAGCTTAATCTCGCCGATTATTTCCGGCAGAACCACATGTCGCTCAAGACCGTGACCTTCGCGACGATCGACGAGGCCATCAAAGCTTATGACTCCAGCCGCTGCGATTCCTTCACCACCGATTCATCGGGACTCTACGCCTCGCGGCTGCAGCTGGCCGATCCGAACGCCAACATCGTGCTGCCGGAGATCATCTCCAAGGAGCCGCTCAGTCCGGCGGTTCGCCAGGGCGACGATACCTGGGAAGACATCGTGCGCTGGACGCACTACGCGATGGTCGATGCCGAGGAAATGGGCGTCAACCAGCACAATGTCGACGACATGCTCAAATCCGACGCACCGGATGTCCGCCGCCTGCTCGGCGTCGAGGGCCAATTCGGCGTGTCGCTCGGGCTGACCAAGGATTGGGCCTATCGCATCATCAAGGCCGTCGGCAATTACGGCGAGAGCTTCGAGCGCAACGTCGGCCAAGGCTCGCCGCTCAAGATCGCCCGCGGTCTTAACGCGCTGTGGACCAAGGGCGGCCTGCAATACGGTCTGCCGATCCGCTGAGCCGCCGGCGTTCGCCGGCCGTGTCACCCGCGGGCCCGACGATGCCGCAGTCGGTTCGATCGGCGCTGTCGCCGCCGCGTTCCGCGCGCCTGTCGGGGAACGTCGCGTTGCAGGTCGCGCTGGTCGTTATCGTCGGCGGCGTTGTTTATGCCGCGATCCATAACGCGGCGCAGAATCTCGCCAATGCCCACATCACCTCGGGTTTCGGCTTCTGGAACAATACCGCCGGTTTCGACATCAGCCAGACGCTGATCGGCTATTCGGCGAGCACCTCGACCTTCGGCCGCGCCTTCTGGGTCGGCCTTCTCAATACGCTGTTGGTATCCGGCCTTGGCATTGTCCTGGCGACCGTGCTCGGCTTTGCCATCGGCATCGCGCGGCTGTCGCGCAATTGGCTTGTTTCGCATCTTGCCGGCGGCTATGTCGAATTGATCCGTAACGTGCCGCTCTTGCTGCAGCTGTTGTTCTGGTACAATTCCGTGCTGCGTGCGCTGCCCCTGGTGCGCGGCAGCGTTTCGCTGCCCGGCGGGGGTCTTCTCAACAATCGCGGACTGTTTTTGCCGCGACCGGAATTTGCGCCGGGTTTTGGCGACGTTCTCGGCGCGCTCTTGATCGGGATCGGCGCGACCCTCGTCTTGCGGCTGTGGGCGCGCCGCCGCCAGGACCGCACCGGCGAGCCGACGCGGATCATTTGGGCGGCGCTCGGCCTTATTGTCGTCTTGCCGGGCGTCGTATTCGCGGCGGCCGGCGCACCGTTGTCCTTCAGCTTTCCCACGATGGGCCGCTTCAATGTCGCGGGCGGCGTCGAAATCCTCCCCGAATTCGCCGCGCTGCTCTTGGCGCTGTCGGTCTATACCGCGGCGTTCATCGCCGAAGTGGTGCGGGCCGGCATATTGGCGGTGCCGCACGGCCAGACCGAAGCGGCGCAGGCGCTCGGCCTGGCGTCCGGGACGACGCTTCGGCTTGTCATCGTTCCGCAGGCCATGCGCGTGATCGTACCGCCGCTGACCAGCCAATATCTCAACCTGATCAAGAACTCCTCGCTGGCGGTCGCCATCGGCTATCCGGATCTGGTGCAGGTTTTTGCCGGCAGCGTGCTCAATCTCACCGGTCAGGCCGTCGAAGTCGTCGCTATCACCATGGCGGTCTATCTGTTCATCAGCCTGATCACGTCGTTCCTTATGAACCTCTACGGCTACGCCATCGCGGTCGAGGAACGCTGAGATGGCGCTGCCCATGGCCGAGCGGAGCTATTTGCGCATGTCGCCGTCGGAACGCCTGCCGCCGCCGGCGGAGCGCACCGGCGTGATCGGCTGGCTCCACGAAAATCTGTTTTCTTCGCCGGGCAACGTCGTGCTGACCCTGATCTGCCTTCTCTTCATCGCCTGGGCGGTGCCGCCCTTGCTGCGGTTCTTTTTGCTCGACGCGGTGTGGTCGGGGAATGACCGCGAAGCCTGTCTCGCCTCGCCGCAGCTGCCTGAACCCGGCGCTTGCTGGGCATTCGTGCGCGTGTGGTTTTCTTATTTCGTCTACGGTTTTTATCCGCTTTTCGAGCGCTGGCGCGTCGACGTGTTCTTCGTCGGTTTGGCGATCGGCATCGGCTGGCTCGCCTGGCTGTCGGCGCCGCGTCGCGATCTCGGCGCCGTCTATTTCTTCATTATGCTGCCGATCCTGTCCTACGTGTTTTTGAGCGGCGTGCCGCGCCTTGGCCTGATCGACATTCCAACTGGGCTGTGGGGCGGCATCCTGGTCACGATCGTGGTCGCCACCGTCGGCATCGTGGCGTCCTTGCCGCTCGGCATCCTGCTCGCCTTGGCGCGCCGTTCCGAGCTGCCGGTGGTGAAGTTCTTCGCCGTGACCTTCATCGAATTCGTCCGTGGCGTGCCTTTGATCACGGTGCTGTTCATGGCGAGCGTGATGCTGCCGCTGTTCGTCCCGGAGCGCTTGTCGCCCGACAAGCTGTTGCGCGCGCTGATTGGCGTTGCGCTGTTCGCGTCCGCTTATATGGCTGAAGTGGTGCGCGGCGGGCTTGCCGCGATGCCGCGCGGCCAATATGAGGCGGCGGCCGCGCTCGGCCTGCCGTATTGGCGCATGATGGCGCTCGTCATTCTGCCGCAGGCCTTGCGCGTCACGCTGCCGAATATCGTCAATACCTTCATCGGCCTGTTCAAGGATACGACGCTGGTTTTCATCGTCGGCATTTTCGACTTCTTGCGCACCATCGAAGCGGCGCGCGCCGATCCGCGCTGGGCGACGCCGGTCACCAGCGTGACCGGCTATGCTTTCGCCGCTTTGGTCTACTTCATCTGCTGCTACGGCATGTCGCGCTACGCGCGCAGCGTCGAAACGCGGCTGGCAAGAGCGCATCGGCGCTGAGGACTTCGCGATGGTCGGTCCCGACGTGCCCCAGGCTGACGCCAGAGCGGAAAAGGCGGTCGAGATCGCCGGCTTGCACAAATGGTACGGCGATTTTCACGTGCTGCGCGACATCAATCTCACCGTCATGCGCGGCGAGCGCATCGTCATCTGCGGCCCGTCTGGCGGCGGCAAGTCGACCCTGCTGCGCTGTATCAATCGCCTGGAGGACTGGCAGCGCGGCCGTGTCGTCGTCGACGGCATCGAATTGACCGACGATCCCAAGCACATCGTCGCGGTGCGCCGCGACGTCGGCATGGTGTTTCAGCAGTTCAATCTTTTTCCGCATCTGACGGTCTTGGAAAACTGCACGCTGGCGCCGATCTGGGTGCGGCACATGCCGAAGAGGGACGCCGAAGCCCTGGCGATGCGCTATTTGACACGCGTCAAGATCCCGGAGCAGGCGCAAAAATATCCGGCACGGCTGTCCGGCGGTCAGCAGCAGCGGGTCGCCATTGCCCGCGCCTTATGCATGTCTCCGAACATCATGCTGTTCGACGAGCCGACCTCGGCGCTCGATCCGGAAATGGTCAAGGAAGTGCTCGACACGATGGTCGAGCTGGCGAACGACGGCATCACCATGCTGGTGGTCTCGCACGAAATGGGTTTTGCCCGCCAAGTCGCCGACCGTGTCATTTTCATGGACGACGGACAGATCGTGGAAATCAACGAGCCCAATGCGTTCTTTGCGGAGCCGCAGCATGAACGAACGCGCCTGTTTCTGCAGCAGATATTGCGCTGAACGCGATCGCGCTGTCGCATCGAGATCGCGAACAATACTGCACGTTTGTTCATGAACGATGCCGAATGATAAATGAATTACCAAGCGGTAATTCATGCCGGCTCTCACATGGCGAAACTTTAACTTGAGTTCCGGCGTTCGCGGTTCATTATTTTGCTCACGTTGAATCCGCGAGGAGGATCATATGCTCAAGTCAGTCATCGCCGCGGCGGCCTTGGTTGCCCTCGCCGGCGCTCCGTTGGTTTACGCGCAGCAAGGTTTCGGCGGACGCGACAATGCGGCCGGCGACGGTCCGCGTTTCGAACGCCGTCAATTGCCGAATCCCGCCGACATCGCCGCCTTCACCGACGCGCGGATCGCCGCGCTCAAAGCGGGTCTCGAGCTTACGCCGGACCAGGCCAAGAACTGGCCGTCGTTCGAGCAGGCGCTGCGCGACATGGCCCAGTTGCGCATCCAGCGCATCCAGGCCCGCCTGTCCGGCGCGCAGCAGGCGCCGACCACGCCGTTTGACCGCCTGGAGCGCCGCGCCGACGCCATGGCTAAGCGCAGCAGCGCGCTCAAGAAGGTCGCCGATACCGGCGCACCGCTCTACCAAAGCCTCAATGAGGATCAGAAGGCCCGCTTCATGAAGCTGGCGCGCATCTTGCGCCCGCATCCGCGCATGCACGCTTTCATGGGGCGCGGCTGGCGGCACGGCGAGGGCTTCGGCCGTGACGGCCATGGCTGGATGCATGGCCGTCATTTCGGCCAGGCAAATGAGGGAAGCGACGGCGCCGGTCAGGGCGGGCAGCTCTGAGGCTTGGTTCGATAATTGCCGGCGCCCGCTGAATTTCCTCCCTGCAGCGGGCGCAAAGACGGAAGCCGCAGGACTGAGCGTCTTGCGGCTTTCGCGTTTGTGACCTTTGGCGTGGAACATGGCTGGTCTTGCCGCGTTTGCGTGCTCGGACTATCTGAAGGATGCGGACGGGCGCAGGAAGAGGTTCGCGATGAAACGACTGGCTTTAATTCTCGCCGTGCTGGCGCTTGGCTTTGCCGCTTCAACGCCGGCGCGCGCCGATTATGCCGTGGTTCGATTAAGTGACGGCTGGTGCAAGATCTGGTGGGACAGTTCCGATAACCCCTGGGGCGTCGGCTGGACCAAAATCGCATACGGATTACCGGACTGGCTCGCCGCGCACGCGGCTCTTGATACCGCGCGATCGCAAGGGGCCTGCCGCTAGCACGTTCAGTCGGCCTCACTCCACGTAGATCATTTTCCGCGTCATGCCGCCGTCGACAATGAAATTGGCGCCGGTGACGAACCCCGAACGCTCGCGGTCAATGAGCCAGGCGACGATCTCGGCGATGTCTTGCGGCTTGCCGACGCGGCCGGCGGGATGCTGGCCGTGGTCTTTGCGGCGCAGCGCCGGGTAATTCTTGGTTTCGATCCAGCCCGGACTGACGCAATTGACCCGTACCTGCGGGCCGAGACTGACGGCAAGCGCGTGCGTGAGCGCAAGGAGGCCGCCTTTGCTCGCGGAATAGGATTCGGTATTTGGCTCCGACATCAGCGCACGCGTCGAAGCGATGGTGACGAAGGCGCCGCGCGTCCTGCGCAGGTGCTTTTCGGCGGCCCGCGCGAGCAGAAACGCCGCGGTCAGATTGGTGTCGATGACGCGATGCCATTCGGCAAGCGTCAGGCGGCGAATGGGTTTGCGGACCATGACGCCGGCATTGGAGACCGCGGCGTCGAGCCGGCCGAAACGATGAAGCATCGCGTCGACGGCGTCGGACAGCGCTTCTTCATCGCGTACGTCGCCTTCGACGGCCAGCGCGTTGCGGCTTCGCTGCGGAAAGACGCGGTTCAAGCCGCTATCGGGCAGATCAATGACGCCGATGCTCCAGCCATCGTCGAGCAGACGTCGCGCGATGGCGCGGCCGATCCCTTTCGCGCCGCCGGTCACCAGGGCGGCGGGTCTCGTGTTCGGCATTATTTGTCGCGTTTGACGGGCAGGTCAGGGCGCGAGCCCCATTCCGCCCAGGAACCGTCGTAAAGACCCTTGGGCTCCTTGCCCAGGGATTCCAGCGCGAAGGTCAAGATCGCCGCGGTGACGCCGGAGCCGCAACTGGTGATGATCGGCTTGTCGAGATCGACGCCGGCGGCGGTGAAGGCCTTTGTGATCTTGTCGCGCGAAGCGAGCCGGCCGTTTTCAAGGAGCCGGTCGTAAGGGAGATTGAACGCACCCGGCATATGGCCGGAATGCAGGCCAGGACGTGGCTCCGGCGCCTTGCCGGCAAAGCGTTCGGCCGATCGCGCGTCGACGATCTGTACGCTGTCGTCGGTAAGCGCCATGCGCACATCGTCGAGCATGGCGACGGCGCCGACATTCATTTCCGCGGTGAACGTTTTGGGCGCGCGCTTGGTGTCGCCCTTGTCGAGCGGGCGGCCTTCGGCCTTCCACTTCGGCAAGCCGCCGTCGAGGATGTAAACGGATTGCGCGCCGAACACCCGGAACGTCCACCACACCCGCGGCGCCGAGAAAAAGCCGGTTGAATCATAGACCACGACCGTGTCGCCGTCGCCGATGCCAAGGTCACCGACCACCTCGCCGAATTGCTTCGGCCCCGGGAGCATGTGCGGCAGCTCGGTGGAATGGTCGCTCACCGCTTCGATGTCGAAGAATACCGCGCCGGGAATGTGACCCTCGCGATATTCGGCGAGTGCGTCGCGCTTTTGCGTCGGCAGGAAATAGGAGGCATCGACGACGATCACGTGCGGATCGCGCAGGCGCTCGACAAGCCAATCGGTCGAAACCAAAAAGCGGCTGGTCGGGGAAGCAGCAGGGGTATTTTCGGTTCGCAACATGGCTGTTCTCAATGGGCTAACGCGGTTGATTTGACGAAGTTCATTCGTAGGGCACTTTGATGCTCGACTTGCGCTCGAGCCACTCCGGCACCGGGAGGTTCTTTTCGCGCAGAAACTGGGGATTGAACAGCTTTGACTGATAACGTGTGCCGTAGTCGGCAAGGATTGTCACGATCGTACGGCCGGGGCCGAGCTCCTTGGCGAGGCGAACGGCGCCGGCGACGTTGATGCCGGACGAGCCGCCGAGGCACAGTCCTTCATGCTCGAGGAGATCGAAGATCAGCCGCAGCGCCCCGGCGTCGGGAATCTGATAGGCGGTATCAATCGGCGCGTCTTCCAGATTTCTGGTGATGCGGCCCTGGCCGATGCCCTCGGTGATCGAGGAGCCTTCCGATTTCAGCGTGCCGGTCGTGTAGTAGCTGTAGAGCGCTGCGCCCATCGGATCGGCCAGCGCGATGCGAATATCCTTGTTGCGGTTCTTGAGCGCCATGGCGACGCCGGCAAGCGTGCCGCCGGTGCCGACGGCGCAGGAAAAGCCGTCGATCTTGCCGTCGGTCTGCCGCCAGATTTCCGGGCCGGTCGTCTCGATGTGGCCCTGCCGATTGGCGACGTTGTCGAACTGGTTGGCCCAGATCGCGCCGGCCTTCTCGGTCTTGGCCAATTGCGCCGCAAGCCGTCCGGAGAGTTTCACGTAATTGTTGGGATTGGAGTAGGGCACCGCCGGCACTTCGATCAATTCGGCGCCGCACAGCCGCAGCGTGTCCTTCTTCTCCTGGCTCTGGGTTTGCGGAATGACGATGACGCTGCGGAAGCCCATGGCATTGCCGACCAGCGCAAGGCCGATGCCGGTATTGCCGGCCGTGCCTTCGACGATGACCCCGCCGGGCCGCAGCTCGCCCTTTTTCACCGCGTCTTGAATGATGAATAAAGCCGCTCGGTCCTTGACCGACTGGCCGGGATTCATGAACTCGGCCTTGCCGAGGATGGTGCAGCCGGTGGCTTCCGAAACACGCTTGAGTTTGATCAGCGGGGTATTGCCGATCGCTTCCGTGATTCCGTTGGCAAATTGCATGACTAAGCGCTTTCCGGCCGGGGGAAAATAGGTGACGGGGGGCGTGGAAACAAGGCTAATGAAAAAGCCGCCGATGTCCGCAACATCCCCGAAACCATAGGCAAGCATGGCTCGGCGCCGATTACGGCTATTCACCGATTGTTTCCCGCAACCGCGCTAAGCGAGGGACGACGGGGTTTTTGAGCGCACGTCGCCCGCGTCCGGTCAATTTGGTTCTGCCTGGTTCAGCGCGATGAATCTCGACGTCAACACCTTGTTCCTGGTGACCATCTACGTGGAAGCAATCCTCGGATTGCTGCTCTTGTTCGCGTGGGTCCAGAATACGGCGATCTATGCCGTGGCGTGGTGGGGCTTCGCCGATCTGTTGCGCGCGGCTTCGATCATGCTGTTCGGCATGTACGGGTCGGTCTCGGATCTGATCTCGATCGATCTGGCCAATGCCGTGCTGTTTACGGCGTTCGCGTTCACCTGGACCGGCGCGCGCGTGTTCGACCACCGCAAGCCGCTGCCGATTTTGTTGTTTGGCGGCGCCGCTTTGTGGCTTGTGCTGAGCCACGTGCCCGGTATCGCGGCATCGTGGGACATCCGCGTGCTGTTAAGCTCCGGCATCATCACGGCCTATATCTGGGCGACGGCGTATGAATTTTGGCGCGGGCGGGGCGAGCCCCTGGTGTCGCGCTGGCCGGCGATCTTCATGCTGTTCGCCCACGGCGCGCTTTATCTGTTGCGAACCCCGCTCGGCGCCATGCTGCCGTGGTCGCCGGAAGGCGACAAGATGTTCCAGAGCGTCTGGCTCACCGTGCTCAGCTTCGAGGCGCTGCTGTTCACCATCTCGATCGCCTTCATCCTCTTGGCGATGGCCAAAGAACGCACCGAATTTCGCCATCGGACCGCCGCGCTGGTCGATCCGCTCACCGGCATCTCCAATCGCCGCGCTTTCCTGCAGGACGGCGAAGTCGAGCTGCGCCGGCAAGCGACCGATCCGCGCCCGATCGCCGTCATGCTGCTCGATCTCGACAACTTCAAATCGATCAACGATCGCTTCGGCCATGCGGTCGGTGATCGCGTGCTGCAGCTTTTTGCCGAGGTCGGCGGCGGTTGCATCCGCCGCGCCGATCTGTTCGGCCGGCTCGGCGGCGAGGAATTTGCCGCCATGCTGGTCGACGCGACGCGCGAGCGGGCGCTGGCAATCGCCGAAGATATCCGCCGCTCGTTCGCCGCAGCGAGTTGCGAAGTCGACGGCCGCCCCGTCGTCGCTACCGTGAGCATCGGCATCGTCATCAGTTACGACGCGGTGCTCGATATTTCGGCGTTGCTGGCGCAGGCCGACCATGCCCTTTATCGCGCCAAGGACAACGGCCGCAACCGCATCGAGATCGCCTCGATCGAGCTCATTCTCGATCGCGCCAAGCGCGGCGTTTCCGAGGCCGTTGCCATGGCCAAGGCTGCGGCCCGCTCCGCCGCCTGACGGCCCGCCGGCCGCATCGGCGATCGCCAAACAGCGAGACGACACAACACGTGGGACACCGCCCATGCGGGGGGCGAAGCTGCGCGTCGCCGCTTGCCTAACTGCGCGCAATAGTGCTGAAACCGCACGCGACGGCACGCTCTGCCCGCAGGGAGGCCTTTCGGAGACAGTGCGAAATGAAGCGCAGCAAGGACCGCATTCTGACAACGCATGTCGGCAGCCTGATCCGACCGCCGGCATTGCAGGATTTTCTGCGCGCCAAACAGGCGGGCAAACCCTACGACACCGCGGCCTACGATGCCTGCCTGCAGCAATCCGTCGCCGACGTCGTGCACAAGCAGGCCGAGGTCGGGATCGATGTCGTCAGCGACGGCGAATTCGGCAAATCGATCAGCTGGTCGCAATACGTGCTGGAGCGGCTCTCCGGCTTCGAGCGGCGGCCGATCAAACCGGGTAGCAATCCGTTTACGCGGGGCGTCGACCGCGAGCGGTTCGCCGAATTTTACGCCGAGCTCGATGCCCGCGAAGGGGTCGCGACCACGATCGAGGCGGTCTGCGTCGGACCGATCAGCTACACCGGACAGGCCGAGCTTGCGCGCGACATCGCGAATTTCAAGGCAGCGCTCAAAGACGCGAAGGTCGAAGAAGCCTTCATGCCGGTGGCGGCGCCGGCAAGCGTCATTCCGGATCGCAAGAACGAATTCTACAAGAGCGAGGAGGAGCTGATCCGCGCCATCGGCGCGGCGATGCGCACCGAATATAAAATGATCATCGACGCCGGCTTTGTGCTGCAACTCGACGATGCGCGCGCCGCCGTGACCTACGACCGCATGGTGCCGCCAGGAAGTTTCGCCGATTACCGCAAATGGCTCGCCATGCAGGTCGACGTGCTCAATGAAGCCATTGCCGGGTTGCCGGCCGATCGCATCCGCTATCACGTCTGCTGGGGCAGCTGGCCGGGGCCGCACGCCTCCGATGTGCCGCTCAAGGACATTGTCGACCTCATTCTAGGCATGAAGGTCGGCGCCTACGTCATCGAAGGCGCCAACCCGCGCCACGAGCACGAATGGCGGGTCTGGGAGACCGCCAAGCTGCCGCCCGAGCGCCTGCTCATTCCCGGCGTCATCAGCCACGCCACCAATGTCGTCGAGCATCCCGAACTCGTCGCCGAGCGGATTGTACGGTTGGCGCGGCTGGTCGGGCGCGAGAACGTTCTGGCCGGGACCGACTGCGGCTTTGCCCAAGGCCCGTTTCACCGCCGCGTGCACCCCAGCATCATGTGGGCCAAGCTCGACGCTTTGGTCAAAGGCGCCAAGCTCGCCAGCGCCGAACTGTGGGGTTGATCTGCCGTGGCGGAGGGGCAGGGCGTCTCACCGGACGGGTTCATCAATCCGGCCGGATTTGTTAAGCTGGCGGACAATAGCCTCTCAGGGAGATCGATATGCTCGACGTCACCAAGAAAACGGCCCCGTTCGACACCGCGCGCCTCGACCGGCTCATGGACGATGCTGGAATCGACGTGCTGGTGGCGACGTCGAAGCACAACATCCAATATCTGCTGGGCGGCCATCGCTCGTTCTTTTTCGAATCCATGGACGCGATGGGCTTGAGCCGCTATTTGCCGGTTTTCGTCTATGCCAAGGGCGAGCCGCAGAAGGCCGGCTTTTTCGGCCACCGCATGGATCGCTTCCAGAACGAGGTGACGCCGTTCTGGGTCGCCGAGATCAACACCAAAAGCTCGGGCTCGGTCGACGCCATGGAGAAGGCCGCGGAATACGCGCGCAAGCTCAATGCGAAGCCGAAGCGGATCGGCGTCGAGACCGCGTTCATTCCGAACGACGCGGAAGCCGTGCTGCGCAAGGCCTTTCCCGGCGCCGAATTCGTCGATGCGCTGTTCGTGCTGGAACGGCTGCGTGCGGTCAAGACGCCGCAAGAACTGGAAATGCTCAAGCTCGCATCCGACAAGGTGATCGACTCGATGGCCGCGGTGTTTGCCAACCACGGCCCTGGCGCCACCAAAGCGGAACTTGCCGAGGCGCTGCGCCGCGAGGAGACCACGCGCGGTCTGACCTTCGACTATTGCCTGATCGCGGCGGGCTCGAGCCTTAATCGCGCTCCCTCTGACCAGCGCTGGGAAAAAGGCGACGTGCTGTCGCTCGATTCGGGCGGCAATTATCACGGCTATATCGGCGATGTTTGCCGCATGGGCATCGCCGGCGAGCCGGATGCCGAACTCGTCGATCTGCTCGGCGAGGTCGAGGCGATCGAGCAGGCGTCGATGAAGCCGATCAGGCCCGGCGAGCTCGGCAAGGAGATCTACGCGGCGGCGGACGCCGTATTGCACAAATCCAAGCTGCACAATCACATCGAGTTCTTGGCGCACGGCATGGGTCTCGTCAGCCACGAAGCGCCGCGGCTAACCAATTCCGGCCCGGTACCCTACGACGCCTACGACGCCGACCGCCCGCTGGAGACCGGCATGGTGGTCTCGGTGGAGACCACGCTGCAGCACCCGCGCCGCGGCTTTATCAAGCTCGAAGATACTGTGGTGGTGACGGCGGCCGGCTTCGAGGTTTATGGCAACCGCATCCGCGGCTGGAACCGCGCCGGCGGCTGAGACGAGCTTCGGCGAACGAGACTGCGGTCGGAACGCGCCGCAGGGCGCGTCGGTTGTGTTATGGCGCGGGGCCGCTTCGCGGCTCAACCGATAGCGTCTTTTCGACCATCATCGCTCATGGTCGCCATGCAACTTGTCCAAATTGACCTCCCGGCCGACGGAATGGTGCTTTGAAAAAATCCAGACATGCCGTTGCAAGCTGGGGCTGGCGCGAGTTGCGCAAAGCGACGCCGCTCGCCCGCCTCTGGCGCTTGCACTTCCGGCTATTTGTTTCGGCATCGTTCGGGGTCGTCATAACGCTGATGCTGCTGGCCATGCGCTGGCGCGTCTCGACGCGAATCCTCGCCGGCTGGGACAGCGGCGTCGCGGTCTATCTGGCGCTGATCTTTTGGGTCATGGCGCGCTCGACGATCGACCACATCCGCCAGCGCGCATGTGTCGAGGACGAAGGCGCGATCGCCCTTTTGGTGCTGACCACGGCATCGGCACTGGCCAGTCTCGCCGCGGTGATATCCGAACTCGGCCACGCGCCCGGCGCCTTCCAGGTGGCACTCGGCGCGGTCACCATTCTGCTGTCCTGGGCCTTCATGAATGTGATTTTCGCCCTGCATTACGCGCACGAATTTTATGGCGAAGGCCGCGACGATCGGAACGGAGGTCTCGATTTTCCCGGCAACGCAGACCCGGATTATTGGGACTTCCTCTATTACTCGCTGGTCGTTGCCATGACCGCGCAAGTGTCCGACGTTCAGGTCACCGGCAAAACGATGCGCCGGCTGACCATGGTTCATGGCGTCGTGTCGTTCTTCTTCAACGTCACCGTGCTGGCGCTGACCGTCAACATCGTGTCCAGCCTGATGTAGGCGCAAGCCATAAACACGGGTTTCGCGAAAACACGGGTTTCACGAATTGGCGTGCAGGCGAGGCGCCGCAGGACACGCGGGCGTCAGGACCCCTTGGGGCGCATGGTGATCGCGCGTTCGGGCGTCGAACCCGCTTCGCGCCGCAGCCGGTAGAGGTAGCCGAAGCAAACGATACCGGCCAAGACCCAGGAAATCCCGCTGAAGTAGATCAAGGCCGGGGCCAGGCGCGGCGACAGCGCGGTAAGAATAAAATACAGCGCGCCCCATCCCAGAAGCACGATGGCGGCACGCGGCAAAACGTAACCCAGATTTTGCGCCATGATTCGCGTCTCCTCGCCACGAGGCGGCGATGGTGGGAAAGCTTGGTTAAGGATCGATGAATGCCTAAGGCCGGCGCGCCGGCATTATCTTCACGTGATCTGCTCGAAAAATCCGCGAAGTGCTTGGTTTGGCTCCCCGGGCCGGATTCGAACCAGCGACCAACCGGTTAACAGCCGGTTGCTCTACCGCTGAGCTACCGGGGAAAAGCCTGCTCGCGTGCGCGCGCCCGTATAACAAAGCCGGTCAGGCTTTGAAAGCGTTTGCGCGCCGAATTGTGGGCTTGCCAGGCAAAAGCAACGGCGATCCGCCCGCTTTCGCCAAAGCATGACCCGGAAAAGCATGCCATCGGACGTTGATCCGACGGGTGGAAACCGGTCTTGAAGCGATTGCGGTCTACGGCGGGCTAGTGCTTGCGGCGCTGCGCTTTTGCGAAAGCTGGAGGCCACGCCCGGAATTGAACCGGGGTACACGGTTTTGCAGACCGTTGCGTAACCACTCCGCCACGTGGCCGTCCCTGGGAGGGGTAGCGTCGGCATGGGTAACTGCATGCAATCGATTAAGCAATGCCCACACGCTGTTACGGCAAATGGGCACGCAAGGCCCAGTTTCAAAGTTCCCCGCCCGCCTTCCGCGGAGATTGGCCAGGAACCTTAGAGGAACTTTGAATTCCCGGATGAGTTGCTGTTCGTGCCTAACGGGTGTGGGCGAAACTCAGTGAGTGTCCGGAGGAATTTGGATATGGCTACTCTCAAAACAGTGACGCTTGCGGCCGCCCTGATCGCAGGGGCGACTTCGCTGGCGATGGCGCAGAACGGCCCGGCAACGGGCGGCGAACCGCCGGTTGCCGGCGGCGCGGCGGCGAGCAACCCGACCACGGGCGGCAGTATGGGCCGCGGCATGGCGCCCGCCAAGACGATGCACCACAAGACGATGAAGAAGAAAAATTCCAAACCGCAATAAGCAAGTGAACTGAGATTCTGAGTTCACCCGGCGCGCTCGATCGAGCGTGCCGGTGGTCGATCTTTGGCCCGGTCATGGCAAGTCCTTGACCGGGCCATTTTTCGCGCGCGCAAAGATTCTCCGGCCTCATCGGACGTAAGTGGTATTGCCGAGGGGCATCAGCCGCGAGCCGCGCGCGCTTGCGTTTTGGCCGACCCTGTCGCACAAGGCTGCATCATAGATTTCGGAGCCCAAGCCATGTTCGACAGCGCCGCGGCGCGCCGCATGATGGTGGACGGGCAGGTTCGCACGGCCGACGTCACCAATCTCGACCTGATCGCGGCCATGCTGGCGGTGCCGCGCGAGCGCTTCGTGCCGCCGCCGCTTGCCGGACAAGCCTACCTTGACGGCGATATCCCGCTGGGCGGCGGCCGTGCATTGCTCAAGCCGATGGTTCTGGCCAAGCTCATTCAAGGCCTACAGGTCGGCGCAGCCGAGCATGTGCTCGATGTCGGCTGCGGCACGGGCTATTCATCGGCCGTGCTGTCGCGGCTTGTCGGTTCGGTTGTAGCGCTTGAGGAGAACGCAACTTTAGCGCGGCAGTGCCAACAGGTGCTGCCGGAAGTCGGTGCAACCAATGTCACGGTTGCTATCGGCCCGTTGACCGCGGGCTGGCCGGCATCGGCTCCTTACGACGTTATTCTACTCAACGGGGCGACCGAAATTACCCCCGAGGCGCTTGGGCGCCAGTTGAAGCCGGATGGCCGGATGGCTTGCGTTCTTGGTCGAGCTCCGGCCACCAAGGCCATGATCTTTCGTATGATTGAGGGCCATTTGGTCGGCCGACCGATATTCGATGCCGGTGCTCCGATGCTGCCCGGCTTTGCCGCCCCGCCGGCCTTCGTGTTCTAGCCGCCCGCCGCATTTGGTTGGAAAAAGCGGAAGACAAGGCGCCGGATGAGGGTCCCGAGCCTTCCCCCCTGTGGCCGAGAAACTCCTATTCCGAGATTTTTGCATTTCATCCCCAGATGCAGGGTTCCGCCCGCGCCGCCGTCCGCATAATGTTGTCGTTTCGCGTTGCCGACCAAGCTGGCTGGCCGGGAGGTGATGCCGCGTCTGTGATGGGGATCCACCGCGCAAGGGGCGGGCGGAGGTAGGTGGTGGGAGCTGTGTCTAAGTTATGAGGGCACGGAGACTGCGGGCGCATTGTCTGGCCAGTCTCGCGCTGGCCGGAATTGGCGTGGTTGCCGCTTGCAATGCGGCGGCCGCCGACACGCTCGAATGGGCGCTCGTCCAGGCTTATCAGAACAATCCATCGCTCAATGCGCAGCGTGCGGCCTTGCGCGCCACCGATGAGAATGTGCCGCAGGCTCTGTCGGGCTACCGGCCGAAGATCAGCGTCACCAGCACCGATGGCTTTGCCTATTCCAGCACGCTGTCGGAGAGCGTCAATCAGCAGGTGTTTCCCAACTCCGTCACCTATTCGAACCTCGCCAAGGACATGGGGCAGCGCGGCTTCGGCGCCACCGCGACGCAAACGCTGTTCAACGGCTTTCAGACCGCAAACAAGACGCGCCAGGCCGAAAGCCAGGTGATGGCCGCGCGCGAGACCTTGCGCGTCACCGAGCAGCAGGTGCTGCTCGACGCGGCCACCGCATACATGAACTTGCTGCGCGACGAGGCCATCCTCGACCTCAATCGCAGCAACGTCGAGGTTCTGACCGAGCAGCTCAAACAGACCCGCGACCGCTTCAATGTCGGCGAGGTGACGCGGACCGACGTCGCGCAAGCCGAATCGCGGCTCGCCGCCGGCCGCTCGGCGCTGCTCGGCGCGCAATCGAACTATGTCACCTCGCAAGCCAATTACCGGCGCGTGATCGGGGTCGATCCCGGCAAGCTCAGTCCGGGCACGCCGGTGGATCGGTTGTCGCCCGCGGTGCTGGCGGCGGCGATCACCGAGGGCCAGAACCAGAGCCCGTCGGTGCTCGCCGCGCAGTACGGCGTCGATATCGCCGAGCTTGCCGTCAAGGTCAGCGAAGGCGCGTTGTATCCGAACGTTTCGCTGACCGCGAGCGCGGCGAGAAGTTACTCGCCGCTCTACAACGTGCTGAAGCAGACGACCGCGTCGGTGCTCGGCACGGTAACCATCCCGATCTACCAGGGCGGCTCCGAATATTCGGCCATCCGCCAATCCAAGGAAACGGTCGGCCAGCAGCGTCTCAATCTCGATGTCAACCGCGACCAGGCGCGCGCCACCGTGGTGCAGAGCTGGGGGCAATTGGATGCCGCCAAAGCGCAGATCGAGGCGACGACCGCGCAGGTCAATGCGGCCGAGATCGCGCTCAACGGCGTGCGCGAGGAAGCGCGCGTCGGCCAGCGCACGACGCTTGACGTCCTCAATGCCCAGCAGGAACTGGTCAATGCGCGCGTCGCGCTGGTCACTGCCCAGCACGACCGCGTCGTGGCGTCCTACACGCTGTTGGCGGCGGTCGGCGGCCTGTCGATGGCGCATCTCGGATTGAACGTACTGATCTACGATCCGCAAGTGCATTATCAACAGGTGCGCGACGCCTGGATCGGCGTGCGCACGCCTGATGGCAGATAGGCCCGGCCGGCCACCTTCGGGCCGGTGCCGCCATGTTGTGCGTCCACAGACCGCGCATGGCTATCGACTTTCGACATGCAAACTTGGCGACTACATTGCATAGTTGCTGTTGTGTGATTCGCTGACGCCGCGGGCTCGCTGGCCCGGGATGAGGCGGTGGGAAACGCACGAACAAGGCAGGCAACGAGCGCGCGGGCAGCGCAAGCAAAGCCAGGCGAGGGTGTGCATGACGCAACCGGCGAAATCGCAGGAACCGTCGATGGAGGAGATTCTCGCCTCCATTCGTCGCATAATCGCCGACGACGACGCCAATAAATCGCCGGCGCCGCCGCGCGCCACCGAACCGCCGAGGGCGCAACCGGAGCCGCCGCCGATTCCGCCTCAGCCCGCTTTCTCGGCGCCGCCGCCGCGTCCGCGCATCGAGTCCGAGCCCGCCCCGGCCATGCAGGCAGCGTTCGACGTTGCAACCATGGCCGATGAGGCGTCAGATATCCTCGATCTCACCGAATCCATGGCGGCGCCAATGCCGCCGCCCTCGCCAGCGCATGCCCCGGACAGCGCCATGTCAAATCCCGCAGCGCAATTTCGCACGATCGACGGCAGTTCCGACGTGGGGTTCGACGAGGGGAGCGAGAGATCTGCCGCGCCGGGCGCCGAGGAGCGCGGCCAGCTTATTTCCAATGCAACCAGCGCGGCGGTCGATTCCGCCTTCAACGCGCTGGCGCAGACCGTGCTGGTGCAGAACGCCCGCACGCTTGAGGACCTGGTGCGCGAAATGCTCCGGCCCATGCTCAAAACCTGGCTCGACGACAACTTGCCCGGGATGGTGGAGCGCCTGGTCCGCGCCGAGATCGAGCGAGTCTCGCGCGGGCGCGCGAGCTAGAGGATTTCAGCCTTTCAGCGCGGCGGCGAGTTTGAGCGCTTGGTCCGACAGCACCGCCTGATCTTCCTTGAAGCTTGCCGGCGGTTTTAGCGGCACGCCGTTCTTGCGCGGAATGACGTGAAAATGCAGGTGGAACACGGTCTGGCCGGCTGCCGGCTCGTTGAACTGGAAAATATTGACGCCGTCGGCGGCAAAGACCGACATCGCGGTTTGCGCGATCTTCTGCGTCACCTTGATGAGATTGGCGAGATCGTCCGGAGCGACGTCGAGAACGTTGCGCGCCGCCGTCTTGGGGATGACCAAAGTGTGGCCTGGCGCCTGCGGCATGATGTCGAGAAAGGCGAAGGTTCTGTCGTCCTCATAGACCTTATGCGTGGGCAGCTCGCCGCGCAGAATTTTGGCAAAAATATTGTTCGGATCGTAGCTCGGCATCGCGCTCCCCTTGATGCTCGTTATTCCTGCTCGACGACCAAATCCTTGCGGAAGGGCGCGAGATTTGCGAGTTCTTCACCGGCGGCCGCGACATACGCGCGTTCGCGCACCAGATAATCGGCGATGGCGCGACGCAGCCCTGGATCGGCGATATAATGGACCGAATAGGTGGTGCTCGGCATGTAGCCGCGCGTGATTTTGTGTTCGCCCTGGGCGCCGGCTTCGACGCGCGACAGCTTCCGCGCGATCGCATAATCGATCGCCTGGTAGTAGCACAGCTCGAAATGCAGGAACGGATGATGCTCGATGGCGCCCCAGTGGCGGCCGAACAGCGTATGCGAGCCGATAAAATTGATGGCGCCGGCGATCCAGCGCCCGGCGCGTTTCGCCATCACCAGCAAAATGCGATCGCGCATCTTTTCGCCGACCAGCGAATAGAACGACCGGGTGAGATAGGGCCGGCCCCATTTGCGAGAGCCCGTCTCCATGTAGAATTCGAAGAAGGCATCCCAGATCTCTTCGGTCAGGTCACTGCCGGTCAGCCAATGCACGGTGATGCCGTTTTGCAAGGCGTCATGCCGCTCGCGCCGGATGGTTTTGCGCTTGCGCGAGCTTAACGCGCCGAGAAAGTCGTCGAAGGTCGCGTAGCCGGCATTCTCCCAGTGGAACTGTTGATCCGTGCGCTGCAAATAGCCCGCTTCGCCGAGCAGGCGGAATTCCGGCTCGGTGGCGAACGTCACGTGCACGCCGGAGGCGCCTGACAGCTTGCACAATTCGATCAGGCCGCCCGCGAGCGCGCGGCCGAGGGCGTCGGCGTTGGGGCCGGGTCGCAACAACAGCCGCGGACCGGTCGCCGGCGTGAACGGCACGGCAATTTGCAGCTTGGGGTAATAGCTGCCGCCGGCACGTTCGTAAGCCTCGGCCCAGCCGCGGTCGAATACGTATTCGCCGCGCGAGTGGCTCTTGAGGTAGCCGGGGGCGGCCGCCACCAGCTCTCCTTGGGCCGTTTTCGCCAGCACGTGCTGAGGCTGCCAGCCGGTACGCCCGCCGACCGATTGAGATTCCTCGATCGACGACAGAAAGTTGTGTGAAACAAAAGGGTTATAGATGCTTTCCTGATCTGGATTGTGATCGCCGGTTTCGGGATTGGCACAGGCATCCCAAGCGGCGGCGTCGATCTCGTCGATCGCGCCGACCACGCTGATGTGCAGTTCCGTCATTGCCTTTGCCCGTTCAATCCGTTCTACCGCGCCATTCTGTGCCCGGATCATGGCCGAAAACCCTCGAAAATCATCTGGTCGGCAAAGCGCGTCGCGGTTTTCCGCTCGGCTTCGGTCCGTACCGCCCAGGTCAATAGCGGCAAGCCAAAAACGTGCCGTGCAAGGGAAGGCGCCAATGCCGGCAGGTCGGCCACCCCATAGGCCACAAATTGCGCTCGCGCCGCCAAGCCGGTGAGGAGATAGCCCATTCCGTATCGCATCCAAAACGGCATCTGGTCCCAATAGGGGTGCGGACGGTATTTGGCGGCGACGATGCCCCGAGGCAATTGCGGCGCTTTGTGGCGGAGCGTCCCGATCTGTCCGGGATCGAACGACATCGGCGCCGCGGCCCCGCGATAGCCGGCGAGCACCGCGGCGACGCGGGCCGGCAGCCGGCCGTCGCCGTCGAACCGGCTTTTGAGCTCGATCAGCATGGTGACGCGGCCATCGACCAGGTCGCAGAGTTCGCCGAGCGTCAGCATGCGTTCGTCGCTGCCGCGGAATGGCACGCGCTTGAGCGCGGCGGCGCTCAGCTGGTCGAGGCGCCCCGCGCCTTCGGTCAACCGGCCGAGGACATCGTCATGATGCACCATGGCCTCGCCGTCGGCGCTTACCTGGACGTCGACTTCGATGGCGTAATTGGCGGCGATGGCGGCGCGCACGGCGCCGGCGGTGTTTTCGATCAGGCCGTGCGCCGCGTCATGCAGGCCGCGGTGCGCGATCGGCCGTGCGATGAGCCAGTCGAAGCCGGTCGGCACGGCTTAAGCCACTTCGAACAGGCCCTCGACTTCGACCGCGGCATCGGCCGGCAGTGCGGCAACCCCAACCGTCGAGCGTGCATGCTTGCCCTTGTCGCCGAACGCCGCGACCATGAGGTCGGAGGCGCCGTTCATCACTTTCGGGCCCTCGGTGAAGCCGGCCGCCGAATTGATGAAGCCGCCGAGCCGCACCACTCGCGCCACTTTGTCGAGATCGCCGACCGCGGCCTTGACCTGGGCCAGAAGATTGATCGCGCAAGCGCGCGCCGCCTTCTGTCCGTCTTCGACGGAAACGCCGTCGCCGAGGCGGCCCTTGGCGACGAGCTTGCCGTCGCCGTCGAGGCAGATCTGACCGGAAACATGAAGAAGGTTGCCGCTGCGCACGAACGGCACGTAGTTGGCCATCGGCGCCCGCGGTTCTGCGAGCGCAATGCCGAGGTCCTGCAATTTCTTTTCCGCCGTTCCGGCCATGGTCTCCTCCGGCTCGAATATTCGATCGAGCAGGTCGCTTTCTTCGCCGATCGTTTGGCGCCATGCAAGGGCAGACGCCCCGGCCTTATCTCGCATTTCGGCGGTATCGGGGGTGCAGTTGCGCGCCGCGGATAAGTCGGCCTATCTTCGCCGCAATTCCGGCAAAAAGGAAATTCAGGGCGGGGAAGCGGCAGGCGGGGACCCATCGGCGAAGCGAGTCGAGCGAGATAGGTTCTTGATCATGAATCATATGATGCCGCTGCGTACCGGAGCCATTGTCCTCGGCTTGCTCGTTCCGATGTTCTTCGCATCGGCTTTGGCGCCGGCCCGGGCGCAAGGCGCCGCGCCGCAAGCCGCCGCGGCCAGCGCTCCGGTCGTGCTGGTGCCGCATCGGGCCATCTACGATCTATCGCTTGGCGAAACCCGCGGCGACTCGCAGGTTGCCAGCGTCAGCGGCCGCATCGTTTACGATTTCGGCGGCAATGCCTGTGACGGCTATTCGCTCGATTTCCGCCAAGTCTCCGAGCTCGATACCGGCGAAGGCAAGGTTTCGCTCAGCGATCTGCGCTCGACAACCTGGGAGGGCGCCGACGCCAAGAGTTTCAAATTCACCTCGCAAAATTTCGTCGATCAGAATCTGGTGGATTCCGTGGACGGCCATGCCGAGCACGACGTCACCAAGACCGCGGTCGATCTCGACAAGCCGGAACACAAAACCCTCGACCTCGACCCCGGCGTGGTGTTCCCGACCCAGCACATGATCCGCGCCATCGAGGCCGCGCGCGCCGGCAAGACCATTCTGAATTTCCCGGTCTATGACGGCTCCGACACCGGCGACAAAGTCTTCAACACGCTCACCGTGATCGGCAAGAAAATCGCGCCCGGCGAACGCCAGCATGACGACGCCGCGGCCGACGAGCGGAAACTTGCCGATGTCGCGCGCTGGCCGGTGTCGATCAGTTATTTCGACAAGGGCAAAGTCGACAATTCCGGCGAGCAAACGCCGGCTTATACGATCGGTTTCGAGTTATATGAGAACGGCATTTCGCGCGCGCTCACCCTCGACTACAACGACTTCGTCGTTGACGGCAAGCTGACTTCGCTGGAGATCAAGGATAGCAAGCCCTGTCCCTAAGGCCACATCCCAAGTTCGAGCGTCCGCTTGGTCTTTCAAAGCAAATATGAATGCTGACATTCGGGATGTTCACTGGGATCCAGGAGCGGCAATAGGAGCGGCAATTGAGGTCGGCAAGGCCGGCAGGCTATTTCTCCGCGAAGGCGATCAGGGCCTCGTTGGGCAAGCGCACATCGCCATTCTTGAAGTCGTCCTCGAGCTGCTGAACCAGCATCTCCTGAACCCGTCGCGTCTTTTCCGGACCGAGCGCGTCAAAGATAAACGACAGACCGGGCGAGATTCCTAGGAAGTTCTCCGCAAGCCATACCGCCGACGGCAAGCGCCATTCGCGGGTGACCGCCTCGATACGGACATGGCTGAAATTGGCGCGTTTGAGATACTGCTGCAACACGGGCGCTTCGCTCAGGCGCAACCAAACAGGAGGCTTTGCGGGTGCAGCGTAATCCGGCACCGCTGCCTTCACCGCCCGCAAGAGCGCGCGCAAGAACATCACGCGGTCCGGCACACTCCAGGTGGATACAGCAATCCTGCCGCCCGGCCTGAGGATGCGGTGCATTTCCGCGAGGCCGCGCTCGATGTCGGGAAAGAAAATGACGGCAAAGTTCGACAACGCAACATCGAAACTGCCGTCCGGCAGCTTGAGGTCCTGCCCATCCATGACTTCCGCGTGCGCATTTCCGATGCCCGCGTCGCGCAACCGGCGCTGGAGCCGTTCGACCATATTGGGGGAAAAATCGATGCCTAGCACGTCAGCACCGGACGGCGCCGCAAGCATGGTGAGAATGCCCGGACCGGCGCCGATATCAATGACCCGGTGTCCCCGGCCAAGTCGTAACTGCGCCAGCATTTCTTTGGCGAAAAGCCCAGCATAGGATTCGAACGCTTTTTCGTAGCCGGGCGTGACGGCGTCCCAGCCCTGCGGCCTTTGATCGAGCGATAGGTTTGACATGTTGCAGAAACCAAAAGGTGGGACGGATGCATCCGCAGTGATCGGTCATATTCGGCTGGCCCATCGCCATAGTCTAGGCGGGCTTGCCTCGGACCTGCGAAGAGCCATCGGTCCAGACGTGCTCAACTCCGTCCTGCCACTTTAGCTAACCCTCGGACGGATCGCTCCCCTGCGGCTCGAACGCCAGCCCCCTGACTACGGCGGCTTCCCCGAAGCGGGCGCGCACGTCATCGACGGCGTGTTCGGCAAGCGCCGAGCGGCCCTCGATGAGGTCGGCCGGATCGGCCGCGTCGGCGTCGACAATGGCGCTGACGCCGACGCCGAGCAGGCGATAGCGCGTGCCGTCCGTTTCGTGTTCGAGAAGGCCTCGCGCTGCGGCGAAAATCCGCCGCGCCAGCTGTGTCGGCGTTTCCAGCGAGCGGGCGCGAGTGCGGATTTTGAAATCCGCCGTCTTAAGCTTCAGCGTCACCGTAATGCCGGCAAGTTCCTTGGCCTTCAGCCGTGCCGACACGTCCTCGGCCAGGCTCCAGAGAATCTTCTCCAGCGTGCGGAAATCGGAAACATCGTGCTCGAAGGTCGTTTCCGAGGACACGCTTTTGGTTTCGCGCTCGGCGTTGACTTGGCGGCTGTCGATGCCGCGCGCGAGCCGCGCCAGCCGGCGGCCTTCCTCGCCGTAGCGGCGCGTCAGCTCGACTTCGCTGGTGCGCTGCAGGTCGGCGATGCGGTGCAATCCGTCCTGCGCGTAGCGCGCGGCGCTGGCCTTGCCGACGCCGTAGATGAAGCTGACCGGCTTTGGCGCGAGAAAGGCCGGCGCTTCGGCGCCGCCGAGCACGGCGAAGCCGCGCGGCTTGTCGAGATCCGAGGCGATCTTGGCCAGGAATTTATTGCACGAGAGCCCGATCGAAACCGTGATTTTCAGGCTCTGCTCGACCGCGGTGGCGAAGCGCGCCAATGCCTTGGCGGGCGGCATGCCGTGCAGGCGCGCCGTGCCGGAAAGATCGAGAAATGCCTCGTCGATCGACAGCGGCTCGACGAGCGGGGTCAGGGCGAACATCAATTGGCGCACCTCGCGCCCGACCCTGCTGTATTTCTCGAAATTCGGCCGCACGACCTTGGCGTGGGGACACAGCCGCAGCGCCTCGAACATCGGCATTGCCGATTTCACGCCATAGGTACGGGCGATGTAGCAGCATGTTGCGACGACGCCGCGCTTGCCGCCGCCGACAATCACCGGTTCGGCGGCGAGCGTTGAATCGTCGCGCTTTTCGATTGTCGCATAGAACGCGTCGCAATCGACATGGGCGATGGAAAACGTCGCAAGCCCCTCATGCCGCAGCAGACGCGGCGAGCCGCAGGCAACGCAGCGCGGGCTTTGCGGCGAAGCGTCGGTGAGGCAATCGCGGCAGAAGCTCGTGCTCATGGCCCACCGACTGCGGTCCTTCAGGGCAAATCGCGTTCCCATGTGCCGCCGAACGCGCCGCGCGCCCGCGCGATCTCGGCCGGATCGAGGCCTTGGCTGTCGGCAAACGCCAGCAACAGAGACTCATCGCCCAGCATATGCTCCAGCACGCCGGCGAGAAAGCCGGGCGTGCGGGCGGCATCGCGGACCGCCTCGGGCGCTAGGCCGGTTGCCCCCAGAAAGGCGCCCATTCGCTCGGGCTCTTCGGCGATGAAGGCAAGCGCCGCAATCGCCAGCATTTCGGCCCAATCCCGCGATGGCCTGGAACGCTTAATCATGGCTTTCCATTTGCCTTTCCGTAACACATCGGGGCTAGCTTCCCGATGCCGCCCGTAGCGGTTGCAGGCGATTCGTCGGCCTGCCGCAAGTGCGTCTGCTGAAAGCATTCGGGCCGGGGACCGGCGAAGGGAATGGGGGATGGCGAAGACCGTCCTGATCGTGGAAGACAACGAGCTCAACATGAAGCTCTTCCACGATCTGTTGGAAGCCCATGGCTATGCCACGGTCGGGACGCGCAACGGCATCGAGGCGCTCGATCTTGCGCGCAAGCATCGGCCGGACCTCATTCTGATGGACATCCAGCTCCCCGAAGTCTCCGGCCTCGAAGTCACCAAGTGGCTCAAGGACGATCAGGACCTGAAGAAGATTCCGGTCGTCGCGGTCACGGCCTTTGCCATGAAGGGCGACGAAGAGCGTATTCGCGAGGGCGGTTGCGAGGCTTATCTGTCCAAGCCGATCTCGGTGGGCAAGTTCATCGAGACGATCCGCCACTTCCTCGGCAATCCTTGAGGCACCGCGATGACTGCCCGCGTCCTGGTCGTTGACGACATTCCCGCCAACGTCAAACTGCTCGAAGCGCGGTTGTCGGCCGAGTATTTCGACGTCATCACCGCGATGAGCGGGAGCGACGCGCTGGCGCTGTGCGAGCGCGCCGAATGCGACCTCGTCCTGCTCGACGTGATGATGCCGGATATGGATGGCTTCGAGGTCTGCCGCCGGCTCAAAAGCAATCCGGCGACCCATCACATCCCGGTCATCATGGTCACCGCGCTCGACCAGCCGTCCGACAAGGTCCGCGGGCTGGAGGCGGGCGCCGACGATTTTCTGACGAAGCCGATCAGCGAACTCGCTTTGATCGCGCGCGTGCGGTCGCTGGCGCGGCTGAAGATGGTGACCGACGAATTGCGCATGCGGGTTTTGACTTCGCACGAGATCGGCATCGAATCGCCGGAACGCGAGGCGGTCGCCGATACCGGCCGCGGCGGCCGCGTGCTGATCGTCGACGATCGGCCGGCATCCTACGAACGCATCGCCGCGACGTTAGCCAAGGAGCACGCCGTCGAAGTCGAAGCGGATCCGAACCAGGCCTTGTTCCATGCCGCCGACGGCAATTACGACCTCCTCATCGTATCGTTGGGATTGGAAAAATACGACGCGCTGCGGCTGTGCAGCCAAATCCGCTCGCTTGACCGCACCCGCAATCTGCCCATTCTCGCCGTCACCGAGCCGGACAACAACGCGCGCATGCTGCGCGGGCTCGAAATCGGCGTGAACGATTTTCTGATCCGCCCGGTCGACAAGAACGAGCTCTTGGCGCGGGCGCGCAGCCAGGTGCGCAAGCGCCGCTACACCGAGCGGCTGCGCGACAATGTCCAGATGTCGATCGAGATGGCGATCACCGACGCGCTGACCGGGCTATTCAATCGCCGCTACATGGAGAGCCATCTCGGCACGCTGATCGAGCAGGCCGCGGGACGCGGCAAGCCGCTCTCCGCGCTCATCCTCGACATCGATTACTTCAAGGCGATCAACGACAGCCACGGCCACGACGCCGGCGACGACGTGCTGCGCGATTTTGCGCTGCGCATCAAGCGCTCGATCCGCGGCATCGATCTCGCCTGCCGCTACGGCGGCGAGGAATTCGTCATCATCATGCCGGAGACCGATATGGCGGTGGCGGCGATGGTCGCTGAGCGGCTGCGCCGGCGCATTGCCGCGGAACCGTTCGCCATCGCGCAAGGCGCGCGGCAGATTCCGGTGACGATCTCGATCGGCATTGCCGGCCTGCGCGGCAAGGACGATAGCGCCGCGGCGCTCCTTAAGCGCGCCGACCAGGCGCTCTACCGCGCCAAGCGCGACGGCCGCAATCGCGTGGTGCCGGACGCCGCCTAGCTGCACGCCGGTAACGCCAATTTTTGTGGTTGACGGCGAAAGCGCCAAGACGGCGAAACTTTGCCGGTTGATTTCGCCGTCGGTTCCGTTAGCTTTCTCGGACACGGCATTCATCGCTGCGCCGAGGGGCTGTCTTGCAGCGAGCCGGGCGATGCCGCTAGTTATGCCAAGCCATTGATAACCCTGCGGTATGCTCAGGTCCGCCGCATCTCCTGGGTCCGTGGGGTTCGGCCGGCACGGGGACGGTGCGAGTGGCCTCCTCATGACACCGTTTCCGGCCGGCCACCTTTTTGCGGCCGCCTCGGGCGGCACGTCTGAGCCTTTCCCGGCGTGACCCTGTCGGCGTGACCTTGCCGGCATGACTTTTCCAGCGAAAATCCTTTGCCGACATAAAAAAGGGCGCCCGATCGGCGCCTTTTGCGTGCGTCGGATAGGGAAAACTACTTAATCTTGGATTCGGTGAATTCGACGTGCTTCTTTGCGACCGGATCGTATTTTTTCATTTTCAGCTTTTCGGTCATCGTCCGCGAATTCTTGTACGTGACGTAATAAAAGCCGGTATCGGCGCTGGAAACGAGTTTAACTTTGATTGTGGTGTTCTTGGCCATGACGGGACCTCGGGGGAACCTCGGGTTGAACGATTGGTCGGCAACCTAATCGGCGGGACTTGAAAGTCAAGGAACCCGGAGCCGGGTTCGTCGAGACTTCAAAGCACTTCCCGCACAAAACGCTTGTGCAGCATGCGATAGAGCGGCACCGGGTGATCGAATTGCATGCCGCCAAGGATGCGGTCCTGCAATTCTTCGAGGACGACGGCGGTGATGCCCGGCATATCGAGCCGCCGCGCCTCGGTAATCGGCAGCCATACCAGTTCGACCAGTTCCTTGTCCGGTCCGACGAATCCCTCGTCGCGCCGCGCGATCGTGGACACATCGGCGGTGAAGAAGCGGCTGTCGAAGCGCAGCGGACGGCGCGGCGGGGTAATGGCGCGGGCGACAAAATGGATCTGCGTCAAATCGGGCACGATGCCCGCCGCGGCGAAGGGCTGCCAATGTGCGGACGGCACATTGATGGGCCCGGCCGCGGGGACGCCGAGCATCAGTCCGGTCTCCTCGTAAGTTTCGCGCACCGCCGCCAGCGCGTAGGCTGCCGCCTTTGCTGCGCTCGGCCGCTTCACGCGCCGCATCAGCGTCGCGACATGACGCGCGTTGAGCGTGGCGGCGGTTACCATCAGCCGGTCGGCCGGCTCGATGCGGCCGCCGGGAAATACGAATTTGCCCGGCAGGAAGCGATGCCGCTCGTGGCGCCGGCCGAGCAGCACTTTCGGGATCGCCTCCGTGCGGTCGATCAAAATCAGCGTCGCCGAATCCCGTGGTTTGACATTCGGGAATGACTGGTCGCGCATGGTGCGCGTGAGCCGCGCGGCGCGGTCGGCGGCGGTACCGCCCTCGGTAATGTTTCCTTCGTCGACGTACTGGGCTTTCATTGTCACCGCCGGTGGCCCTTCGATTTTTGCTTGTGGCGGAATTTCTGCCGGCTCCGCGGCGGATGTAAAGGCCGCTGCGTCGCCGCCCGCTCATGGCCGACAAGCTTGAAGCGCAGGGCGCCGGCGACCGGCGCCGCCTCGACGAGCTCGACCGTCACCGGATCGCCGAGCCGATGGGTGACGGAGCGGCCGACGAAAGCGCGGCCGGTTTCGTCGAAGCGGAAATACTCGTCGCCGATGGTACGCGCCGGGATGAAACCGTCGGCGCCGGTCTCGTCGAGCTCGACAAAGAGCCCGGCGCGCGTGACGCCGGAAATATGTCCGTCGAACGTCGCGCCGACGCGGTCGGCGAGAAAATGCGCGATCAGCCGATCGGCGGTCTCGCGCTCGGCCTTCATGGCGCGGCGTTCGGTTGCCGAAATATTAGCCGCGACTTCGGCGAGCGACCGCCCATCCGTGTCCTCCGGCTGGCCGTCGCCGCCGAGCTTGGCCGCGCGAATGAGCGCGCGGTGCACCACCAGATCGGCATAGCGGCGGATCGGCGAGGTGAAGTGGGCGTAGCGGCGCAGATTGAGGCCGAAATGGCCGAAATTCTCCGACGAATATTCGGCCTGCGCTTGCGTGCGCAACACCACTTCGTTGACCAGCCGCTCGACGTCGCGGCCTTTTACCCGCGACAAGATATTGTTGAAGCCGTCCGGCCGCAGCGCGCCACCCTTCGGCAGATTGATGTCGAGCGTCTGCAGAAATTCGCGCAGCGCGTTGAGCTTTTCCACCGACGGCTCGTCGTGCACGCGATAGATCAGCGCCACGCGGCTGCGCTCGCAGGTTTCGGCGGCGGCGACATTGGCGAGGATCATGAACTCCTCGATCAGCCGGTGCGCCTCGAGCCGTTGCGGCATGATCACGCGATCCACCGTGCCGTCGGATTTGAGCACGATCTTTCGCTCGGGAATCTCGAGATCGAGCGGTCCGCGTTCGTTGCGGGCGCGAAGCACCGCCCGGTAAGCGGCGTAGAGCGGCTCGAGCACAGGTTTCACGATCGGCTCGGTCACCTCATCGGTCCGGCCAGACACCGCTAGCTGTGCCTGTTCGTAGTGGAGCCGTGCGGCGGAGCGAATCAGCACGCGATGAAAGGTGTGCGAGCGCTTGCGGCCGTCGGCGCCGATCACCATGCGCACCGCGAGCGCCGGGCGCTCGACTTCGGGCCGCAACGAGCAGAGATCGTTGGAAATGCGCTCGGGCAGCATCGGCACGACGCGGTCCGGAAAATAGACGGAGTTGCCGCGCTCGGCCGCGGCACGGTCGAGCGCCGAGTCGGTCCGCACGTAATAGGCAACGTCGGCGATGGCGACGCTGACGATATGGCCGCCTGGATTGCGCGGATCGGCGTCGCGCACCGCGTGGACGGCATCGTCGTGATCCTTGGCGTCCGCCGGATCGATGGTCACAAACGGCACTTTGCGCCAGTCCTCCCGCGGGACGGCATGCTCGCGAAGCGACACGGGGCGCGCCGCGTCCGCTTCAGCAAGTGCAGCGCGCGGAAACGCCTGCGGTATGCTGTGCGCGTGGATCGCGATCAGGCTTACCGCCCGCTCGCTTTTGAGTGAGCCAAGCCGCTCGACGACGGTGCCGGTCGACAGGCCCAGCCGGCCGTGGCGCGAAACCTCGACGGCGACGAGATCGCCGTCCACTGCCGATGCCGTTGCGCCTGCCGGAATAGAGAGTTCGCGGCCGAGTTGCTTCTTTTCGATCGGAACCAGACGGCCGCCGCCATTGGGAAGGCCGCGGAAAATGCCAAGCACGCGGTGTTTGGCGCGGTCGATGACTTTTATGACGCGCCCATTCGTTTCGCCGTCGGCCTTTCGCTCAATGCGAATGAGGGCGCGATCGCCGACGCCGGCCGCTTCACCGGGCTTGGTGCGGCGCGGCGTCGAAATATGGATGACTGGCGGATCGCCATGGGCCTCTTCGTCCCATTCGGTGGGCCGCGCCAGAAACTCGCCGTCGCTGTCGCGGCTGGTAATGTCGGCAAGCACCACATGCGGTAGAGCGGCGCCGTGGTGCAGGCGCTTGCGCTGCCGGTCGACATGACCTTCCTCGGCTAAGTCCCGAAGCATTCGATTGAGGGCTGCCCGGTCGGCGTTCTTTGCACCAAACGCCCGTGCAATTTCGCGCGCCCCCACGTTGCCGCTCCGCTCGCGGATGAAG
>DATJBH010000038.1:0-148427 GCA_035515455.1 Xanthobacteraceae bacterium
GCCTGCCTGACGTGCCGGCCATTGCCGAAACGCTGCCGGGCTTTCAAGCCGTGGCCTGGTTCGCCTTCGCCGCGCCGCCGGGCACGCCTGCCGCGGTGGTCGACAAGCTCAATGCCGGGGTCAATGAAGCGCTACACGATCCGCAAATCCAAAAGCGGCTTGCCGATCTGTCGGCCGAGCCGGTCGGCGGCTCACCGCAAGATACCGTCAAATATTTCGCCGACGAGACCGAACGGTGGAAGAACGTCATAACCTCCGCCCATGTCACGCTTGATTGATATCATTCTTGTTTGGTGCCACCCTCGACTGGGACGCCGTGAGAATGTCGTCGCCGGCTCTGATTGCGGCTTCGCTACGTTTGCGGGATCGAAAGAAGTCGATTGTTCGGGCTAAATTGAGGGCACTCAGCAAGGGCGCGCGGAACGCGTCGAGGGAGTTGTGGGGACGTGGTTGATCGTTCGGATCGGCAAGGTCGGCGGCGGATGCAAAGCACCTTGGCGTGGGCGACAGCCGGCGCGGTATTTGTCGCCGGGCCGCCGGCACGCGCCCACCACTCGATGATCGTCTACGAGGCTTTTCCAACCACGATCGAGGGCACGGTTCAACAATTCAAATTCGTCAACCCGCACAGCATAATCGTCTTGAAAGGCAGCGCGCCGAATGGCCATCCTGTGGTCTGGTTCCTGGAAGGCGACGCCCCAGCGATGTTGGATCGAGACGGCTTCTCGCGAAACACGTTCCATCCGGGTGATCGGCTAAAGCTCATCGTTCATCGGCTCAAAAGCGGACAGAGTGGCGGCCTGTGGAGCATCAGGACGGTGCTCGAGCAGAATGGCCACGAATTCGCAGGCCATCAATGCGTTGCGTCACCCGATCACTGCAATCCGCAGTGACCGACAAGATGTTCCGAGGCGATTATGATGGAGTTCGCACAGTGGCTGTCCGGAACGCCGGTAAGTCTGGGGATCCACGAGCTCGACTGGCTCGTGCCGCTCGTGCAAACCATCCACATTCTCGCGATCGCGATGGTTGTTTCCTCGGTCTTCATGATCGATTTGCGCCTGCTGCACATCGTCGGGTCGGAATCGATACCGGAAACGGCAAGCCGCTTCCTGCCGTGGATTTGGATCGGCCTGCTCTTGCTCGGCATCAGCGGGATTACACTGATCGTTGCGGAGCCGCAGCGAGCGTTACCTAACCCGGCATTTCAATTGAAGATGCTATTGCTCACCCTCGCTGTCACCTTCATAGCTGCCTTTCAAATCTCGCTCGGTCCCCGCTCCAAGTTATGGTCGCAGGCCGATCAAAGCAGGCCCGCTATTAAATTTATCGTGGCTGCCTTCGCGGTTTTCGTCTTCATGCTTTGTTGCGCCATCGCCTTCGCCGGCCGTTTGATCGCCTATCTCCAGCCAGGCTGATCGGCCACGAAGGGGGGCTGACGATGGAGCAAGAGGGCTTGGCCTGGATCGGAGAACTGCTCTCCCGGCTGGAAAATACGCCGCTTGCGGTCGCGATTGCCGGATCGGACTGGGCGTTTCCGATCATCGAAACCGTTCATGTCATCGCGCTTGCCCTCCTGATCGGCACCGTTTGCGTCGTCGATCTGCGGCTCCTCGGATTGGCATCGAAAGCACGGCCGTATTGCGAAGTCGCGCGAGAAAGCTTGCCGTGGGCATGGATCGCGTTCGCAATCGCCGTAGCCAGCGGCACGCTGTTGTTCATTACCAAGGCGGTGGAATATTCCGAAAATGCCGCATTTCGCGCGAAGCTGGTTCTGCTTCTGCTGGCCGGACTCAATATGCTGGTTTTCGAATTCGGCACCGCGCGCGACGCCGCACATTGGGATAGCGCAAGGTCAATTCCATGGGCCGGCAGGGTAGCCGCCGCCCTGTCGCTGATCTTATGGGTTTCAATTGTCTTCTGCGGCCGCCGTATTGGATTTACGATGACACCGAGTTGAGCGAGGAGCCGCACATCATCAGCACTCGGCGATTTTTCTCAGGCACCTTCCTTGGCAGCTTTCGCGCAATCCGGTGCGTCACAGTGTTTGCCGGGCTGCTCGTTTTGCGTGGATCGGCCCTTGGTCAGGATCAAATGACGGGGAGGCCCAATGATGAGATCTTCGCGCGAAAGATCATTATGGATACCATCGACCGCCACATGGACGAAATCGATTGGTTGCTGAGCTCCAGTCAACCGATCGATCTCGGTAAAACCTTCGGACACGCCGATACGATTTCCGTGATGCTTATGGCGTTTCCGTATCTGTTTCCGCCGGACACCAACCAATGGCAAGCGGAAGCAAAACGCGATCCCGCGCATGATACTTTTGCATCACCCGATCTCTGGAAGAATTTGTCCGATTTCCGTCGGCAGGCTGCGACGGCATCGCAACTCGCTTTTGCCGCCAGTCGCGCCAAACGAGAGACCGATTTCAGGAAAACCATGGCAACGCTGCGTACCGCTTGCGACGCGTGTCATGCACTTTACGTGAAGAGCGGCGAATAACGCCTGCCGAGCGGGTCACACCCCCGGCAGCGCCAGCTCGGCACGCAAGCCGCCGATCGGGGCGGTGCCGAGCGTCAGCACGCCGCCATAAAGATTGGCCAGTTCCACGACAATCGAGAGCCCGAGGCCGGAACCCGGCTTTGTCTCGTCGAGCCGTTGGCCGCGCAGCGCCACTTGCTCGCGCTCGGCAGGCGACAGTCCCGGACCGTCGTCGTCGACAATGATGCGCACCCGGGACTTCGTGCCGTCGGCCGGCGGCTGATCAGCCATCACCTCGATCGCCACGCGCGACTGCGCCCATTTGCAGCCGTTGTCGACGAGATTGCCGACCATCTCTTCGAGATCCTGCTGTTCGCCGCGAAACCGCGCATGCTCGGGCACGTCGACATCGATTGCGATGTCGCGCGCCCGATAGAGCTTTTCCATGGTGCGGGCGAGCGCCGTGACGACCGGGGGAACTTCGATCGAGGTACCGACCACGCTGGAGCGTGCGGCGAGCCGCGCCCGCTCGAGCTGGCGCGCGACCTGATCGCGCATGATGTCGGTCTGCTCCAGCACCTTGGTCGCCAATGGATCGTTGCCCCGCGCCGCGGCCTCATTGACGATCACCGACAGCGGCGTCTTCAAGGCATGCGCGAGATTGCCGACATGCGTGCGTGCACGCTCGACGATTTCGCGATTGGCGTCGATCAGCGCGTTGGTTTCTCGGGCGAGCGGCGCGATCTCGACGGGAAATTTGCCTTGCAATCGCTCGGCGCGGCCGGAACGGATGGCGGCAAGGCTTTCTGAAATTCGCGCAAGCGGCGCCAGCCCGAACCGGACCTGCAGCGCCGTGGTCAGCAACAGCGCCAGCGTCAGCGCCGTGAAGGTGATGATGATGGTGCGCTCGAAGCTGGCGGTTTCATCGTCGATTTCCGAGGCGTCGCCGGCCACCGCGATCAGATAACGGCCGTCGTTGCCGAGATCGATATCGCGCTCGACGAGCCGCAGTTCCTGGTCTTCGGGGCCATTCGCGTAACCCTGACGATATTCCGCATCGGGCGACGATTTCTCATCGGGCAGCTGCGGCAAACTGCTGTCCCACAGCGATCGTGACGCGTGCACTTCCGGCGTCTTGGTGTCGAGTCGCGTGACCTGCCAGTACCAGCCCGACAGCGGCAGTTCGAACAGCGGTTCACCGATCGATTGCGGATATTTATCGGCGCCTTCCTCGGGCGAGGCGACATCGGCGACCAGAGTGCGCAAATAGACGTCGAGACGCCGATCGAAGGCACGTTCCACGGCGTGTCGGTACAACGTCGACAACGCCACGCCGGTGATAATGAGGATGACCACCGTCCAGCCGGTCGCCCAAATGAACAGACGAAGTGCGAGCGAGTTAGCGCGCATCGGGGGGCGTGAGCAGATAACCGAGACCGCGTACCGTCTGGATCACATCGACACCAAGCTTTTTGCGGATGCGGCCGACGAACACCTCGATAGTGTTGGAGTCGCGATCAAAATCCTGGTCGTAAAGATGCTCGACGAGCTCGGTGCGCGACACCACCCGGCCGGTGTGATGCATCAAATACGACAGCAGGCGGTATTCGTGCGAGGTGAGCTTGACCGGATTGCCCTCGACCGCAACGCGGCCGGTGCGGGTGTCGAGCCGCACCGGGCCGCAGGTAAATTCGCTTTTGGCATGGCCGGCCGAGCGGCGCAGCAGCGCCCGTACGCGCGCGAGCACCTCTTCGAGATGGAACGGCTTGGCGACATAGTCGTCGGCGCCGGCGTCGAAACCTTGCACCTTGTCGCTCCAGCGGTCGCGCGCGGTAAGGATGAGCACCGGCATGGCGCGGCCGGCCCGGCGCCAAGCCTCCAGCACGGAAATGCCGTCCATTTTCGGGAGCCCGATGTCCAGGATAATGGCGTCGTAAGGCTCGCTCTCGCCGAGGTAATGCCCCTCCTCGCCGTCGAAGGCGCGGTCGACGACATAACCGGCATCCGTCAGCGCAGTCGCCAATTGCCGATTGAGATCGGGATCGTCCTCGACAACAAGAAGGCGCAAATCAAGCTCCGCTTAATGGTCGCCGGCGGCAGTGCCCTTCTCGGCGTCGACGGTAATCCGAGCCACTTTGCCATCGCGCGCAAGCACTGTCAGCACGTAGACGAGGCCGTTATGGCCGTGGCAAAGCCGCGCCCGCACCACCGTACCCGGCATGCGCCGCCTTGCCGAGTGCATGGCGGTAGAGAGCCGAATGAGCTTGCCGCTTTCGGTCTCGGCGCGGCGTTCCTTCTGGTTGAGACACCGCTCCGCCTCGGCGTGGATCGCATGGGCGTCCACATGTGCTGCATGGGCAGCCTCGGTACGAGCGGGATGCGGGGCGTCCTCGGCGCGGGCCGGATGGGTGTCGCTATGCGCTTGATGCGCTGCCTCAATGCGAGTCGGATGCGCAGCGTCCTCGGCGCGGAGCGGGGCGCCCACGAGGACGAGCATGAGAAACGCGGCAAGGACAAATCGCTCCGTGGCAGCCATGCTAGATGTTCTAGACGATTTGCAGTGAACCCCGCCTGAACGGCTGTTTTGAGGCAAACGGCCGCAAATACGCGAAAATCCGACGTTTGGGCTAGGGAAACCTGGAGAACGCAATGGATCGACCGGGCGCCCACGGACCGACTCGGTTGGCTGCCATCATCCTGTGGGGGGCCGTTGGTCTTGCCGCCGCAACAGGCCTGTGGCGCCCCGGCACTGCCGTCGCCATGGTCGGTGGCGCTCCTCCGGTGGCGGACGGTATCGGACGCTCGGTCGTCATGATCCTCGGCTCGTATGGCACCGCGTGCACCGCGACCGCCATTGCCCGCGATTTGTTGCTGACCGCCGCGCACTGCGTGCAGCCGGGCGCTGATTACAAGCTCGTCGACAGTGCGCCGGGTCGCGAGCCGGTCCTAAAGGACGTCGCGCGCATCGAACGTGATCCGCAGTTCGATCTCAAACGGCTTTTCGCGCATCTGGCGACGGCGGACGTCGCGCTGATCAAGCTTGCCGAACCGCTGCCGCCGCGCGTCCCGCCGATGCCGCTCGCCGGCGACGGCGCAAGCGTGGCTGTCGGCGACCCCCTCATGGTTGCCGGTTATGGCGTTACGGTCCGCGGCGACGGCCGCACCGGCGGCACCGTTCGTGCCGCGACGCTCGTCGTGACCGGCGTACCCGGCACTTTGCAAATCCGCTTGTTCGATCCGAAGACCAAAGGGCAAAGCTC
Organism: Xanthobacteraceae bacterium; assembly: GCA_035515455.1. Taxonomy (GTDB): domain Bacteria; phylum Pseudomonadota; class Alphaproteobacteria; order Rhizobiales; family Xanthobacteraceae; genus BOG-931. The sequence continues at coordinate 5,748 of DATJBH010000038.1, forward strand.
GGGACTCGGCGCCTGCGCCGGCGATTCTGGTGCACCAGCGTTTCGCGACGCCGGCGGCAAGCTGGCGATCATCGGTGTCGTCAGCTGGTCAACCGGGCCGAAGCTCTCCGCCGGCTGCGGCGGGCTTACCGGCATCACGCCGCTGGTCCGCTACCGCGCCTGGATCGTAGAAACGGCGCGGGTGCTCGGTTCGCCGCTTCCGCCGTAACGGGGTTTTAATCCGCCGCGCTTTCGCTTAAGCGCACCGGCCCGTGCAGCGGCCTTTCTTCGACGGCGAACAGACAAACGAAGGAGATCGCAAGGCACGCCGCGGCGGCGATGAAGACCCAGTGAAAGGCGGGCGCCAGATCGCCATGCGAGGCCGCCAACTTCTCCAACGTCATGACCCCGGAATTGCCGGTCACGCCGCCGAGCACGATGGCGCCGAACACCGCGACGATGATCGCGCCGCCGAGCGTCCGAAAGAAATTCAGCGTGCCGGTGGCCGTGCCCAATTGGTGCGGTTTGACCACGTTCTGCATCACAACGGTGCTGACCGGATACATCGGCCCGAGACCGCAACCGATCGCAAAGATGAGCAGCACGACCTCACCGACGGAATGACCCGCGGGATCGATGGAAAGCGTAACAAGCGCCGTCACCGCGATGAACAGTCCCACCATCGGCACCCGCATGTAATGCGTCAGCCGAACCATCAGTCGGGCGGTGACGAGGGATGCGATCGTGGCGCCGCCCATATAGGCGATCAGGACCAGCCCCGAGAGGCTCGCCGAGATGCCGAGTACCGTCTGGCAATAGAGCGGCGTGTAAATCGTGACGCCGATAATGGTGCCGATCGAAAAAAATGCGGCGCAGGTAATTGTCGCAGTGACCCGGCCATGCAGAATCGCCAGCGGAATAAACGGCTCACGCGCGGTCAGGAGGCGGATCGCGAACAGCGTCCATAGCGCCGCTGAGCAGGCGATCAGCGTCAGAATCCGCCATGACGTCCAAGGGAAATGCGTGCCGCCCCAGGCGAGCGCCAACAACAGCGCGATCGCGGCTCCAACCATCAAGAAAGCGCCGATCACATCGAGCTCGTGGGGCCGGTCGTTGCGCGGCAGGCGGCGCAGCGCACGCTCAGTCATGAACATGGCCACCGCGCCGAGCGGCAGATTGATCCAGAAAATCAGCGACCAGTGCAGGTGATCGGTCAAGAGTCCGCCCAGCACTGGACCGAGAATGCTGGCACTCATGAACATCACCGAGGTGCGGCCTTGAACGATCGGACGCTCGCGCGGCGACAGCATGTCAGCAATGACGGTCTGCGCGATCGGCAACAGGCCGCCGCCGCCGATGCCCTGCAAGCCGCGTGAAAGAATGAGCATCCAGATGTTTTGTGCGAGCGCGCAAGCGACCGAGCCGACGACGAATATGCCGATTGCGGCCAGGAGTATTCTGCGCCGGCCGTAAATGTCCGAGAGCTTGCCGAACAGCGGCGTCGTCGCCGTCACGGCAAGAAGATAAGCCGTCACCACCCACGACAGATCGTCGATACCACCGAGGCTCTTGCCGATCGCCGGCAGGGCGGGAGCAACGATGGTCTGCTCGAGCGCGGAAAGAAACATCGCCAGCATGATGCCGGCGACGATGGCGCGCACGGTGGCATGATCGAGCGGCGCGGCGTCCTGATGCGGCGCGGACGCGAAATCGTGCTTTGCCGCCCCCACTGCGGGGCGGACATTACCGGCAGATTGTGAGGCGATTTCGCTGGTCATATTGGGGGCTGGAGTCGGCCGGCATCACTTGGCCGGCTGGGCGCCGCTTTGCAAGCGTCAGCGGCGCAGACCAGGGGTGCATTCGGCTTTCCCGCCGCATGCGCCCTCACCGCCGTCTCGCCCGCTTCGGCAGCTTGAGCGGCCAGCTGACGATGTGCTCCTCAAGATCCTCGTCGGGGACGTCGACCTCCGACGCGCCGACGCGACCGCGCACCGAGACGCCGGCAAGGTGAACCGTTTCGGGATCGCCGGAGACCAAAGGGTGCCACCAATAGAGTTCCTTGCCTTCGGCGAGCAGCACATAGGCGCATGACGGCGGCAGCCAGTTGATGGTTTTGAGCGTCTCGGGGGTCAGGCGCACGCAATCGTCGACCAGTTCGAGCCGGTGGTCGTAATCGCGGCAGCGGCAGGTTTCGCCGTCCAGGAGCCGGCAGCCGACATCGGTATAGAAGGTCTCGGCTGCTCCCTCCTCTTCTTCGAGCTTGTTGAGGCAGCATTTGCCGCAGCCATCGCAGAGGCTTTCCCATTCCGAATCCGTCATGTCTTCCAATAGCTTGCGCCGCCAGAATGGAACTTGTGCCACACGGCTGTCGTTGGTTGCCATCATGTTCTCCGCGGGGGCGACCCTATGCCAAAATTACCCCCCATTTCCATTCACTGTGTCGGCGCGTCCGAATTGGCCGCCGCCTCGCCATCAACTAAACCAAGTACCGCCAAGCGATGTAAGTAAGGGTTGGCCGGCAAAATCGCCGTCGGCTACAAATGCTGCAGGGCCGAATCCGGCCCGCCGTTCCCGGAGCGCGTTTCAGTGACCGATATGTTTCCCGATCCGGGCGACGATTGGCGGCCGAGAATAAAGCGGCTGCTGCTCGACATCGATGCCCGGATCGACTTTGCGGTATTCCAGAGCGGCAAATGGACCCGCGAAATCTATGAGCGCTTTACGGCCTTCATGGACCGAGGCCATGTCGCCGGCTGGCGCCGCTGGCTTCTGGTCGAGCCGCTGTCGGAAATGGCGACCCTCGGGACCTGCGGCCTCGTTCTGATGCTGGCGCTGGCGCTTCCCGCCTTCCGTCAGACCTCCGAGGGCGACTGGCTGAAGAAGTCGGAACTGTCGGTCACTTTTCTGGACCGTTACGGCAACGTCATCGGCAGCCGCGGCATTAAACACACCGAATCCGTCTCGCTCGACGAGATGCCCGACAACCTCATCAAGGCGGTTCTGGCGACCGAAGATCGGCGCTTCTACGACCATTACGGCATCGACGTCCAGGGCGTATTTCGCGCATTCGTCACCAACACCGAGGCCGGCGGGGTCGTGCAGGGCGGTTCCACCATCACCCAGCAGCTTGCCAAGAATCTGTTCCTGTCCAACGAGCGGACCTATCAGCGCAAGATCAATGAAGCGTTCCTGGCGCTTTGGCTCGAGGCGCATTTAAACAAGAACGAAATCCTCAAGCTCTATCTCGATCGCGCCTATCTCGGCGGCGGCGCTTTCGGTGTCGATGCCGCGGCGCGGTATTATTTCGGCAAATCGGTGCGCGACCTGACGCTGGCCGAGGCGGCGATGATCGCCGGCATGTTCAAGGCGCCGACCAAATTCTCGCCGCTGGTCAACCTGCCCGCCGCCCGCGCGCGCGCCAACGTTGTGCTCGACAATCTGGTCGATAATGGTTTCATGACCGAGGGCCAGGTCTACGGCGCGCGGCGCAATCCGGCGACGCCGATCGATCGCGCCGCCGAGGACGCGCCTAACTACTATCTCGACTGGGCTTTCGACGAGATGCGCAAGCTGGTCGAGACATTCCCGAAATCGGTCACCGCCCGCTCCTTCGTGGTCCGCACCGCGCTCGACAGCAATCTGCAGCGTTATGCCGAGCACGAGGTCGAATCCGAGCTGCGCCAATACGGACGCGATTACGGCGCCAGCCAGGTCGCGGCGGTCATCGCCGATCTCGACGGCGGGGTGCGCGCCATGATCGGCGGCCGCGATTACGGCGCCAGCCAGTTCAATCGCGCCACCGACTCGTTGCGTCAGCCCGGCTCCTCGTTCAAGCCTTACGTCTATGCCACCGCGCTGGCCAACGGGTTCACGCCGTCCTCGGTCGTCGACGATTCGCCGGTCTGCATCGGCAACTGGTGCCCGCACAACTATTCGGGCGGCTATTCCGGCCCGGTTACGCTGCTCGAAGCGATCACGCATTCGATCAATGTCATTCCGGTCAAGCTCTCGATCATGCTCGGCAAGGGCAACCCCAAGCTCGGCCGCGCCTTGATCGTGCAGACCGCGCGCAATTTCGGCATCACCACACCGCTGCCAGACACGCCATCGCTGCCGATCGGCGCCGACGGCGTCAGCGTTGTCGAACACGCGGTCGCCGACGCCACTTTTCCCAATCTCGGCCGCGCCGTCGCGCCGCACGCCGCGCTCGAAGTCCGCACCGATGCCGGCAAGTTGGTGTGGCGCTTCGACCATGACGGTCCGAAACCGAGGCAGGTGGTCACGCCGCAAGTCGCACTCGACATGATCAAGATGCAGAACTCGGTTGTCATGAACGGGACCGGACGGCGCGCGGAACTCGACGGCGTGCCGACCTGCGGCAAGACCGGCACCACCAACGATTGGCGCGACGGCTGGTTCGTCGGCTATACGGGAAATTTCGTCGGCGCGGTCTGGATGGGTAATGACGATTATTCGCCGACCAAGCGCATGACCGGCGGCACGCTGCCGGCAATGACGTGGCACAATATCATGGCCTATGCGCATCAGGGCGTCGAATTGCGCGCACTGCCCGGCTTGCCGCCGCCCACGCACGCGCCGGCGCTCACCGACGCGTCGTTCAAGGGCAACGAGGTGCCGCACCCCGCCCTGCTGACGCGCAAGGGCACCGATGCTCTGATCCAGGTAGAACAAATGCTCAACGATGCCGATTACGCGCGCACGGCCGAGCGCCTCCCCGCCGGCTCGGCGGGGACACTTGCCGGCGCCACACCGGGCGCGGTCAAGCGGACCGATACGTTCGCGACCGCAGCCGACCGCGACGCCGCCACGGCACCGCGCGGCGACTAAACCGAAGTCGGTAAGATGCGCCTGTTGTTCGGCTCGTGCTTTACGCTGTTGGTCGCGGCCGCGCTCGGCCTTGGCGCGACCTGGTTCACGCTGACCCGCGGCGTTGCCTTTGGCGCATTGACGATCGGCGCCTGGACCGCATGGCCGAAAAGCGGCTCGGTCGATATCGATCCTTATGCGCGCGCCAGTATTGCGCGGAGCGGCGAACTGCCGATCGGGATGGGCGACGGCATCGCATTTTATGCGCATACCGACGATACGGGCGACGATCTCGACGGCCGCTGCACTTTCACCATCAGCGGCATGACGCCGCCGGCGCGCTATTGGACGGTCTCGCTGTACGATCCCGAGGGCCGGCTGGTCGCCAACACGATCGATCGCCATGGCTTCACCAGCGAAGAAATCGTGCGCGATATCGACGGCAGTTTCTCGATCACGGCCGCACCCCTGGCGCGCCCCGGCAACTGGCTGCCGACGGGCGGGATTGAACGATTCGTGCTGGTCTGGCGGTTGTACGACACGCCGATCGGCGTCGCCACGCGCACCACCAAGGAAGGCCCGATGCCGGCGATCGTGCGAAAGGGTTGCACATGATCCGCGCCCTGATGTGGATTCTCGCCGCTATCCTGCTCGGCGGGATCGTGCATCTCTCGACGGTGCTGGCGATGCCGCATACCGCGACACAAGACGCCTATTCGCGGCTAACGCCGCTCACGCCGGTCAATGCCGTGGTGCCGCTCGCGGCACCGAACGCCAAGAGCGCCATCATGCCATTCATGGACCCGGCGTTTGCCGCCGCAGTTTGCCGTTATGACCTGACCAACGGGTCGCTCAAGCTCATTGCGCCGGTGAGCCAAGCTTATACGTCGGTCACCTTCTATACACGCAAGAGCATCGCCTATTACGCGATCAACGACCGCGCCGCGGGCCGGCACTCCATCGAACTCGATCTGATGACGCCAGAGCAGCATGCGGCGCTGCCGGAAGACGAAGACATAACCGCCGCGGACCGGCTGATCATCGAGTCGCCGTCGACGATGGGCTTGATCGTGCTGCGCGCCCTGGCGCCGGAGCCGGGCTTGATGCCGATGGCGCGCCAAGCGCTGGCCGGCGCAACCTGCACCATCCAACCGGCACAATAGCTTATTTCGCAATCGCGACGGCAGCCGGGACGGCGCTGACGCGCGGCTGCGCCACGACGACCACCTGGTTTGCCGCGACCTGTTGTTGCAGTTCGGTGAGCACACTGTCCGCTTCGGCGGCGATGGGCTGCGGTTCGGCAACCGCGAGATGTTCGAGGGCGAAGCGGTAGCTGGCGCAACGCTGGCTCAGCGATTTGTCCACCCAGGCGACCGTCAAACTGTTCTCGGCGATGCGCGCCCGGGCATTGACACGCTCGGCCGGCGTCAGGTCGCGAACATGTTCCATGGTCGCCTCGCGGCGCCTGTCGAGATCGATGACGCGCCGCGCAACGAGAAAAAATGGCGCCACCCGCACGATGTCGTTGCGCATGTCGTCGATCAACTGATTGTAGCGCGCCGCGCTCGAGCGCAGCATTTCGCCCTGCAGGTGCCGGTAATAGGCGGTGAGATCGAACGCCCACAATTGGCGCTGAAACCAACGCTTGGTGCCATATTCATAAACCACCGCGTCCCAGCGGGTACGGTCATAAGGCGGCTCGATCAGCGGAAAGGCGAGATCGCGAAGCGTTTGTTCATCGCCGGTCAGATTATCGGCCGAGATCAGCCCACCCGCGCTGGCAGCGGCTTCCTCGCCGACCCAGGCGTGAATATCGTCGGCAACCAATTGGTCGCTCAACCGGCCAAAATCCGCGGTGCTGGTACAGCCGGAAAGGACAATAAGGCCGAGGACGGCAAGATAGCGCGCCCCTGTGTCGCGTCGGCAACGGGCGCGCAACGGCATGGCGAAGGTCCGTTCAGCGACGTCTCACCCGTCGGCGGCCGCCGTTGTCCGCCGGCGGATGCGTATGGGGCTCGGCCTCCTCGGCACGCGGATCGGCATAGCGCTCGATCCGGATCACGGGCAGAATAATGATGGTTGCGGACTCATCCGCCGCTTCGCGGCCAAAGCGCACAATGCGCCCGTCGTCCGGAAATTTGATAACGTTGCCCACCAGCCGCTTTCCTCTGCCGCCGGCAAGGAGGCGTTCGGCCTCGCTGCGCGGAAGTCGGCACCGCCGTGATTAAGCGGCATGCAAGGTTAACGCTCCGCTAACGCCCACAACTTAGGCTGACGGGCAAATTCGCCTCTTGGGGACCTGTTGCTATCGAGTCACGCGTCATGGAAACCGCCGGCCCGTCGGGCCTCGACAATCTCACTTATCTTGGACTGCGCAGCGGGGTCGACATGCGGCCTACGCTGTTGCGCGTGCTCACCGACCTCTATGTGCAGAAGCTGACCCACACGCCGGATGAGGAGCGGCATTACACCGAGCTTGCGTTGCGGCTGCTCGACGCGGTGGACGTGCCTACACGCGCCGCCGTGGCCGCGCGGCTGGCGCGCCATCTGTCTCCGCCGCTGCGGGTCATTCGGCAATTAGCAGCTGATTTGCCCGAAGTCGCAGCACCCGTACGCGGACACCCCATCCTGCATCGCAAAACGCCGATAAGCGAACCGGTCATTCCGGCAAGCCCGGTTGCCGAAGTCCAAGGGCCTGCAGTTCCCGAATTGGCCGAAAACCTCCAGGAGGAAGCGCCGCCGCCCGGCTTCATCGCTACGGACGTCGCAAGCGAGCTCAATGAGATTTTTTTTACTGCGAGCGCGGAGGAACGGCGTCTTATCCTGCTCAATATCGAAATCGCCGCGCCGCTGCCGGCCCGCAGCATTCGGCTCGAGCGCGATGCCAATGTCGGACGCCAGCTGGAAGCCGCAGCGCTCGCCCGCAACCGCGAGGACTTCGCGCAGCAGCTCGCCCATGCTCTGGAAATTTCGCTCGCGCAGGCTCGACGTATCGCAAGCGACGTGCTCGGCGAACCGATCGTGGTCGCCGCCAAGGCGATCGCCATGCCACGCGATGTGGTCTATCGCATCCTGTTGTTCGTCAATACGAGCGTCGGTCATTCCGTGGAGCGCGTCCACACCCTCGCGGCGCTGCACGACGAACTGCCGATGCAAGCCGCGGAACACATGGTGGCGATCTGGCAGTCGCTGCATCGCCAAGAGCCGGCAAAGCACCGGCCTTTGCTCTGGAACGACGAGGCCCGCGCCCGCGCTCGTACGGCAACGGCGGCGGTGCGCCGGGCGCCGGCGTCGCGGAGCAACGAACGCCGCGAGGTTTCTTAACTTGCGATATCGAGAAAATTCCGACCGGCCGGTTCCTCGACCTCGACGATCCACAAATCGGTATCGAATTTCAACTCGCGCTCGAGTTTGGCCTCAACTGCGGCGTCCGGTACCGGCTGTTGATTGAAGCTCGACGCAAACGTGCGATCGGCGCCGCGGCTCACGTCGAGTGCGCTTTGCGGCGCCGGGCCGTACAGGTCGGATGTCCCATCGAGCCGGCAGATGCGCACGAAAACCGCTCCGGCCTCTTCCGCGCCGCGCCGGCGCACGACCGCAAAGGCGCCCTCGACTTGACACCGGCGGAGATACGCGGCGACCCATAGCGCGGTTTTGAGACGCATCGTTCGGCTCACTTCGGCCGGGAGATATGACTCGAACTGTGCGCGCCTGCAAACCGGCCGCAATCACTATTGCAGCGGGTGCCCGACCATGACGGAAAGCGCGCCCACCAGACGATCGGAAACCTCGCCGGTGACGGGCAGCTTGCGCTCGCGCTCGAATTTCTCGACTGCGGCGATGGTCGATTCATCGAGAATGCCGCTAGGTTCGATCTGGCCATAACCGAAATCGGAGAGCGCCCGCTGCACCGCGACGATGCGAGGCGACGGGCGGATCAGGTCGGCGATCGGATCGTCGCGCCGCAAGGCGACGGGCTGCGGCGTGGCGGCAGTCGCCGCGGAATGCGAGGAAGCCATCGGTGAGGCCGGCCATCGCTCATCAATGCTCGCGACCTGTGAAGCCTTCGGATTGGCGACAAAGGGCGCGGGGCGCGAACCCGATTGCAGGAAAAGCGCATTGACGATGATGATGGCGCTCGCCGCAGCCGCCCCAAGGATGGCAAGTGAATCGACCGGACGTCGGCTAGCCCTGACCCACAGCCGCCGAACCAATGCGCCGCCGGCGCCCGCTGCGCGGGCGCGAAAACTGCGCTCGGCATCGCGGCGGTTACGCACTTTTCTTGACCGGCATGGCATGAAGAGATTTGCGCGCAGTCATGATGCCCGCAACCTGCGGCGCGAACTTGGCCGGCAGGGAACTCACCACCTCACCGGCCTGCGCGGCGGCGGCGCTTTTTGCGGCCTGCACACGCTCGCAATCGAGCGGCAGACGCACGGTCACGCGCGTGCCTTCGCCGATACGGCTGCGGATGGCGAATTCGCCGCCATGCAATTGCACCAGACCCTTGACGATTGAGAGTCCGAGCCCGGTGCCGCCGTGGCGGCGATCGTAGGAACTGGCCGCCTGGAAATAAGGTTCGCCGACCCGCGCCAGATCCGTATGGCTGATGCCGATGCCATTATCTTCAATGGCAAAGGTCATATGGGACGCTTCCGCGCGCACGCTGATCGTGACCGTGCCACCGCGATCGGTGAAGCGGATGGCATTGGACAAAAGGTTAAGCAGAATCTGATTAAGCGCACGCTTGTCGGCGACCATCTCCGGCAGGTCGTCGGCCGCCACTTTTTCAAGGCGCACACCTGACTCCCCTGCCCGCAACGCGAGCACGCCGCAGCAGGCGGCGACGACATGGTTGGGCGCGAAGGGCTCGGGCGTAATCTCGAAATTGCCGGTCTCAATCTTCGACATGTCCAAAATGCCGTTGACCACGGCCAGGAGATGATGGCCGGCGCCGTTGATGAGGCCGGCATATTCGTCGCGGCGCTTGGCATCGAGTGCCAGCACCTCCTCCTTCATCAGCAATTCCGAAAAGCCGATGATGGCGTTGAGCGGAGTACGCAGTTCATGGCTCATCGTGGCGAGGAAGCGGCTCTTGGCCGCGTTGGCGCGCTCCGTCTCGGCGTGCGCGTCCGACAACGACTGTTCCTGCATTTTGCGCTCGGTGACATCGCGCAAGACCGCGACGACTTCGCGACGGTCCTTATCGCCCGCCTGCTCCAGCGGCCGGCAGCGCATTTCGATCCAGACGAATTCCGTCGTCGGCCGGCCGGCGGCATCGGCGCTGTCGCGCCGCACGCGGAATTCAACCGAGCGGGATTCGCCAAGGGCAGCCGCATCGCCCAGTGCAGTCAAATAGGCCGGTCGATCGGCGACATGGACCCGATCGAAAAGTCCATGGCCGTGCAATTGCGGAGTACACAAGCCAAACAGAGATTCCGCCGCCGGCGAGGCGAACAACACGGCGCCGTCGCGGCCGTGCCGCGTAATGACGTCGGTGATATTGCGCGCCAACAGCCGGTAACGGTCCTCCTCCGCATAGAGCAGCCAGAAACTCGTGCGCGCCAGCGTCTCGGCGCCAAGTGCGAGGCCGGTGGCGTAGAGCCCCGCAGAGACGACGCCAAGCATCGTCAGCGCCTCGGGTGCGATCGTTCCCGGCCGCGGCAGCAGATGTTGGGCTCCGAGCAGCATCAAGAGGCCGGCGGCGGCGAGCGCGAAGGTCGAAGCCGTCGCAACCACGCGGCGCGACGCCGAAAGCGACGCTTCCAGGGGCACGAGGACGAGCCAGACGGCAGCGAACGACGCGATGCCGCCGGTATCCGCCGCCAACGCCGTGACCAACCCGGTCAAAGCCAACGACGACAAGACATGCGCGCTTTCATAACGGCCGGTGCGTGACAGGAAATAGGCGCTCAAAATCGGCGCGATGAGCCAGGCAAATATCAGGAGTTCGATGCCGGTCGGTGCGCCGCGAATGAGCAGATATGCCGGAAACGCCGCGAGCGCGACCATGCTGCCAAGAAGGCGCGGCGCGATAAAGGCGCGATGGCGCGCCACCGCCAGTACATCTTGCTGTGCCGACGGATGCACCAGCGTCTCGATAAAATTGCGGATTGGCGCAAACAGGCCCACGTTCCCGACGCACGCCCGCTTCGCGAGACGCGCCCCCCTTTTTCTGTGGAGCGGATCGTGTCAGAGGCCGCTTAAGCGAACGCTAAGACGTGGGGCACGGCGCGAGTGCGATGGCGCCTCGGCCCAGCGGCTAATTCCCGATCATGGTGAATCCACCGTTGCCGCGCACGGTTGCCAAATCTTTGCAGCCCACACGGCAGGCTAATTCCCTCCGCCGTTGCTGCATTTTCGTCGTTCCCAAAATGCCGCAGCAAACGCGACCTCGCGCGTTCGCTAAAATTTTAGCTAAACTATATTTTTTCCAATTGTTCGAAAATTTGCGGCGTATTCTGTTCGATTATGCGCAAAAACGTAGCGGGCGAGCGAACGCCACCTTCAATGCTGCCTGCTAGTTTCGCGTCGCGTGCGGCAATCTGTGTCGCAGGGGATGTGGGTCTCATGTTCTTTCTGTTGCGCATGGCGTTCTGGCTCGGCTTGGTGCTGATCCTGTTGCCTACGGGCTCATCGCAACGAGCCGCGCCGGCAGCCGAGGTCAATGCCTCACAAGCCATTTCGGCGGCCTCCGCAACCGTCGGCGACCTGCGTCAATTCTGCACCCGTCAACCCGACGCCTGCACAGTCGGCTCGCATGTGGCGACGGAGCTCGGCTATAAGGCTCAGGCCGGCGCCAAGATGATTTATGATTTCCTGACCGAGGCGCTCGCGTCCAAGGAAAACGCCAAGGATGTGTCTAAAGACGCGCCGAAGATAACCGGTTCGGTCGCGGGCAGCGGGACCTCGCAGAACACGCTCACGCCGGCCGATCTGCTGCCCGCCTGGCACGCGCCATTGCCGCGCAAGGATCCCAGGCGCCCGGTTTAGCCTGTTCCATTCCGCCTCCCACCCCGCACAGCACAGACATTGGCGCGGCGCACGGCGCAGCCGTTCGATCCGTCGACCTGCTGCACGAGACGCCCTATACCCTATATAGAGGAGGAACGATCCGGCACTTGACCGGCGTGGGGACGTAACGGCGCGATGGCTGAGCTCGAAGAGATCATCGGCAATTTCTCGGTCCTCGACGACTGGGATGACCGCTATCGCTACTTGATCGAGCTCGGCCACGATCTGCCGGCGCTGCCGGAAGCCGCGCACAATGCCGCCAATAAGGTGCAGGGCTGCGCCAGCCAAGTCTGGCTCGACACCAAGGTGCGTCCGAACGGCGCGGGCGGCCCTGTTCTGATCTTTTCCGGCGACAGCGATGCGCATATCGTGCGGGGGCTGATCGCGATCCTGTTCGCAATGTACTCGGGCAAAAGCGCGCGCGACATCCTCAAGCTTGACGCCGTCAAGCTGTTCGAAGAATTGGGCCTGCGGGAGCACCTCACGCCGCAACGCTCGAACGGCTTCCGCTCCATGGTCGAACGCATCCGCTCGGATGCGCGCACGGCGCTGGCGACCGCCGCCTAGCAACGCCTTTTGCCCGGCAGCGACCGCGCGGGTATGCAAGCCGCCCTCGCAATCGTATGGTCGTGACCTCGGGCGTGGGGGCTTCCCGTTGAGCAAGCATACACTTCGCGCAGGCCTGACGGACGTGTTTGCCGGCACGATCTGCAGTGTTTTGTCCATCGCTTATTGTCTTTCTTACGCGGCGCTCATCTTCACCGGGCCGCTCGAACACCTGTTGTCCTACGGCATCGCGGTGACATTTCTGTCGGCCGCCCTCGGCGGCGCGATCGTAGCATTACGCAGTTCGCTGCCCTTCGCCGTTGCCGGACCCGACAGCTCGATTTCGGTTGTCCTGGCGGCCTTGGTCGCGACCCTCGCGCAGCATCTTGTGGCCAGCGGCTACAGCGACCTGCTCGAACCGGCTTTAATCGCCATGGCGCTGACAACGGCGCTGACCGGATTGTTGCTTTGCGTGCTCGGCTTCACTCACGCCGGGCGCGCCATACGGTTCGTTCCCTACCCGGTCATCGGCGGCTTTCTTGGCGCCACCGGATGGCTTTTGATCACCGGCGCGGTCCAGGTCGTTACTGGCGAGCGTCCAAACCTCGCCAATATCACCGCCTTCGCCGACATGGCGGTTGTCGGCAAGGTCGCTCCCGGCGTTATCGTCGCACTCGGCCTCTATGTGTTGCTGCGCCGTTTCCAGAGCCCGCTGATCATGCCGGGCGTGCTGCTAACCGCGTTGATCGTGACGCATCTGGTATTGCTTGCGGTCGGCATGCCGATTGCCGCCGCGCAAGACCGCGGCTGGCTGTTCGGCTTGCAGCCCGCCGCGGGTCTTGATCTGCCCTGGAAATTGGCGCCGCTGCAGAATTTCCCGTGGTCATCGCTGCCGTCGCTCGCCGGTGACGCGCTCGCTGTCATATTCGTGACAGTGACGAATTTTCTTCTCAACACGACGGGGCTCGAAATCGCCACCCGAAGCGAAGCCAATATCGAGCGCGACCTCAAAGCGCTGGGGCTCGCCAATGTAGCAATCGCGGCGCTTGGCGGTTACGTGAGCTGCACGTCGTTTAGCCGCTCGATGCTGATCCGTACCGCCGGCGCCACCAGCCGTATCGGCGGACTGACGGTAGCCGCCATCTCGGCGGCCGTACTTTTCGCCGGACCATCGTTTCTCGGCTACGTGCCGAAATATATTTTGGGCGGGCTCCTGTTCTATCTCGGCGCCGATCTGGTCTATCAATGGCTGATCGCCTCGTCGCGGCGCTTATTGCCGCTTGAATTTCTATCGCTGATCGCCATCGCTGTTCTCATCATCTATGCGGGCTTTATCGCGGGCGTCCTGATCGGCATCGTGATCGGCTGCGCGACCTTTGCGTTGAGCGCAAGTCGCGTCAATGCCATCAAATTCAGTTTCGACGGCTCGGAGTACCGCTCATCGCTTGATCGCGGCCCTTATGAACTGTCGCTGTTGGCTGAGCACGGCCAGGAAATTCAAGGCATGACGCTGCAGAGCTACCTGTTCTTCGGCTCGGCCAATCGACTTTATCAGCATGTCAAATCACTGTTGGCGGCGCAGCCGGATTGCCGTTTCTTGATATTCGATTTTCGCCTCGTCACCGGCATCGATTCATCGGCAACGCACAGCTTTGCGCAGATCAAGCAGGCTGCAGCGACATGCGGCACACACCTCGTGCTGGTCAATCTCACTCCGGATCTCGAACGCGCCTTCCGCACCGCCCGTTTTGTGTCGGACGATGTCGTCGTCGCGTCGAATCTCGACCGCGCGCTGGAATTCTGTGAGCAGAGCATTATCGAAGCCCATCGCACCGCCGGCGGTCACGAACGTTCGTTGCGAGCCTGGTGGTCCGATGCGCTGGGCGGCGGCGCCAATGCCGACCGGTTGACCGAATATTGCAGGCGCATCGACGTTACGGCCGGCCAAATCATCGCCCGGGAGGGCGAACCGGCCACTTCGATGCATTTCATCCTGGAGGGCCGCATCGGCATTATCGTCGATACCGGCGACGGCCGAACCATGCGTGTGCGCAGCCTGGGGCCGCATACCACGATTGGCGAAATGGGCCTGATTACCGGTCGGCCACGCAGCGCGACCATTGCCGCAGAGACCGACAGCGTGCTCTACGAGCTGACCGCCGAAGACTATGAGCGCATCAAGCGGGAAGAGCCTGCGCTCAGCCAGGCGCTGCTCGGCTATATCGTTGCGGTGATGTCGGAACGGCTCAGCTTCGCCAACCGCGCGGTCGGGGTGCTGCAGCGTTGAAAATGGCCCGGCGATAAAGCGAGGCCAACGCGCAGTTTCGCCATGGGATAAGCGGTCGTTTACCGTGCGCTAGCCGAAGAAGACCATCAATTTAACGAATGCGACAGTCACGGCAGCGACTTCTTCGCACGAACCGCTCATTTACAAAGCGCTCATGCTGAACGGCGCATGCCCGCATCAGTAAAGGAACATGCAAATAATTTGAATCAAATTATCCGCGCCAGAACAAAAAATCGTGCCAGGCGCGGGGTGTGTGGTGTCAATACGGAAATGCTGTTCAATCGCGATCGTAGTGATAGCGGTGGCTGCGACACCGGCATTCGCGGCAAGCCCGTCGGCGCCGCCAGCTTCGTCGACAGGGAGTACTGCCGCGGCTCCGGCCGACTATCTGACCGAACCACAGACTGCTCTGCTGACCGGCTCGCTCGCTCCGCCGCCAAACGCATTCGCCGATGATTTCGGTGCATTGTCGGGTCCGCCCCTTGCCGGCCCGGCGGCAAACTTCATCACCTGGACCGGGTTTTATGCCGGCGGTGATTTCAGCTACAGCGACGGCAACGGAGATTTCAGCCAGACCACCCGAGCGCCGATCGCCTATAGCTTGCGTGAATTGACGCTGGAAAGCGAATTCTCTCCTTCCACTTGGCCGGTGCTCGGCACCGCGAACCACAGCGCGCCCGGCTTCGGCGGCTTCATCGGCTACAACATCGAATACCTCACCCCGAACATGAAGGTCGTATTGGGCGTCGAGGCCAATTACGACCAAGCCTCGCTCTCGCTGACCGCCCCGAACTCGCCGATCTCGCGTGTCACGCCGGCGGACAGTCAGGGCGACAGTTATCTCGTCAATATTACCGGCAACGGCACGGTCACGAATCTCAATTTCGGCACCCTGCGTGCGCGGGCTGGATGGGCCTTCGGCAATTTCCTTCCTTACGTGTTTGCTGGCGGCGCCATCGGCCATGCCAACGTCAACATCACGGAAACCACCTCGGGACAGCAAAATCCGCCGGGCTCGGCCTGCCTTGCCAACGTACCGCCCTGCGTCACCGTACCCTTCTCCTTCACCGGTACCGCGGGAAAAAGTTCGGAATGGCTCTACGGCGGCACGGTCGGTGCCGGCTTGGATGTGGCGCTGACCCGAAACTTTTTCGTGCGCGCCGAATATGAGTACATCTATTTTTCGCCGGTCGCGGACTTGCGGCTGGATATCAACACGGTCCGTGTCGGCGCCGGCATCAAATTCTGACGAATTCTCGGTTTTATCCGCGTTCTCGCCGGCGGCGGCGTTGCTGTCCGAGTCCCATGTCCTTGGCAAGCTTGGAACGCGCCGCCGCATAATTCGGCGCAACCATCGGATAATCGGGCGGCAAACCGAATTTCTCGCGGTATTGATCGGGCGTCAGATTATAGCGCGTGCGCAAATGGCGTTTGAGCGACTTGAATTTCAGCCCGTCCTCCAAACAGACGATGTATTCCGGCGTTACGGATCGCTTGATCGGCACGGCCGGTTTGGGCGGGTCCGCCACACTCGCCGTTTGAGCGGCCGACACGCGTTTCAAAGCCGCATAAACCTGATTGATCAGATTCGGGATTTCGCTGCTCGGAACCGAATTATGGCTCAGATAGGCGGAGACAATATTCGCGGCGAGTTCAATGCAGATGGTGTCGCTCGAATTTTCAGCCATGCCAGGATCTCATGCAGTCGGTCGTGAAAAGGCCTGCATCAACTTAAACTATACTAGCGTCCGAGGTTTTGACAATAAAACAGGGGAATAAAAGTGGGGGATCGATAGTAGTGGAAAAATATTTGTTCAGGAACGCCAGGTCATCGGCACTGTTTAGGCGCTCTGCTCGATGTGGTTGCGCAGCTCGGTGATCGACCCAAAACGGAGCATGCCTTGCGGCAACTGCGCTTCGATCGAGCCGTCGGAATATAACGTGTAGGCCATGCCGTCGACGACGCCCGCTTTGAGCACCGACACGGGCTCCTGCGGGGGTGCTGCGATATCGGGCGCGGGCGCTTGAACCGCTGCTGCAGCCGGTTCAACGACGACCTCCGGTTCGGCCACAGGCCTGACGGTCGCTCGCGCTGGCACCGGCGGAACGGCGCGAATTGACCGCGGTCCTTTCGGCCAAAGCGCGTCGAAAGACGGACCGGCTGGCCGCGCGGCGGCGTCCGGAGCACGGAGGTTCGTGTCCAGCGGCGGCGAAAGCCGGCCCGCCGCCGCGCCGTTTTTTCGCTTTGCCGTACGCGCTTTCTCGGCCTCGACCGCGAGGTCCACGGTCGTCGGCAATGGCGGCGCCGCTGCCGGCGAGGATGGAAGCTCCGCCTCTTCGATGGCGGGCGCGGTCGGGAGATGGACGGGCGCGGGCGTGTGTTCGGGCGGGTTGTCGAGCCGTCTTTCTTCGCCCGAAACAACCGTTGGTGAAGCGACTGGGTGCGGTGCCAGCTTGGGTAAGGGGATTTGCGCTGTCTCGCCGGCAGACGCCGGCACGATCTGGCGAACCGCAAGCACCCGCTCGATCCGTTGCAACACACGCAGCGCCAGACCGAGCCCGATCAGCAACAACCCGCCCACGACCGCAACCACACCGGGAGTCACAATGGTGGTGTCGAAAGTACGGTCATGAAGCGACACCCCGGCGGCGGCCAATGCGATACCCGCCGCGCTCAACACCACACCAAACACAAACAAAATCAAATACATACGCTTTGTCCCGGGCTATGGCCACATGCCCAAGAAGCTGCGGCCGAAAAGCCACTTCAAGGCATTATTGTGACGGTGCTGCCGAGGCTGCGCAAGGATTTTTATCCGGTCCCGGCAGGCTGGCGCGCTCCAAGAAAGGCACCCGTGCTGCCGTGCGACTATCCTGACGGCCGTTGCTCAACACCCCGAGAAGGTCCTATTTAGAGGAACCATTCGCTTTCCCTAACGGTTGCACCTGCGCCCCATACCCGCCGTTCCGGCTTCACATTGAGGAGTAGAGACCAATGGCATTCACCCTGCCCGAGCTTCCTTATCCGTATGACGCGCTGGCGCCGTACATGTCGCGGGAAACTCTCGAATATCATCACGACAAGCACCATCAGGCCTATGTCACCGCCGGCAACAATCTGGCCAAAGGCACGGAATGGGAAAACAAGCCGGTCGAGGAGGTGGTAAAGGGCACGTTCGGTAAGAACCCCGGCCTGTTCAACAATGCCGCGCAGCATTTCAATCACATTCACTTTTGGAAATGGATGAAGAAGGGTGGCGGCGGCGACAAGCTTCCAGGCAAACTGGAAAAGCAGATTACTTCCGACATTGGTCCAATCGCCAAAGTGAAGGAAGATTTGGTCCAGGCCGGCGTCACCCAGTTCGGCTCGGGCTGGTGCTGGCTCGCGGTGAAGGACGGCAAGATCACCGTCATGAAAACACCCAACGGCGAGAACCCGCTGGTGCACGGCGGCAAGCCGATCCTCGGCTGCGATGTCTGGGAACATTCCTATTACATCGATTACCGCAATCGGCGTCCCGACTACCTCAAGGCGTTTTTCGACAATCTGGTCAATTGGGACCATGTCGCCGAGATGTACGAAGCCGCGATGAAATAGCTGCGCCAATCCGCCTGGCAATCGCGAGCGAGGCCTTCGGGCCTCGCTTTTTTCGCGCCGCTGCACATTTGACGCATTGCCGGGATCAGTTTTGCGCTTCATAGGCTGACACGTTTGATGCTGCCGATCTAAGCTGGGCCGATCGTGCAAATCGCCGTGGACTCTGTTCCTTTTCGCTCGAAGGCAATGTCGGTCCCGCGCGGCCTCGACGCGGCAGCAATCGCCGTATTGATGCTGGTTGCGGCGATCGCTGTCTTTACCTTTCGCGACTACGGGCTCGGCTGGGACGATTACACCCAATCCCAATATGGCGACCTTTTGGTGTCGCTCTACGCGTCCGGCTTCGCCGACAAACGCGCACTCTCCTTCGTAAACGTCTACATGTATGGCGGCGGCTTCGACCTCTTGGCCGCGCTTATCGCCAAAGTGCTGCCGTTTGGCCTGTTCGCAACGCGCCGGCTCGTCGGCGCCGCCATCGGCCTTGTTGGCCTCTTTCTGACTTGGCGATTGGGCCGGCGCCTTGGCGGCCCAATCGCGGGACTGATCGCGCTCCTGCTGTTGGCGGCATGCCCGCTCTACTACGGGCACATGTTCATCAACTCCAAGGACGGCCCGTTCGCCGCGGTCATGATGCTCGCGCTGCTGGGCATCGTGCGCGCTTTCAACGAATATCCTCATGCGAACCCGCCGACTATCGCGCTTTGCGGTGTCGGCGTCGGGCTTGCGATGGGTTCGCGTGTTCTCGGCGGCTTTGCGGTGGTGGACGTCCTGTTCACGTTGGTTTTTGTTGTTTACGTGCGAACGCGTGAGAACGCGCTTAAGCCCGCGCTCGCGGAATGCGGCTCGTTTATGGCCCCTTTCATTCCCGGTGCGCTCCTTGCTTATTTGGTGATGGGCCTGGTCTGGCCGTGGAGCGTGCTGGCGCTACTCAATCCGCTGCGCGCAGCCGTCTATTTTTCTCACGATTTCGAAAAGCCGTGGCGGGAGCTGTTCGATGGCCGCTTGATCCCGATCACGCAAATGCCGCGGAGCTATGTGCCGACACTCATGGCGCTCAAGCTTCCGGAATTGATGCTCGCGCTCGGCATTTGCGGAATCGTGGGAGCGGTCATCGCGGCGGCGCGAAGCGATTGCGGCAAAGTCGGCCGCCGTGCCGCCTTTGTTGCCGTGCTGCTTGCGGCAACGCTTCCGGTTCTGCTCACGGTCATCGCAAAGCCGTATATTTATAACGGCATTCGCCACCTGGTGTTCGTGGTGCCGCCGTTTGCCGTGCTTGGCGGGCTGGCGGCGCGGTGGATCGGCGCGCGGCTGCAGCGCTACGGCGCCGCCGCAATCGCGGCCGCGAGCCTGGCATTCGTCGCGGGCATCGCCTCCCCGATCGTCGACATGGTGAGAGTGCATCCTTACGAATACACGGACTTCAATCATCTTGCCGGCGGCGTGCGCGGCGCCCAGGCCAATTTCATGCTCGACTACTGGGGCCTGTCGCTCACCCAAGCCTCGCGGCGATTGCTCGGTTATATCGCCGAGCGCCACCTGACACCGGCGAATGGCCATTGGACCGTCGCGGTATGCGGGCCGCACCCGCCCGTCTCAGTCGCGCTCGGACCGCGATTCGCGACCACCTGGGATCCCAAAAGCGCCGATTTCGCGATGCAACTCGGTGTTTTTTATTGCGCCAAGCTCGACGCCCCGCTGTTGTTCGAAATCGTGCGTGACGGTGTCGTTTATGCCCGCGTGTACGATGTCCGCGGCCGCTCGATTGCTTCGCTGCTCACGGTACCGGGTATCGATCAGACGCATTACTAGGATTGCGATCATCGGGGCCTCGAATTGGCTCGCCTGACGGAGATTGCCAGATGACCGATGTTCCTGCGAAGGCTTTCGTTTTCGATGCCTATGGCACGCTGTTCGACGTGCACGCCGCGATCGCCCGGCATCGCGCCGCGGCTGGGCCGGATGCGGATCGATTTTCGGAGCTGTGGCGGCTCAAGCAGCTCGAATACAGCTGGACCTTGACGCTCTCCGGGCAATACGCCGACTTCTGGACGCTGACGCAGCGCGCGTTGGATTACGCCTTCGCACGCACGCCATCGGTTGACCGGGCATTGCGCGGGCAACTCCTCGAGGCCTACCAGCAGCTCGATGCCTATCCGGACGCGCGCGCCGTGCTCGCGGCACTCAGGGCGCGCGGCCTTGCTACGGCGATTTTGTCCAACGGCTCGCCGGGCATGCTCAATGCCGCTGTCGAGGCTTCCGGCATGGCGACGCTCCTCGATGCCGTGCTCTCGGTCGACACCGTGCGCATGTATAAGCCGCGGCCTGAAGTCTATGCGCTGGTCACCACGCATTTCGCGCTGCGGCCGCAGGAGGTCGCCTTCGTCTCGTCCAACCGCTGGGACGTCATGGGAGCGGCAGCTTTCGGCTTTCGCCCGATATGGGTCAATCGCACGCGCTTGCCCGACGAATATGCCGAGCATCCGCCACTGCGGACCGTGCCCGATCTATCGGCCGTCGCGTCGATGGAACTGCAAGCCTAAGCGTTGACTGCGACCGGCACCGGCGCAGTCGGCTCGGGCACGGCGACCGCCGGCAGTAATTTCGGCGCAACGAAGCGGCCGGCTTCGAGATCTTCGATCTGCCGGTCGATCTGCTTCATGACGTAGCGCGAATAAGGACCGACATGAAGGTAGAACGCCATCAGCGTGACGATGGCGCGAACCGATTGCGGGTTCTTCGACATGCAGGTCGTGAATGCCTTCCAGAACCGCTCGCGGCCCTCCGGCAGGCGCGACAGTTCATGCACCATGTTGATGGTGGAAAGCCGCCGCCTAATATCGCCTTCCGGCAGCTCCTTGCGCCGGCCCGAGCAGTCGAGCATGGCGGCAAGCCGCTCCAGGCGGCCGCAGAATGCGTCGGGATCGTAAATCCGATCGAGGATGCGGCGGTAGTCGCGCAGGATTTCGAGGCGCGAGCGTTTGGTCTCGTAATTGACGCCCGCGGTGCACTGATCGCCCTTACCGGCAGGCGCCGAGTCGTGGTCGACATGCAGACGGCCTTCGCGCGCCAGCCGGCGCGTCAGCTGCGTATTCGGCAAGGCGTAGAGCAAGCCGACCATGGCGATCGGAATCGCGGATTCCTCGATCAGTTCGATCATCGGTTCGGCGACCGACCCCCGCTCGGTGTCGAAGCCGACGATGAAGCCGGCCGTGACGAACATGCCGGCGTGATAGATTTTGTGCACGCTTTCCGGAATGCTGCGGCGCGTATTCTGCTTCTTGCGCATCGCAATCAGCGTTTCGGTATCCGGGCTTTCAATGCCGACGAAAATGGCGAAGAAATTCGAGCGCTTAAGCATCGCCAGAAGCTCACCGTCGTCGGCGAGATTGAGCGAGGCCTCAGTGGTAAATTCGAACGGATAATCGTGCTGCTCGATCCATTTTTCGAGCACCGGCAGGAACGCCTTGATCGCTTTCTTATTGCCAATGAGATTGTCATCGACGAAATCGACGTGGCCGCGATAGCCGAGACGATAAAGCGCTTCGAGCTCGGCCAGCATCTGATCGTGCGTCTTGGTGCGCGGCGACCTGCCATAGAGCTCGATGATGTCGCAGAACTCGCAGGTGAACGGACAGCCTCGCGAAAACTGCACGCCGATATAGAGGTACTGCTCGAATTTCAGGAGGTCGAACCGCGGCACCGGCGTCTTGGTGACGTCGACTTGGAATTTCGGCGCGACGTAGGTGGCCTCGCGGATGCCCTGCTCCCAGTCGGCGATGAATTGGCTGATGATGTCCTCGACTTCGCCGAGGACACGGAAATTCGCGCTTTCATAGCGGTGCGGACTCGAGGTGGCGTCGGGACCGCCGACCACGACCGGCAGACCGCGGGCGCGGCACATTTCGATGAGCTCCAGCGAATCGGACTGCTGGAACAGCATGCCGCCGGTCATCACCATGTCGGCCCAGTCGAGATCGCCGTCAGCCAGTTCCTCGGTATTGCGGTTGACCAGCCGCACGTTCCAGGATTTCGGCAACAATGCCGCAACCGTAATCAGGCCCAGGGGGATCGCCGGGTATTTGGCGCCCACCAGTTCACAGGCTTCGGAGAAATTCCAGAAGGAATCCGCCATAAAGCGCGGATAGATCATCAGCACGTTGCACGGACCCGCCGTTATCGCGCTCGCGACAATATTTTGCTGCTGTTCCAAGAGAAAACCCCGCACCCCGTGCCCGCCAAAGCACCGTCTGCGCAGTATGGCGGTATTGCCCGATAATACAAGAATAAAGCCGGTTCCATCCGACTCTGTCGAGAAGCCGGAAACTGGCGTAAAATCATGGCGTTGTCGAGGCTTCCTGTAATGGAATGTAACCCGCGACAACGCCTCCCCAACCTTGCGCCGACCACGATCTTCCGCGAAGTGCCTCAGCCCGGCGAATTTCGGCACGCCCGTTCTCGGCCGAGCCGGGACCGCCGCCCGCGTCAGGCTCGCCAAACCCGGGCGAGGCGTGCCAAACGTCGTGAAATTCGCGAAACGGCGACTATGCCGCGTGCTCTGCCGAGGGTCCCGAGTCCGGACTCTTCAGCGCGGTTACGATCTGCTGCTTGGTCAGCCGGGTGCCATCGTCGCCTTCGATCAGCAACGCGACGCGGCCGTCGTTGTTGAGGCGCCGCGCCCAGCCCATGGCTTCATCCAGCGAAGTGAACTCCTTGAACAGATGGCGATCCTTCTCCAGAGGCGAGATCGATTGCGAGCCGCGCGGGCCTGAATAGACGCGATAGGTCATCGGGGCCTCCTGTCTCTACCAGCCAGTTGACTGGATATAGGCACCCTATGCGTTGCGTCCACGCCGGCAGACAGACCGCGATGCGCGACATCTCCGCGCCATGCCAACGCGGCCGGAACAGCCGCGTCCGGAAACGCAGCTATTTTTTCGGCGAAAAGACCTGATCGCTGTAGGGCAGCGTACCTGGACGCGCGATCACGATAAAACCGTGATCGAGCGCGTGGTGGCATGCGTTGCAGCCGGCGCTCAGCTTGTCGAAGGCTGCGGCAAACGCGGCTTTGTCTTTGCCGTCGACCGCCTTTTGCAAGGCGTCGAGCGGGCCGCCGACATGTTGTTTCACGATGTCGCCGCCGAGCATCTTGCCGACATCGTCAAAGCCGTCGCCCAGTTCGCCGATCTCGTAATCGGCAAGCGGCCAATTCCCGGCATGGCCGGCAAACCATAGCTTGATGTGACGCTCCTGCTGCTGCGCCATGACATCGCTGAGGCTCGGCTGGTACGGCTCGTCTTGCGGCGCGGCACCCGGCGCTTGCGCGTCGGCGGCAAGCGCGCCAATCACCAGTAGCGTCGCACCGATCGCCGCGATGTAAATTTTCCCGCTGAAATTCATGAGGGCCTCAACTGGTCGGCGACAGCGGCGCGCTGCATTCCTTGGCGTGCGCTTGCTGACACGCTGCGTAAAGTGCCGGGCATGATCGCGCCGCAGCGAGGCCCTCGTCGATCGTTTTGGCTCGATCGCCCGCCGCACGCGACTGACCGTCGTAGATGAGGACCGCGTCGTCGCGTTCGATGCCGCGATCGTCCATCAGGAACCGCGCGGCGCCGTCAAGGAACGCGGTCGCGGTATCGATCGCATCGTTGAGCTTCTTGGTGTATTCGGCGTTGAGCTTGGGATCCGGCTTCACCACGCGGGCGTGAGCGGCGACATCGGTGTAGAGCCTGTTGAGCTTGAAATACACGCCGCCGCACTGCGCCAGCGCCAGCCAATAGGGCTTGCCGGCGAAGGCGGCGGGCGCTGCGACCACCTGATCGCGCTTATCGAGCGGCACCGGCGGCGCTGCACGCTCGACCTGCTTCGGCTCGCGCTCGCGCGAATATCTGTGTCGGTATTGCGCTTGCGCCGCCGTTGCGGCGACGACGATCGCGAGCGCCGCCAGAGTCAAGGTGGTGAGCCTTAATGTAGTGAACCTCGTGGACATGACTCTGGGCATTAGAACTTTTCCACCCATGGCCGCAGCTCGATCTCCCACGCCCAGGCGCTGCGCGGCTGTTGCAGAAGATGCAAATAACTTTGCGCGATCGCGTCGGGATCGAGCATGCTGTCCGGCCTGTCCGGCGGATCGGGCCGCCGTTCGCTTTTGATGCCGCCATCGATCACCACATGGCCGATGTGAATACCTTGCGGCGCAAGTTCGCGGGCCATGCTCTGGGCCAATCCGCGCAAGGCGAATTTGCCCATGGCGAACGGCGCCGACTGGGCATAGCCCTTGACGCTCGCCGAAGCGCCGGTGAAAAAAATCGCACCGTGCTGGCGCGGCAGCATGCGCTTGGCCGCTTCCTGTGCCACCAGGAAGCCGGCATAGGCGCTCACGTTCAGCGTTTTGGCGACTTCGCCGGGATCGAGCTCAACGAAGGGGCCACGGGTGCGATAGCTCGCGTTGTAAACGACGACGTCCAGCGTCTCGAGCGCGGCTTCAACTTCGTCGAAAAGCTTGGCGACATCGGTGCGCTTGGTGGCGTCGCAGCCGAATGCTTTCGCGCCGGTTTCCTTCGCCAGCGGCGCCAGATTGGCGGCACGGCGCGCAGCGAGCGCCACCTTTAGCCCGGCCTTGGCAAAGGTCCGCGCCAGCGAGGCGGACAGGCCCGAACCGACCCCGACAATCAGCGCCGCTCGATAGCCAGCTGTGCTCATGAATGCCTCCGTGGCCGCCGCAACCTTGATGGCCGATCCCGTCCTACCCACTTTGAGGTCGAGGTTGCAATGGATATGCAGCGATTCCTAATCGGGCTGGGGCTCGTGATTCTGCTCACCGGCATCGCCTGGCCGGCCCTCAACCGGATCGGCATCGGCCGGCTGCCCGGCGATATCATGATCCAGCGCGGCAATACGAGTTTTTATTTTCCGATTGTGACCTGCATCCTGATCAGCATTGTACTCAGCGCGCTGCTGTGGCTGTTCAACCGCTAATCGATCACCGCGATCGCGTTGATCTCGACCAGGCAGCGCGGATCGGTGGCAAGCCGCACCACCTGAACCGTCGTGGTCGTCGGCTTGGCCTCGCCGAAATACTCAGCCCAGACGCGATTGAGCGCATCCTGGTCGGTTAAGTCCGTCACAAAGCGGTCGGCCGTGACGACATCGGCGAAGCTTGCGCCGACAGCTTCCAACCCTCGCTTGAGATTCTCGAGTGCCGCCCTCGCCTGCCCCGCCATGTCGCGCGGCATGGCATCAAATTCCTCCGGCCGATGCGGATGATGATGATAGACCGGCGCCGCGGTGACACCGGCGAGATAGACCGTGGTGCCGCCCTTGACCTTGATCGCCGGCGCATAGGGCATCCACAGATCGGGCGCATCCGGCCAATGCACGTGTTCGATGGTTTTGGGCATGACTCAAACATCCTCTTGCCGCACACCAGGAATATTGCGTCGCGAGGCGCTCTTGTCGGCTTGCCGCTGCCGTTTCCAGAACACGCGCTTCCAGTCGCGCAAGTTCCACCATTGCTGCGCGGAAACCGAAAAACCCTTTTTCACGTGCGCCATAAGACTATCTCACCTGACCGTATCACATCCTGAACACGCCGAACTTCGTCTCCGGGATCGGTGCATTAAGCGCGACCGAGAAACATAGCGCCAACACCCGGCGCGTTTCCGCGGGCGTGATGATTCCATCATCCCACAGCCGCGCGGTGGCGTAATACGGATTGCCCTCCGCTTCGTACCGCTCGCGGATCGGCTGCTTGAATTCCTCCTCTTCGATCTCCGACCATTTTCTGCCTTCGGCCTCGAGATTGTCGCGGCGCACCGTGGCGAGGACAGACGCCGCCTGCTCGCCGCCCATTACCGAGATGCGGGCATTCGGCCAGGTGAACAGGAAGCGCGGGCCGTAAGCACGGCCGCACATGCCGTAATTGCCGGCACCGTAGGAGCCGCCGATGATGACGGTGATCTTCGGCACCTGCGCACAGGCGACCGCAGTGACCATCTTGGCGCCGTCCTTGGCGATGCCGCCGGCCTCGTAATCGCGACCGACCATGAAGCCGGAAATATTCTGCAGGAAGAGCAGCGGCACGCTGCGCTGACAGCACAGCTCGATGAAGTGCGCCGCTTTGAGCGCGCTTTCGGAAAACAAAATACCGTTGTTGCCGAGGATGCCGACCGGAATGCCCTGGATATGGGCAAAGCCGGTGACGAGCGTCGTTCCATAGAACGCCTTGAACTCGTCGAGATCGGACGCATCGACCAGCCGCGCGATCACCTCGCGCACATCGTACTGCTTTTTCAGGTCGACCGGCACAATGCCGTCGAGCTCGCTTTGGTCGTATTGCGGCTCGCGCGGCTTGGCGAGCGGAAGGTCGTTCGTCGTCTTGGTGTTCAGATTGCCAACGATGCGGCGGCATAGCTCCAGCGCATGGCGATCGTTCTCGGCGAGATAATCGGCCACGCCCGATTTTTTGGTGTGCACTTCGGCGCCGCCAAGCTCTTCGGCGCTGACCACCTCGCCGGTCGCCGCTTTGACGAGGGGCGGCCCGCCAAGAAAGATCGTGCCCTGATTGCGTACGATGACGGTCTCATCCGACATCGCCGGCACGTAGGCCCCGCCGGCCGTGCATGAGCCCATCACCACGGCGATCTGCGCGACCCCCGCGGCCGAAAGCGTCGCCTGATTATAGAAGATGCGGCCGAAATGCTCGCGGTCCGGAAACACCTCGGTCTGGTGCGGCAGGTTGGCGCCGCCGGAATCGACCAGATAGACGCAGGGCAGCCGGTTGTCGCGCGCAATTTCCTGCGCGCGCAGATGCTTCTTCACCGTCATCGGGTAATAGGTGCCGCCTTTGATGGTGGAATCATTGCAGACGATGACGCATTCGCGCCCGGAAACGCGGCCGATGCCGGTAATGAGCCCAGCGCCGTGTATGGCATCGTCATACATGTCGTTGGCGGCGAGCGGTGACAGTTCCAAGAATGGCGCACCGGGATCGAGCAGCGTCATGACGCGCTCACGCGGCAAAAGCTTGCCGCGCGCGAGATGGCGCTCGCGTGCGCGCGGCGGCCCTCCCTCGGCAGCCGTGGCGCGGCGCATATCGAGCTCCGCGACGAGCGCCCGCATGGCCGCCTGATTAGCGCGAAACTCTTTGGATGTGCAATCGATGCTGGATGTAATCGTTGCCACGCTTCCTCGCCTGCGATCTGAACGGAAATTCAGAAACACGCATCTCGCTCAAACAAACTATCACAGGGAGGAACTTTGAAGAAACTTTCGCGCCCGGGCCGCGTTCGATGAACAGGCACCGTGAGGCCGGCGTGGCCGTTGCCCCCGGCGCGGATGCAATCACTACAGACCCTCGAGAGGAGAAAGCCTGATGAGAACGAGACACAATGCGCTTTTGGCAGGCGTCGCGGCGCTTGCGTTGTTGGCGGGCGGCGGTATCGCCGCAGCGCAGCAGAGCCCGCAGGGCGCGGCCGGCGGCGCCGGCGCCGGCCTGAGCGGACAGAGCAGCACGCACGCTCAAACCGCCAAGCCTAACGCCAGCGTGGAACAGCATGCCCAAGGCGGCGCCAAAATGGGCGGTTCCGAGGCGCAGAACATGCAAGGTTTTAAGAGCAATCAGCCCTCGATGGCGCGGCAGAGCACCGACGGCGGAAAGAGCCGCAGCGCTGAGACAAGCCAGAAAAAAGCCGGCCAAAACCAGTCGGCGCAAAGCAGCGAGCGGCGCTTCGGTGAGAATACCAAGAACAAAGGCGAGGCCAAAGAACGCTTCGGTGAGAACGCCAAAAGCAAAGGCGAAGCGAACGAGCGTTTCGGTCGAACCGAGAGCAATCGGCAAGAGCGCTTCGGCAAAAACGAGCGCATGGAACACAATCGTTCCAGCGCCGAGAACGAGCCCGGTCGGCACGGCCATATGAGCACCGCCGAACGCAGCGAGCGCAACGGCCACCTCAAGGGGTTGCAGGGCAACGCCTCAATCCCGATGCAGGGCAGTCACGTCAACTTGTCGTCAGAGCAGCGTACGCGAATCCGCGACACCGTGATCGACGCGCGCAACGCGCCGCGTGTCGGCCACGTCGACTTTGATATCCGCGTCGGAACGCTGGTGCCGCGCGAACGGGTCCATGTGGTTCGGGTGCCGGAGACGCTGGTGCGGATCGAGCCGCAATGGCGTGGTTACGACTACTTCGTCGTTGAAGATCAGGTGATCATCGTCAATCCGCGCGACATGCGGATTGTCGCCGTGCTCGACGTTTAAAGCAGCGAGTGACGGAGAGACCGGCAAGGGCGGCGTGGGCGCCGCCCTTGCCGCTTGCTGTCTGGAGCTCTTAGGCACGCACTTCCTGGCGCTGGAAGATCACATAACCGATCACGAAAAGAAGGATCGAGGTTGCGACCATGCCGACGATCTGCGGCCACGCGATCAATATGCTGGCGCCGAGCGGCAGCGGCGCGCCGAGCACCGCGCCTTGCAACTGGCTCAAATAGATCGGTCCCAGGGCGCGCGTCGTTGGATCGAGCAACGCCACCACCACTTCGGCATAAAGCGTGGACGGCGAAAGCCGCGCCAGGATTTGCTCCAGTTCAGCCGTGCCCGGCGTTTGCAGGCCGAGCGCCATATAGCGCGGATCCGGGGGAACGATCATCTGCGCGAAGGCGCCGGCCAGCACCGGCCAGATGAAGGTGACGAGAAGCCATAGCCCCAGCGTGACCAGCGCCGCGGTGGCCGCCGAACGGAACAGGATGGAGAACAACAAGGCCAGCGCCAGCCAGACGCCGGCATAGACGATGGTTATGAGAAGGAACACGAAGCTGCGGGCAATCTCCTCACCGCCCGGCGGAATGCCGATCATCAAAAGGCCAAGCCCGATGACAAGCAGCCAAAGCGCGACGAGGCTGATAGACAGCGTCATCAAGCCGGCGAGGAATTTGCCGAACAGCAAGGCGTCGCGATAGATCGGCTGCGACAGGATGCGCGACAGCGTGCGCCGGTTGTACTCGCCGTTGACGGCATCGAAGCCAAGCCCGATCGCCATCAGCGGCACCAGAAACGACAGGAACGACACGAAGGACGGCAGCGGATCGCGCGAAGTCGTGAACAGCCGCAGGAACAGGAACGGATCCTGGGCGGTGGTGTCCTTGATCTGCTGGATTGCTCCGTACAGTGCCGCCAGCGCCACCAGAACCACGAGCCATTCCAGGACGCGCATACGCACCGAGGTCAGGTGGTCCGACAGCTCCTTGAGCATGACCACGCCGAGCCCGGAAAATGCCGAGCCTTCACGCTGCATGGCGCGCTCCTTCCTTGATCGCCTCCTCGGGCTGCGCCTCGAAATAGCGGGTATAGATGGCTTCGAGGCTCGGCTCCTGGACGCCGAGGAATTTCAAGCGACCGTGCATCGCGACCACCTCGGCCGCCGCTTCCGGCCGCACGTCGCGATCGGCATGCAGGCGAAGCTTGCCGATGCCGGTCTTCTCTACACCGCTGACGCCGGGGATGAGCGCAAGCCGCTCCGCCAATCCGGCGCCGTCGGCCTCGATATCGACGATATAGCCGCCGCCCAGCACCTGACGGCCAAGCTCAGGCACCGAACCCATCAGCGCGATGCGGCCAGCGGAAAACAGCGCGACGCGATCGCACACGCTTTGCACCCGCTCAAGCAGATGCGACGACAGCAGCACGGAGACGCCTTCGCTCTTGAAGGCGCGGATCATGCCGAGGAGTTCGGTGGTGGCGTGCGGGTCGAGGCCCGACGTGGGTTCGTCGAGGATTGCGATCTGCGCGCCCTTCATCAAGATCTCGGCCAGACCCAGGCGCTGCCGCATGCCGCGGGAAAAAGTGCCAACCCCCTTCTCGGCGACATCGGCAAGACCGACGCGGTCGAGCGCCTCGGCAATGCGTTTTTCCCGATCCGCGAAGCGGAAGCCGATCAGACGCGCCGTGTAGCGCAGATTATCGGCGGCGCTGAGATTGTCATAAAAGCCGACGGTGTCGGGCAGGTAGCCGACACGCCGCTTGACGGAAAGCGGTTCGCGCGCCGGATTGAAGCCGAGCACGCTGATCTCGCCTTCCGAAATATCGGTCAGGCCGAGCAGCATCAGGATGGTCGTGGTCTTGCCCGCGCCATTGGGGCCGAGCAGACCGAAGATTTCGCCGCGCCCCACCGAAAACGAGATGTGATCGACGGCAATCGCCGGTCCATAGGCCTTGGTGAGGCCTTTCGCCTCGATCACGGTATCCTGGTTCATCGGAGTTTGACCCATCAGGCCTTGGCTTAAAGGGCTTTGGCTCATCGGCGGCCGAACCTTGCCACTGCGCCGACCATGACCAACAGGGCGACGCCAATGATGCCGACGCCGGCGATGCCCCACATGGTCGATGTCGTCACCGTGACGCGGAAATTGGTCGAGGCGGATTCGCCGCGTGCGGCGGCGCGAATATTGGTCACGTAATCGCCGGCTATCGCCTTATCGGTCGGCGTGATCAAAGCCTGCACTTCCTTATTGTCGTTCGGTGCAATGCGATCGACCGTTTTCGGATCGAATGTGACCTTCCACCCGCTCGGTGCCGAGCCCGAAAGCTCGACATCCTCGGCCGGCGCAGTGCCGGTATTGGTGATGACGACGGGCACCGAGGTCTGTTGCCCGGCCGAGGCGCGTGTCGACACCAGGCCCTCGCGACCCGAGACGTCGAGTTTCGGCTGGCCGGTGATGTCGAGGCCGAGATCGGTAGTGGCCGAGGCATCTTCCGCCGCCACGCGCGCGGTGACCTTGTACTCGCCGGCCGCAGCCGTATTCGGCGGAGTGACTTTGAGTTTTACGTCCTTGCTCTGCCCGGCGTCGATTGGCACCGCATTAAGCTCCTGGGTGCCGTATTGCTCGGTGAACGAGGCGTCGAAATTCTGCGGCGCATGCGCGGAGAGACTCACGGTCAGCTTCTTGCCGCTGTCGTTCTTGATGCTGAGCTGATATTCGAAGCTCGACTTCGACGTGCCGCGCAATTCGGGAAGTTGCGGCGTGACGGAAAGCTTCGCCGGCAGGTCCTTGGCCAGCGTCACCGCAAGCGGCAGCTGCAAATTCGTCGAGCTTCCTGTGGCGGCAACGGTGAGCGTTTGCGTGCCCATCGGCGCGTTCTTCGGCACGTCGAGGCGCAATGACAGCGAGACGCTGGAATTGGTCGCCGGCATTGCCGCAGCCACAGGCTGGCCGCCGCCCAACAGCGTCACGGTCCAGCCTGTCGGCACGCCTGTTACCGACAGCGCCAGGCGCTCCGGCGCCATGTCATAATTCTGCAACCGCAGACTGATCGTCGAAGTCTCCCCCGGACGCACGGTCACGGCCGGGTAATCGCTCATCAGGTAGAGGCCCTTGACGTCCTTGGGGGCGTCGTCGGCCTTAACGGCTGGGGCAAAAAACACCGCAGAGGCGGCAAGAAAGGCGGCAACAAAAGCGACATGAGCGGCGATATGTCGATATCGCATTGGCATTGGCTCCCGTGCAGGCAATTGGTTCGGTGTACCCCTTCTCACAACGCGCTTCAAAAAGCACGCGCGAGCAGCGGGTATTCTCGGCGCAATCGTGACAAAATCATGCAGACAGGGGTCATTTAGCAAGGACTGCGGTAGAGAGCCGCACTTTAACCGGGACCTGCGCCGATGCGCCGCAGCAAAGAGATCAGCGCCGGACTCCTCGCCTATCGGCGTAAAAACGGACTGGAGGTCCTGCTGGCGCATCCGGGCGGGCCGTTCTGGGCGAAAAAGGACGACGGCGTCTGGACCATTCCCAAAGGCCTCGTCGAACCCGGCGACAACGTGATCGGAGCGGCTCGGCGCGAATTTACGGAGGAGACAAATCTGGTTGCCAATAGCGAGCTTATCCCGCTCGATGCTGTTCGCCAAAAGAGCGGAAAAACCCTCCACGCGTTTGCTTTTGAAGCCGACCTCGATATCGCGCAATTTGTCAGCAATGAATTTCAGATCGAGTGGCCGCCGCGCTCGGGACGGCGCAGGTCCTTCCCCGAGATCGACCGCATCGCCTATTTCGCGCTGCCAATCGCACTGGTGAAGATCCTGCCCTATCAACGGCCGCTGTTGGAGCAGGTTAAACGGCGCTTTGGCTGAGAAGAGTCATTTGCCAATCACTCCCGCGGCACATTCGGCCAATCGACCTCGTCGCGCGGCAGCACCCAGGTTTCGCGGCGAGCCGCCTCGCGCCACTCCGTCCAGGCCGGCAGACTCATGACGGCATTCATATAGTCGCGAGCCGCAGCGCTAACCCCGACGGCATAAGTGTGGAAACGCCAGATCACCGGCGCATACATGGCATCGGCGGCGCCGAACGGACCAAACAAAAATGGGCCACCGAATTTGGCGCGGCATTCGCTCCAGATCGCATCGATGCGCGCCACGTCGCTTGCCGCGCCATCATCGAGCGCGCGCGATTTGACCGGACGCGCCACGTTCATCGGCAGATGCCGCCGCAGCGGCAGGAAACCGGCGTGCATTTCCGAAGCGACGGCGCGGGCGTGAGCCCGCGCGACGACGTCCTTCGGCCACATGCCGGCGGCAGGAAATTTCTCCGCAAGATATTCGAGGATCGCCAGCGATTCCCAGACTCGCACATCGCCGTCAAGGAGAACCGGCACCCGTCCGGCGCCGCTCAGGGCGGTCACGCGCGCCTTGAAGTCCTTGGCTTCGAGCGAGATCACCGTCTCGTCGAACGCAATCCCGGCGGCTTTGAGCGCCAGCCACGGCCGGAATGACCAGGACGAATAGTTCTTGTTGCCGATGATGAGATGCAAAGCCATGACCGCTTCTAGCCCGGATCTTCGCCAGGCGAAATCCGGCTGCGGCTCGGCAAAGAGAAACGGGACGACCGCTCAGACCAATCCGGTCACGACCGCGACAAACGAGACGAAGAGGATGGCCGAGGCGGCAAACAGCAAGGTCAACGCGGTCTCGGCCCAATTGCTTTTGGCGGATTGGGCTTGAACGGCGGCTTGGGCTGGCTGCTCGATCAGCGCAGCGGGCATATCGGTTGAGGTCATAAGGAACGTCCCCGAAGCACGGAGCTTAAGTATCGAGTATCGAACTGCAGCAATGAAGGATCGGTAAAGAAAGCGTTGCGCGAAATGCCTACGGAGCCGGGAACAATTCTCTGGTTTTGCCGGTGAGACGGTAAACAACGAGGCCCACCCATTCATGCACGGCGAAATCGGTCATCCTCAGCCCGTCAACCATTGAAATGAACGGTGCCGTTGCATCGATCGGTCCCCGGGTGCGCCAGTCGACCGGATAGGCCTCGATCGGGAAGCCGGCGGCTCTGAATGCCGCGATGGCACGCGGCATATGAAATGCCGAAGTGACCAGGAGCCAGTGCTCGCCGGGCTTCGGCTGGGCAATGAGCCGCGAAAAGACGGCATTTTCGATCGTATTGCGCGACTGCTCCTCGGCCGTGATCCGGTCATGCGCCACGCCGAGCGCCTCGAATTCCTTCACCGCCAGAGGAGCCTCGAGCACCCCCTTAAAAAGCGCAGCCGTACCACCGGAAAAAATGATGCGCGCATTGGGATAGCGTCGCGCCAGTTCGGCGGCGGCGGTGATGCGCTCAGCCGAATCGTCAAGCGCTATGGCGCCTCGGGCCAGCGATATGCCCGGCGCAATCACGCCACCGAGGACCACAATGCCGTCCGGCGGCCCCTGCGCCGGGTTCCAGGGCGGAAAGCGGTCTTCCAGCGGCAGGATGAGCACTCGCCCCAGTGGCGAATAACCGACAAAGGCAATCAGCACGAGACTGGTCACGATCAGCCAGCTGGCGAGCCGCCGAAACCGCGTGAGCAACAAGGCTAATCCTAAGATCCCCACGGCCATCAGCAGGTTGGACGGCACTGCGAAGAAGCCGAGCGTTTTGGAGAGGACGAAAAACATTCACGCTTCCTTCCCGTCCCCCCTTGCTTCGCCAAGCCGGACCTTCATTCCCGCGACTTGCGCCAGACCGCGTAGCGCGCCTTGGCTTCATCGTTCGGCGGATAAAGCCCGGGCAGCTTGATGCCCTTCTCGACCTCGGTGAACACCCAGCTTTCATAGAGTTCGTGCTCGGCACCTTCGTGCGCGACGAAATCGACCAGGGCCTTCGGAATGACTACCGCGCCGTCATCGTCGAGCACGATCACGTCACCGGGGAAAATCGCGCAGCCGCCGCAGGCGATCGGTTGCTCCCAGCCGACGAAGGTCAGGCCGTTGACCGAAGCGGGCGCGGCGACGCCGGCGCACCATACCGGCAATTGACTGGCCAGCACGCCCGCAAGGTCGCGCATAACTCCGTCGGTGACCAGCGCCGTGACGTTGCGCTTTTTCATGCGCGCGCACAGGATGTCGCCGAAAATTCCGGCGCTCGGCACCCCCATGGCGTCGGCAACGGCGATCACACCGTCCGGCATGGCTTCGATCGCAGCCCGGGTCGAGATCGGGCTCGCCCAGCTTTCCGGCGTCGCCAAGTCCTCACGCACCGGCACAAAACGAAGCGTGAAAGCCGGACCAACCAGCCGCTCGCCTCCGGGAACAAGCGGCTTCGGACCGTTCATCCAGCAACGCCGGATGCCTTTCTTCAACAGCATCGTCGTCACAGTGGCGGTGGTCACCTTGCGCAGAATATCGAGAACAGCGTCGCTCATCGTTCGCCTCGTCTTTAAATCACGATCAGGCCGGCATAATGCCGAGCCGCGCATCGCGGCGGCGCAGCCAGGCCACGAAAGGAACCGACAACATTACCATCCACGCCTTGCCTACAACCTGGCCGGCGAGGAAATCGAGCGAGCCGAACGCGAGCCACAAAAATACCACCGAATCCACGACCAGACCGGCGAGACTCGATGCCACGACGGCGGCGACCAGTCGGCGGCGCGCCAACGGCGTATAGACGGCGAGATCGGCAAATTCAGAGAGCAAGAAGGCCGTGGCGGAAGCTATTACCAGCGCCGCCGGGGCCACCAGCGCGGACAGTGCGCTGCCGAACAAAATCGCCAGCGCCGACATGACGGCGCCCAGCCGCCGCTGCACCAGATCGCGCAACACGAGCGCGATGCCGACCATCGTCACTCCGGACGGCGCTGTCAGGCCGGGCGCCACCGGCAGGACGCAGGGGCCATGCGGCACGCACGCGGTCCCGACATGACCGATCAGCCAATTGGCAGCGGGGATCGTGAGCGCAAATAGGATAAGGAATATCGCACCTTCTCGTTCGCGCCGCCGCTCGGACATCACGATGCCGCCTTCCATTTCGCAAAACCGTCCGCGCGCAGCCGGCAGGCCGGGCATTCGCCGCAGCCAAAACCCCAGGCGTGACGATGCTCGCGGTCGCCGAGATAGCAAGTGTGGGTCTCGGCGAGAAGAAGATCAATCAGCGCATCGCCGCCGATGTCATGCGCCAGTGCGAAGGTCGCCGCCTTGTCGATCCACATCAGCGGCGTATGGATGACAAAACGCCGGTCCATCCCGAGCGTCAGCGCCAACTGCATCGCCTTGACCGTGTCGTCGCGGCAATCCGGATAGCCGGAAAAATCGGTCTCGCACATGCCGGCGACGAGGTGCTTTATGCCGCGCCGGTAGGCGACGGCGCCGGCAAAGGAAAAAAATATTAGATTACGGCCTGGCACGAACGTTGTGGGCAATCCCGATTCTGAAATCTCGATCTTCACCTCGCGGGTGAGCGCGGTCTCCGAGACCTCCGCCAGCGCATCGATCCGCACCGTGTGATCCTCGCCGAGCCGATCACGCCACGGCGCGCGATGCGCAGCCAGCGCGGTGCGAATGCGCGGCCGCACTTCGAGCTCAATGGCGTGGCGCTGGCCATAGGCGAACCCGATCGTCTCGACACGGGCGAACCGCTCGAGCGCCCAAGCAAGGCATACCGTCGAATCCTGACCGCCAGAGAACAGGACGAGAGCGCTATCCAATTGCGTCTATCCCTTGAGCCAGCGGCCGATCCGCTCGACCGCCTCGTGCATGTCCTCAGGTGTCCCGGCGTAGCATAGACGCAGGAATTTGCGTCCGTGGAACGGATCAAAATCGACGCCCGGTGTTGCGGCCACGCCCGCTTCCTCCAGCATACGCGTGGCGAAGTCGAAACTGTCATCCGAGAAGCGCGAAATATCGGCGTACAGATAAAATGCGCCGTCGACCGGTAGAAATGAATCAAGGCCGGCGCGCGGCAAGCCCTCGAGCAGGACGCGGCGATTGTCCTCGTAGCCGTGTTTTATCTGTTCCAATTCGGCGCGACCGTCGAAA
This sequence comes from Xanthobacteraceae bacterium, assembly GCA_035515455.1. Classification (GTDB taxonomy): domain Bacteria; phylum Pseudomonadota; class Alphaproteobacteria; order Rhizobiales; family Xanthobacteraceae; genus BOG-931. The sequence goes on from DATJBH010000038.1 coordinate 42,280, forward strand.
GCGGCTTCGGCGGCGATCTGAGACAGCGTCGGCACCGAGATGGCAAGGTTCTGCTGCAGGCGCTCGATGGCGCGGAGCAACGATGGCGGCGTCACCATCCAGCCGATGCGCCAGCCGGTCATGCAGAAATATTTGGAGAACGAATTGATGATGATGGCGTCGGGTGACAGCTTGACCGCGCTCTCCGCCGCGAAGGCGTAATCGAGGCCATGATAGATCTCGTCGGAAATGACCGCGATGCCGGCGTCTTCGGCGCCGTGGATCAACGCGGCGAGAGCCGGCGCGGTCATCATCGTTCCGGTCGGATTGGCGGGCGAGCCGACAACTACGCCCTTGAGCGGTCGTTGCCGATGCGCCGCCAGCAAGCTCTCGCTGGTGATGGACCAGCGCGTCGCAGCGCTGGTCTCGATGAGGACCGGCTCGCAGCCAAGGGCAGTCAGGATGTGGCGGTATGGCGGATAGCCGGGCAAAGGCACCGCCACGCGGTCGCCTGGTTCAAAAACCGCAAGGAAAGCCAGCATGAAGCCGGCCGACGAGCCGGTGGTGACGACGACACGTGCCGGATCGATGTCGAGGCCGTGCCACTCATAATAGGCGCGCGCGATCCGTCGGCGCAGCGAAGCGATGCCCAAGGTCTCGGTGTAGCCATGAGGCCCGCCCGATAGCGCTGCGCGTACCGCTGCGATTGCGGCTGCCGGGGCGCCGGCAGCCGGTTGCCCGACCTCCATATGGATGACCCGACGGCCGCCGGCTTCCAGACGCGCCGCCGCCGCCATGACATCCATGACCATGAACGGCGGCACGTTGCTGCGTGCCGAGGGTTGCAGCAGGCCTTTTGCCTTTTCGAGCATTACGGCGCCTCTGAATCGTGCTTTCGGGCGTTCACCGCACACCCGCCCCGCTGATGCCGCATTCGGCGGGTTTCGTAGCGCGCAGTTGTGATCTGGCGACGCGACGGCCGCGTGTTGACCCTAACCCGTTCCATCCATAATTTGCCCTCGGGACCGCGGGCCAAAGCCTTAATCGACATGATTGTCGCTCGATCTCCTAGCAAGGTAGGGCGGACGAAGCCAGCTTCGCGCACAGTCGCACTCGCCACGGCCGCTGCGGTCGCGCTGGCGAGCGTGCCGGCGGGCGGTCCGGCATATGCCCAAACGGGGGCCAACGCCGGCATCCCGATGATTCGTGATGCCGAGATTGAACAGCTTTTGCGCGACTACACGGCGCCAATCTTCAAGGTCGCCGGTCTCAGCACGCAGAATGTACAGGTCGTCATTATCAACGATCCTGACTTCAATGCCTTTGTGATGGATGCGCACCGCATCTTCGTGAACACCGGTGCGCTGATGCAATCGACTGCCCCCAATCAGCTGATCGGCGTGTTCGCTCACGAATGCGGCCACATCGTCGGCGGTCACCTTTCCAAAATGCGCCAGGAGCTGGCCAACGTGCAGACTGCGATGATCGTCGGCATGTTGCTGGGTGTCGGCGCGATTGCGGCAGGCGCACGTTCCAGCAATGTCGATATGGGCAATATCGGCGGTGCGCTCCTCAACGCTCCCCAGTCGCTTGGCATCCACACGCTGCTTGCCTATCAGCGCGCCCAGGAGGAATCGGCCGATCGCGCGGGGGTGCGCTTTCTGACCATGACGCATCAGTCCGCCAAAGGCATGTACGACACGTTCAAGCGCTTCGCGGACGAGTCTTTGTTCTCCTCATACCGCTCCAATCCCTATTTGCAGAACCATCCCGCGCCGGAAGAGCGCATGGCTGCGCTCGAACAATTGGCGAAATCGTCGCCGTACTGGAACAAGAAGGATCCGCCCGAACTGCAATTCCGCCACGACATGATGCGGGCCAAGCTGTATGGCTTCACCGAGCGGCCGGACCTGGTGCTGCGCCACTATCCGGCGACGGATACCAGCCTGCCCGCCCGCTACGCGCGGGCTATTTCCACCTATCGCTACGGCGATTTGCGCAGCGCCATCGCTCAGATCGACGGCTTGATCGCGTCGATGCCCAACGATCCCTATTTCTACGAGCTCAAGGGCCAGGCACTGCTGGAGGGCGGCCATCCGATGGAGGCGATCCCGCCGTTGCGTCGCGCCGTGGCGCTGGCGCCGACGCCGACCCTCATTCAGATCCTGCTGGCGCAGGCGCTGGTCGCCACCGATGATCCGAAATTGTCCGACGAAGCGATCACGCTCCTGCACCAGGCGCTCATCAAAGAGCCCGAGGATGGCGATGCCTATACGACCTTGGCGATGGCATATGGCCGCAAGAACGACTATGCCGACGCCGATCTTGCCTCGGCCCAGGCCGCATTCGCGCGCGGCGACAATAAGACGGCGCGCCAGCTTGCCGAACGAGCCAAGCTGCGATTTCCGGTCGGCTCCCCGGGCTGGGTACGAGCCGACGATATCGTCGCCTTCAATAAAAACTTGAAAACCAATCCGCTTCGTATAGGAAATTGAACACAAAAAGGATGATCGACATGATCCCGACTCTGCGCACAGCAATTCCGATCGCGGCGATGGCGCTGCTGTCGCCCTTCGCATGGGCGCAGGCTCCATCGACGCAGGCGCCCGCCATGGCGCAGCCAGCCGCCGCCCCGCAAGCTTCCGCGCCGCAATCATTCTCGACCGACCAGCGGCACGAAATCGAAGACATCATCAAGAGCTACCTCGTGGCGCATCCGCAAGTGCTGCAGGAAGCGATGGACGCGCTGGACAAGCAGCAGAAGCAGGCGGATGCCGCCAAGGCACGCGAGACCATCAAAAAGGACAATGCCACCCTGTTCAATTCGGCGCACCAGGTGGTGCTCGGCAATCCGCAAGGCAATCAAACGGTCGTCGAATTCTTCGATTACAATTGCGCCTTCTGCAAACGTGCGCTGCCCGACATGCTCACGTTGTTGAAGACCGATCCCAATCTCAAATTCGTGCTCAAGGAGTTTCCGGTGCTTGGTCCGGGCTCGGTCGAAGCCGCGCACGTCGCCGTGGCCGCGCGCATGCAGGACCCGACCGGCAAGAAATACATAGAGTTCCACCAGAAGCTCCTCGGCGGCCGCGGCCCGGCCGACAAGGCGCGCGCACTCGCAGTCGCCAAGGAGGTCGGCTTCGATATGCCCCGCCTCGAGAAGGATATGAACAGCGACGAAGTGAAGACGACAATCGACGAGAACATGAAGCTCGCCGATTCGCTCGGTGTCAGCGGCACGCCGACTTATGTGGTCGGCGACGAGGTTGTGGTGGGCGCTGTCGGGCTCGATGAGCTGGAAGCCAAGCTCAAGGCTCAGCCGGAATAGCACGCTTCGCATCCCGAAAACTGCGGTGTCCTTGCGCATGCAGGAAGCCACGGACGGTACCGCCGCCCCGGCTTCCCCTTTGCAGGCGGCTTGCCTATAACGGACCGGCGCGGGCCGTTCGGCCGCGCTGATGAGAGCCGCCTCAGCACTTACCGATGGCTAAAACCATTTTCGTCCTCAACGGACCCAATCTCAATCTGCTCGGCCAACGCCAGCCGGAGATTTACGGCCGCGCCACGCTCGCCGATGTTGAGAAGCTTTGCCAGACCACGGCCCAGCGATTGGGTTTCGCCATCGCATTCCGCCAATCGAACCATGAAGGTGACATCGTCGATTGGATCAATGAGGCCCATGCCGAGAAAGCGGCCGGACTGATCATCAACCCGGCGGGATTTACGACCACGTCCATTGCCATTCTCGACGCGCTTCTCGTCATGGCCGCGCCGGTAATCGAAGTGCACATCAGCAATATTCATAAGCGCGAGGAATACCGGCGGCATTCCTACGTGTCGCAGGCCGCCCGCGCCGTGATCTGCGGTTTCGGCGTCAACGGCTACGCGCTTGCCATCACCGGGCTTGCCGCCATGCTTGACGCTAAGGAGTGATCGTTGGCGCGTAAGCCAGGCACCACAGCGACAGCGAATGCGCCGACCGTCGATCATGACGTGATCCGCGAGCTCGCCAAGCTGCTCGACGAGACCGGCCTCACCGAAATCGAATACCAGCGTGACGGCGTGTCGATCCGGGTCGCACGGCATGGCCTTGCGCCGCCGGGGCGCGGCCGGCCGACGGAAGCGCCGATTAGTGCGCCGCCGATAACCCCCGCGGGCGGCGCTGCCGCCGAGTCGATGCAGCATCCGGGCCTCGTCGCTTCGCCCATGGTCGGAACCGCCTATCTCGGCCCGGCGCCCGGAGCGCGACCCTTTGTCGAGGTTGGCAGCGCGGTGAAAGCCGGCGAGACGCTCATCATCATCGAGGCGATGAAAACGATGAATCAGATTCCGGCCCCGCGCTCGGGCACGGTGCTGCAGATTCTCGTCGAAGACGGCCAGCCGGTGGAATACGGCGAGCCGCTGATGATCATCGAATAATGGCGAATTGCGAAGCGCGAGTAGGGCCAATGTTTCAGACGCCTTCCGATCCTGTTCGCCCGTGCGCTACTTGCTCTTGCGTCGTTGAGCCGGCTCGATGTTCGACAAGATTCTGATCGCCAACCGGGGAGAGATCGCGCTGCGGGTGCTGCGGGCCTGCAAGGAACTCGGCATTCCGACAGTGGCGGTGCACTCGACGGCGGACGAAGACGCCATGCATGTACGCTTGGCCGACGAGAGTGTCTGCATCGGCCCGCCCGCCGCCAAGGACAGCTATCTTAACATTCCGGCGCTGCTCGCCGCATGCGAAATCACCGGCGCAGATGCCGTGCATCCCGGCTATGGCTTTCTCTCCGAGAACGCCCGTTTTGCCGAAATTCTTGCCGAGCATAATGTGCACTTCATCGGGCCGCGCCCCGAGCATATCCGCCTGATGGGCGACAAGATCGCCGCCAAGCGCACCGCCAAGCAGCTCGGCATTCCGGTCGTTCCCGGATCCGACGGCGACGTCGGCACGGACGCGGAGGCCTCCGGCCTCGCGCGCGACGTCGGCTATCCGCTGATGCTCAAGGCCGCGGCTGGCGGCGGCGGGCGCGGCATGAGAGTGGTGCGTCAAGAAAGCGAGCTTGCCGGCGCATTGCAGTCGGCCCGTGCCGAGGCCAAGTCCGCATTCGGCGATGACACGCTCTACCTCGAGAAATATCTGGAGCAGCCCCGCCATATCGAGATCCAGGTGCTCGGCGACGGCAAGGGTCGCGCCATTCATCTCGGCGAGCGGGATTGCTCCTTACAGCGCCGTCACCAGAAGGTCTGGGAAGAGGGCCCCTCCCCCGCGCTCAATACCGGCACCCGCGACGAGATCGGCGAAACCGTCGCCAAAGCCATGCGCCAGATCCAATATCTCGGCGTCGGCACGGTGGAGTTCCTGTACGAAGACGGCAAATTCTATTTCATCGAAATGAATACGCGCATTCAGGTCGAGCATCCGGTGACTGAAATGATCACCGACATCGATCTGATACTCGAGCAGATCCGCGTCGCCGCCGGCAGCGATCTCGCGCTAACGCAGAGTAATGTGAAATTCAACGGCCATGCCATCGAGTGCCGGATCAACGCCGAGAATCCAGTGTCATTCCGGCCGTCGCCCGGCAAGATCGTGCATTACCATCCGCCCGGCGGACTTGGCGTGCGGGTCGATTCCGCGGTGTATCACGGCTACACGATTCCGCCCTATTACGACTCGCTGGTCGGCAAGCTCATCGTTCACGGCAAGACTCGCAGCGAATGTCTGATGCGGCTCAAGCGCGCTCTCGACGAGTTCGTGGTCGATGGCATCGAGACCACGCTGCCCTTGTTCCGCGCGCTGGCACGCGACAAGGACATCATCGACGGCGACTATCACATCCACTGGCTTGAAGCTTTCCTGGCCCGCGGCGGGGTCGAGGAATAGCCGCGGCTCAAACCGGGGCCGCCGCCGTCGCCGCCTTGGTTGCAGCCGCCAGGAGTCCTCCGACAAAGGCCGGCTCATAAGGCTTCGGCACCACGATCGAGCCCGGGACGCGTGCATCCTGCTTGAGCAACGTCGCCCGGGCGGAGGCATACACCACCGGCAGCTGCGGCTGCATTTCGCGTGCCCTCCGCGCCAGGGCCGCACCGTCCATGCCGCCTGGCAAATTGATATCGGTAAACAGAACATCCACCGGCAGCGCGGCAAGATGCGCCAAGGCGTCGGCGGCGTTGCTCACGGTGCGGACGTCAAACCCCTGCTCCGACAAAGATTGCGATACCCATTCGCTGATGAGGAACTCGTCCTCAACAAAAAGAACGTGAATAGGCTCGCCCGCTGTTGCGCTCGATTCCATGACATTCCACCCAATCCCTTCGCGTCCATGGACGCGTAACGCCGGTTTCATGGAAGCGTTCAACCTAATGAAAATCGTAGTGAGTTATGATTTGCGATCTGTTAACGGCAGAAATCGCCCGCACCCGATCGGCGCTGGCGCCGGACTTTGCCGTCTCGCCCTACGGCCCCTTGAAGGCGCAGGGGCGACCCGGCTAAACGGGCCCATGGCGAGCCGCGAATCCGCTCTCATCGACATCACGCCCGAGGTGCTGCTGAAGGCCTATTCTTGCGGCATTTTCCCCATGGCCGAGAGCGCCGATGACCCGGCGCTGTATTGGATCGAACCGGAACGGCGCGGGCTTATCCCGCTCGACCGATTTCATGTCCCGGCCCGGCTGGCGCGGACCGTGCGATCCACCCCATTCTCCGTTTTCGTCGATCGCGACTTCGACGCCGTCATCGATGGCTGCGCGCAACCGGCGGCGGGGCGTGCGCGAACCTGGATCAACGGCCGTATCCGCACTCTTTATCGCAAGCTCTATGAGCGCGGCGATTGCCACACCGTCGAGGTTTATGACGGCGAAGAACTGGTCGGCGGCCTTTATGGTGTGAGCCTCGGCCGCGCCTTCTTCGGCGAGAGCATGTTCCACCGCACGCGGGACGCCTCCAAGATCGCGCTCGTGCATCTGGTGGCGCGGCTCAAGGCCGGCCATTATCGGCTGCTCGATACCCAGTTCGTCACCGACCATCTGCGCACGTTCGGTGCGATCGAGGTGTCGCGGCCGGTGTACCACAAGCTGCTGGATGCCGCGCTTGTCGGCGAGGGCGATTTCGCGGCCTTGCCGATCGAGGGGCCAATCTCAGGCGAAACTGCGTTGGCCCGCCTTGCGGCGGATTGATCCGTTCAATCGTCGGTGGAGGGCGCGGGCTCGGCTACCGGCGGCCTGACCGGCCGCCGCGGCGGCTGTTGCCGCGCCGGCGCCACTTGTCGTGCCGGCGGCGCCGGCGGTGCTGGCGCAGCTGCGGCCTCGGGGCCCGGAGTTCCTGGCGGAGGCGGCATCGGCGTGGACTCCGCGACCGGTCCCGTCAGCGGCTGCTCGCAGCCCGTCAGCCATACGTCGTAGATCGGATGCTCGACGGCATTCAAACCCGGGCTCGAAGCGAACATCCAGCCGGTAAAGATGCGCTTGATCTCACCCTGCAGCGTCACTTCGTCGACTTCGACAAAGGCGTCCGTATTGGTGGGCTCGGTGGGCGGTCGAGTGTAGCACGCCCGCGCCGTGACCTGCAGGGCGCCGAATTGCACGGTTTCGCCGATCCCTGCGTCGAATTTGATGGTGCGGCCGGTGATCTTGTCGAGGCCGGCAAACACCGCACGGCCATTCTCGATCTTCTCGGTCGGCGTCTCGATGACAGTGGTGTCGTCCTCCTGGCCCGGCGAGGTCGGCGCGGTCGCGATGTCGGGTGGTTGCGGCGCCGCCGGATTAGCTTGCGCGGGCGCCGTCGCCGCGCCCTGCGGAGGGGCCATTGGCGGGGCCGAACTTCCTCGATTCACCGGCGCCGGCGCAGCGGTTGCTCCGGGTGGCGGCGGCAAGGGCTGCGCTTGAATGCCGGATGGTCCGCGCGCAACCGGGCTCGGCGCTGGAGCACGTTGCTGCTGCGCCGGATACTGCTGCTGAGTTGGGTACTGCTGGGCGGGATATTGCCGCGCCGGATATTGCTGGGATGGATATTGCTGGGACGGGTATTGCTGCTGCGGGGGGTTCTGGCCCGGATAGCCCACAGGAGGCGGTTGCGGCGGGAAGCCGGCATTAGGAATGTCGGCCGGTGGCCGCGGCGGCGAATCGCCAAAAGAACCGAACTGAGCCTGGACGGGCCCAGCGGCAAGCGTCGCGCCAAGCACGACGATGAAAGCGGCAATTCGAAGCATGAACACCGTGCGGCGTGGCTGCAGGCGTCCTGCCCGCGCCCCGCCCCGTTAACATGCCGAATGAGGCAAAACCAGGGATCGGCGTTGTGTCTGGAAAGACGGCCACGACGCCGATCAATGAAATTATCGTCCTACGGCACCCACGCTTTGTAGTCGCCGGTTGCTTTGGGACGCCGGCCCTGGGCCAGCGTCGAGCCGCTCGGCCGATGCGCGGCCGGCGTGCCGGTGAGATTGGGCCGGTGCGGCTTTTCCCAGCTATAGGTCTTCGCGGTCTGCCGCGTCGGCGGCACGTCCACAGTATGGTGCAGCCAACCATGCCAGCTCGGCGGCACAGTGGAGGCTTCCGCAACGCCACGATAGATAACCCAGCGGCGCTCGAGGCCGAGCGTCGGATCGATCCCGCCGCCCTTGGTGCGGAAATAGCGATTGCCGAATTCGTCCTCGCCGACGAATTCGCCGTAAAGCCAAGTCCACCACTGCGTGCCGAAAGTCTGACTGTTCCACCAGGTAAACAATCGCAGCAGAAACGTCTTCATCGCCGCTTTCCCGCCAATCGATCGCGACCGTAATGCCAGTTCGGGATGCCCGTGTCCAGAAACAACGGCGTCGGTTCCCGCGCCGAGCGCGATGAAACCGCCCTAATTCTCAAGCGTTTCCAATCGTATGCGAATCTTGAGAACTGCGCGGCAATTTCATGTGGCAAGATTTTTCGCGAAATATCCAGATCAAATTAACTGAATTCGGCCGCGCCCCGTCGTTCGTACCGCCTTGGGCCGTTTCGTTTATCATCCTGATCGGCGCGCTGGTCGCGGCCTGGCTGATACACGGCGCAATTCTCGCATCGTTGTGGCGATTTTTCTACGACCGTCGGCCCTACCTTCGGACCATCCTGCGGGCCACCAAAAATCCGACTCGGTTGGCGCTGCTGCTTATTGCGCTTGCCATCGCGTTGCCGGCCGCGCCGCTCGGGCCGGACACCAAATCACTCCTGGTCCGGGCGCTGGCGCTCGCGACGATCTGCACGTTCGGCTGGATCGCGCTGACGATCGTCCACATTGCCGCCGATCTTTATCTGCTCAATTTCCGCATCGACGTGGAAGACAATCTGTTGGCGCGCAAGCACATCACCCAGGTCCGGGTATTGCTGCGGGCGCTCGACACCGTGATCGTGCTCGTCACGCTCGGCTTCGCGCTGATGACTTTCGAGGCGGTCCGCCAATATGGCGTGAGTCTGTTTGCTTCGGCCGGCGCCGCGGGCATGATTTTCGGTCTCGCCGCCCAGCCTGTGCTCAGCAACATGATCGCCGGCATTCAGATCGCCATGACGCAGCCGATCCGCCTGGAAGACGCCGTGACCGTGCAAAACGAGTACGGTTGGATCGAGGAAATCAACGGCACCTACGTAGTGATCCGCCTGTGGGATTTGCGCCGGCTCATCGTGCCGCTCAATTTCTTCATCCAACAGCCGTTCTATAACTGGACGCGGCAGGCGGCCGCCAACATGGGCTATGTCCTGCTTTATCTCGACTATTCCGCCCCGATCGATCGGATCCGCGCCAAAGCGAGTGAGATCGTTGCAAAATCGGAGCTGTGGAGCGGCAAGGTCATCAACGTGCAGGTGACCAATGCAAGCGCCCAGGCGATCGAGGTCCGCGTTCTGTTGAGCGCCGACAATGCCGCAAATACCTCGAACCTCTGCGCCGAGGTGCGGGAAAAGCTAATCGGCTTCTTGCATCGGGAGCATCCGGAGGCCTTGCCCCGACAGCGCAACGAGATTCTGGAAATGCCGCCGCGGAAAGACGGCGGTGGCGCACCGCCATTTCACGACACCCTGGCGAAGGGAGCGTAAGACCTGGTAATTCAGCCTTCGAGCAGTGCCGTGGCGATCTCCGCCCATTCTTTCTTGAGCGGTCCCGCCGCCGGTTTGCGGCGCGCCTGCCGGTACCAATAGCGCGCATTGTCGAGATCGCCTTCGACGCGGTGCAGGTAAGCATGGACCCAGGCACTATCGGCGTCGCCCTCATCCATGACGATCTTATGCGCCTTGGCCCAGTCGTCCTTTCCGGCCCACCACAATGCGGCCAGCGCGGGCGAGAGATCCCTCGCTGGGCGATTGTTCGACAGGCTGCGCTTGAAAACCGACAGGCTCATGATCGGCAACTCTTGCGGCGCAAATCACCCCCACCAAGGCTCCGGCTTAAAGCTCCCCGCCGCCTGTTCGATAACCGCACCGAGCTTGAACAGCGCTTCTTCCTCGAACGGCCGGCCGATCAGTTGCAGACCGAGCGGCAGGCCCTGCGCATCAAGCCCGCTCGGCACCGAGATGCCCGGCAGGCCCGCCATGTTCACCGTCACCGTGAACACGTCGTTGAGATACATTTCGATCGGGTCGGCACGGCCTTTTTCGCCGATGGCGAAGGCGGCCGACGGCGTCGCCGGCGTCAGGATGGCATCGATGCCTTTGCTGAAGCATGTTTCGAAATCGCGCTTGATCAGTGTGCGCACCTTTTGCGCCCGCAGATAATACGCGTCGTAATAGCCGGCGGAGAGCACATAGGTGCCGATCATCACGCGGCGGCGTACTTCCTTGCCGAAGCCTGAGGCGCGGGTGCGCTCATACATGTCGATGACGTCGCGGCCGGGGACGCGCAGGCCGTAGCGCACGCCGTCATAGCGAGCGAGATTGGACGACGCCTCGGCCGGCGCGACGATGTAATAGGCCGGCAGCGCGTATTTGGTCATCGGCAGCGAAATGTCGACCAGTTCGGCGCCGGCATCTTTGAGCCATTGCGCGCCCTGCTGCCACAGCGTCTCGATCTCCGCAGCCATTCCGGGCATGCGATATTCCTTCGGAATACCGATCCGCATGCCTTTGATCGACGCACCGATAGACCGTTCATAGTCCGGCACCGCGACATCGACGCTTGTCGTGTCCTTTGGGTCATGTCCGGCCATCGAACGCAGCAGCATGGCGCAGTCGCGGACGCTGCGCGTAAACGGCCCGGCCTGGTCCAGCGAGGAGGCAAAGGCGACGATGCCCCAGCGCGAGCAGCGGCCATAGGTCGGCTTTAGTCCCACAATGCCGCAGAACGCCGCCGGCTGGCGGATCGAGCCGCCGGTATCGGTGCCGGTGGCGCCGATGCAGAGTCCGGCAGCGACCGCCGCCGCCGAGCCGCCGGACGAGCCGCCAGGCACCAATTTTGCCTCGGAGCCGCGGCGACGCCATGGCGCGACGACGGGACCAAAATGGGAGGTCTCGTTCGACGAGCCCATGGCGAACTCGTCGTTATTGGTCTTGCCGAGCAGCACCGCGCCGTCACGCCACAGATTGGCGGTGACGGTCGACTCGTAGGTCGGCACGAAATTGTCCAGGATGTGCGAGCAGGCCGTGGTGCGCACGCCTTCGGTGCAGAACAAATCCTTGATGCCGAGCGGCAAGCCTTCGAGCGGACCGCCCTCACCTTTTGACAGGCGCGCATCCGATGCGCGCGCCATGTCGCGGGCGCGCTCCGGGGTTTCCAGCACGAACGCGTTCAGCGCGCGCGCCTTCTCCATGGCGGCAAGATGCGCGTCGGTAAGTTCCAGCGCGGAAAATTCTTTGTTGCGCAATGCGTCGCGCGCCTGCGCCAGCGTGAGCGAAGTAAGTTTGGTCATTAGGCCGTGGGATCGTCGCAGGAAAATGGATTGTTTGCAGCCGTCGAATTCGCGTTGACTTTTGCCGCCGCGTCGGGCTTCGACTCCGCGGACTTCGACTGCACCGGCAGCGGCTGCACCGGAAACGCGGAAAATAGCGCCTCGACGGCGGCGGGATCGTCCGGCTTCAATAGGCCCTGGCTGTCGAGATAAGCAAGCCAGATGGCGTCCTGTTCGCAGGCCAAGCACATGGCTATTCGACCACCTTAGGCACGACGAAAAAGTGATGTTCGTGCGCCGGCGCATTGGCGACGATGTCGTCGGCAATGCCGCCGTCGGTCACTTTGTCCTCGCGCATCTTCAGCGTCATCGGCGTGACCGAAGTCATCGGCTCCACGTTCTCGACATTCACCTCCGCGAGCTGTTCGACGAAAGCCAAGATGGCATTGAGTTCGCCGCGGAGATTTTCCACCTCATCGTCGGCGACGGCAATCCGCGCCAAATGCGCAACACGGCGGACGGTGTCGGCGTCGACGGACATTTGCGGTTTGCCTCGCTCAGTCTCGATATAGGGGCACTTGCAATGCCCGGCTATAGCAGAGCGGCCTTTTTGAGCCAACAGCGGTCCTGCGGGCCTAAAAACTGCGCCGATCGAAGGCCATGGCAGCGAGAGCCGCATTTTCCTCCGGGATGCGGATGGCGAGCACGCCGGCATTGAGTATTGAAAACACCAGCGCGAAGATGGGCAGCCCCAGCGTAAGCGGCACCAACGCGATTTCGGCGCTGACAACGGCATAGTTCGGATGGCGCAGAAAACGATAAGGCCCGCGCGCGACCAGCTTCTCACCGGGGACGACGATAATGCGGATGGTCCAGCGCCGGCCCAGCGTGCACAAGACCCAAAATCGCGCCATCTGCGCCAGAACGAACAGCATGAAATATGCAGGCTGGATCGGGCGGTCATAACCGAGCCGCCACAAGCCTAGCATCCACGCCCCGTGCAGCAGCACAATCGAGAGAAGATGACTCCGGCCATACTCGATGCCGCCGCTTTGGAACAACCGCCGTTCGTTCTGCGTCGCCCACCAAAGCTCGGCCACGCGCTGCATCGTGAGATAGGCGAGCAGCAGTGCGCCCGAGCCAAACTCGATCATAGATCGACCACGGCGAAATAGGCGGAAAAGCCCGGGCCGAAAGCCGCCAGCAAATGCGGACCGCGGGCGCCGGCTTGCATCGCCTGCTCCAGCACGAACACGACGCTCGCCGACGACATATTGCCGTAGGCGCGCAGGACATCCCAGGAATGTTGCAGTTGCCGGCGCGTCAGGCCGAGCGTCTGCGCGACCGTCTCAAGGAGCTTGGGGCCGCCCGGATGAAACAGGAAGCCGTTGAAATCCGCGACGCGGTAGCCGTGGCGTTTTAGAAAATCGCGCAATGCCGGCTCAAGCTCCCGCTCCATCAGCGCCGGCAAGTCGGAGCTGAGCACGATGCCGAAGCCGTCGTCCTTGATGTCCCATCCCATGATGTGTTCGGTGCCGCGCCAGCAATATTCGCCGGTCGCGACAATGCGCGGGCCAGCGCCGACGCGATTTTTGATATTATGCAAAAGTATTCCTGCCGCGCCGTCGCCAAACAGCGCGGTCGACACGAACATCGCCGGGCTTGGATCGCCGACCCGCAGACACAGGCTGCAGAGATCGACGGTCAGGAACAGCACGTGAGCGCCCTCGGACGCTTGGGCAAGGCGCGCGGCGCGCGACAATCCGGCGACGCCGGCACCGCAGCCCAAACCGAACATGGGAAGCCGTTCGATGGTTGGCGCAAGCTTTAATCGGTTGAGCAGCATTGCGTCGAGACTCGGCACGGCAAGACCGGTCACCGTGTTGGTCACGATCATGTCGATGGCGCCAAGCCCGACATTGGCCGCTTCGGTCGCCTTGAGCGTCACCTCCTCCAAAAGATCGAGGGCGTGCTTGCGAAACGAGGCGGTACGTTCTTCCCAGGTGTGCGGCTTGAGATACCAGTCGATCGGCTCGCAATTGTAGCGACGTTCGATCCCGGTATTGTCATAGAGCGGCCACAGCCTTTTGAGCTGCGGAAACAATTCTTTGGCGCGCGTCGCCGCTTCGGCCTGATCCAATGGGAAAGGTGGATTGGCCGTCGCCAACGAGAGAATTTCGACGTCGAACCCGGCCCGTGCCGCGCTTTGGCGTGCGGCAGACCTGACAACGTCCAGCATGCAAGGTTCCCCGCATTCGTCGCATCCGCACTAACCCCGCGCAGCTGGGAGTCGTCCCGGCCGGTTGTCCCTTCGGCCCGAGGAGCTTAATTTCGGCGTGATGGTGCATTCTTTGCGTCCGGTTCATGTCATCGGCGGCGGGCTCGCCGGCTCCGAGGCCGCTTGGCAGCTCGCGCGTCGCGGCGTGCCTGTGGCGCTGCACGAAATGCGGCCAATGCGCGCGACTCCCGTCCACAAGACCGGACAATTCGCCGAACTGGTCTGTTCCAATTCGTTCCGCTCTGACGACGCCGAGGGCAGCGCCATCGGTCTCTTGCATGCCGAGATGCGCCGCCTCGGCTCGCTGGTGATGGACGCGGGCGACCGGCATAAGCTGCCGGCCGGCGGTGCGCTGGCGGTCGACCGCGACGGTTTCGCCGGCGCCATTACGGCGGCGCTGGAAGCCGAACCGCTGATCACGATCGACCGTAGTGAAATCGGCACCGTGCCGGAGGAATGGGACAGCGTTATCGTCGCCACCGGGCCGCTGACCTCGCCGCCGCTTGCCGAGACGATCCGCAACCTGACGGGAGAAGCCGCGCTGTCCTTCTTCGATGCCATCGCGCCGATCGTGCACCGCGACTCGATCGATTTCGATGTCGCCTGGTTTCAGTCGCGTTACGACAAGGCCGGCCCCGCCGGTTCCGGCGCCGACTACATCAACTGCCCGCTGACGCGCGAACAATATGATGCCTTCGTCGACGCGCTGCTCGGCGGCGACAAGGTCGCGTTCCACGATTTCGAGAAAACGACGCCGTATTTCGACGGCTGCCTGCCCATCGAAGTCATGGCCGAACGCGGCCGCGAAACGCTCCGCCATGGCCCGATGAAACCGTTCGGGCTGACCGATCCGCATCAGCCCGGAAGCAAGCCCTATGCCGTGGTGCAGCTGCGCCAGGACAACAAGCTCGGCAGTTTGTTCAACATGGTCGGCTTCCAAACCAAGCTGAAGCATGCCGAACAGGTGCGAATCTTCCGCACCATCCCCGGCCTCGGCAAAGCCGAATTCGCGCGGCTCGGCGGCCTGCACCGCAATACCTTTCTCAATTCGCCGAAATTGCTCGATCCGACGCTGCGGCTCAATGCGATGCCGCGGCTGCGCTTTGCCGGACAGATCACCGGCTGCGAGGGCTACGTGGAGTCGGCGGCGATCGGCCTTCTCGCCGGCCGTTTCGCGGCCGCCGACCGGCTCGGCGAGCGCATCGTGCCGCCGCCGCCGACCAGCGCCCATGGCGCATTGCTCGGCCACATTACCGGCGGCCATATCGAGACCATCGATGAAGGCCCAGGCTCCTTTCAGCCGATGAACGTCAATTTTGGGCTGTTCCCGCCGCTGTCGCGGCTGCCGACCAAGGACGCCGACGGCAATCGGCTGCGCGGCCCCGCCAAAACAGCCGCCAAAAGGCACGCGCTTTGCGTCCGCGCGCGAAACGACCTGGAAGCTTGGCTGGCTGGCGCGCTACCCGCCGCGGCGGAGTGATCGGCGCCGTGTCAGAAACGCGCATGAACGATGTCCCCGACGAGCTCCGCGGCCGCTGGCATTCCGGCGTGGTGCTCAAGCGCGATGTTTTTTCCACCATCGAGCGCGGTCGCTTTCGCACCGAGACGGGTGAAGTCGAGGCTGTCATGCGGCGTCTCGACGACGTGCCCTGGTGGAGCCGGCCTCTCGCGCGCTTACTATTTCACCGGGAGCGCCGCACGCTCGCGATCGCCGGGCCGCTCGGTATTGCACCGACGCTGCTCTTTGCCGGTCAAAACGTTCTGGTGCGTGGCTGGATCGACGGGGTGCCGCTGCATATTGCGAAGCCCCACGGCGATGCCGCCTATTTCCGCTCGGCGAAGAAGGCCCTGCGCGCGCTGCATCGGGCCGGCGTCGCCCACAACGATCTCGCCAAGGAGCAGAATTGGCTTTATGCGCGAGACGACGGACATGGCCATGCCTACTTGATGGATTTCCAGCTTGCCGGCTGCTTTCGCCGCGGCAAGGCTCTCTTTCGTATCGCCCGCTACGAAGACTTGCGGCATCTCCTCAAGCACAAGCGCCGCTACGCGCCCGACGCACTCACCGCCGCGGAACGCCGCGTGCTGGCGCGAAAAAGTTTTATTACCCGCGCCTGGATGGCGACGGGAAAGAAGCTCTACTACGCCATCACCCGTGGTCTGAATTTCACCGACCGTGAGGGTCGTGGCGTGCGCTTCGTTCGCGAAGCGCCCGTGATCGCGGCACGCCTGCGCACATTTCCCCAAGTGCGCGATGTTGCCATCGTGCCCTACCCCGACCGCCGCGCCGGCACCGGGCTGTACGCGTTTGTCGAGGGCAGCATGAGCGAGCGCGATCTCAACGATTTTCTCGGCCAGGCAAGGCCCGAACATCTACAAATCGTCGACGCGCTGCCGCGCGATGCGCACGGCCACGTGCGTAGCGAAATTCTCGAACTGGTGGCGATGAACCAGCTCGACCTCATCGATCCGCTGCTCAGGACGGATGCCGAGCGCGCGCTTGTCGGACGCATCGTTGCCGAGCGACGCAACCTGCGCGACCGCTTTGCGTTCTGATTGCACCCCCCTAACTCCACCGTCGGATTAGTGTAAACTTCGTCCAGAGCTGCCCGTGGGACGTGCCGACGTTCTGCAAATTCCAACGGCAGCGAAAGTGCCTGCGGCGGGCTGGCAAATTCAAAAAGACCAATCTCGGTTCAGAGCTCGCCGTATTCGCGGTGGGTCATCAAGCTCGCAGGGAAAACGCCATGAGACTTCCTCGCCGACACGTTCTGCAATTGGCGGCAAGCGCCGCCGTCGCACCGGTCCTGTCGCGCCTCGCACGAGCGGCCGACTATCCGACCCGGCCGGTACGCCTGGTCGTCGGATTCTTTGCCGGCGGCCTGACCGACATCCTCGCACGGGTGCTAGGCGACCCGCTTACGCAGCGGCTTGGACAGCAATTCATTGTCGAGGATCAGCCGGGCGCCGGCACCAATGTCGCCACCGAGGCTGTGATCCGGTCAAATCCCGACGGCTACACGCTTTTGATGGCGACGTCGTCGAATGCGATCAACGCGACGCTGTATTCGCATCTCAATTTCGATTTCATCCGCGACACCGTGCCGGTGGCGAGCGTCGCGCGCACGCCGATGGTCATGGCGATCACGCCGTCTTTTCCGGCCAAGACCGTGGCGGAATTCATCGCCTATGCCAAAGCCAATCCCGGCAAGATCAATATGGCGACCGCCGGCAAGGGCAGTTCGGTCCATCTCGCCGGTGAACTGTTCATGACCATGACCGGCACTACCATGACGGTCGTGCATTATCGCGAGAGCTATGTGCCCGATATGCTGGCGGGGCGGATGCAGGTCGTATTCAGCCCGATCCCGACGACGATCCAGCAAATCCGGGCCGGCAAGCTGCGCGCGCTGGCGGTCACCAGCAACACGCGCTCCCAAGCGTTGCCCGACGTCCAGACCGTGAGCGAGTCTGTGCCGGGCTACGAGGCGATCATATGGAACGGCGTCATGGCGCCCAAGGGCACCCCGGCCGAGGTCGTCGACAAGCTCAACGGCGCGGTCAGCGCAAGCGTCGCCGATCCGGCCGTGATGGCGAAATTCGCCAACGTCGGCAGCGTTCCGAAGGCGATGGCGCCCGCTGAATTCGGTAAATTCGTCGTGGCCGATACCGAGAAATGGGCGAAGGTGATCAAGGGCGCCGACATCAAAGTCGACTGATTTGGCTGTCCATGGCCATCAACCCGGGGCGCATCAACCCGCGATCCGCGCCGGATTGCGCGCCGCGCGCCAGATCAGCCATTGCCGGCGCCATGGCGAAATCTCTCTGGGCGCGAAGGCATCGCTCCCGTCAAGACGATCGAGCGATGGGCGCACCAGAGCGACCGGCAGGAATGCGGGATCCGCCGTTCGTAGCTGCGCCATCAATGGCGCGGCCGCTGCAGCGAGGTGACCGCGCGCGAGACGGCGGAGGTCCGCAAGCGCTGCGTTCAAGCGATCCGATGATTCGCCGGCGAATATTTCATGCGCCCTGATGCCGTGCCGCTCGAGGAGCTCGGTCGGCAAATAGAGCCGATGCCCAGCAGCATGTTTTGGCAACGCACGGATGAGGCCGGTCAGGCCATGGGCTATCCCGGCGCGGCTGGCAGCGGGCTGCGCATCAATGCCGAGAATGCGCGCCGCGAGCGCGATCACTGCCGACGAGGTCTTCTTGACGTAGTCCTCGAGATCGGCGAGCGCCGCCAACGGCTCGTCGTAAAGATCGAAGCGGCGCGCCTCGATCAGTTCGAGGAGCCCGTTTTCCGCAAGCCCATACCGCTCAATTGCCGACAGCAGCGTCGCAGCGACCGGGTTGGCCGCCGCCTCCCCGCTTCGCGCGCCGCCGAGAACCTCGCTCCACCATTGCAGGCGCATCTCGCCCGGTAGCGGCTCGCGCGCCGCCTCGCGCACGCGTCCGGTTTCTACATTGAAGGCATAGAGCGCGAATAGCGCGTCACGATGCACCGCCGGCGCAAACAGCGTCGCCAGATAGCGATCGCGATCGGCGCTCCGCACCAGCTCCGCGCAATAAGCGAAAGCATCCTGCATCGGCCACGCATGCCCTCATTGGATCGCAATCAAACCAGCGCCGACGCGCCGGCCTTCCAGCACCATCACGTTATAGGTCCGCACTGCAGGTCCTGTCGTCATGGCATCGACGGAAATATGGGCCTCGCGAAACCGCAGCCGAAGCGGCTCCGGCATCGCCCAGGGCGTCTCCCCGGTGCCGAGGACGAAGAAATCAAGCGCATCCGCGCGGGCGAGGACCAGGTCGAGCGCGTCGTCGTTCAACGCGGTCGGCGCCGAAACGGACCAGGCCCAGATGCCGTCCGGCAGGCACAACAGCGAGCCGCGGTGCGACATTCCGGCGAAGCGGAACCCGCCGGCGCCATGCGCATCGATCAGCGCTTGGCGCGGCAGGTGCGGCCGGTCCATGCGCTAGCGGCGCGCCCGCGCGCGGCGCGGTGTCGCGGCGGCCCGCGCTACGGGCGACGCAGGTGCCGACGTCACCGCCGGCGGCTCGGGTTCCTCGGCACCGCCCATGCGGCCGGCGCCGACGCCGAGATAGATCAGGATCGGCGAAGCGATGAACACCGACGTGTAGGTGCCGACCAGCACCACGCCGAACATCATGGTCGCGGTGAAACTGTGGATCGCCTGGCCGCCGAACAGCAGCAATGCCAAGAGCGACATCGCCACCGTCACGTGGGTGACGATCGAGCGCGACAGCGTCGCATTGACCGAAGCATTGAGCAGTTCCGGCATCGGCAGGCGCTTATAGCGGCGCAGCATTTCGCGGATGCGGTCGTAGATCACCACCGTATCGTTGAGCGAATAACCGAGGATGGTGAGCAAGGCCGCGATGCTGGTGAGATCGAAATCGATATGGGTGAGCGACATGAAGCCGACGGTGAGCACCAGATCGTGCACGTTCGCGATCATGGCGCCGAGCGCGAACTGCCACTCGAAACGGAACCACAAATAGATCAGGATCGCCACGATTGCGAGCACGAGACCGATCGTGCCGTACGACAGGAGCTCGGTGGACACGCTCGGGCCCACCACTTCGACGCGGCGATAATCGACGCTGTCGCCCAGCGCGTCGCGGACCTTCTGGATCGCCGCCTGCTGCGCCTGGTCGCCGCCCGGCTGCTCGGAGATGCGGATCAGCACATCGTTAGGCGCGCCGAACAGCTGCAGCTGAACATCGCCGAGACGCAGCGCGCTGACGGTCGCGCGCATCTTGGCGAGATCCGCCGGTCCCGCCTTGGTTTGCACTTCGACCAGTGTGCCGCCGACGAAATCGATGCCGAAATTAAGCCCGTGGTAGAAGAAGAGCAAAATCGCCACGATCGACAGCATCGCCGAAATCGGAAAACTGATGCGCCGGAAGCGCATGAAGTCGAATTTGGTGTCGTCGGGAACGATGCGAAGAAGGCGCACTGGGTATCTTTCAAGCAAGTTTTCTTGGTTTGCGCATGGTGCCGATCAAATCGGAACCGTGCGCGGCCGCCACATCCGGACCCAATAAGCCACGATCAGCCGGGTCAGAGTGAAGGCCGTGAACAGCGTGGTAAGGATGCCGACGCCGAGCGTCACTGCGAAGCCGCGCACCGGGCCGGATCCGATATAGAACAGCACCGCCGCGGCGATGAAGGTGGTGATATTGGAATCGAGGATGGTGGCAAGCGCGCGGGAGAAGCCGGCATCGATGGCGTTGATCGCGCTGCGCCCGGCGCGCACCTCCTCGCGGATGCGCTCGTAGATCAGCACGTTGGAATCCACCGCGATGCCGACCGTGAGCACGATGCCGGCGATACCGGGCAGCGTCAGCGTCGCGCCGAGGAACGACAGCACGCCGAAAATCATGGCGACATTGATCGTCACCGCGATGTTGGCGAACAGTCCGAACAAGCCATAGGTCACGAGCATGAAGATGATGACCAGCGCGGCGCCGGCGTAAGCCGCGTGCTCGCCGGCATTGATCGAATCCTGGCCCAATCCCGGTCCGACGGTGCGCTCTTCCACGATCGTAAGCGGGGCCGGTAAGGCGCCGGCGCGCAACAGGATGGCGAGGTCGTTGGCCGATTGCACCGTGAAATTCCCGGAAATCTGGCCCTGGCCGCCGAGAATCGGCTCGCGGATCACGGGCGCCGAAATCACCTTGTTGTCGAGCACGATAGCGAAGGGCTTGCCGACATTGGCCTGCGTGGCGGCGGCGAATTTCTGCGCGCCGGAAGAATTGAAGCGGAAGTTGACGACCGGCTGATTGGTCTGCTGGTCGAAGCCGGCCTGGGCGTCGACCAGATCGCCGCCCGAAACCAGAATGCGTTTCTCGATGAGATACTTCTCGCCGGGCTGCTGGCCTTCGAGAATCTCGGCATCCTCGGGCGGATGTGTCGCCTCCGCCTGCTGCGCCGACATCGACTGATCGACCATGCGGAAATCGAGCTTGGCGGTCTTGCCGAGAATCTCCTTCAGCCGCGTCGGATCCTGCAGCCCCGGCACCTGGACCAGGATGCGGTCGGTGCCTTCGCGCTGGATGCTGGGCTCGACGAGGCCAAGTTCGTTGACGCGGCGCTGAATGATCTCGATCGATTGATCGACGGCCTGGCGGATGCGCTCGGTGATGGCGGGCTCCGTCGGCGTCAGCGTAATCAGCCCGTTGTTTTCGTTGACGTCGATGTCGCGCTGCCCGGTCGAACCGAGGAAGCCGGACATCGGCTGCGACAGGCCACGCAATTTGCCGAGCGCGTTGTCGACGTCGGTCGGCCGCGTGATGTGCACCTCGACGTGGTCGCCGCGGACGGCGCGGCCGGTGAACGGAATGCGCGCCTCGCGCAAAATGCGCAGCACGTCCTCGTCGAGGGCCTGGAGCCGCTCCTTGCGCACCGAATTGGTATCGACCTGCAGAAGCAGGCTCGATCCGCCCTGCAGGTCGAGGCCGAGCACGATGTGGCGCTGCGCCCAGTTCGGCCAGCGCGCAACCACGCTTTCGGGGAAGAAATTCGGCACCGCGAACAGGCACACGACCAGGGCCGTGAGCAGGATAGCCGCCGCCTTCCACCGCGTGAAAAACAACATGGACTTCGAATTACCTCGCTAACGCCGCGCGATCAGCTCGCGCTGTCATCCTTCACCGGTTCGCCCTTGGCGCGAACCTCGCTCACGCTGGCGCGCAAATGGCGCACGCGAACCCCATCCGAGATTTCAATCTCGATGTGCTGGTCATCGACGACCTTCGTGACCTTGCCGACAAGGCCGCCGCTGGTCACCACGGTATCGCCACGGCGCAGCGCTTTGACCATCTCCTGATGCTGCTTCACCTTGCGCTGCTGCGGGCGCAGGATGAGGAAGTACATGATCACGATGATCAGAATGAGCGGCACGAATGAGGTGATCATGCCGGCCGACTCGCCATTGCCGCCGCCAAACAGGCTGCTCAACGGATTACTTTGCGCGAACGCAGGCGTAATGAACATAGTTCCTCCGAAACGGCGGGCTTAAAGCGCGCCGCCCGGAATGAAGGGCCGCTTTTGCGCGCAAAATCGCGCGGACTATAGCTACCGTTGGCCCAATTGCAATGTTGCGGAAGCGCTCGGGCGAGCTTGCGAGCGTGTCGCAGCCCCGCTAAGGGGATGGCCGCAACCCGGTGTAAATATGGCCAAAACACCCGCGCATTCCAAGACGAATGCGACAAAAACGACCGCCGCCAAGCGCTCGGGCGCCCGGCTTGGCGGAAACGACGATGCCGCCCTGCTGCTGCGGATCGCGGGCGCGTTGGAACGGCTCGCTCCCGCCGCGCCGGCGCCGCTGGATTTTTCCGTGGCTGGAGCCTTCGTCTGGCACCCCGAGGGCCGCCAGCTTGCCGCCGTGCGCCGCGTCAACCGGGTCGACATGTCGCTCCTCAAGGGCATCGATCGCGTGCGCGACCTTTTGGTCGAGAATACCGAGCGCTTTGCCCGCGGCTTGCCGGCGAATAACGCGCTGTTATGGGGCGCGCGCGGCATGGGGAAGTCGTCGCTGGTCAAGGCCGCCCACGCCGCGATCGGCGCCGCGCATCCCGCCGCCGGGCTCAAGCTCATCGAGATTCATCGCGAGGACATCGAGTCGCTGCCGGAACTGATGACGCTTCTGCGCAACAGGAAAGAACGCTTCATCGTGTTCTGCGACGATCTATCGTTCGATGCCGAAGACACGTCCTACAAATCGCTCAAGACCATGCTCGAAGGCGGCATCGAAGGACGTCCGGAGAACGTGATTTTTTACGCCACTTCGAACCGCCGCCATTTGATGGCGCGTGACATGGTGGAGAACGAGCGGGCTACCGCGATCAATCCCGGCGAGGCAGTCGAGGAGAAAGTCTCGCTATCGGACCGCTTCGGCCTGTGGCTCGGCTTTCACCGCTGCAGCCAGGACGAATATCTCGCCATGGTCGACAGCTACATCGCCCATTACCGGGTGCCGATTGCCGCCGCTGAATTGCGCCGCGAAGCGCTGGAATGGGCAACGACGCGCGGCGCGCGCTCCGGCCGCGTCGCGTGGCAGTATGTGCAGGATCTGGCGGGACGGCTCGGCGTGAAAATGGGGAACTGACGTTCCTACGCGCCGCTCAGATATTGCGACGGATCGACCGGCGTCGCGCCTTTGCGGATTTCGAAGTGCAGCTGCGGCGAGGTGACGTTGCCGGTCTCGCCGGACTTGGCGATCACCTGGCCACGTTTCACCGTCTCGCCGCGCTTGACCAAAAGCTCGCTGGCATTGGCGTAAGCGGTGACGAAGCCGTTGGCGTGCCGGATCAGCACCAGATTGCCATAACCCTTCAGCTCATTGCCGGCATAGGCGACGACGCCGTCCTCGGCCGCCTTGACCGGCGTGCCCTCCGGCACCGCGAGATTGATGCCGTCATTCTGCAGGCCGTTCGGCTTGGGGCCGAAGCCGGCGATGATGCGGCCGCGCACCGGCCAGCGGAAGCTCGGCATGGCGCTCGCAGCTTGCTCGGCCTTGACCGGATGCTCCTCCGGAACGGGCGCGCTGGGCGTCGCCACGCGCGCGCTATGCGGCGATTCGATCGTCGCGACCGTGCTGGGCGCTGCGAC
This sequence comes from Xanthobacteraceae bacterium, assembly GCA_035515455.1. Classification (GTDB taxonomy): domain Bacteria; phylum Pseudomonadota; class Alphaproteobacteria; order Rhizobiales; family Xanthobacteraceae; genus BOG-931. The sequence goes on from DATJBH010000038.1 coordinate 65,999, forward strand.
CGGGCTCTCGGCGCGCGGCACAACCGGCGCCGGGTGCTCGCCCATTTCCGGGATCGCGATGTGCTCGCCGACCCGCACCATGGTGTCGGGCGGAATATTATTGGCCCGGGCAATGACCATGACCGGCTTGCCGTAAAGCCGCGCAATACTGTTGAGCGTTTCTCCAGGAGCCACGACATGGACGCCCGAAGGCGCGACCAGACCGCCGTGCGGCGGCACGTAAGGCGCGGCAACCCGCGGCGGGGTTGAGGCGATGCGCGTCTGCGGCGGCATCGCGGCGACGCTTGCCGGACGATAACGCGGAATGACGAGATGCTCGCCGGGATGGATCGAAGCGCCGATGGCGATGTGGTTGGCCTCCCGCAGCGCGGCGACCGGGACGCCATGCTCGCGCGCAATGCTTTCGACGGTCTGCCCCGGATGAACCGTCACTGCCGTACCGCCATCCCAGGTCCAGGACGGCGGCGGAGGCGCGGCGACCGACCCGGTGACGTCGCCGCCGCCCTGGTAGGAACCCATGCCGCGGCCACCGCCGGAGGCGCCGCTATCCGCACTGGCGAGGTTCGGCAGCGGACGGCTGACGATGTGGCTTGCGGGCGGCGGGGCTTGCGAAATCGAGCCGGTAACGTCGCTGCGCGAATAGGACGGGCCGGGAGGGCCGAAACCTTCGTTGAAGCGGCCGGAATCGGCGCTACAGCCCGCAACCGCAATTCCGATTAACGAAATGGCAACCAGTTGCGGCCAAGGGGCCGACCGACGCGCTGCGCACATGGTTACTCACTCGAACGCAATACAAAGGAGAAGTGAATAAACAACGTTGGGGTAAACAGGCCTTTAAGTGCCGCGCGGTTTTCAACTATGTCGCGTTAAGCGTTTTCGCGGTCACAGTTCGCGCGCTTGGCCAGGCAATAGCGGCACGAAGCGAACGGCGATGAGTTCCTCCCGGCTCAATGCTCCGTCCGGCTGTTTTGTGAGCCGAACGATGTATTGCGCGTCATGCCGCGGCCCGACTGGCAACACCATCTTGCCGCCCTCGGCGAGTTGCGCGACCAGTGCTGGGGGCACCTCTTCGGCGGCAGCCGTGACCATGACGCGGTCGAACGGCGCCAAATCCGGTGCGCCGGCCATGCCGTCGCCGGCCCGGATCGTCACATTGGCATAGCCCAGCGTCTTGAGCCGCTCGCGCGCGGCATCCGCGAGCGTCCGATAGCGCTCGATGCTGACCACCTCACGCGCGAGCCGCGCCAGAATCGCCGCCTGATAGCCCGTGCCGGTACCGATCTCCAGAACGCGGTGCTGCGGTTCGACTTGAAGCTTCTCCGTCATATAGGCCACGACAAAGGGCTGGCTGATGGTCTGGCCGCAGGCAATCGGCAGAGCCTGGTCGGCATAGGCGCTCTCGGTGAAACCCGGAGCGACGAAATATTCGCGCGGCACCTCGTCCATGGCGCGCAGCACGGCCCGATCGCTGATGCCGCGCCGGCGCAGCGCGAGCTGAAACTCCATGCGTTCGACGTCGTCGGCTGCGGGAGCGGCGGCCACCCTGACCTCGTGTCAACAACGATTCTTGCCGCTTTTTACCACCATACAATGGCCGCTTATACTGACATTGGCCCCGCGAAGGATGATGAGGTCCGCCGTGAGCCTGAGAAGTTGCGTCGAGAATGGAACCGTCGGCGCGACCCGGCGTTATGGGGCAGCATGGGGTCGAAATGACATCTGAGCCAATTACTGCCGCACCCGGTGCTGCGCCCAGCACGGCCGGCAAGCGCATCCTCGTCGTCGAGGACGAGTTGATGATCCGCATGCTGCTGGAAGGCATGCTGACCGACCTCGGCCATGCCGTCGCCGCGGAAGCAGGCAGCATCGAAGAGGCGATTTCGCTTGCCAAGCAGGCGGAATTCGACGTTGCCGTCCTTGACGTCAATCTCAACAACAAGCCGATCACGCCGGTCGTCGAGGTCCTGGTGCAGCGCGGCTTGCCCTTCGTCTTCGCCAGCGGCTACGGCCAGCGCGGCGTCCCGGAAGCCTACCAGCAAAGTCCCACGCTGCAGAAGCCGTTCCAGATCGAGGCGCTCGCGCGAGCCATCGATGCCGCGCTGGCGGGCGCGGCGGACTAAATCCCCTTCGCAAAAATCTTGGCGAGACCGGTCATGGTCGGCTCGTCGGTGATGTCGATGCGCAACGGCGTGACCGCAATGCTATTGCGCTCGATGGCGGCGATGTCGGTGCCTTCCTCGGGCTGATATGCGCCCAACCGCGAATAAGCGATCCAATAATAGGGATTGCCGCGGCCGTCCTTGCGCTCGTCGATATGCAGCCGCTCCTGCCGGCGGTGGCCGAGCGCCGCGACGGCAATCCCCTTGACCTCCTCCGGCCGGCAATCGGGAAAATTCACATTGATCAGCACATCGCGCCGCATGCCTTCATTGAGGATGCGGCGGATGATGTCCGGCGCATAGCGCAGGCTCGTGTCCCAGAACGGCGGCTGGCCGCTGCGCGATTTATAGGACTGCGACAGCGCGACCGACGGAATGCCGAGCACGGCGCCTTCCATGGCGCCGGCAACGGTGCCGGAATAGATGACGTCCTCGCCGACATTGCGGCCGCGATTGACGCCGGACAAGACGAGATCGATCTGCTTGCCGTCGAGCACGTGGCGCGCGCCCATGATGACGCAATCGGTCGGCGTGCCGCGCACCGCGAAACGGCGCTCGGCGACTTCGCGCAGCCGCAGCGGATCGTTCAGCGACAGCGAATGGGCGACGCCGGACTGATCGTGCTCGGGCGCCACCACCCAGACGTCGTCGGAGAGCGTGCGCGCGATATCGGCGCAAATGTCGAGGCCGTGCGAGTGAATGCCGTCGTCGTTGGTGACCAGGATACGCACGCGTTATTTCTCGATTTTCTTCATGCCACCCATATAGGGGGCCAGCGCGTCCGGCACAGCGATCGAGCCGTCGGCCTCCTGGTAGTTCTCCATCACCGCGATCAGCGCGCGGCCGACGGCGACGCCGGAGCCGTTGAGCGTGTGCACGTGACCTTTGACTTTGCCGTCCTTACCGCAATAGCGCGCTTTCATACGCCGCGCCTGGAATTCGCCGCATACCGAACACGAGGAAATTTCCCGGCACATGTTCTGCCCCGGCAGCCATACTTCGATGTCGTAAGTCTTTTGTGACGCAAAGCCCATGTCGCCCGTGCACAGCGTCATCACGCGATAATGCAGATCAAGCCGGCGCAAAACTTCCTCGGCGCAGGCCAGCATGCGCTCGTGCTCGTCCTTGGATTGCTCGGGCGTGGTGATCGACACGAGCTCGACCTTGGTGAACTGGTGCTGGCGGATCATGCCGCGCGTATCTTTTCCAGCCGCGCCGGCCTCGGCGCGGAAGCATGGCGTGCAGGCGGTCACCCGCATCGGCAACTGCGCTTCGTCGATAATCGATTCACGGACCAGATTGGTCAGCGGCACTTCGGCGGTGGGGATGAGCCAGAACAATTCGAACGCCTCCTGCCCGCCGGCATCAGTCCTTCTTGCGTCAACGTCTTCGGCAAAGGCCCCAACTACTTGCCCCAGATCGGCCTTTGCTGAAGCAAAAAACTGATCGTCCACAAATTTGGGTAATTGCGCCGTCCCAAACATTGCTCGACTACGCACCAAAATCGGCGGCGAGACTTCGGTGTAATTATGCGGCTCGCTGGTATGGACATCGAGCATGAACTGGCCGAGCGCACGTTCGAGGCGAGCCAGCCCCTTCTTCAGCACCACAAAGCGCGCGCCGGATAATTTCGCCGCGGTTTCGAAATCCATTTGCCGAAGCGCTTCACCGAGATCGAAATGCTGCTTCGGAACGAATGCATAGTTGCGCTTGGCGCCGAAGCGATGATGCTCGACATTGTCGTCGGCGCCTTTGCCATCGGGGACGTCATCGAGCGGCAGATTGGGGATCTCAGCCAGCGCCCTCTGCAGATCGGCGCTTCTGCTCCCTTCTTCGCGCTCCATCGTCGGAATCAAATCCTTCAATTCCGTGACTTCGGCCATCAGGCTTGCGGCCTTAGTTTCGTCCTTCGCCTTCTTCGCTTGGCCGATTTCCTTGGACGCCGCGTTGCGGCGCGCCTGCGCCGCTTCGAGCTGCTGGATCGCCGCGCGGCGCTCTTCGTCGAGGGCGATCAGCCGTTTCGCTTCACTCGGCAGCCCGCGCCGCGCCAGCGCGGCATCGAAAGCCTCGGGGTTTTCGCGAATGAAGCGGATGTCGTGCATGAGTTTCCCGGAGCTGTCATGCCCGGCTTTATGCCGGGCATCCACGTCTTTGGCCTAAGCTTGTAAAGACGTGGATGGCCGGGACAAGCCCGGCCATGACGAATCAATAGACCACAATACCGCGTTTCATTCCGCCGCGTTCGCCGCCGCCGCAGCACGTTCGGCGGCTGCGCGCTTCTCGACCATCCGCACCGACCACACCGAGCCCTCGTAGAGAGCGAGGAGCGGCAGTGCAAGCGACATCTGGCTCAGCACGTCCGGCGGCGTGAGCACGGCGGCGATGACGAAGGCAATGACGATGAAATAGCGGCGCTTGGCCTTGAGCTGGTCCGAAGTGATGATGCCGACGCGGCCGAGCAGCGTCAGGATGACCGGCAACTGAAAGGCGACGCCGAAAGCGAGCATCAGCTTCATCATCAGCGAGAGGTAATCCTCGACCTTGGGCAGAAGCTCGATGGTCGCCTCGCCGGGGCCGCCCATCTGCTGCATGGAGAGCGAGAACCGAGTCACCATCGGCCAGACCACGAAATAGACTACGCACGCCCCGAGCACGAAAAAAATCGGCGTCGCGATCAGATACGGCAGGAACGCCTGCCGCTCATTGCGGTACAGGCCCGGCGCGACGAACATGTAGATTTGCGTCGCGATCACCGGAAAGGCGATGAAGGCGCCGCCGAACGCGGCGAGCTTCAATTGCACGACGAAGAATTCGAGCAGGCCGGTGTAGATGAATTTGGAGTTCTCCGGGCCGGCGACCCAGATATAGGGCCAAGTCAGGATGTCGTAGATGTGCCGGGCGAAGAAGAAGCAGACCACCATGGCGATGACGAAGGCGGCCGCCGCCTTGATGAGCCGCGAGCGCAGCTCGATCAGATGATCCATCAAGGGCGCCTTGGTGGCCTCAATCTCCTTTTCTTCTTCTTCGCGGGTGAGCTTCGCCATCAGTTGCGCTCGGTGCTCGTCGGCTCGGCGGCGACAGTCACAGGCTCCGGCGACGGTGGGCTGGCATCCGCCGCCGGCTCAGGCAGCGGCAATTCCGGCTCGGCGCTCGGTTCGGGAAGTGCCGGCGCGGCGACCGGTTCCGGCAAGGCCGGCGCGGTGGCAGCATCCGGCCTGAGCTCAACCGCGGCCGCTGTCGCCGGTGCTGGCTCGGCAGGCTTCGGCTCGGCGGGTGGCCCGAGCGACGTTTCGATATCCTTGCCCATGCCCTCGAAATCGCTGCGCACGTCCTTGAGCGGATCGTAGTTCTTGATATCGCTCGCCATATCGTCGACCTGCTTCTTCAGGTCGGCCATGTCGGCCTCGCGCAGCGCTTCATGGAACTGATTTTGGAAATCCGCCGCCATGCTGCGGATCTTGCGCGTGTACTGGCCCAGCGTGCGCATGACGGTGGGCAGCTCTTTCGGCCCGATCACGATCAGCGCGATGACGCCGATCAGCAGAAATTCGGTCCAGCTGATGTCGAACATGGGAAACTCTCCGCCACGGCATCCCTCGCACCCGCAGCCGCCGCTTGAGCCTGCGAAATCAAGGAACCATTGGCGGTCGCGATCCGCGCGACGGCGGGCCCGACGCTAGACCTTGCTCTCGGATTCAGCCCGCTGCTTGATGTCGGCCGGCGCCTGATGATCGATGGTCCTGACCGGCGCTTCGGATTTGGCCGCGCTGTCGTCGTCCTCGGCCATGCCCTTCTTGAAGGCTTTGATGCCCTTGGCGACGTCGCCCATCATGTCCGAAATCTTGCCGCGGCCGCCGAAGACCAAAAGTAGGACGGCGCCGACGATCAACCAGTGCCAGATGCTCAACGAACCCATAAAATCCTCCGTCCGCCATATGCTTACAATGGCGCGCGCCTCTGCGGCGAGATGCCGATTTTAGCCGAAACTAGGCGTCGGGACCGGCAAAAACAAGCACAACGGCGATGCCGTCACGCCGCAGGGTGAATGGGGCGGTCGCCGCCGTTTAGCGCCGTACAATGGCGAAAGATCGATGTTCGGGGCGCTTTATTCCTCGCCGCGCTCGGCACGCGGCACCAGCCCGAGGTCGAGATCTTCCGGTCCAAGCGGCTCCTCGTCCTCGCGCAGCGACGGATCGTCGGAGGGAACCGGCACGGAGAAGTCCGCCGGCAATGTGGGATCGATCAGTCCCGCGCCCTTGAGCTCGTCGAGGCCGGGCAGATCGGTTAGCGCGTCGAGCCCGAAATGCGACAGAAAGGCCTCGCTGGTGCCATAAGTCACCGGACGTCCGGGCGCCTTGCGCCGGCCGCGCAGCCGCACCCAGCCGGTTTCGAGCAGCACGTCGAGGGTGCCTTTGGATGTCGAGACACCGCGGATTTCCTCGACCTCGGCGCGGGTCACCGGCTGGTGATAGGCGACGATGGCGAGCGTCTCGATCGCCGCGCGCGACAGCTTCCGCGTGACCACGGATTCATGGGTCAAGAGCCAAGCGAGATCGCTGGCGGTGCGCAACGCCCATTTGCCCGCGACGCGAACCAGATTGACGCCGCGCGGCGCGTATTCCCGCTGCAGTTCGGTCAGCAGCGCGCGCACGTCGGCGCCGGCGGGAAGCCGCGCCGCCAGGATCTTCTCGTCAAGCGGCGCCTCGGCGGCGAACAGCAGCGCTTCGAGGATGCGCAATTCTTCCGCGCGGGCCCCGGCACTCTCCTGCGGTCCATCCTCTTTGTCGCCGATAATCACACGCATTTCCGCGACCTTCCCCATTGCTTCGTATCCCCTCTTACCCATTCCCCGATTGAGCGGCCATTTCTCCGGCAGCGCTGTCTTCGCTCGGATTTCCATTTTGCGGGCTCTGCCGCTTGCGCAAATAAAGCGGCGTGAACGAGCCCTGCTGATGCACTTCGATAAGGCCCTCGCGCACCAATTCCAGGGCCGCGGCAAAGCTCGAAGCGAGCACGGTCGCCCGGTGCGACGGCTCGATCAGATACTCGATGAGATATTGGTCGAGCGGGCTCCAGTCCATCGACTGGCCAATGAGCCGCTCGATCGCCTCGCGCGCTTCGGCCAACGACCAGACCGTGCGTTTGGGCATGCGCACGAAGGACCGCGCCTGGGTCTGCCGCCGTCCGGCATAGGCTGACAAGAGGTCGTAGAGCGTCGCCGACCATTCCGGCCGCTTGATCTCGGCGATCGGCTCCGGCAGGCCGCGCTCGAAGACATCGCGGCCGAGCTGCGGCCGATTGATCATCTCCTCGGCGAATTTCCGGATCGCCTCGAGCCGCCGCAGCCGCTGCGCCAGCGCATTGGCCATGTCCTCGGCGCTGACGCCTTCGGCCGGATGCGCTTCCGGCAGCAGCAGACGCGACTTCAGGTAGGCGAGCCACGCCGCCATGACCAGGTAATCGGCGGCGAGTTCCAGGCGCATTTTGCGCGCCGCCTCGATGAAGGTGAGGTACTGATCGGCAAGCGCGAGAATGGAGATTTTTGCCAGATCGACCTTTTGCTGGCGCGCCAGCGTCAAGAGAAGGTCGAGCGGCCCCTCAAAACCCTCGACGTCGACGACCAGCGCCGGCTCGTCGGCGGCGCGCTCGGAGAGTTCGGCTTCGAACTGGTCTTCGCTCACGTCTTGAGGGGTCATGCGGAACCCGCTGCAGGCTCAACGCCGTTCATCAGCTTGAAAAATTCGGCGCGCCGCGCGGCAAGCTCCAGCGGCGCGGGCGGGTTGCGCATCGCCAGCGCCGCTGCGGCCCGGCGCGCGGCTTCGCCCCTAAGCTCGGGTGCCGCCTCGGCGACCGCAAGCATTTCGTTCATTTTGCCGTTGCAATGCAGGATCATATCGCAACCTGCTGCAATCGCTGAGCTTGTGCGTTCGGCCAGCGAGCCGGACAACGCGCCCATGGAAACATCGTCGCTCATCAAGAGTCCCGAAAAGCCAATCGAATCACGAATCACGTCCCGCACTATAGTGACCGAAGTGGTGGCCGGCGCGACTGGATCGATGGCGCTGAACACAACATGTGCGGTCATCCCCAGCGGCAGGGCCGCGAGCGGCCGGAAAGCGGCGAAATCGGTGGCCTCGAGCATTGCCCGGTCGGTGCCAACCACCGGAAGCCTGTCGTGGCTGTCCGCTGTGGCGCGACCATGGCCGGGCAAGTGCTTGAGGACCGGCAGCACCCCGCCTTCCATGAGCCCCGCAGCGAACGCGCCTGCAATGGCAGCGACCTTCTCCGGCGTTGCGCCATAGGCACGATCTCCGATGATGGCATCGGCGCCGGGAACCGGCACGTCGGCGATCGGCGCGCAATCCACGTCGATGCCCAGCACGCCGAGATCGGCCGCGATCAGCCGCGCGCCCAATCGTGCCGCGGCGAGCCCGGCTTGCCGGTCGCGGTCGTAGAGCACGCCATAGGCGGCGCCGGGCGGATAGCTCGGCCAATGCGGCGGCCCGAGCCGCTGCACCCGCCCGCCTTCCTGGTCGACCAGCACCGGCGCCTGGCGGCCGACAAGCTCGCGAAAATCATCGATCAAGCGGCGCAGCGATGAGGGATCCGCGACATTGCGCTTGAAGACAATGAGACCCCATGGATCGGCTTCCTTGAGGAATTGCCGCTCCTGCGCTGTCAGCGTCAGTCCCGCCACACCGGTGATGAACGCGCGCATCAAAGCATGATCCGTGGCGCCTTGCGCGTCAAAGCGACGCGATTACGCCATGCGCCGCTTAGCTTGCGCCGCGCGCGAGGGTCAAGCTTTAAGACCCTGAAATCCCCGCCTTAATCCCGTTGCACGAGGCAACTGCCGCCGGCTGCCTTCAGGCTCGAACACAGCTCCGCTGCCTGGTCCGCCGAGCCAAAGGGACCGACCAGCGCACGGTAATAGACGCCCTTGGCGCCGAGATCGGCCCGCCGGATGATCGGCGCCCGGCTGCCAAGCTGGCTGGGGAATTTGGCGCGTAATGTCCGGAACTCTGCCTGCGCCTCCGCTTCGCTCCGCTGCGACGTGACCTGGACCGCATAGCCGCCGGCGGGCGCCGGTTCGGCCCGGTCCGGCGCACGAGGCTCGGTAGGCCGCGCGAGCGCGGTCCGGGTGGTGCGCGGCGGGGTCGGGGCTGCCGCAGAGGTATTCTGGCCGGGCACAATGGATAGCGGTCCGTTGGCCTCAACGCGTGCCTCAAGGCGCGGCGCAGGTGCGGGCCTCGCCTGGGGCGTAGCGCGAGCCGGCGCAGTCCGCACCGGTGCCGGCGCCGGTGGCGCGGCCGAGGCTTCGGCGGTCTCCGCTCCCGTCTGATCGGTGCGGATGATCACGGTGTGGATTTTTCGCGGCGCCGGCAAAATGGAACCGGGCGATGCCGAGGCCGTGTTGCCGGCGGCAGCTGCCGGCGCCGTGCTCGGGGCCAGCGGCCATATGGATGGCGCCGCCTCAGGCGGCGCCATGTTCGCCTGTGTCGGCGAGGACGCCGGCGCGGCGGTGGGCTGCGGGAAAGCTTGCCCCATCGAATCCAAAGCGGCCCCTTGTGCGGAATTCGGAACCCCAGCCTGACCGGAATTCGGATCCGGGAAAATCGGAACCGTCGCGACCTGCCGTGGCGCCGGGTTCGCGGGCGCCGGCACATCGACCGGCTGCTCTTCGCGCGAGACGAGCTTTTCGCCTGACGTACTGCCGGCGTCTGCCTGATCGGACGCGTTCGATTTCGGCTTGTTGGGCACGATCTTATTCGGCCCAGCGTCCGCCCTGATGATCGGCGGCAGCGACGGCAGCATCGAACTGCCAAACATGGCCCGATAAGCAAAGGCACCCACGGTGCCGAGCACCGCTAAGCCCAAAACTGCGGCGACGACGACGAGACCCCTGCGCCGCCTGCCAGCGGGCGCTTCCTCTTCGTAATCCTCCAGCGCGTAGGCCTGATCGGTAATGTCTTGCTGGTCGGGATCGTCGTAGTCGCGGTCATCGAACGACCGCGACAAAAACCCGGGCGGCTGACGGCTCATGGACTGCGCCGGCTCAGGCTCGTTTTGCAGACGAGGCCGTTCGGCCAAAACATGATCGCGGGCACCGTTAAAGCTGCGCGCGGGCGGCGAATATTGCGGGCCGGCCGGCGGCTCATAAGCATCGTCGTAGGACGGCGGGCCAGGACGAAACGACGGAACAAAGTCGTCCTGCTGCGCCCGGGCATAGCGCCCGTCGACGCCGGCGTCGTAATCGTCGGCGGCTGCTTCGTTTTGCTCGGCGTAGCGTTCCTCGGCGGCCCAATCGGCGCCGCCGGCAGGCTGTTCATAAACGGGATCGCTTCGCGGATTGTGCCGGTGGTCGCTCGCCGGCTCGCTCTGGCCGATCAACCGGGCCAATTCAGCAAGCGGATCGTCAGGCTGGGCGCGGACCGGCGCACCGCCGTCGCGGCCACGGTAGGAACGGAAATTGTTGTCGGCCATCGAATGCGCCCCCGATTCAGGCGTTACGCGATACTAAGCTTGTCTCGAAACTCTGTCCCGATCTGCGCTTGTCTGTGTTCGGACGTCACGTCGAAAAAGCGCAGGAATCACCGCATCTCGTCTGGCGCCGCGACCCCCAACAGCTTGAGACCCGACGCGAGCACGGTGGCCACGCCTTGTACAAGCACAAGCCGGGCCTCGGTCTGTTGTCGATCATCTTGGATAATGAAGCGTAAATGAGGCGAAGCGTTGCCGAGCGTATAAAGCGCATGAAACTCGGACGCTAAATCGAAGAGATAAAAGGCGATTCGGTGCGGCTCATGCGCTGCCGCCGCAGCCTCGACGATGCGCGGATAAAGCGCGATCCGCCGCATCAAAGCGAGTTCCGCCGGATCGGAGAGCCGCTCGAGATTCGCGACTTCAATGAGCGCGGTTGGCTCCGCTGCCAGGTCCGGAAACGCCGTCCGCGCATTGCGAAAGATCGATTGTGCCCGGGCGTGGCCGTATTGGACGTAAAACACCGGATTGTCGCGCGACTGTTCCAAAACCTTGGCGAGGTCGAATTCGAGCACCGCGTCGTTCTTGCGAAACAGCATCATGAAGCGGACCGCGTCGGGTCCCACCTCGTCCACCACTTCACGCAAGGTGACGAACTCGCCTGCCCGCTTCGACATTTTGACCGGCTCGCCGGCGCGCATGAGCTTCACCAGCTGCACGACCTTGATGTCGAGCTCCGCCTTGCGCTCGCTCAGCGCCGCGACGGCCGCCTGCAGCCGCTTGATATAACCGGCATGGTCGGCGCCCCAGACGTCGATCAAGGCGCGAAAGCCGCGCGCTATCTTGTTGGCGTGATAGGCGATGTCAGACGCGAAATAAGTATAGGAGCCGTCCGACTTCATCAGCGGCCGGTCGACGTCGTCGCCAAACGCCGTCGCGCGGAACAACGTTTGCTCGCGGTCCTCCCAATCCTCGATCGGCGCGCCTTTGGGCGGCGGCAGGCGGCCTTGGTAGATGTAGCCGCGCTCACGCAGCCATTCGATGACGCGTGCGATATGATCGACCGAATTGGCGCCCTGCTCTTCCTGAAAGATCAGCGTCCGCTCATAGAAAAAATGCTCTTGGCTCACGCCCAAGGCCGCAAGATCCTCGCGGATCGATTTCATCATCTCTTCGAGCACGATGGCGCGAACGACCGAAAGCCTTTCGGCTTCCGGAGCATCTTTGAGCGTCGCGCCAAATGTCCTGGCGATGAGCGCGCCGACAGGCTTGAGATAGTCGCCCGGATAAAGTCCTTCCGGAATGGTGCCGATGTCCTCGCCGAGCGCTTCGCGGTAGCGCAAATAGGCCGAGCGCGCGAGTGCATCGACCTGGGCGCCGGCGTCGTTGACGTAATATTCGCGCGTGACCCTGTAGCTGGTGAAAGCCAGCAGATTGGCCAGCGCGTCGCCGAACACCGCGCCGCGGCCATGGCCGACATGCATCGGGCCGGTCGGATTGGCCGAAACATATTCGACGTTCACCGGCACGCCGCCACCGATGTCGCTTTTGCCGTATTCGGAACCGAGCCGGACCGCGCCGCGCAAGGCGTCGAGCCAGGCGCCGGCTTTCAGCGTCAAGTTGATGAACCCCGCTCCGGCCACGTCGACGCTGGCGACGAGATCGTCGGCGCGGAGTTTCTTCGCGATCGCCTCGGCAAGATCGCGCGGCTTTTTGCCGGCATCCTTGGCCAACACCATGGCCGCATTGGTGGCGATGTCGCCATGGCTCGGATCGCGCGGCGGCTCGACCGTGACGCGCGACTGATCGAGGCCCGCCGGCAATGCGCCTGCGGCGACCAAGGCATCGGTCGCCCCGCGGACGCGCGCCAAAAGCTCGGCGAAAATGTTTTTTGTGATCATATGTTTTAGTGATCGTGAGCGCGCCGCGCGCCTAACGCAATTCGGGGGTCGAGTCAAAGAGCCGGGCATGCTCGGCGAGCGCGTAGCGGTCGGTCATGCCGGCGATGAAATCGGCGATGTGCCGTGCCCGTCCTGCGTCGTCGAGGCCGGCCAATCCTTCTTGCCACTCCGCGGGCAAGTCGCCGGGACGCTCGCTGTAACGGGTGAACAGGTCGCGCACCACGCCGGCCGCCTCGTCCATCACCCGCATGACGCGCGGATGGCGGTACATATGCGGCTTGAGGAAAGCCTTGATGGCGCGATCCGCCTCTCCCACGTCCACCGAGAATCCGGCAACGGGCGCGGCGGCGTTGCGGACGTCGTCGGCCGAGCGCGGGTTAAGCCTCGCCAGTCCTCGGCCGGTCTCGGTGACGACGTCGTCGATGAGGAAGCCGATCAATTGCCGGATCAATTCATGCACCAGGCGGTGGCTGTCCAGGCCCGGATAGGCCGCCCGGATGTCGCCGATGATCCGGCCCGGCAGCGGCACGGCGGCAATATCATCGATTTCGAACAGTGCGGCGCGCAGGCCGTCGTCGATGTCATGGGCGTCATAGGCAATGTCGTCGGCAAAGGCGGCGATTTGCGCTTCCAGGCTCGCGAAGCTCCACAATTGAAGGTCCTGCAGCTTGTCGTAGGCGAGGATCGTCGCCGGCAGGCCGTGTTCGCGATAACGGTCGAGCGGCGCGCCGCCGCGATCGGTGAGCGGACCGTTGTGCTTGACGAGGCCTTCCAGCGTCTCCCAGGCCAGGTTCAGTCCGTCAAAATTCGGGTAGCGGTGCTCCAATGCGGTGACGATGCGCAAGGTCTGGGCGTTGTGATCGAAGCCGCCGAATGCGGCGAGGCAGGCGTCGAGCGCGCGCTCGCCGGCATGGCCGAACGGCGGATGGCCGAGATCGTGGGCGAGCGCCAGCGCCTCGGCGAGGTCCTCGTCGAGCCGAAGCCGCCGCGCCAGCGCGCGGGCTACTTGGGTCACTTCGAGCGTATGCGTGAGCCGCGTGCGGTAATGATCGCCCTCGTCGAAGACGAAGACCTGGGTCTTGTGCTTGAGCCGGCGGAAGGCGGCGGAATGAATGATACGGTCGCAATCGCGGCGGAAGGCGCTGCGGCTTTTGCTCTCCGGTTCGGCATGGAGCCGGCCCCGGCTATGGGCCGGGTCGCACGCATAGGGCGCGCGCGTCGTCACAGCTTCCATGATCGTGGACTCGTTTGCGGGCAACACTGCCCGGCCGGCAATTGACGTTAACTCTCGGCGCACTTAACTATCGTATTGAGATCGTTGCAATCGTCGGCTGATCAAGTCGGAGCCGCATCGGAGCCACAATGGCCGATAACGTCATCGTCACGGAGCGGGCGGCACACCGCATCGGCGAAATCTTGAGCCGGGAGCCGGCCGGGACGATGCTGCGCGTCTCGGTCGAGGGCGGCGGCTGCTCCGGTTTTCAGTACCGGTTCGACACCGAGACGAGCCGCGCCGACGATGACATCGTGATCGAAAAGAGCGGCGCCACCGTGCTGATCGATCCGGTATCGCTCAATTACATGGCCGGCTCGGAAATCGATTTCGTCGATGATCTGATCGGCTCGTCGTTCAAGGTCAACAATCCCAAGGCGACCGCGTCCTGCGGCTGCGGGACGAGCTTTGCGCTGTAGTTGATCTCCAGCCACCTCACCGTCATCATCCGCCGACGGGTCCACGCCAAGCGCGCGGCCCGATGATAAGCTCTGGCGGATGATTTAATGATCGCCTGCGTTTACTGGATGCTCCCCCTGCGCCGAGCATGACAAAGCCGAAATAGCCCATGCGCATCGCCAGCTGGAACGTCAATTCGATCAAGCAACGCATCGATTCGGCGCTGGCCTGGCTGGCCGAGCGCAAGCCCGACATCGTCTGCCTGCAGGAAACCAAGTGCGTCGACGACGCCTTTCCGCGGCTGGAGTTCGAGGCGCTGGGCTATAACGTCGCCGTGCACGGACAGAAGACATTCAACGGCGTCGCGCTATTGTCGAAGTTTCCATTCGATGAAGTGAAGAGCGGCCTGCCGGGCGACGATCAGGATGATCACGCGCGCTTTATTGAAGGCGTGATATCCACGGCGCATGGCGCGGTGCGGATTGCCAGCATCTATCTGCCCAACGGCAATCCGCCGAACACCGAGAAATACACCTACAAGCTCGGCTGGATGAAACGCCTGGCCGCTTACGCACGCGACCGGCTGTCACTGGAAGAGCCGCTGATCATGGCCGGCGACTACAATGTCATCCCGACGCCGGCCGATGCCAAGAATGCGCAAGCCTGGACCGGCGACGCGCTATTCCTGCCGCAGACGCGTGACCAATACCGCGCGCTGATCAATCTGGGTCTTACTGATGCCATCCGCGCCACCAGTGACGATCCGGGCCTCTATACCTTCTGGGATTATCAGGCCGGCGCCTGGCAGAAGAATAACGGCATCCGCATCGACCATGTCTTGCTGTCGCCCGCGGCTGCCGACAAGCTCTCGGGCGCCGGCATCGACAAGCATGTGCGGACCTGGGAAAAACCGTCCGACCATGTGCCGGTGTGGATCGATCTCGAGATCGAGACGAAGTAGCCGCCGCTATTCCCGCCGGCCCTTCAGCCAATCCTCGAGATAAACCAGCGCCATGGCGCGCTCGTCGTCGCTGGCGTGCTGGAAGTCGGCGTCATAGAGCGGCTTGACCCAGGCTTCGTCGTTGCCGGCGCAATCCTTGCCGAGCGTGAGCCACATCAGGCCGCGCGCGGCCTGCCGCGGCACCGCTTGGCCGCGGAACAGCATGTCGCCGAGCGCGATTTCGGCGCGGCAATAGCCCTTGGTCGCGGAGAGGAGGAACCAGCGCGCCGCCTGGTGCGGATCGCTCGGCTTGCCGCTGAGGTAGAGCCGGCCAAGCTCATATTGCGCGTCGGCGTCGCCGAAATAGCTGGCCGCATAGTCGAACATTTCGCGCGCCCGGTCCGGATTGGCATCGATGCGCGAATTCGGGATGCCGGTCAGGTAATAGCGTCCCAGCGCGACAAAGGCGTTGGCGACGAAACGCGCTTGCGGCGTGCCGGGGACTTCGTCCGGATGCGCATTGGCGATCTGACTGAAATAGTTGAAAGCGCGCAGGTCGTCGCGCGGCACGCCGTCGCCATTGGCGTACATGTGGCCGAGCTTCCATTGCGCCACCGGCTCGCCCTGCTCGGCCGCATATTGCAGCGCGGTCAACGTGCTCGATTTGGCTCCGGCTTCAGGCGCGTGCGCGCTGGCCCGCAAGCCGTCGCTCGGCGTCAATGACGCCGTCGCCGGCGTTGTCGAGCCATCGAAGGCGAGCGCCACGGGCGGCGCGAATAGACCGCCCTGCCCGCTCAATCCGAATGCAAGGCACATCGCGCCGATGAGGCCGACCGCGGTCCGGCCGCCGGCGATATGCGCTATGGACCTAGCCATCCGCATAGCACGCCTTCTCGGCCGAGGCGCCAGGATTGGTCACCGCACCGTCGCGTGCCGTTCCCACCTGCTGCGCGTATTTCCAGAGGTAACCGGAGGTGTATTCGGTCTCGCGCGGCTTCCACTCCTTGCGCCGGCGCTCGAACTCTTCCTTGCTGACGTCGACGTCGAGCGTGCCCTTTTCGCCGTCGAGCTGAATGATGTCGCCGTCGCGAAGGAGTGCGATCGGGCCTCCCACCGCCGCTTCCGGGCCGATATGGCCGACGCAGAAGCCGCGCGTGGCGCCGGAGAAGCGGCCGTCGGTGATCAGCGCCACCTTGCCGCCCATGCCCTGGCCGTACAGCGCCGCGGTAGTCGAGAGCATTTCCCGCATGCCAGGACCGCCCTTCGGACCTTCGTAGCGGATCACCAGCACGT
Organism: Xanthobacteraceae bacterium; assembly: GCA_035515455.1. GTDB lineage: Bacteria > Pseudomonadota > Alphaproteobacteria > Rhizobiales > Xanthobacteraceae > BOG-931. The sequence continues at coordinate 82,445 of DATJBH010000038.1, forward strand.
CGCCTTCCTTGTATTTTTTGTTTTTGACCGCTTCGAAGCAGGCTTCCTCGCCGTCGAAGCAGCGCGCCGGTCCGGAAAACTGCATCCGTTCCATCCCGGCGACTTTCACGATCGCACCTTCCGGTGCGAGATTACCTTTCAATCCGACGACGCCGCCGGTCGGCGAAATCGGCTTGTTGGCCGGATAGATGACGGCCTGATCGGGATTCCATTTCACCGATTTCAAATTCTCGGCGATGGTTCGACCGGTGACGGTGAGGCAGTCGCCATGGAGAAAGCCATGGTCGAGCAATGTCTTCATCAGCAGCGGAACGCCGCCAGCTTCGAACACGTCTTTGGCGACATAGCGGCCGCTCGGTTTCAAATCCGCGATATAAGGTGTCTTTTTCAGGACTTCGGCGACATCAAACAGATCGAACTTCACGCCGCATTCATTGGCGATGGCCGGCAGATGCAGCGCGGCATTGGTCGAGCCGCCGGTCGCGGCAACGACCGCCGCGGCGTTCTCCAGCGCCTTGCGGGTGACGATGTCGCGGGGACGGATATTGTTGGCGATCAGATGCATGATCATCTCGCCGGCCAGCATGCAGAACTTGTCGCGAATCTCGTAGGGCGCCGGGGCGCCGGCGGAGTACGGCAAGGCAAGCCCGATCGCTTCGGACACGGTCGCCATGGTGTTGGCGGTGAATTGGGCGCCGCAGGCACCGGCCGACGGGCAGGCGTTTTGCTCCAACGTGTCGAGATCGGCGTCGGACATCGTGCCGACCGAGTGCTTGCCCACCGCCTCGTACACGTCCTGGATGGTAACCGGCTGCCCCTTGAAGGTGCCGGGCAGGATCGAGCCGCCATAGATGTAGATCGCCGGCACATTGAGCCGGCACATCGCCATCATCATGCCCGGCTGCGACTTGTCGCAACCGGCAACGCCGATCAGGGCGTCATAAGAGTGCCCGCGCACCGTCAATTCCACAGAATCGGCGATGACTTCGCGCGACGGCAGCGAAGCCTTCATGCCGGCATGGCCCATGGCGATGCCGTCGGTGACGGTGATGGTGCAGAATTCGCGCGGCGTACCGCCTCCGGCGGCCACCCCTTGCTTGACGGCCTGGGCCTGGCGCATCAGCGCGATATTGCAGGGTGCGGCTTCGTTCCAGCAGGTGGCAACGCCGACGAAAGGCTGATGGATCTGCTCACGGGTCAGTCCCATCGCATAGTAGAAGGCGCGGTGCGGCGCGCGATCGGGGCCTTCAGTCGCGTGGCGGCTTGGCAGTCGTAGTTTCAGGTCGGTTTTGGCGTCCATAACTTCAGCGGGCTGTACTCAAGCCCCTTCGCCCCTTTCCTCCGGCCAAACAAAGAAAGGCCGGAAGTACGCATCGACCTAAAATCCACTGTGGATCGGTCGTCGGCCATCGATGTCGAGAAATCCTATGGCCAAAAAGCGGCGCTGAGCGCGTGTGCAGTGCAGTAATGCGAAATGTTCCACGGCTGTTGCAGCCGAGCCACAGATTCCGCCCGCCGCGGCGGTAATGGGTAACGCCCGGTTTACCAAATGGTGCGGCCCTTGCGACGATAAGCCGTGCCGAAACGCCTGACCAAAAGCTTCTTCAACCGCAGCGTCCACGAGGTGGCGCCCGACCTGATCGGTGCGACCCTCCTCGTTAACGGCGTTGGCGGGCGGCTGGTCGAGGTCGAGGCCTATCATCATACCGAGCCGGCGGCGCACAGCTTCCGCGGCCCGACCGAGCGCAACGCCGTCATGTTCGGGCCGGCCGGCTATGCCTATGTCTACCGGTCCTACGGCATCCATTGGTGCCTGAACTTCGTCTGCGAGCCCAAAGGCTCGGCCAGCGCCGTCCTGATCCGGGCCATCGAGCCGACGGCCGGGCTGGCCGCCATGCGGCGGCGCCGGGGCGTCGCCGACGAGCGGCTCTTGTGCTCGGGCCCCGGCCGGCTGTGCGAGGCCTTGGGCGTAACCGTTAAGCACAACGGTCTGGCGCTGGATGCGCCGCCGTTCGAACTCTTGGCGCGGCAGGGGGACGTGGACGTCGTGGCCGGTCCCCGGATCGGCATCACCAAGGCCGCCGAGCTGCCATGGCGCTATGGGGAGAAGGGCTCGCGGTTTCTGAGCAAGCCGTTCAGGCCGGAAGCCTGAAAGCCGGGTCGAACCCCAAGTCCCGGCGCGCCTTGTCGGTCGTCACCGCGCCATCGTCCTCGGCGATGTTGTAGATGCCCGGGTCGCCGCGCGTGACAGCCAGCGAGGCCGCCTGGGCCGCGGCATCGACATGCAGCGGCCCGCGGCCGCTTGCTTGCGCAAACCAGGTTCCGGGGCCGTAGAGTCGCCCATAACGCAGCACAATTCCGCCGATACCGGGCGTGTCGAGCGTGGCCCCTTCGAGGGCGCGAACGCCGCGCGCGGTCAGCGCGTTGAGATCGTCGCCATCGGCGGGCGCAAGCGGATCGCTTTCGGCGTGCGGTTCGGGCCCTTCGGCGTAGATGAAGGCTATGCTTTGAGAGATCAGCCGCCGCGCGCCGGCAGCCTGCGCCGCCGCAACGAGGTTCGCGGTGCCGTCGATACGCAGTTTGGCATTGCGGACCAGCGCTTCGCCGCGCCGCGCCGGATCGAGCACTTGCGGCAAATCGGTGAGCTGATGGATCACGACTTCGGCACGCGCGGCGACGACGGCGTCCCCCAGCGCCTGCCGATCGAACACATCGACAACGACGGCTTGCGCGCCCTGCGCCTTCAGCGCCGCGGCCTTGTCGGCCGAACGCGTGGTGCCCGTCACCTGATGTCCCGCGGCAACAAGAAGCGGCGTCAAGCGCCGCCCGATCGCGCCCGTCGCGCCGGCCAGAAAAATCCTCACAGCTAAATCCTCACGCCGCCCCCTTCAGCCGTTCCAGCGCCTCGGCGATCTTGGTCTTGCGCGCTTGCGCATCCTCACGCTTTTCTTTCTCCTCCTCGACAACTTCTTCCGGCGCGCGGGCGACGAAATTGGCGTTGCCGAGCTTGGCGTCGACGCGCGCGATGTCGGCGTCGGCCCTGGCCATTTCCTTGGCAAGCCGCGCGCGCTCGGCGGCAAGATCGATGACGCCCTTAAGCGGCAGCGCCGCGACCTCGCCGCGCACGACCAATTGCACCGCACCTTGCGGCGGCACATCGGCAAACGAAATATCGGCGACACGAGCGAGCCGTTTGATGAATTCGGTCCAACGCGCCGCTCGTGCTTTGGCACCGTCGGAGGCGGCGGCCAGCACGAGAGGTATTTGCGCAGTGATGTTCATTTCCGCACGGATCGATCGAATGGCCGTAATCAGATCGATCACCCAACCGATCTCGCCCTCGGCCGTCGCGTCGCTGAGCCCATCGTGCTGCGGCCAGGCGCCCAGCGCCAGCAAGTGGTCACGCTTGACGCCCTGCTCGGCGGTGACGCGCCACAACTCCTCGGTGACGAACGGCATGAAGGGATGCAGCAGCTTCAAAATTTCATCGAGCGCCCAGGCCGCCGCCGCCCGCGTTTCGTTTTTGGCTTCGCCGTCCGGCCCGGTCAGCACCGGCTTGATCAGTTCGAGATACCAGTCGCAATAAACGTTCCAGACGAAGCGATAGGCCGCGGCAGCCGCATCGTTGAATTTGTAGGCCACGATTCCCGCCGTCACCTCACGTTCGGCTTTCGCCGTCTCGTGGACGATCCAGCGATTGAGCGTTTGTTTCGCCCGCCGCGCATTGAAGTCGGGATTGCGTGCGCAGCCGTTGATCTCGGCAAAGCGCGCCGCGTTCCACAGCTTGGTCGCGAAATTGCGGTAGCCTTCGACGCGCTGCTCGGAGAGCTTGATGTCGCGGCCCTGCGCCGCCATGGCGGCGAGCGTGAAGCGCAACGCGTCGGCGCCGTATTTGCCGATCAGCTCCAAGGGATCGATGACGTTGCCCTTCGACTTCGACATCTTGGCGCCGGTCGCGTCGCGCACCAGCGCATGGATATAGACGTCGCGAAATGGAATCTCCTTCATAAAATGGAGACCCATCATCATCATGCGCGCGACCCAGAAGAAAATGATGTCGAAGCCGGTAACGAGCGTATTGGTGGGGTAGTAGCGCGCAAGTTCCGGCGTCTGGTCCGGCCAGCCCAGCGTCGAAAACGGCCACAGCGCCGAAGAGAACCAGGTGTCGAGCACGTCCTCGTCGCGCCTGATGTAGTCGCGCGCGAAACGGGCGCGGCGCTCGGGATCGGCGGCGATGTCGTGGCCTTCCTCGACCGTGATCTCCTCGATCTCGGTGTAATGCGCCAGCGCATCGGCGACCGCATCATCCTCGGTCTCGGCGACGAAGAGCTTGCCATCCGGCCCGTACCAGGCCGGGATCTGATGGCCCCACCAGATCTGCCGCGAGATGCACCATGGCTGGATGTTGTCCATCCAATTGAAAAAGGTCGCCTCCCACTGCGCCGGCACGAACACTGTCTTGCGCTCGCGGACCGCCGCGACCGCGGGCTGAGCCAGCGTTTTGGCGTCGACGTACCATTGATCGGTGAGAAACGGTTCCAGCACCGCGCCGGAGCGGTCGCCATGCGGCACGACGTGCGTCGTCGGCTCGATCTTTTCGATGAGGCCGGATGCCTCCAGCCGCTCGACGATCTTCTTACGCACCACGAAGCGATCGAAGCCGTGCTCGGCCAGTGTCTGGTCGAGCTCCGCCGACGGCGGCACGTCTTCCAGAAACGCGGCATTGTCCTTCAGATCGAGGTGCGCGTCGGCGTCGAAAATATTGATCAGCGGCAGCTCGTGCCGCTTGCCGACTTCGAAGTCGTTGAAATCATGCGCCGGCGTGATCTTGACGGCGCCGGAACCCTTTTCCGGATCGGCATAGTCGTCGGCGATGATCGGAATCCGCCGGCCGACCAGCGGCAGGATCGCATGCCGGCCGATCAAATGCTTGAGGCGCTTATTCTCCGGATGCACGGCGACCGCGACGTCGCCCAGCATGGTTTCCGGGCGCGTCGTCGCGACGACGATGAACTCGCCCGGATGATGCTCGATCGGATATTTGATGTACCAGAGGTGGCCCTTGGTCTCGACCTGCTGCACTTCAAGATCGGAGATCGCGGTTTTGAGCTTCGGATCCCAATTGACCAGCCGCTTGTCCTTGTAGATGAGGTCTTCGCGATAGAGCGTAACGAAGACCTTCATCACGGCGCGCGACAGCCCCTCGTCCATGGTGAAGCGCTCGCGCGACCAGTCGCAGGAGGCGCCGAGCCGCTTGAGCTGATTGATGATGGTGCCGCCGGATTCCGCCTTCCATTCCCAGACGCGCTTGATGAAGGCTTCGCGGCCCATCGCACGGCTGTTCGGCTCCTGCCGCTCCATAAGCTGGCGCTCGACCACGGCCTGCGTGGCGATGCCGGCGTGGTCGGTGCCGGGCTGCCACAGCACGTCACGCCCGCGCATGCGCTCGAAACGCGCGAGGATGTCTTGGAGCGTATTGTTGAGCGCGTGGCCCATATGCAGCGAGCCGGTCACGTTCGGCGGCGGAATGACAATGCAATAAGGCTCGGCCGCCGCCCGCTCCGGGCGGCCGGCGCGGAAGGCGCCGGCGTTTTCCCAGGTTTCGTAAATGCGGGGTTCGACCGCGCTGGGCTGGTATCTATTTTCGATCATTTCGCATTCGCCATTCGGCGGGGTAGAAAGCCCGGCCTGCCCGGACTGTCAACGCCACATCCTCTTAGCCGCTCCTCAATTCAACGTGCCAGCCTCCGTCACATCCGCCACCTCGACATCCGCCACCTCGCCGCCGCGCCAGACGACGCCGACGCGCGCCATCATGTTCTTGGCCATGGCCGGCTTCGCCAGCCAGGCCCAGGTCCGGGTGACCGATTCGCTGTTGCCGCAGATCGCCGCCGATTTCCACACCGCGGTGGGAATCGCGGCCATTGTCGTGACCGCCTACGCCGTCGCCCACGGCTCGATCCAGCTTGTGATCGGCCCGTTCGGCGACCGGTTCGGCAAATACCGCACCGTGGCGGTGACCTGCGCGGTGGGAACCGTCATGGTGGCGTTGTGCGGCTTCGCGCAATCACTGCCGCAGCTTGGCCTGGCGCGCTTCGCCACCGGCGCCGCGGCCGGCGGCTGGATCATCCCGATCTCTATGGCCTATGTCGGCGACGTCACGCCTTACGAGCAGCGGCAAACGATTCTCGGCCGTTACCTCACCGGACAAATCCTCGGCCAACTGTTCGGCCAAGCCGCGGGCGGCGTGCTCGGCGATCTGGTCGGCTGGCGCAACGTGTTCTTCGTGCTGTCGGGCATTTTCGCGCTGGCGACGGCCGGGCTGCTTTTTGAGCTCGCCACCAATCCGCTGACCCGCGCCGCGCGCCATCCGAGCGAGACGACCAAGAGCTTCTTTGCCGATTACGCCGCCGTTCTCAAGACGCCCTTCGCCCGCATCGTGATCATCGCCGCTTTCATCGAGAACGCATTGCTATGGGGCGCGTTCGCCTATATCGGCGCTCATCTGCACGCACGCTTTGCGCTCAGCTTCACGCTGATCGGCATCAGCGTCGGCTGCTTCGGCATCGGCGGATTGATCTATGCCGCGCTGGTCAAGACGTTCGTTTATCGGCTTGGCCAGGTCCGCCTCGCCATCGCCGGCGGATTCACGATCGCGGCGGGATATATCGTGCTGTCGCTGGCCCAGGTCTGGTGGCTGGCGCCGCTCGGAACAATCGCCATCGGGCTCGGCTTCTACATGCTGCACAACACGCTGCAGACCAACGCGACGCAGATGACGCCGGAGGCGCGCGGCACCGCGGTGGCGATTTTTTCATCTGCAATCTTCATTGGACAGACCGTCGGCGTCGCGCTGGGCGCGCTGGTCATCGATCGCATCGGCGCGATGCCGCTGTTTCTCGGCACCGCGGCGACGCTGCCGATACTGGCGCTCTGGTTTGCGCGGGAACTCGGTCGGTATCGGCGCGCTTAAGCCCGACCGACGAGTTTTGCGGGCGCGAATCAATTTTTAGACATAGTGTTGTGCAAATCTCGCCCATCTCGGCAGGAGGCGAACTTGCGGCACTTTTCCGTATGGGTCGTTGAGTTCTTCAAGCTCCTTTGCGGAAAACTTCTTGGCGGCAGGCGGCTACATCCTCTGCGAACGTCATGTCCCTTCTGCGGGCAAATGGTTCGTCTCCATGTGAATAAAGCCGGGCGCCGGCACGTCTTCGCGCATGCGCGTGCGCTATACGAGGGATCGCGGTTCCGCGTGCACTACGCCGCGAAAATCAAATGCCCCGGTTCGGGTGTTCCGCCGAATTTTGATCCGCGCCCCGACGAGGATCAGCGTTTCAAGCTGCCCAGTTCCCTGCTTGGGGCTTAGATATTCGCTGCGCGCCTCGCGTGAGCGAGCTTGTCGCTCACACGGGCACGCTGCGTTCAGTAGTTTTACTTACACGCAATCAAACTTTGACCAGCGGCACCTTCGGCACCGTGCCGCGGCGCGGCGGCTCATCGCCACCGGGCCCGCCCGGACCGCCGGAGCCCGGCGGCTTCTTGCGCGGCGAGGAACGCCGCTTGGCCTTGGCCCGGCGCGGCTCGGGCAGCTTTTCCGGCCGCGGCTTGACCGGCCCATCGAGGAACTCGAAGCCGAGCTTGCTGTTGCCGTTCTCGTCCTTGATCACGATGACGCGGACGTGGCCGCCGGCCTTGAGCTTGCCGAACAGCACTTCGTCGGCGAGCGCCTTCTTGATGTGCTCCTGGATGACGCGCGCCATCGGCCGGGCGCCCATCAGCTCATCATAGCCATTGGCGATCAGCCATTGGCTCGCCTCATCGGAAAGCTCGATCGTCACGTCGCGGTCGGCGAGCTGCGCCTCGAGCTGCAGCACGAATTTCTCGACCACCATGGCGATGATCTCGGGCGACAGATGCGCAAAGGTGATGATGGCGTCGAGCCGGTTGCGGAATTCCGGCGCGAACAGCTTGGTGATCGCTTCCATGTCGTCGCCCTCGCGCTTACTTCGCGTGAAGCCGAAGGCGGCCTTGGCCATGTCGGCGGCGCCGGCATTGGTGGTCATGATCAGGATGACGTTGCGGAAGTCGACCTGCTTGCCGTTGTGGTCGGTGAGCTTGCCGTGATCCATGATTTGCAGGAGCACGTTGAACAGATCCGGATGCGCTTTCTCGATCTCGTCGAGAAGGAGGACGCAGTGCGGATGCTGGTCGACGCTGTCGGTGAGGAGCCCGCCTTGGTCGAAGCCGACATAGCCGGGCGGCGCGCCGATCAGCCGCGAGATGGTGTGCCGTTCCATATATTCCGACATGTCGAAGCGGATCAGCTCGACGCCGAGGGTGGCGGCGAGCTGCTTTGCCACTTCGGTCTTGCCGACGCCGGTCGGACCGGAGAACAGATAGCAGCCGATCGGCTTTTCCGGCTCGCGCAAGCCGGCGCGGGCAAGCTTGATCGAGGCTGACAGGGCTTCGATCGCCTTGTCCTGGCCGTAGACCACGCGCTTGAGCGTGTCCTGCAGGTTCTGCAGCACCTCGGCGTCATCCTTCGACACCGCTTTCGGCGGAATGCGCGCCATGGTGGCGATCGTAGTCTCGATCTCCTTGAGCCCGATGGTGCGCTTGCGCTTGCCTTCCGGCAGCAGCATCTGCGCCGCGCCGGATTCGTCGATCACGTCGATCGCCTTGTCCGGCAGCTTGCGGTCGTGGATGTAGCGCGACGACAGTTCCACGGCCGCCTTGATGGCGTCGTTGGTGTATTTGAGCTTGTGATAATCCTCGAAATAGGGCTTCAGCCCTTTGAGGATCTCGATGGCGTCCGGGATCGTCGGCTCGTTGACGTCGATCTTCTGGAAGCGCCGCACCAGCGCCCGATCCTTCTCGAAATACTGGCGGTACTCCTTATAGGTGGTCGAGCCGATGCAACGCACCGTGCCCGACGCCAGCGCCGGCTTGAGCAGGTTCGAGGCATCCATGGCGCCGCCGGAAGTGGCGCCGGCGCCGATCACGGTGTGAATTTCGTCGATGAACAGGATGGCGCCGGGATAGGCCTCGAGCTCCTTGATGACCTGCTTGAGCCGCTCCTCGAAGTCGCCGCGGTAGCGGGTGCCGGCAAGGAGCGTGCCCATGTCCAGTGCGAACACCGTGGCGTTGCGCAGCACGTCCGGCACTTCGCCATGGACGATGCGGCGCGCCAAGCCTTCGGCGATGGCGGTCTTGCCGACGCCCGCCTCGCCGACGAACAGCGGATTGTTCTTCTGCCTGCGGCACAACACCTGGATGGTGCGGTTGATCTCGGACTCGCGGCCGATCAGCGGATCGATCTTGCCCTCGCGCGCCTTCTTGTTGAGGTTGACGCAATAGGCTTCGAGCGCATCGCCCTTCTTTTTCTGCTCGTCGCCGGACTTGCTGTCGTTCTCCTCGTCGGCGCCGCGCACCGGGCGCGCTTCCGACATGCCCGGCCGCTTGGCGATGCCGTGGCTGATGTAATTGACCGCGTCGTAGCGCGTCATGTCCTGCTCCTGCAGGAAATAAGCCGCATGGCTCTCGCGCTCGGCGAAGATCGCGACCAGCACGTTCGCGCCGGTCACCTCCTCGCGGCCGGAAGACTGCACATGGATCACCGCGCGTTGAATGACGCGCTGAAATCCTGCGGTGGGCTTGCTGTCCTCCGCGCCGTCGGTGACCAGATTGTCCAATTCGGATTCGAGATAGGCGATGAGGCTGCGGCGCAGCTTTTCCAAATCCACATTACATGCCCGCATCACCGCGGCCGCGTCCTGATCCTCGATCAGCGCCAGCAGGAGATGCTCGAGCGTGGCGTATTCGTGGTGGCGCTCATTGGCGAGAGCCAGGGCCCGGTGAAGCGACTGTTCGAGGCTGCGCGAGAACGTGGGCATTTCAACTTCTCATCGTTTGTATTGGAAGCTTCCCCCCGGAATCACTTCTTTTCCATGATGCACTGCAAAGGATGCTGGTGTTTGCGGGCAAAGTCCATAACCTGCGTCACTTTGGTCTCGGCCACCTCGTAGGTAAAGATACCGCATTCACCAATGCCGTGCTGATGCACGTGCATCATGATCCGATGCGCCGATTCGTGATCCTTGTTGAAGAACCGCTCCAGGACGTGGACCACGAATTCCATCGGCGTGTAGTCGTCATTGAGCAGAAGAACCCGATAGAGATTCGGCCGCTTGGTCTGCGGCCTTGTCTTGGTGATGACCGCCGTGCCGGGACCGCTATCGCCTTTACGCTTGCGATCATCGTCGGCCAGCCGGGCCGGTCGTACACGGGTAGTAACGTCAAGCGGCGGCATTGGTTCGTTCGTCTTCCGACCTGGTTGGCGCATTGGCCCGCGGTGGCATCAGCGCTCACGCGCCATGATAAAGCTAATGCGCTTTTCGTGCCAAATCGAGAGTGTCGGTGGGCGTTAATGCGGCGGGGCGCCGTAGGTTCTGTCACATTCACAGGCTTTCTCGGCCCCGCCGAGGCCGAGAACATATGTCGCTTGCGGCTGCGCGCAAGACCAGCCCGGCGTTTGCCGGTCGGAAACGATTCGAAGCCAACGCGTCGCAGCCAATGCGGCCGAGCCGCGGCGGTGCGCCGGCGCATATCGAGCAGGTATCGATTGGTGCGCGCCGCCGACTCGGCTATGCATCGCGCAAAATCAGAGAGCCACTGCGACAGGAGGTGACCATGGTCGACCTCACCCGACGGGCGAGGTTCATCCGCGAAATGGAAGGCGAGTTCGTTCCGGATTACGATGCTCAGAGCATGCCCTCGGCCGACAAACGCGCGGCTTATGCGCTCGAACATATCGCCTTTCGCGTCAGCCGGATCGAGCAGACATTGGCTCGCATCGCCGCCGCGATCGAATCCGCCCTGCCTCCGAAGACCTGAACCTGCGCCGCGATCGTCACTTCATCGCGGTCTTGGCCAGCGCGCCCTCGAACGGCTTGTAGGCTTCCTTGGCGAGATCGGCATAGAGCTCGCCGAGCTTGGTCGCTTCGGCGACGAAATCCTCGTAGGAAGATTTCAAATAGTCGCTTTGCACTTCCATCGCCTTCTCCAGGCTCTTGGCGCCCATAAGGCGCTCCCAGGCGGCAGCGGAATCCTCGATCGACTTCTTCGAGTAGTCGGTAAGCTCGACCGCGATGGCTTGGGCGCTTTTCGACCACGCGCCGAACGACGACATCATCGTTTCCATACTGTCCTTGCCGAATTTCTGCATTTCTTCGTTGGTCATGATGGCTCCTCGGGGCGACCACTTTGTGCACTACGGCTTAAGCCCGCCTCGGCCATTGCCTTGAAAAGGCCGTCTGCGGCATTAATGATATTATAGTGCAGTGCACAAAAACTGCAACGGGGTGTCGGAAAAAGCACAAAAGTGCGGCGCAGCGGGGACTTAACCCTTTTGCAACGGCGTTCGCCTACCGTGCTTGACCGTGTTGTAAGGGTAACGATCGCGTTAGGGACATGCCTCTCTCGTCGGCGTAAGCGGCCTCTATCCGGCTGCTCATTGGCGGGGAAGCACACGCCCACAAGTGCAAGAAGGGGCGGCCTTTCGGGGACTAGGCGCGTTCAGGGACGGGGTGCGCAATGGCATTGGTGAATGTCGGGGCCCGCAATGGGCTTCGCGGTGGTCTCTTGAGCTTGGCCGCGATCGCAGCCGCGCTCACCATCAACAGCGATGCCGCGGTGGCGCACAGGCATCATCGAATTTCCATCCGCCATCATCACGCCCGCGCCGAGGGCTACGATCCGCCTTATGCGTCGATCGTGGTCGACGGCAATAGCGGCGGGGTGCTGCAAGCGACGAACCCGGACGCGCTCCGGCATCCGGCGTCGCTCACCAAAGTGATGACGCTCTATCTGTTGTTCGAGCGTCTCGAGGCCGGAAGGCTCAAGCTCGATACGCCGATGCCGGTTTCCGAGCATGCCTCGGAACAGGACCCGACCAAGCTCGGCCTCAAGCCCGGGCAGACCATCACGGTCGAAGACGCCATCAAGGGCATCGTCACCCGGTCCGCCAATGATGCGGCGGTCGTCATCGCCGAGTATCTCGGCGGCAGCGAGCAAGGCTTCGCCAAGATAATGACGCAGAAGGCCCGCGCACTGGGCATGACGCACACGACTTATGTCAACGCCTCGGGTCTACCGGACGACGATCAGATCACGACCGCGCGCGACCAGGCCCTGCTCGGCCGCGCGATCCAGGACAGCTTCCCGCGCTATTACAAATACTTTTCGACACAGGCCTTCGTCTTTCACGGCGAAACCATCCGCGGTCACGACCATCTGTTGACCGAGGTCCAAGGCGTGGACGGCATCAAGACCGGCTTTACCCGGGCTTCGGGCTTCAATCTGCTCACCTCGCTGCACCGCGATGGACGCTATCTGGTCGGCGTGGTGATGGGCGGGCCGAGTGCAGGCGAGCGCGATGCGCGCATGCGCGACCTGCTCGCCAGCCACATCAAGGAAGCCGCGCTGCACCGCACCGCGCCAATGATTGCCGACGCGACCATCCATCACAACGAACCGATCGCCTTCACCGATTCCCCGCTGTCGTCGACCAAGCTGACATCGACGTCGTTTGCCGCGCACGCCGATCCGACGCCGACGGCGAGCGTGAATTCGCCGGCCGCCGGCTCCAGTGCCCCGATCAAACCGATCTTGGTGCGCACGATTTCTTATCGGACGGTGCCGGTGCAGACTGCGTCGCTCGCGCCGATGCCAATGCTGGTGCCGGTCGTGCCTCCGGCGCCCCAGCCGACGGCGGCGCGGCCGGCGGTCCATGCGCCGGCCCCCGCGGCGGTTGCCGAGCAGCGGCCGACGGTGGTCGCATCGGCGGCACCAACGATCGATCTCAAGGCTCCCGCGCCGCTGGCGCAGGCCGCGCCGCCCGCGGCCGCCAAAGCCATGCCGGTCGTGCCGACCGCGCAAGCGCCTTCGCGGGGTCCCGCCAATGTGGCCGCCAGAGCCGAGCAAGCGCCACTTGAAGCAGATCGGGCCGAGATCGCCGAGGCTCAACCGGCCACGCTTGAGACCACTATCCCGTCCAAGCCCATCCACGCCCATGGCGGCTGGCTGATCCAGATTGGCGCGTTCGATGACGTGAACGACGCCAAGCAGCACTTGAGCGCGGCGCAGCTCAAGTTACATGCGGCGCTCGCCGCCAAGGACCCGTTCACCGAGAGGGTCCAGAAGGGCGACAAAGCGCTCTACCGCGCCCGCTTTGCCGGCTGGGACAAAGAAGCGTCCGCCGAAGCCGTGTGCCGCGAGCTCAAGCGCAGCGATTTCCAGTGCATGACGCTGAAGGATTGATTTTTCCCAAGCGACGTCGCCGCGGAAAGGCGGCATCAACCTTTCCCGATCATGCTCCAAGTCCCCGGCAAACGGGGCGCGTGCGCGGGTTGTCTGCCAGAATCGGAATGCCACGCGAGGTTTGTATGGAGTACCTCAGCGATGGCGGCGAAACAGAACGTCCTTGGCCTCATTGACCCGGGCCGCAAGATACGTCGTCCCCCCTTGGTCGGGATGCAGTTTCTTCATGAGGGAGCGGTGGGCGCGACTGATGTCCTGCGCGCTCGCCCCCGGCTGCACGCCAAGGATTTGATAAGCTTCCTCTTCAGTCATTTTGCCGCCGGACGAAGGCCGCGGTCCGCCGCTCGCGCCCGCATCACCTTGCGCGTGCTCACGCCAGCCGGGCGCCCGGCGGTCAAGATAAGCTGCAAGTAGATCCCGGCTGTCGGCGTCGATCTCGCCCAGCAGATTGATCAGCGTCGCGCGGTCAAGCCGGTCGAGCGCCGTGCCGGCAAGCCGGCCTTTGACAATGCGGCCGTACATGGCGCCGCTGTCGTGGTCGAGTTCCATTTCGAGAAAATCGGTGCGTACGCGCGAGGCCTGGCCGGCGCTTTTTTGCGTGCGCGCGCCGAACGTCGCCGGCCACAGCGACACGTAACCGAGAAGGCCGAGGCCGAAGAGACCGACCGTCACGGCCACCCCGATCTCGCCGCGCAAAAGAAGAAATCCGGCGAAGATCAGCGTTGCGGCGCCCCCGATGGCGCGCAGCACCCGTGCGGCTTGTTTGGGATCGGCCTTGGAAAATGAATTGACCGCCCACAGACCAAGCACCAGCACGACAATACCGAGAAGAATTTCGGGCATGACGTCCTGGAGCCCGGCTATTTCAGCTGCTCAAGCAACATGACTGCGCCGGAGCTTTGCCGCGCCTTGAGCGCCGTGAGGGCCCTCATGCCGCCCGCGGCATAGGCTGCGGCGGCGCGCAGAAGCTCGGCGAGCTCATGCGCGGCGCCCGGCGCGAAGCGGCAAAACGCGCCGCCGGTCAGGCGGGCGATCTCGCGAAACGCCTGCTCACAGACAGGATCATAACCCTCCTGGAACATGAATGCCCGCACGTTGCGCAGACCAAGTTCGCCGGCGGCCGCGCAAAGATCGTCGAGCGATTCCTCCATGGCGTCGCCGATGAAGACCAATACTGCGACTTTGCCGGCATCGTTTTCCCGCCGCGCATGGGTGATCACTTTGGCAATCTGGGTATGCCCGCCGCGGCAATCGATACGCTCCATCAGCGCGCCAAGCCGGCCGGCTTCGGCGACCCAGGGCGAAGCGCGGCACTCCGCCAAGCCGCGATAATAGACAAGCTGGACGTCGAGGCCGCCGGCGGCGGCCGCTTCGCGGAACATGTCGGCCTGCAGCCGGCAAGCGCTGTCCCAGGTCGGCTGCCGGCTCATGGTGGCGTCGAGGGCAAATATGAGCCGCCCGCGCGCGCCAGCCTCCGCCGCCGGTTCGAGCGCTTTGACGCGCTGCAAGAATTCATCGATTTCCGCGCGCCTGGAGATCGAAGGCGCCTCGCGCGCACTGACAGGGGGTGCCGGCGGCCGGTCGTTGTTCATTGAACAGCCTAAAAGCCCTACGAATCGGCCTTAAAGTGGCGTCGGAAGAAGGACCGCGCAATGGCTCAATCGGCCAACAGATCGTGGGTCTCGAGCGGCTTGTCGGCGGCCGCGATCCACTCGGCACGGGCTGCGGCGCGGCGCTTGCCGCGTTCGTCAATCGGCAGCCGCAGCGCGTCGATCAGCGTTTTCACCTCGTCGCGGGCGGTAACATGCGACGTCGAGGGCCGCGCGCCGAGGGTGTCTTCGTTCAAATCGTCGAGCGCGGTCAGGCCGCGGGGAAAAAACTCCCGGTAAACGACGCGTTCGGCGAAACCGTCGATAGCGCGGAAGCCGAGTTGCTTGGCCAACCCCTCGACCCCCTCCCCCACCAGCCGGCGGTTGCGCGAACCGAGCGTGGACAGCCGGTTGCGCACCACGATCCAGTCGGTCAGGCCGCCGTCGACGAGACGGCGCTGCCGCCGCGCTTCCCGTACCATCTCGGCATAATGGCTGACGCCGGCCACTTCGAACGTGCTCTGGTCGATGGTGCCGAGCACATCGAAATCGACGAAGCTGTCGTTTAATGGCGTGATCAGCGTATCGGCCATCGAATGGGCGAGCCGCATCAGGTAGGAATCGTTCCCGGGCGTATCGATGACGACGAAATCGTGGGTTTGCTCGACCGCCCCGATGGCTTCGGCGAAAGCTGTGAATTCCTGCGCTTCGATCTCATCGAGCCGCGCGCCGAACCCACGGGCGACACAATAATGCATCGGAACATCGAGCTTGTTGCCGGCGCGCCGCGCCCAGTCGCGGCGGTTTTCGACGTAATGGGTGAAGCTTTTCTGCCGCGAATCGAGATCTATGGTGGCGACCCGCTGCCCGGCTTGCAGCAGGGCCACCGCGACATGCATGGCCGTGGTGGATTTGCCCGAGCCGCCTTTTTCGTTGCCAAGGACGATGACATGCGCCGAAGGCGGCCTGCCGACATCAGCCTGCATCAACATGGGATACGCGGCCCCTACGCTGCAATGATTTTTCCCGATTGCAACGCGCGAGGTCAAGATACAGCATCCGCGCTGCGAAGTTAATGATTAACCGCCGAGCACGCCGAAAAATCGCAACGACTGTGCCCGCGCCGCAACTGGTGAAGATGAAATCCGGACAATCCAAGCGTCACCCCAGCGTCATACGCAGTTTGCCTAATTTGCGCCGCGCGATTGCAAAGTTGCGCACGCGGCAGCGCAGCATCGCGCTGGTCCCAACAATGGGCGCCTTGCATGCCGGCCATTTTTCGCTGGTGAAGATCGCGTTGGCCCGCGCCGACCGGGTCATCGTCTCGATCTTCGTCAACCCGACCCAGTTTGCGCCGAACGAAGATTTGGGCACCTATCCGCGCACCTGGTCCGCCGACCTTGCCGCGCTTGCGGAACTCAACGCCGACGTCGTTTGGGCGCCGGCGGCGGAAACCATGTACCCGGAAGGCTTCGCCACCCGCATCGTGCCCGAAGGCCCCGCCACTGTCGGTCTCGAAGACGCCTTCCGGCCGCATTTCTTTGCCGGCGTCGCGACGGTCGTCGCCAAGCTTTTGATCCAATGCGAGCCGGACATCGCCATGTTCGGCGAGAAAGATTACCAGCAGCTCAAAGTGGTCACCCGGCTGGCGCGCGATCTTGGGCTCAAAACCCGCATCGTCGGCGCGCCGGTGGTGCGCGAAAAAGACGGTCTCGCGCTGTCTTCGCGCAACCGCTACCTGTCGCCCGATGAGCGCGCCGCGGCGCCGGCGCTTTATCGCGTGCTCACGGATTGCGCCGGGCGGATCAAGTCAGGCGGCCCGGTCGACGCCGTGCTCGACGCCGGCCGCGCAGCGATTTCCCGCGCCGGCTTTGCGCTCGATTACCTCGAAGCCCGCAACGCCGACACGCTCGCCCCGCTTGCCGCGCCGGCGGTCGAGCCGATCCGGCTTCTGGTGGCGGCGCGGATCGGGACCACGCGGTTGATCGACAATATAGGCGTGTAGCCGTATAGGCGTGTAGCCGTGCGCGGTAGCCGACACGCACCCGACGACATCACGCGCTCTTCATCGGGTCCTTGACGTTCGGATAGGTCTGGAACTCGGTGTTCCAGAGCTGCCCGTTAATCTTCTCGACCTTGCGGATGTAGATGTTGTTGACGATGTCGCGGGTCGCGGCATCGATCGAGATCGGGCCGCGCGGGCTTTCGAAGGCCATGCCTTTCATTGCCGCGATCAAGGCGTCGCCGCTAGAATCGCCGTTCGTCTTTTTCAGCGCCTCGTAGAGCAAATGCAGGCCGTCGTAACCGCCGAGCGACACGAAATCCGGGCGAAAATTACCGGCCTTCTCGATGCCGGCCACATAGGTCTTGTTGAGCGGCGAGTTGTGCGCAGCCGAATAGGGCCCGGCGGTGATCATGCCGAGCATCTGGTCGCCCATATTGTTGAGATCGTCGTCGTCGGTGAGATCGCCCGGGCCGATGATCTTGATGCCGGATTTGCCAAGCCCGCGCTCGGCGAATTGCTTGGCGAAGATCGGCGCCTGGGTGCCGGGGAAATAGATGAAGGCGGTGTCCGGCTTCAGATCCGCGATGCGCTGCAGGAAGGGTGCGAAGTCCGGGTTGGCAAGCGGCAGCCGGATGGTTTGGACGATGGTGCCGCCGACCTGGGTGAAGCGGGTCTTGAATGCGGTCTCCGCCTCGATGCCGGGCGCCCAGTCGTTCACCAGCGTGACGACGTGGCTCGAGCCGTTCTTGGCCGCCCATTCGGCGAGGATCCAGGATTGCTGGCTGAGCAGGAAGCCGGCGCGCACGAAATAGGGGCATTTGGTGGTGGTGATCGAGGCGCCGGAACTCATCACCAGCGTGACTTTCTTGGCCTCCGTCGCCAGCGGCGCAATGGCGAGCGCGGTCGGCGTGATGCCGATGCCGAGCACGTCGACCTTGTCGTTGACGATCATTTCCTGGATCAGCCGGTGCGCCGCGTCGGCAGCACCGCCGTCATCGCGGATGAGGAGCTCGATCTTGCGGCCGGCGACCGTGTCGCCATGCTGCGCCATGTAAAGCTTCAGCGCCGCCTGGAGCTGACGGCCGACCGCGTTGAAGCCGGCCCCCGTGATCGGCATGCTGATGCCGATTTTCAGCACGCTGGCAGCAGCGGCCGTGCGAACGAATACGCCACTCGCCGCGGCCGCAGCCATGCCTTTGAGCAGTGTTCTGCGCTTCATGATGCTCTTCCCCCTCGGATCCCGTTAAGCCCGCCTTCGCCGCTTATTGTCTTTTTGTAGCGACGGCGCGAATGGCCGGAACAAATCCGGCCATGACCAGTCGACAATCACACCGCTTCGAGATGCGGGATCTCCGGCCGCTCGCCTTGCGCCTTGCCGGTGATCGGCGGCCGCGGCAACTTCGCCGTGCCGCCCTCCATGACGAAGGTGTGCTCGATCGAATACCACGGCGTCGTGACGTCGTTGGCGCGCGTGCAGGCTTCGTCGTGCCGCACATATTCACCGATCAGATGCCGGGTGACGCCGAATTGCACGTCGGTCTCGATGTTCTTGTCCTCGGGATCGTAGATTTGCGAGATCAAGGTCTTGAAGCCGGGCTTGTAGGCGAGGAAGTGCAGATGCGCGGGGCGCATATTGTGCCGGCCCGCCGCGCGCAGCAGTTCGCCGACCGGACCGTCGATCGGGATCGGATAGCCGGCCGGCTTGACGCTGCGGAAACTGATGCGGCCGTCCTTATCGGTTGAGAACTTGCCGCGCAGATTCATGTCGGCCTGAACCGGATCCTGATTTTCGTAGAATCCTTCGGTCGAGGAATGCCAGACATCGACTTCGGCGCCTGCGATCGGCTTGCCCGCGGTATCGCGGAACCAGGCATCGACGAACAGCACCGGCCCCGGCGTCGGCGAGCGGATGATCGTGTCGCCGTTCCTGGTCGGCGGCGAATCCATGCGCCAGAACGGTCCGAGCAGGTTGGCATCGGTCTCGGTCTGGCCCCGATTGCCGTTATTGAGGAGGCAGATCAGGCTCGAAAAGCCGAGCGAGCCCGACATCAACACCGCCTCATTGTGCGTGTCGGTGGTGCGTTTGCCGAGCGCGACGATGTAGGCGATGGCCGCCTGGAATTCTTCCTCGGTCAGCTTCACTTCGCGGGCGAAAGCGTGCAAGTGACGGATGAGCGCCGCCACGATCTCGCGCAGCCGCGGATTTTTGATGCGCTCATATTCCTTTAGCACCGCCGTTGTGACGTCTTTCTCACTGCCAATAATCATTCTTCTGACTCCGAACCGGACAATCTCGGCCTAAAGGAATTCTACGTGATCGGTCCCGCGAGCGCCATGGCGAGCGCCAGAGTGGGCGAAATGGCGAGCGAAATGGCGGACCAGGCCGCCGGCCGCGCCTAGCCGTTACATCAGGCCGAGTTCGCGCAGCTCCCGGCGCAACTTTTCCGGCATGGCCGCAGCGCCCTTCACCGCTTTGTCGAGGTCACGCGGCGCGTCATTTGCCGCCAGATAGCGCCAGCCTTGGAATGCCCGACAAGGGCGCGGCTCGACCAGGACCAGTTTGGGATCGAGCACGAGGCCGCAGCGGCCGATGCCGTCCTTGTCGCGGAACGGCCGCACGTCGCGGATGCGCTGTCGGCACATGACCTCGCCGCGGATCACCCAATATAGCGAACCGCCGTCGGTAAGTTCGTCCGCGCGTTTGGGCACCATGCGCGTGCGGTGGATGTGCTCGGGTTTTTCGCCGGCTTTGCGCTTGGCCTTGAGCTTCTGCTTGATCCAGTCCTCGAGATCGCGAACCGAATCGCAGCCGACGCACAGCTTGATGAGATGAAGCGGCATAATCCTACTTGATGTCGTCTTTTACGTCGTGTTGGCCTTCGGGAGCTGGCTCTAGCACCATGACCGGCGCGCTTTCCACAACCTGATCCCCGGTACGCACAGGAACCTTCGTCACCACGCCGGCGAACGGCGCACGCAGCGTGTGCTCCATCTTCATCGCTTCGATCACGGCGAGACGTTGACCGAAATCGACCTTGTCGCCGACGCCGGCGAGAAGTTCCAAGACCCTGCCGTGCATCGGCGCCCTGATGACGCCGTCGCTTGCGCTCGCGGCCGCGCTCGGTGTGGTGAAATCCCGAATCTGAACGCGGGTTTGGCGGCCGCCGCGCACCACATAAGCATCATGTCCCGCGGCAAATACCTTTGCCTCCGGCGCCGGCTCAGCGCCGGCAACCGCGATCCGCATGCCGTCTTTTGCATAGCTGACCGTCGCTTCCGCACTATGGCCGTCGATCGCGATCGGGACGGCGATCGATCGCACGCCGCCGAGCTGGAAGCCGTCGCGGCTGTCCCAGGGCGAGTCGGATCGCGTTGGGTCGTCGCCGCTTGTGACCTCGCCGGCCGTCGCGGCATCCAGGAGCTGCGCAACGCCGAGGGCGGCCGCCGCATTGTCGGGGGGCTGCGGCACGGCGCCCAATCGCACGAGATTGCGATCGATAAAGCCGGTATCGACATTGCCGCGGCGGAACTCGTCGGCGCGGCACAAATTGGCGAGGAACGCCGCGTTGCTACGCACCCCGGCGATGATCGTGCGGCCGAGCGCCTGTGCGAGCCGATCGAGCGCCGCCTGCCGGGTCGGCGCCTGCGCGATCAGCTTGGCAATCATCGGGTCGTAGAAGGGCGTCACCTGGCCACCAACTTCAACCCCCGTGTCGATGCGAATGTCGTTCGGCAGTTCCAGCGCGACGATCGTCCCGGTCGACGGCAGGAAGCCGTGCTCGGGGTCCTCCGCGTAGAGGCGCGCTTCGACGGCGTGGCCGCTGAGGCGGATTTCCCCTTGCGTGCGCGGCAGTTTTTCGCCAGCGGCGATGCGCAATTGCCATTCCACCAGATCGAGGCCGGTGACCGCCTCGGTGACCGGGTGCTCGACCTGCAGGCGGGTGTTCATCTCGATGAACCAGATGGCATCGGCCCGCAGGCCTTCGCTGCCGTCGGCGACGAACTCGACGGTGCCGGCGCCGCGATAATCCACCGCCTTCGCCGCCGCGACCGCCGCCGCGCCGATCCGCGCGCGTAAATCCGCGGTCATGCCAGGGGCCGGCGCTTCCTCGATGACTTTCTGATGCCGGCGCTGCAACGAGCAGTCGCGCTCGCCGAGATGAATGACATTGCCAGACGCGTCGGCAAAAACTTGGATCTCGATATGCCGGGGTGCGGCAATGAGTTTCTCGATCAGGACCCGGCCCGAGCCGAAGGCCGACTGGCTCTCGCGGATCGCGCCTTCGAGCGCGGTCTCGAAATCGGCGTGCTTATCGACCCGTCGCATGCCGCGGCCGCCACCCCCCGCCGCCGGCTTGATCAGCACCGGATAACCGATCTCATAGGCCTTTTCCTTGAGGAATTTCGCGTCCTGGCGCTCCCCATGGAATCCCGGCACGACGGGCACGCCGGCCTTCTCCATGAGCGTCTTGGCGCGGTCCTTCAGTCCCATAGCGCGGATGGCTGCCGCCGGCGGCCCGACGAAGACGATGCCGGCTCTTTCGCAAGCCTCGGCAAAGTCGGCGTTTTCGGACAGAAATCCGTAGCCCGGATGGATGCAGTCGGCGCGGGCTTTCCGCGCTGCCGCGATCAGATTTTCGATTGAAAGATAGCTGTCACGCGGCTCGGCGCCGCCGATGCAATAGGCCTCATCGCAGGTTCGCACGTGCAGCGCATCGGCGTCCGCGGTGGAATAGACGGCGATGGTGCGCAAGCCCAGGCGCTTGGCGGTACGCGCGATACGGCAGGCGATCTCGCCGCGATTGGCGATGAGGATGGAGCGGAACATGGCCGGCGCATCAGATCGCCTAACGCGGCCGCTTTCAACTCATTGCGCGGGAGCGGCTCCGGCGCTTGTCTGCGGCGGCGCTGAAAATGGATTGAGCTGTACCGGCCCCGCGGGAGCGGCACTCGCCGCCGCCGGGGCGTTGGCCGCCGGTAAATTCGGCCCATTCCGCGGCAGCCAGACCGGGTCGACGGTTGGCGCGGCCGCCGCTGCTTGCGCAGGCGGAGGTGCCGGCGGTTTACGCTGCACGCGCCGCACCGGCGCCTCATGGGGCTTGGGTTCCGTCTTGGATTCCGTCTTGGATTCCGACTTGGATTCCGTCTTGGATTCCGTCTTCGGCGCACCGGCCGTCGCTGAAGCAATTGCGGCGGCTGCCGGCGGTCCCGGCGGCTCGGGGTTCATGATGCTGATGGCCGGAATCGAGGCGGCGCTGGGGAAGTCGATATTGACCATTTTGTGCGGCGCCGCAGCGCCCGGCTCGGCCGCAGACGTCGAGGACGCGTCAGCGACCGGCACTTCGGGCGCTTTCGCCCAGATCGGCAAATAATGATCGAGATAGCGCTCCAGTTTCTGCCCGCTCAGATTCGCACGCACTTGGCTCGGATTGTCCAACAGCCCCAGCGCCTGGCAGTGCGCGCTGCTGCAGCGGTCCGCGACCGCGAGCGCATGAGCCACAAAGCCGAAGCGATCCGATTCGAGCGAGTGCCGGAGCGGCAGCAACTGGCTGTCGATGCCGTTGCCGCCGCGCTTGGTGTAGGCGACCATGTCGGCAAGCAGGGCAAAACGCGCAGCCTCATAGGACGTCGCGCTCGCTACGGACGCGGGTGCGGCAAACAGGGCCTTTTCGCAGGCAGCCTCGACGTCGTCCCCCGCCAAACCATTCAAGCATGCCAGTGCAGATCCCGGCGCAAGGCTCTCGGCATTGAGCGCGGCCGCGCGCTCCTGGAGAGCGCGACGCTCGGCACTGCGGTCATGGAATGAGGCGGCATCGAGGAACGCCCAGGCCAACGTGGCGCCCAGCACCGCGCCGAGGACAACGACGCCGACGCGCGCTATGACGCGCGTGCGGGTCCAATCGAATGCCAGGGCGCAGATGAAAACGAGCAGCGCCGCCGATCCGGCAGCGACCCACAAGCGCAACGCCGAGCTTCCGATGTCGGGATCGACGCCGAACATCAATCACCCCAAAGCACGCTATAGTGTCGCTCGCCGAGGCGAGACTATGGCGTAGCGGCGCTTCCGGCGCCAGCAGCGCAGCGGAACCGTCAATGCTCGAGTTCGAGCTGGCTTTCCTTGGCGACGCGCTCGAATGCCTCGCCGGGATTCTTGATCCGGTATTGGTAGTCGTCGCCGTCCGACGGCAACAGCCGAACGACCTTGTAGCTGCCGCTCGCACCGGGCCGACTGATCGGGCTCGATGTGTAAAACACAGTCTGGCCAACGCGATACTTGTGTGTCTTCAACGCCGAAGCCAACGCCGTCACTTGCGCGATCGTCACGGTCGCCGTCTCGACAGCAAGGATCGGCTTTGCGGCGCTCAGCGCTTCCGGCTTCGACACCGATTGGCGCGTCGCCGGACGCTTGCGGGCGGCCGCGACAGCCCGCTTCGGCGGCTTGCGCGCGGCTGCGCTTCGGCTTGCCTTGGTGCCCGCTTTGGCGGGCCGTTTCTTCTTCACTGAATGTTTGTTCATAACGCAACTATAACACCCAAATTGACGATCGAGCAAAGAATATAGTGCCGAAAACGGCCGTTTGAACCGATCCGCAACGGCTTATGCTTAAGGCCATTAAAACCCTGCAATTTCAGCGCATTACGTGAATTCATTGCGGCGAATTGGAAACCGCCGGATCAACCTTGGCGCCGCCAGCGGCCCTGCTCATCGGCCTGCCAATATGTGACCTCCGCGCCGGCGGCTTTGGCCTCGCCCCAGCGCGTCCGCGCCGCATCCACTGCGTCCGGATCTCCGCCGTCGAAAAGCAATACGATCCGCTGATAGCTTGCTGCAGCATCGCCGGCCAAACTCGCGCCGTCGACCAGGAAGCGGACCACTGCGCCGTTGGGATTTTCCTCGTTGACCGTGAGGACGATCGGATGCTCGGCGGCTTCGGCGTCGCGCCACGTCCCGTGTGGCAGGAACGCATCATCGCGCCAGGTCCACAAGTGGGCGTCAAGCGCCTCGACGCGCTCCTCGGAAGACGCCTGCACCACGACCCGCCAGCCGCGCTCAAGTGACTTCGCAAGCAATGCCGGCAAGACCTGCTCCGGCGTCTGGCCCTTAAGCTGGTAAAATAGGATCTCGGTCATTGCGGGCACTTATCGCTCGTAATGCTCTTCGACCAGCCGTTCGAGCAACCGCACGCCCCAGCCCGACGCCCAGCTCTTGTTAATATCGCTTTGCGGCGATCCCATCGCGGTGCCGGCAATGTCGAGATGCGCCCACGGCGTCTTATTGACGAAGCGCTGCAGCAATTGCGCCGCGGTAATAGCGCCGCCCCAGCGCCCGCCGGTATTCTTCATATCGGCGAATTTCGAATCGATCATCTTGTCGTATTCGGGCCCAAGCGGCATCCGCCAGACCCGTTCGCCTGTGGCCTCGCCAGCTTCGGTCAGGCGCTCGGCGAGCTTGTCATCGTTGCAGAACATGCCGGCGTATTCCTGGCCCAAGGCCACGATGATGGCGCCGGTGAGCGTCGCCAGATTGATCATGAATTTCGGCTTGAAGCGCTTATTGACGTAATGCAGCACGTCGGCCAGCACGAGACGGCCTTCGGCATCGGTATTGATGATTTCGATGGTCTGTCCGGACATCGTCTTGACGATGTCGCCAGGACGTTGCGCCTTGCCGTCGGGCATGTTTTCGACGAGCCCGATGGCGCCAACGGCATTGACCTTGGCCTTGCGCGCCGCGAGCGCACTCATCAGGCCGACGACACAGGCCGCGCCGGCCATGTCGCCCTTCATGTCTTCCATGTTCGCAGCCGGCTTGATCGAAATCCCGCCGGAATCGAAGCAGACGCCCTTGCCGATGAATGCGACCGGGTCGCCGTCACGCTTGCCGCCGTTCCAACGCATGACGACAAGCTTTGAATCATGCGCCGAGCCTTGGCCAACGCCAAGCAGCGCGCCCATGCCGAGCTTGCGCATGGCCGCGACGTCGAGCACTTCGACGCCAACGCCCAGCTTGCTCAGGCCGGAGACACGACGGGCGAATTCAGCCGGATAAAGGACATTGGCCGGTTCATTGACGAGGTCGCGCGCGAGCACGACGCCATCGGCAATCGCTGCTTGCTGCGACCAGGCCTTTTCCGCGGACGCTGCGTTGGCGCAGGCGAAGTTGAGCTCGACTTTACTTGGCCGTTCCTCGTCTTCCTTCCGCTTGGTCTTGTATAGATCGAAGGAATAAGCGCGCAGCCGGGCGCCCAATGCCAAATCGGCGACTTGACTGGCCTTGAGCGCGCCGGAGCCGAATTCCGCAGCGATTGTGGCGGTTGCTGCGGCGGTCGGCACCTTTCCCATGGCGATACCGCCGAGCTTGACGATATCGCGCGATTTCAACTCGCTTTCCTTGCCGATACCCACGATCACCAGCCGAGGCACGTTGAGTCCGGATGGGGCGACGATATCGAGGCTTGAGCCGCTCTTGCCGTTGAAACGATCGGCCGCAGCCGCCCGACGAACGAGATCCCCGAGCGGCGACAGGGCGCGTTGCGTCGCCGGCCCGAATTTGAGGTTTTCTCCGCAGAACACAACGAGAACACCCCGAAGGCGGGCGAACGAAACGAAGTTGAATTTGAGGGCAGCGGCCATGGAGCGTCCTTTGGCTCGATCTTGCGGCCCGGTGAGCCGCGGCGAGGAATACGGCTGAGAAGTTATGAACCGGACCGGCCGGCCGTGCAAAGCAGCCCTTTTTGGGTCAAAACCGGGCAGCTTGCGCACTGCCTTTATCAAACGGGCGTATTAACACTTTAGTGTGCATGTTCAATAGCTTTGCCTTGGCGAAGCCACTTTGTGAAAGCATGAAATTACCCGCGTTGGGGAGAGCGGCTCTCGGGAGCCGGCGTCGATGGTGCGACGCCGCTCACGGTCGGGCCGTCAGCGGGGAAGTTCAGTCCGATGGGGTCGATCGGCGGCTATATCTTTCGCGCCACGATGGGCGCGTTCCTGATCATCCTCGTCAGCCTGACCGTCGTGATCTGGTTCACGCAGGCAATGCGCGATTTCGACCTGATCACGAGCCAGCGCCAGACCCTGCTGGTCTTCGTCGGCATCACCGGCATGATAGTGCCGCTCCTGATCATGATGCTGGCGCCGATCGCGCTGTTGATGGCGGCCGCCCACGTCCTCAACAAGCTTGCCAACGATTCCGAGATCATCGTGATGAATGCGGCCGGCGTGTCGCCGTGGCGGCTGTTGCGGCCGTTTCTTGCCGCGGCGCTCGTCGTCTCGCTCTTGGTCGCGGCCATTGCCGCCTACATCTCGCCGCGCGCTTTGCGCGAGTTGCGCGATTGGGGCGCGCAGGTGCGGGCGGATATCCTCACCAATATCGTGCAGCCGGGCCGGTTCACCACGATAGGCGGCAACCTGACATTCCACATCGCCGACCGGCGGCCGAATGGCCTTTTGGTCGGCATCTTTGTCGACGATCGCCGCGATCCCAATGTGCACTCCACTTATCTCGCCGAGCAGGGCGAGATCGTGAAGAACGACAAGGCTTCGTTCCTGGTCCTGCAAGGCGGCAGCATTCAACGGCTCGAAGCCGGGCAGCACGATCCGCGCATCGTCACCTTCGATCGCTATCCATTCGATCTGTCGCAATTCGCCGGCGTGACACAGAACGTCGTCTATACGGTTCGCGAAAAATACCTCTGGGAACTGCTGTGGCCGCGGGCCAACGATACGCTCTATGCGTCGCAACCCGACCAATATCGGTCGGAATTGCATGACCGGCTGACCACCCCGCTCTATCCGTTCGCCTTCGTCATTCTCGCTTTCGCTTTTCTCGGCCCGCCGCAGACAACGCGGCAAAGCCGCACCCTGGCGCTGCTTGGAATGATCGGCGCCGTTTCTCTGCTGCGGCTCGTCGGCTTCGTCAGCGTCATCGTGGGCGTGCGCGTGCCGGCCGTGCTCGCCGTACAATATGTCGCGATATTCGGCTCGATCGCCGCGGGCTTATGGCAAATCTCGCGCGGCCAGGCCGTCGAACCGGCCGCGGCCGTGTCGAGGCTCGCGACCGCGATCGGCGAACGCATTGCGCGGGCGACCAGCTGATGAGACAGCCCATGATCACCGGCACGCTGTCGCGCTATTTCGGAATGCGCTTCCTGACGTCCGTCGTCGGCTCGTTCATCGGCGTCGTGGCGCTGGCGGCGATGATCGATTACGTCGAGCTGATGCGCCGCGGCGCCGACTGGCCGAACGCCACGGCTTGGATGCTCGCCAAAATTTCGATGTTCCGCGTGCCGCAACTCACCGAGCGTATCATGCCGTTCTCGGTGCTTGTCGGCGCGATGTCGTGCTATCTGACGCTTTCGCGGCGGCTCGAACTGGTGGTGGCGCGGTCGGCCGGCGTTTCGGCCTGGCAATTCGTGGCGCCGGCCATGATCGCGGCCTTTATCTTCGGCACCGTTGCCACCACCGTCTACAATCCCGTCGCCGCGATGCTGCACGAGCGCTCCAAGCGCCTCGAAGCCGAGATGTTGGGGGAGAACATGTCGGCGCTGCAGGAAAGCACCAGCGGCTTCTGGGTACGCCAGAAAAGCGCCGACGGCGCGGCGATCATCAATGCCAGCACCAGCCGCGAGCAAGGTGCGCAGCTCGGCGGCGTCACCATCTACACGTTCGACCGTGACGGCCATTTCCAACAGCGGATCGAGGCGCAAAGCGCCACTCTGGAGCGGGGCTATTGGCAGCTTCACGATGCGCGCATCTACGCCGCCGGCAAGGCGCCGGACGTCGAAGAAAGCTTCCGCGTCGCCTCAAATCTGACGCTGGAACAGGTGCGCGAAAGCTTTGCCACGCCCGAGACCGTGCCGTTTTGGGAATTGCCGACCTACATCGAGCTTGCCGACCGCGCCGGGCTCGGCGCCGCCGGCTATCGCCTGCAATATGAGCAGCTGTTGGCGCGGCCGTTTCTGCTTGCTGCGATGGTCTTACTCGCGGCGTCCGTGAGTCTTCGATTCTTCCGCTTCGGCGGCGTGCAGAAGATGGTGCTAAGCGGGATCACCGCCGGATTTCTGCTGTTCGTCCTGCAGAAAATCACCGACGACATGAGCAGGGCGGAGCTCATGCCGCCAGCGGCCGCGGCGTGGATTCCCGTCGTCGTCGGAGGCTTGACCGGATTCGTCGCGCTGTTGTTCCAGGAGGACGGCTAGTGGCGAGTACGCGTAGCCTCCGCTGTTCCGGCCCGCGTAGTAGCGTTCGCGTTGGTGCAACGGCGCTCGCTGCGCTGCTGGCGTTTGTCATGGGCTCGACCCTTTTGCCCGGACCGTCGTATGCCCAGCAGGCGGGCAATCTGATGCATTTCCCGCGCCGCCCGCCGCCGCCGCCCAAAAAGCCGGCGCCGCCATCGAATGCCCCGATGCTCGTGCAGGCCACCGAGATCAGATACGACTACACCAACAATACGGTCGCCGCCGTGGGCAACGTGCAAATCTATTACGGCGGCGCCACCATCGAAGCAGATCAGGTCATCTACGACCAAAAGACCAAACGGCTGCGCGCCCAGGGCAACATCCGGCTCACCGAGCCCGACGGCAAGATCACCTATGGCCAGACCATCGATCTGAGCGACGACTTCCGCGACGGCTTTGTCGATTCGCTGCGGCTGGAAACGCCCGACGACACGCGCTTTGCCGCGTCGCGCGCCGATCGCGCCAAGGGTAACTACACCGTCCTGCAAAACGGCGTCTATACGGCGTGCGAGCCCTGCCGAGATGATCCCAAGAAACCGCCGCTGTGGCAGGTCAAGGCGGCGCGGATCATCCACGACGAGGGCGAGAAGATGCTGTATTTCGAGGACGCCCGCATCGAATTTTTCGGGGTGCCGCTCGCCTATGTCCCGTTCATGTCGGCGCCCGATCCGACGGTAAAGCGCAAAAGCGGATTCCTGTTTCCGAGCCTCGCCGAGGGTTCGCAGTTCGGCTACTCCATCGAGCCGAAATACTTCTGGGCGCTCGCGCCGAACTACGACCTTACGCTCGGCACAATGCTGACCACCAAGCAGGGTCCCTTGCTCGAAGGCGAATGGCGGCACCGCCTGCTCGACGGCTCCTATTCGATCCGAGCCGCCGGCATCTTCCAGGCGGATCCGGGATACTTCGCGAGCCGCGACGGCGTCGACAGTCCGACCGCGAAAACCTTCCGGGGGTCGATCCAGACGGCCGGGCAGTTCGCGATCAACAACAATTGGGTATGGGGTTGGACCGGGCTGTTGGTCACCGATTCGCAGTTTTTGTTCGACTATCAGCTCCGGCAATTCAGCGGCGCATTCGACCCGTTCCAGACTGGCGTCGCCTCGGAAGGCGTGTCCCAGCTCTACCTGAGCGGCGCCGGCGAACGCAGCTATTTCGACGTCCGTTCGATCTACTATTACGGCTTCTCGCAACAGGACGTCCAAGCGCAGATTCCGATCATCCATCCGGTGCTGGATTATTCCAACGTATTGGCGCAACCGGTTCTCGGCGGCGAATTCAGCTACAAGTTCAACCTGACGAGCTTGAGCCGGCAGCAAGCCGAATTTCAGTCGGTCACGCAGACCGCTCAAGCGCTCGGCACCTGCGGCAGCCCGACCGCGGACACCGCCATTCCGACGAACTGCCTGTTGCGCGCCGTTCCCGGACAGTATTCGCGGGCTTCGACCGAGATCGACTGGCGCCGCACCGTTGTTACCGACAACGGCCAGATGATCATGCCGTTCTTCCAGTTCCGCGGCGACCTCGCTTCGGTCTATGTCGAACACGAAGCCGGCGTTGCCAACTACATCGCTCCCGGCCAAACCGATCTGGCGCGCGCCATGCCGGCCGCGGGCGTCGAATACCGCTATCCCTTCGTCGACGTCGAACCATGGGGGACGCAAACGATCGAACCGATCGCCCAGCTGATCTTGCGGCCTAACGAGACCGGCATCGGCCAATTTCCCAACGAAGACTCGCAGAGCCTGGTGTTCGACGATTCGAACCTGTTCTCGATCGACAAGTTCTCCGGCTGGGATCGCGTCGAAGGCGGCAGCCGCGTGAATGCCGGCGTGCAATATACCGCCCAGGTCAACCGCGCCGGCTCACTTAACGTGCTGTTCGGACAGTCCTATGCATTGTTCGGTCAGAATTCGTTCCAGCAGCCGGACATCACCAATACCGGACTGGAAAGCGGTCTCGACAAGACTGTCTCTGATTACGTGGGCCGGGTGACATACCAACCAAATCAGGTCTATTCGTTCACCGCGCGCGGGCGGTTCGATCAAGCGACATTTACGCCGCAGCGTCTCGAATTCGAAAGCCGCGCCAATTTCGATCGCTGGACCTTGCAGGTGCTCTATGGCGATTACGCCGCCCAGCCGCTGCTCGGCTTCCTCACTCGTCGCGAGGGCATACTCGCCGGCGCATCGGTCAAGCTGACGGAAAACTGGGTCGCGCTCGGTTCCGCCCGCTACGATATCGCCAACGATCAGTTTGACCAATCCAGGCTCGGAATTGGCTACGTCGACGACTGCTTCATGTTGTCCGTGAATTGGCTTACCGGATACACATATACTGCCATTGCCAATTCAACGCCGGTCAGGGATAGCACGGTCATGCTGCAATTCAGCTTACGGACGCTCGGGCCCGACGTTTTGGCGCCGGTGGGCGCTTCGTTCTAAATTTCGCCGTGACTCTATGGGCTCGTATTGCAAAATCCTGGTGCGAATTCGGTCAATCCGGCCGGACCCTGCCGTCGAGGGAGAGGAACAGTGAGGTGGCAAATTGCATTCGGCGCCCGGCTCGGCGCATTGGTGCTTGCCGCAGCGACCTTGCTTGCCGCCGTCTCGACCGCCCGGTCCCAGGAAGAAGTCGTGCTGCTGGTCGACGGCGAGCCGATCACGTCGCTCGATATTCAGCAACGCACAAAATTCCTCGAGATGAGCACGCACAAGGCCCCGACGCGGCAGGAAGCGATCGACAGTCTGATCGACCAGATGCTCGAACTTCGCGAGGCCAGGCGCTACGAGATCAACCCGAGCGACGCGGACGTGAATAATGCCTATGCCAACGTGGCCAGCCATATGGGCGTGGACACTCAGAAGCTGACGCAGATACTTGGCAGCGCCGGGGCAAGCGAGGCTACCCTCAAGCTGCAGCTGAAAGCGCAGATCGCCTGGTCCAGCCTGGTGCGCGGGCGATACAAGGCAAGCCTGGAGATCCCGGACTCCGATATCGAGGCAGAGCTCAAGCTGCATACCGACCAGAAAAGCAACGTGGGCTACGAATATATGATGCGCCCGATCATTCTCGTGGTGCCGCGCGGCTCGCCGCCTGCCGCCTACGAGGCGCGCAAACGCGAAGCCGACGCTTTGCGCGGCCGCTTCACGAGCTGCAACGACGGCGTCGCCTTTGCCCAAGCGCTGCCGGAGGTCGCGGTGCGCGATCCGGTTCCCAAATCCTCGGCCGACCTGCCGCAGCAACTCCGCGACATTCTCGACAATACCGAGGTCGGCCACTTGACGCCGCCGGAGCAGACCGACGAAGGCATCCAGATGTTCGCCATCTGCTCCAAAAAAGAGTCCAAGACCGATACGCCGGAAGCGCGCAAGCTGCGCGATCAGATATTCGAGAAGAAATTCGGCGCCAAGGCCAAGCGCTACCTCGCCGAATTGCGTCGTCAGGCGATGATCGAATACAAATAGACAGCCGTCGGGCAAGGCTTGACCGTTCCAGGCAAATTGCTGTTGCCGCGGGTCAAGTCGGCTGCCGACGTTTTTTCGGCTCTATGATGGAAGCAGGCTCGTGCAAGTTCTGGCACTGACGCTCGGCGAGCCCGCCGGGATTGGCCCCGATCTCGCTCTGACCATTTGGCGACGGCGCGCCGAGTTGGCCCTGCCGCCGTTTTATATCGTCGCTGATCCCGACTTTCTTCGCCGACGGGCCGTCAAACTCGGCCTCGACGTGCCGATCGCCAGTGCGACGGCGGCGACGGCTGCGGCTAGATTTCATTCGGCGCTGCCGGTCCTGCCTCTCGACGTCGCGGTGACCGCCGAGCCGGGCCAGCCGGATCGCTCAAGCGCTCCCGCCGCGGTGGCTTCGATCCGCCGCGCGGTCGCCGACGTCATGGCCGGCGCGGCGGCTGCAGTGGTCACCAATCCTGTCGCCAAGAATGTGCTGTATAATTGGGGGTTCGCCGAGCCCGGCCATACCGAGTTCCTGGCGACGCTGGTGCAGGAGGCGACCGGCACATCGCTGCATCCGGTGATGATGCTGTGGTCGCCCGAACTCGCTGTCGTGCCGGTTACGATCCATCTGCCGCTGCGCGAAATCTTCAAGCATCTTTCCAGCGAACTCGTGGTCGAGACCGGACGGATCGTCGCGCACGATCTTGCCGCGCGCTTTAAGATCGCACGGCCGCGGCTCGCGATTGCCGGGCTAAATCCGCATGCCGGCGAAGCGGGCACGCTTGGCGAAGAGGATCGCACCATCGTGGCGCCGGCGGTGGCGCGCCTGGTCGCCGAGGGGATCGATGCCAAGGGCCCGCTTGCCGCCGATTCGATGTTTCACCAAGGCGCGCGTGCGAGCTATGACGCGGCGCTCTGCATGTATCACGATCAGGCGCTGATCCCGATCAAGACGCTTGCCTTCGATCATGCCGTCAATGTCACGCTCGGGCTGCCATTCGTGCGCACCTCGCCCGACCACGGCACCGCCTTCGATATCGCCGGTACCGGCCGCGCCGATCCGACCAGTCTGATCGCCGCATTGCGGCTTGCAGCGCGGCTCGCCGGCGCCGCGCCGAGCGCCGTATCGGCGGTGCCGATCGCCGCATCGTGAGCGACCCTGCCGACAGTCTGCCGCCGCTGCGCGAAGTGATCCGCCAGCACGGTCTTGTCGCCAAAAAATCGCTCGGGCAGAATTTCCTTTTCGATCTCAACCTCGCCGCGCGCATCGCCCGAGCCGCCGGACCGCTCGCCGGAGTGACCGTTCTTGAAATCGGCCCCGGGCCCGGCGGCCTGACGCGGGCGCTGCTGGCGCAGGGCGCCGCGCATGTGATCGCCGTCGAGCGGGACGAGCGGGCGATCGCCGCCTTGGCTGAGATCGCGGCGCTTTATCCGGGGCGCCTCGATATCGTCGCGGCCGACGCGCTGCGCTTCGACCCGAGACCGCAACTTCCCAGTGGACCGGTGCGCGTTGTCGCCAATCTGCCCTACAACATAGCGACCGCTCTCCTGGTCGGCTGGCTCTCGATCGAGCCATGGCCGCCATGGTTTGACTCCGCCGTGCTGATGTTCCAGCGCGAGGTCGCCGAACGCATCGTTGCGGCGCCCGGCTCGAAAAGCTATGGCCGGCTCTCCGTGCTGACACAGTGGCGCTGCGAAGCGCGGATTTTGTTCGACGTGAACGCCGCGGCATTTGTGCCGCCGCCCAAGGTGACATCCTCGCTCGTCCGTCTGGTGCCGCGCGCGGCACCACTGCCTTGCGAGCGTGAACTGCTCGAGCGGGCAACCCAGGCCGCCTTCGGGCAGCGCCGCAAAATGCTGCGCCAAAGCCTGCGCTCGCTCGGCATCGATGCGCAAAGCCTGATCGCGGCAGCAGGCCTTGAGCCGACGGCGCGGGCGGAGGATATCCCCGTCGCCGGCTTTGTCGGCTTGGCGCGCGCCTTGGCGCAGGCCCTCGCCGCGGCCCCCCATGATCGGGCATCATGGACTTCGAGAGAATGAGGCAAACGCCGCGATGACCAAGTTCCAGCGCCAATCCCTCGTCGCCTATGGCCAACCGCTGTGCGAGACGGTTGCCGACCTGCCGACGCCGCGCGGCAGCGAAGTTCTGGTGCGTGTGGAGTGCTGCGGCGTCTGCCATTCCGACCTGCATCTGCAGGACGGTTATTTCGCGCTGGGCGGCGACAAGCGCCTCGACATCACCAAAGACCGCACGCTGCCCTTCACACTCGGACACGAGATCGCGGGCGTCATCGAGGCCGCCGGCGAGAGGGCCGAAGGCGCGGCAATCGGCCACCGCGTTGCGGTCTATCCGTGGATCGGGTGCGGCGATTGCCCGGCCTGCGGTGCGGGCGACGAAAATCTATGCTCCAGGCATCGTCATATCGGTATTACCGTCGACGGCGGCTACGCCACCCATGTCCTGGTGTCCCATCCACGCTACCTCATCGACTATGCGCCGCTGTCGCCGGATTTCGCCGGCATGCTGATGTGCTCGGGCCTCACCGCTTTTTCGGCGCTCAAGCATCTTGGCGAACGGGCTATGCGCGGCCCGGTGCTGCTGGTCGGAATGGGCGGTGTGGGCATGATGGGGCTAGCCATTGCGCGGGCGCTGTTTCACGAGGCGCCGCTGGTCGCCGACATCGCCGCCGACAAGCGCGAGGCGGCGCTCGCCGCCGGTGCGGCCCAGGCGTTTGATCCATCCGACCCGCAGGTGCGCCGCCCGATCATGGCGGCGACCGGCGGCGTGTTCGCGGCTTGCGATTTCGTCGGATCGGAAAAGTCGCTGCAGTTCGCGACCGGCGTGCTCGGCCGCGGCGGCAAGGTCGTCGTCACGGGATTGCTCGGCGGTAATTTCTCGATAGCGGCCGCGATGATCGTCATCAAAGCCATCACCATCGAGGGTACGCTGACCGGCACGCTTGCCGAGGCGCGCGAACTCATCGATCTCGCCAATAGCGGCAAGCTCGCGACGATCCCGACGCACGAGCGTCCGCTCGACCAAGCCTCGGCCGCGCTCGACGATTTGCGCGCCGGCCGGGTCGTCGGGCGCACGGTGCTGTCGCCAGAGGGCTTGGCTTAGAGCTTCGCCTGCAGCGCGCGGACAAAATCGGAAAGCCCGATTTGCCGCTCGCGCTTGAGCCGCTCGGCCGCCAGGATTGCGCGCACTTCGGCGAAGGCTTCGGCCTTGTCGCGGTTGACGATGACATAGTCGTATTCCGGCCAGTGGCTCATCTCGCCGGCGGCCTTGGCCATGCGGGCGCCGATGACGGACTTGCTGTCCTGCGCCCGCTGCCTGAGCCGGCGTTCCAGTTCACGAACGGTCGGCGGCAGGATGAATACGCTGACCAGATCGTCGCGAGCCTTTTCGCGCAGCTGCTGGGTGCCCTGCCAATCGATATCGAATAATACGTCGCGGCCGGCGCGGAGCGCTGCGCCGACGGGCCGGCGCGGCGTGCCGTAACAATTGCCGAACACTTCGGCCCACTCCAGCAGTTCGCCTTTTTTGACCATGGCATCAAAGCGGCGGCGATCGATGAAATGATAGTCGCGGCCGTCGACCTCGCCGCGCCGCTTGAGGCGGGTGGTCACCGAGACCGATAATTCGATTCTGCGATCCGCCCGTAGCAAGAGCCGCGACAGGGTGGTCTTGCCGGCGCCGGACGGCGATGACAGCACAAACATCAAGCCGCGCCGCTCGATTTTTTTTGGACTGGATCCGCCCCGGGGCATTTTATCACCGAACCGCCTTACTCGACGTTCTGCACTTGCTCGCGGAACTGCTCGACCGCGGCTTTCAGCTCCAGCCCGACATTGGTCAGTTCGACGTCGTTGGCCTTGGCACACAGCGTGTTGGCTTCGCGATTGAGCTCCTGCGCCAGAAAATCGAGCCGGCGGCCGATCGGCCCGCCCTCTCCGATCAAATGCCGCGCCTGAGCGACGTGCGCGGCAAGGCGATCGAGTTCCTCGCGCACATCGGCCTTGGTCGCGATCATGATCGCTTCCTGGTGCAGCCGGTCCGGATCGAAGCGTTCGGATTGCGCGAGCAGCGTCGCCACCTGCTCGGCAAGCCGGGCCCGTATCGCTTCGGGCCGGCGGCCCGGCGCCCGTTCGGCGCGCTCCGCGAGCGCGGCGATCTCGTCCAACCGCGCGGTAAGGACCCGACCGAGCGCTGCGCCTTCATGGCGGCGCATCTCGCCGAGCGCGCCGACCACTTCGGCAAAACCGGC
Organism: Xanthobacteraceae bacterium; assembly: GCA_035515455.1. Classification (GTDB taxonomy): domain Bacteria; phylum Pseudomonadota; class Alphaproteobacteria; order Rhizobiales; family Xanthobacteraceae; genus BOG-931. The sequence continues at coordinate 118,309 of DATJBH010000038.1, forward strand.
GGTAACCGCGGCTTCGGCACGACGCCGCTCGTCTTCGCGCTCCTCGGCGTCGCTGACCTCGATCACACCCTTGAGCGCAAGCAACCCGTCAAGCGACGGCGGCGCGGCTTCAAGCTTCGGCGCGATCTGTTTCATCGTCGCCAGCATGGCTTCCAGCACCGCCGCATTGACACGGACGACCGGCTGTGCGCCGCTCCGCTCCACGGTCAGGCTGGCCTGAATGGAGCCCCGCGTCAGCGCCTCCGCGGCGCGTGCCCGCACCGGCACCTCGATGGCATCCCATCCGGCCGGGGTGCGCAGCCGCAGATCCAAACCCTTGCCGTTGACCGATTTGATTTCCCAAGCCCAGCTATAGGGGCCGGACACGCCATGGCCGCGAGCGAATCCCGTCATGCTCGAAAGCGCCATAAGCTACGATCCCCCGGGCATAATAATGAAAAAGAATCGGGCCGAACTTAACGGCGGCCATCCTCAGGAACAAGTCGGGGGATCAAGCCGCCGTAACAGGCGCCGCGTGCGCCGTTACGCTTCGGTGCAGACCGCGCTCAATGCCCAGCCTAATGGCGCGGCTTCGTCATCCCGCGCAACGGCGGTGCCGCCGAGGGCGGTGCTGTGGAATTGGCCGTGGTACCCTGCGCGGGCGGCGGCGAATTCATCTGTTCGTCGATCGGGACCTGGTCTTTCTGATCGGATTCGATCAGCCGCAAGCGGGCAACATTGCGTTGCTGCTGTTCGTAGGTCTCGGCGAAAAGGTGGCCGCCGGTGCCGTCGGCCACGAAATACAGTTCTCGCGTCCGCGCCGGATTGGCGGCCGCTTCGAGCGAGGCGCGGCCCGGATTGGTGATCGGGCCCGGCGGCAGTCCATTGATGACGTAGGTGTTGTAGGGCGTCGGCTGGCTGATTTCGCTCTTCATGATCGGCCGGCCGAGCGTACCCTTGCCGCCCACGAGACCATAGATGATCGTCGGGTCGGATTGCAGCCGCATATTCTGCTTCAGCCGGTTGATGAATACCGCCGCGACGCGCGAGCGCTCGTCCGGTTTTCCGGTCTCCTTCTCGACCAGCGAAGCGAGCGTCACGAGTTGCTCGGGTGTCTTGAGCGGCAGATCGGGGGAGCGGTGCTCCCAGATCTCCTGGACCGTGCGTTGCTGTGCCAGCTGCATGCGCTGGACCATCTGCTCGCGCGTCGTTCCGCGGGTGAAATTGTAGGTATCGGGCAGCAGCGTGCCCTCGGCCGGTATGGCCTTGATGTCGCCGATCAATTCGTCATTGGCCAAGAGCCGCGCGACGATCTGCTGCGAGGTCAGGCCTTCCGGAACGCTCACTTGGTGCGCCACCACCTTGCCCTCGACGATGGTCGCCACGACATCGCGCAGGCTGGAATGCGCCTTGAACTCGTATTCGCCCGCTTTCAGCCCCTCGCGCGCCTTGAGCACGAACACGCCACCCATGAACACCCAGGGCTGGTCGATCACGCCTTCGCGGGTCAAAACATCGGCGATATCGCGGATGCCGGAGCCATGCGGAATATTGACGACGCGATCCTGCGGCAGCGGGCCCGGCGCGTTGAAACGCTGCGTGCCGACGAAAAGCACGACACCGGCCAAAACCGCCAACAGCAAAAAGATGCTGATAATGGCGTTGCCGATGACCACGAGAGGGTGCCGCGCTCGGGCCGAGCGGCGGGGCGGCATTTCGACGGTGTCGGGTTCGATCGCGGTTCGGGGGCTTCGCGGCACGATGCGCTTGGGATCGCTGCGATTGGAATCGCCAACCGTGCCAATTTCATTCGGCCGCCGCTCCGTCCTGGGCGGACCAGGATCGGCAGCGCGCGGCGGCACGCGCACCGGGTCCTGCGGGGATGGCGGGGAAAGGCGATTTGACGAGGATGCCGGCGAGGACGACGCTGCCGTCGCGTCGCGACCAAGCAGAGCTTCGCCGATCGAGCGCGGCCGCGGCGCCGAACCGGTGGGGGACGCTGCGCCAGGGGCATTAGCGGGCCGTACGGCTGCGGGCTTTGCCGTGCTCGGCGGGGCCGGCGCCGGCGAACGCGGAGCTTGAACGGCAGGTTTGTCCGCGCCGCGCCCGGCGGCCGATGCTTGCGGCGCAGCTTTGTCGCCAGCGCTTGGCGGGACGTTAGGATCTGTCACGGCCGCCTATCCGTATCTACAAACCATGATCGATATTGAAAGATGTTCAGCCGAACGGCAACGAGCGCCCTGCCTTCTGTCGCTTCCGTGCGTCGCTTGCGTTCATGACTTGCGACCGCAGACAAGATTTGCAGTGGATCGCAAGCGAGTGCGGAGCAAATATGGCGAAAGCGTGTGGCGGCGCGCACTACGATGACACCCGGCGGAACACCAGGGACGCGTTGGTGCCGCCAAATCCGAACGAATTCGACAGCACGACATTGACCGGACGCTTTTGCGCTTGATGTGGGACGAGATCGATTGCCGTCGTGACTGATGGATTGTCCAAATTGATGGTGGGGGGCAGCACCTGGTCGCGCATCGCAAGCAGGCAGAAAATCGCCTCGACCGCGCCGGCGGCGCCGAGCAGATGGCCGATCGACGACTTCGTCGACGACATCGCAATATGACCGGCGGCATTGCCGACCAGACGCTCGACGGCCTTGAGCTCGATTTCGTCGCCAAGCGGCGTGGAAGTGCCATGAGCGTTGATGTAGTCGATTTCACCGACTGCGACGCCGGCGCGGCGGGTCGCCGCCGTCATGCAGCGAAATGCACCGTCGCCGTCCTCGGCAGGTGCGGTAATGTGATAGGCATCGCCGGACAAGCCGTAGCCGATCAACTCGCCATAAATGCGCGCGCCGCGTCGCTTGGCATGCTCGTACTCTTCGAGCACCACGGCTCCCGCCCCCTCGCCCATGACGAAGCCGTCACGATCGCGGTCATAAGGGCGCGACGCGCGCTCGGGCGTGTCATTGAAGCCGGTCGACAGCGCACGGCATGCGGCAAAGCCGGCGAGCGAGATACGATTGACCGGCGATTCGGTGCCGCCGGCCACCATCACGTCGGCATCGCCCAGCGCGATCAGCCTGCCGGCGTCGCCGATGGCGTGGGCGCCGGTTGAACAGGCGGTGACCACGGCGTGGTTCGGCCCTTTCAATCCATGGGCGATCGACACATAGCCCGACGCGAGATTGATAAGCCGGCCAGGGATGAAGAACGGCGACACCCGGCGCGGACCGCGGTCGCGGAGGACGAGGGCAGTTTCCGCTATGCCCTCGACACCGCCGATCCCCGAACCGATCAGAACGCCGCTGACCACCTGATCGTCATACTCCCGGGGATGCCAGTCGGCGTCGTTGAGCGCCTGCGTCGCCGCCGCCATGGCGAAGATGATGAAGTCGTCGACCTTGCGCTGTTCTTTGGGTTCCATCCAATCGTCGGCGTTGAAAGTGCCCGCGGAGCCGTCGCCGCGCGGAACCTGGCCGGCGATCCTGCAGGCGAGGTCGGAGACGTCGAACTTTTCAATGCGCCGGATGCCGCTGTTGCCGGCCAGCAGGCGCTGCCAGGTTGGCTCGATCCCGCAGGCGAGCGGCGTCACCAATCCAAGACCTGTGACGACGACACGTCGCATCGAGGACACTCCCGCCAGGAAGCTGGAACTGCAGCTATCGCGCGTCTTCCGCCTGAAGAATCCGCACGACCATCATCGGCCTGCGCCCAATGATGTGCAGTTCTTGCAGCGCGCGCAATCCATGAAACAGCTGCCGGTCTCTGCCGACGGTCAGCTCTTCGCGTTCTTTTCGAGAAATTTGATGGCGTCACCCACCGTCAAAATCGTTTCGGCCGCGTCATCGGGGATTTCGCAACCGAATTCTTCCTCAAACGCCATGACGAGCTCGACGGTGTCGAGGCTGTCGGCGCCGAGGTCATCGATGAAGCTGGCGTTCTCCGTCACCTTGTCGGGCTCGACGCCAAGATGCTCCACGACGATTTTTTTCACCCGTTCGCCAATGTCACTCATCGCTTCAACCTCATCTTTCAACGCGACCCAATCGACCTAGCAGCGAACCCGTCAAGCTCTTTATTGAACTTGTCGGGGGACGGACAAGCTCAATTGGGTCGACACCGATTCAGAGGCGGAAGTTTCGCCCCGCGCCCCGGCATTCCGGCTCCCCCAGCCCAATTTCGGTTCGGTTACCACACTTCAAATGCGTTGACCAGCGCGGCGGCGTGCCGCGATCGCCGATCCTATCGCCTTCAAATCATGGCCATTCCGCCGTTCACATGCAACGTCTGGCCGGTGACATAGGCCGCCTCGTTGGATGCAAGAAAGACCACCGCCGCCGCCACCTCTTCCGGGGTACCGGCCCGGCTTGCCGGAATTTTCGCAAGGATCGTTTCCCGCTGCTTGTCGTTGAGCTTCTCCGTCATCGGGGTGACGATGAAGCCCGGCGCGACGCAGTTCGCGGTTACGCCGCGCTTGGCATATTCCTGCGCCATCGCTTTGATCATGCCGGTAATCCCGGCTTTGGCCGCAACATAATTGGCCTGCCCCGGATTACCGGTCGTCCCGACCACCGATGTGATCGCGATGACGCGCCCGAAACGGCGGCGCATCATGCCGCGCACCGCCGCGCGCGCAAGACGGAAGGTGGCGGACAAATTGACGGCGATGACCTGTTCCCAGTCTTCATCGCGCAGCTGCACCAGAAGATTGTCTCTGGTCATGCCGGCGTTGGCGACGAGAATATCGAGTTGCCCCATCGCCTCCTCGGCTCGCGGAACCAGCGCTTCGGTTTCGGCCGCATCGGCGAGATTGCACGGCATGACATGAACCCGTTCGCCAAACTCGCGCGCAAGCCCATCGAGGACTTCGCGCCGGGTTCCCGAAATGGCAACCGTTGCACCCTGGCTGTGGAGGGTGCGGGCGATAGCGCCGCCGATTGGGCCGGTGGCCCCGGTCACTAGCGCGGTCTTTCCGGTAAGCTCGAACATGCGATCGCCAGCTCCCAACTTAGAATCAATTCAGGCGCGCGCAGCGGCAAACCGGCTGAGATCGTCGGGCGCGCCGACGGCCGAAGCGGTTGCAGCATCCGCGATCCGCTTGATCAAGCCCGTCAGCACTTTACCGGCACCGATTTCGTAGAAATTCGACACGCCGGACTGCACCATAAACAGAATCGATTCCCGCCATCGCACCGTGCCGGTGACCTGTTTCACCAGACACCGCACGATCTCCGAGGGTTCGGTGACCGGCCGCGCCAGCACATTCGCAACGATCGGGACGATGGGCGGCTGCACCGGAACTTTCGCCAATGCTTCGGCCATGACATCGGCTGCAGGCTGCATCAGCGGGCAGTGGAAGGGAGCGGAGACCGGAAGCATCATGGCTCGCTTGGCGCCGCGAAGCTTTGCCAGATCCACGGCGCGTTCGACCGCAGCCTTGGCGCCTGACAACACGACCTGTCCGCCGCCATTGTCATTGGCGGTGGCGCAGACACCGACGCTATCGGCCTCCGCAGCGACCGCTTTGGCGTCCTCCAATTCAAGTCCGATCAGTGCCGCCATCGCACCGGCGCCGACGGCGACTGCCTTCTGCATGGCGCTGCCGCGGATGCGGAGAAGCCGCGCCGCATCGGCAAGCGCGAGCGACCGAGCCGCGGCGAGCGCCGAATATTCGCCGAGCGAGTGACCGGCGACAAAGGCTGCATCGCGTTTGAGATCGACCCCGGCCTCGTCCTCGAGCGCGCGCATCGCCGCGAGCGAGACCGCCATGAGAGCCGGCTGGGCATTTTCAGTCAGCGTCAGCGCGTCGGCTGGCCCGTTCCAGATGATATCGCTGAGCCGCTGGCCCAAGGCGGCATCTACTTCCTCGAATACCCGGCGCGCCGAGGGAAAGGCCTCGGCCAAAGCCTTGCCCATGCCAACGGTCTGACTGCCCTGACCGGGAAAAACAAATGCCGCCGCCATAAGCCCAAAACCCGCCTAACACCTGATTTCCACTGGGAAGGGGCGAAAGATACCGGGATGAACGCCATGTCAAGGATGCGGGGCCGTAATAAAGCGACAACGGCACGATGATAGCTTGGCCTATTCAGGCACATGACCTTGCCGGATCGCAGCGTGAGCGCCTCGTTATGAGCCCTTACTCGCCGGTTACCGACGCTGACCTTTCCCGTGCGCGTTCGGACCCGACGTTCCGCCAACGGCTTCTTGAGCAAAACCTCGAGGCTCTGTTGGCGGGGATGAAACGGCTGCGCGGTTCGGCACCCCGCAGCGGCCCGGACGCCAGGCAGCTGCGCGAGGGGGTGGAACTTGCCGTGCGGCTTGCCGAACTGATCCAGAACGCCGACCCTCGCGGCAGCATGTCGTAATCTATTGCCTTTTTTGCCCTGCCGCGTATAAGGCCGCCTTCCGCTCGACCCCGGCCGGGGGCTGAACGGACGGCCGCGCTCATGCGCGGTAAGACCCCCAACGGGGGGTCCGGCGTCCGGTGTTCCCGCCTTCAGAGCATTCGAGCCTTTCCCGAAGGGTTCGAGGGGCTTCGCGCCTGGGCGAGCACGGCAAATGAGGAAAGGGCAGCCATGCCGCTTTACGAGCACGTCTATCTTGCGCGCCAGGACGCCAGCGCGCAGCAGGTCGAAGAATTGACCACCCAATTGAAGGGCGTCATCGAAGGCCTCGGCGGATCGGTCAAAAAGACCGAATATTGGGGCGTGAAATCGCTCTCTTATCGCCTGCGCAAGAACCGCAAGGCGCATTTCACTCTGATGGATGTCGACGCGCCGCCGCCGGCCATCAACGAGATCGAGCGGCTCGAGCGTCTTAATGAAGACGTTTTGCGCTACCTTACCATCAGGGTCGATGCGCATGAGGAAGGTCCATCCGCCATGATGCGGCGCGCCGAGCGTGACCGCGACCGCGAAGACCGCCGCGGCGAGCGCGGCGACCGTTTCGATCGCGGCGATCGTTTCGATCGTGGCGACCGCCCGCGCGATCGCGATCGGCGGCCGCGTGAAGGCGCCGACGAGCCCGAAACCCCGACGGAGGATTGAGCATGGCCATGTCACCGCAAGGCGCCGGCGGCCGCCGTCCGTTCTTCCGTCGCCGCAAAAGTTGCCCGTTCTCAGGCGCCAACGCGCCCAAGATCGATTACAAAGACGTCAAGCTCCTGCAGCGCTTCGTTTCGGAGCGGGGCAAGATCGTTCCCAGCCGCATCACCGCGGTCTCCGCAAAGAAGCAGCGCGAACTGGCGCAGGCCGTCAAACGCGCACGGTTCCTGGGCCTCCTGCCCTATGTGATCCGCTAAGGAGGCCGCCATGGAAGTGATCCTACTCGAACGTATCAGCCGGCTCGGCCAGATGGGCGACGTCGTGCGGGTCAAGGACGGTTTCGCGCGGAACTTCCTGTTGCCGCGCGGCAAGGCCTTGCGCGCCACGGCTGAAAACCGCACCCGCTTCGAGGGCATGAAAAGCGACCTCGAAGCGCGCTCGCTCACGCTCAAGACCGAAGCCTCGCAAGTGGCGGAAAAGCTCGATGGCAAAAGCTTCACGGTGCTGCGCCAGGCTTCGGAATCGGGTCAGCTGTTCGGCTCGGTGTCGCCGCGCGACCTCGTCGTCCTCCTTGGCGATGGTGGTTTCCGGCTCAATCGCAGTCAGATCGCACTGAATGCGCCGATCAAGACGATCGGCCAGCACAAAGTGCCGATCGCGCTGCATCCCGAGGTCGAAAGCACGATCACCATTATTGTCGCCCGCAACGAAGACGAGGCAGCCCGCATCGCGCGCGGCGAAGACGTGACTCAGCTGCGCGAGGCGACAGAAGCGGAAGCTGCCCTGGTGGCGGCCGAGGAGTTCTTCGAGCCGGGGGCCGGTGCGGAGGCGCGCCAGGAAGAAGGCGCGGAAACGGCGGAAAAGCCGCCGGCAGCCAGTTAGACCGACGCTTCCTAGTCCGGGATATTGTCCCGGGGCACGGCCGCGCCAGTGTTTAGCTGTTCCTCGGCTGGAGCTGCGGCACTCGCGGTGGGCGCGACCTCGGGCTGTGGCGCCGGGGTTGGCGGTTCGGCCACGACCGGACTTGCATGAGCGACGGGGGTTGGCTCGGGGGCGGCCGAGACCGGTGCGGCTTCGTGCGCAGCCGGCGCGGCGTCTTGGGCCTGCGGTTTGACCTCCCGGCTTGCGGTTTCCGCCGCCGGCTCATGTTTCTCGACGCTCGGCGGCGTTACGGGGTGTTCCTCGCGCTTGGCTTCTTGCGGTTTCAGCCGCTTTTCTTCCTCGGGTTTGGCGGCCGCCCGGACCGGCGCACGGGAAGTCGCTTTCGGCTCCCCGGCTTTAGGCTCCTCCGCCCTCGCGTGCTCCACTTCCTTTTGCTTCGGCCCGGGTTCGGCGCCCCCGGCGCCGAGCACGAAGGCGGCAAGCGCGGAGGCCTGATCGCTGCTCGCCGTGTAATGTTCGCGCAAAAACGCCGAAAGCGTGAGGCTGTTCTTACCGACCGCCAGGCCCCGCGGCGTCTTGTGGCAAGCGGTGCAGACGCTCGAGAAAATCTCGGCTGCGGACTTGCCCTGGTCGATATTGACCTGGGCTCGGGCCATGGCCGGAACCATGGCCAAGGCCGCGGCCGCAATCGCGCCGATCACCGGCCCTGACCGGGCGAACGCGCTGCCTCTCTCAACTCTCGATGGCTCGGCGATCATGAGCACCCCAAATAGCGGCCGAATGCGAGCGCGGCGTTCGGGCCCCCAAAGCGCGATATCACGGCATTGCTGGTCGCGGAGGATTTTGTTTTAATGACGGCAAAAGAAGACCCCTGCCCGCGCATCAGGCTGATCGAGCGGAGAAAACGGCCGCCAAGGCGGACCAAGCCCAATCGTCGCAGGCTGCGCAAGAGGCTTTGTAAAGTGCGGAGGCGGCCGTGGATCGGTTGCTGTTCATATTGCTTAATCGCTACATCCGCCGCGGGTCGTTCGCGGTGACGACTGTGGCCGGCTCCACTTTCACCTTTGGCGACGGTACCGGCGCACCGGTCGCCATCCGCTTCACCACGGCAAAGACGCAGCTTGCCGTCCTCCTCGACCCCGAATTGAAGCTTGGCGAAGCCTATATGGACGGCACGCTCATCGTGGAGCGTGGTTCGATCGCGGACGTGCTCGCGGTGCTATTGCGTCAGGGGCGGAATGAAGCGCCACGCTGGGCGCTGCCGCCGCGATTGTTGCGTTTCCTGTTCCGGCGCTTGCAGCAGTTCAACTTCCGCTCCCGTTCACGGCAAAACGTGGCGCATCATTACGATCTTGACGGTCGGCTCTACTCGCTGTTCCTCGATGGCGACCAGCAATACAGCTGTGCCTATTTCGAGTCCCCCGACGTGTCGCTTGACGATGCGCAACTCGCCAAGAAACGGCATCTCGCCGCCAAATTGCGAGTCAAACGCGGCGCCACGGTCCTCGATATCGGCTGCGGCTGGGGCGGCTTGGCGCTCTATCTCGCCGAAATCGCCGGCGCGCAAGTCACCGGCATCACGCTGTCGCATGAGCAATTCCAGCGCGCGCAAAACCGGGCGCTGGAGCGTGGCCGCACCGAGGATGCGACCTTCCGGCTCGTCGATTATCGCGACGTCGACGGCCGGTTCGACCGCATCGTCTCGGTCGGCATGTTCGAGCACGTCGGTGTCGGCTTCTATGAGACGTTCTTCGGTAAATGCGCCGATTTGCTTGCCGACGACGGCATCATGCTGCTGCACTCGATCGGACGCAGCAGCCCGCCAGACATTACCAATCCCTGGATCGCCAAATACATCTTCCCCGGCGGCTATATTCCGGCGCTCTCGGAAGTGCTGCCGGCGATCGAGCGCGCGAAGCTCATGGTTACCGACGTCGAGGTCTTGCAGCTGCATTATGCCGAAACGCTCAAGGCGTGGCGCGAGCGCTTTCTCGCCCACCGCGACGAGGTGGTGCGGCTCTATGACCAGCGCTTCGTGCGCATGTGGGAGTTCTATCTCGCCTGCTCCGAGATGGCGTTCCGCGAGGGCGAAATGGTCGTGTTCCAGATCCAGATCGCCAAGCAGAAAGGTCTCACCCCGGCAACGCGCGACTATATCGCGCGCGAAGAGGCGCGGTTGCGCGGCATCGAAGCCGGCTATTCGGCGCCGCTGCGACTCGCCGGCGAGTAGGCGAGCGTGCGGCGCCACCGCATCGGCCCTCGCGTCAAGCGCCGATTGGAATCCTCACCCTCGATCAGTGAGTAACGGGGAAACTCATAACGAGCGTTTCCCTTTGCCGACCGGCTCGATTAATTCGACGGGACGTTCGTTGCAGCCCAGCGCTCGCGCCTGCGCGAGGCCTCTGCTGTTCTTGAGTAATCCGCCATGTTGAGTATCGCGCCTGAACCTTCACCCGCCGTTTTTCGGCTGATTGCCGCAAATCGGCCATACGAATCTTATTGTCGGAATCATGCCGATATTCGACTCGACCGCACGCAAGCAGGCGCCGCCGGAACCGACGTTCCGCACGGCCCCGCACAATATCGAGGCCGAGCAGGCGCTGCTCGGTGCCATCCTCGTCAATAACGAGGCCTTTTATCGCGTCTCCGATTTCCTCGAACCCAAGCATTTTTTCGAACCGATCCATCAGCGCCTCTTCGAGCTCGCCGGCGGCCTGATCCGGGCCAACAAGCTTGCGACGCCGGTCACGCTGAAGACGTTTCTGCCGGCCGACGCCGATATCGCGGGGCTTTCGATCAACCAATATCTGGCGCGGCTTGCCGCCGAGGCGACCACGATCATCAACGCCGAGGATTACGGCCGTACTGTCTACGATCTTTCGATCCGCCGCGATCTGATCGCGATCGGCGAGGATATGGTCAATCTCGCCTACGACGCACCGGTCGATTCGACGCCGCTGCACCACATCGAGGATGCCGAGCGCCGGCTCTATGAAATCGCCGAGACGGGGCGCTATGATTCCGGCTTTCAACGCTTCGCCCAAGCGCTGACCACGGCGGTCGACATGGCGGCGCGCGCCTATCAGCGCGACGGCAGCCTGTCCGGCCTGGCGACCGGCCTGACCGACCTCGACAGCCGGATGGGTGGGCTGCAGCAGTCCGATCTGGTGATCCTTGCCGGCCGGCCGGGCATGGGCAAAACCGCGCTCGCCACCAACATCGCCTACAATGTCGCCAAGGCGTGGGCCGGCGAGGTCCGCGCCGACGGTCATTTAGCGACCGTCAACGGCGGCATTGTCGGCTTCTTCTCGCTGGAAATGTCGGCCGAGCAACTCGCGACCCGCATCATCGCGGAACAGACCGGCATCCCCTCCACCAAGATCCGGCGCGGCGGGATCGACGAGGGCGACTTTGAAAAGATCAAAGACGTTTCGATCGAACTGCAAAACCTGCCGTTCTATGTGGACGAAACCGGTGGCCTTTCTATTGGACAACTGGCCGCGCGCGCGCGGCGATTAAAGCGCCAGCGCGGGCTCGATCTCTTGGTGATCGACTACGTCCAGCTGCTGCAGGGCACGAGCCGCCGTTCCAGCGAAAATCGGGTGCAAGAGATCACCGAGATCACGACCCGGCTCAAGGCACTCGCCAAGGAACTCAACATTCCGATCCTGGCGCTGTCGCAATTGTCGCGCCAAGTCGAAAGCCGCGACGACAAGCGGCCGCAGCTTTCCGATCTGCGCGAGTCGGGCTCGATCGAGCAGGACGCCGACGTGGTGCTGTTCGTGTTCCGCGAGGAGTATTATCACCAGATGCGCAAGCCTCTGGAGTCGAACCGCGAGAAATTCGACGAATGGCTGGCCGAAGGTAACCGGGTCGAAGGCAAGGCCGAGGTGATCATCGGCAAGCAGCGCCACGGCCCGACCGGCACGGTGGAATTGCAGTTCGACGCCGCCGTCACCCGTTTCGCCAATCTCGATACGGCGCACCGGCCGGACTTTTAGGCGGCTTGTTGCGGGTCGCTTTACGCCCGCCGCCATGCCGGCCATAAGGCGTCTATGGAGGCGGCCTTGGAGGCGGCTTTGGCACGCGCAAAACGGCTTTCCCCCGCGGTTCCCGCTCCGGCGGCGCCGGAGACCGGCGGCACGCTGGCCGTCGATCTCGCCGCCATCGAGGCGAATTGGCACGCATTGGCGCATCGGCTGCTTACGGTCGAATGCGCGGCCGTGGTCAAAGCGAACGCTTATGGACTCGGGCTGGCGCAGGTCACGACCAAGCTGGCGCAAGCGGGCTGCAAGACCTTCTTCGTCGCCGATCTTGCAGAAGCGCGAACCGTGCGTTCGCGCGCCAGCAACGCCGCCATCTACGTGCTCGACGGCTTCACGCCGGATTGGGGCGAAGGACTTATCGAGATCAATGCCCGGCCGGTCATCAACTCCACCACCGAGCTTGCGGAATGGGACGCCTTCGTCGGCGCCCGTGGCTGGCAGGGCGGCGCCGCGCTGCAGGTCGACACCGGCATGAATCGGCTCGGCATTTCCCCGGATGAGGCGGCCGCACTCGCCCCGCGCGCGCAGACCGAAAATCACGGTATCGCGCTTATCCTGAGCCATCTCGCTTGCGCCGAACTTCCCGACCATCCGCTCAATGCCAAGCAGATCCAGCTGTTTCGCGAACTGCATCGGCTGTATCCGAGCGTGCCTGCGTCGCTTGTCAATTCCTCGGGCATTTTCCTTGCTGATTCCGCGCATTTCGATTTGGCGCGGCCCGGCGCCGCGCTCTATGGCGTCAATCCAACTCCGGGCCGGCCCAATCCGATGCAAAGCGTCGTCGAGCTGACCGGCCGCATCCTGCAGCTTCGCAGCGTCGCGCGCGACGAGACGGTCGGCTATGACGCGACTTGGACGGCAAAACGCAGTTCGCGGATCGCCATCGTGGCGCTCGGCTATGCCGATGGCCTCCTGCGTGCCGGCAGCGGCAGCGACGACCGCGCCGGCGGCGCCGCCATCGTTGCCGGCAAACGTTGTCCCATCGTCGGCCGCATCTCGATGGACCTGATCTGCATCGACGTCAGCGATGTTCCCGACGGGGCGGTGCATCGCGGCGATCGCGCGACGCTCATCGGCGCGGACATCGCGATCGACGAGGTCGCTGCGGCCGCCGGCACGATCGGCTACGAGATTCTCACCCGGCTCGGCTCGCGCTCGCATCTCGTCTATCGCGGGGCGTGAGATGGCGGCGCGTGCGCAACACTTCATCTGTCAGAACTGCGGCGCGGCCTATTCGCGTTGGGCCGGCAAGTGCGAAGCCTGCGGCGAATGGAACACGCTGGTCGAGGAAGGCGCCGAGGGCCCGCGGCGCTCCGCGCGCAAGGGACGGCTGTTCGCCGTCGAATCGCTGAAGGGCGAATCGCACGACGCGCCGCGGCTCGGCTCCGGTATTGCCGAATTCGATCGCGTGACCGGCGGTGGCCTGGTGCGCGGCTCAGTGCTGCTTCTCGGCGGCGATCCCGGCATCGGAAAATCGACACTGCTTCTGGAAGTGGCGGCGGCATTTGCCCGCGGGCGCCACCGCGCCGTCTATATCTCCGGCGAAGAAGCCGTCGCGCAGGTCCGGCTGCGGGCCGAGCGGCTAGGTCTCGCCGATGCGCCCGTCGAGGTCGCGGCCGAGACTTCGGTCGAAGACATCATCGCGACGCTGTCGCGGGGCGTCACGCCCCGGCTTTTGGTCATCGACTCGATTCAGACGATGTGGACCCAAGCCCTCGACGCAGCGCCAGGCACCGTGACGCAAGTGCGGGGCTCGGCTGCGGACCTGATCCGCTTTGCCAAGCGCACCGGCGCGGCCGTCATCCTGGTCGGCCACGTCACCAAGGACGGCCAGATCGCCGGCCCGCGCGTGGTCGAGCACATGGTCGACGCGGTGCTGTCATTCGAAGGCGAAGGCTCCCAGCAATTCCGGATCTTACGCGCGATCAAGAACCGGTTCGGACCGACCGACGAGATCGGGGTGTTCGAGATGACCGGCGCAGGGCTGAGCGAAGTCGCCAACCCTTCCGAGCTGTTTCTGTCCGAACGCGATCTCGGCAGCCCAGGCACCGCCGTCTTCGCCGGGATCGAGGGAACCCGCCCGCTCCTGGTCGAAATCCAGGCGCTGGTCGCGCCGACGGCGCTCGGCACGCCGCGCCGCGCTGTCGTCGGCTGGGATCCCAGCCGGCTGTCGATGGTGCTGGCCGTGCTGGAAGCGCATTGCGGCGTCCGGCTGTCAGGGCACGACGTTTATCTCAACGTCGCGGGCGGGCTGCGCGTCCAGGAGCCGGCGGCCGACGTCGCCGCCGCGGCGGCGCTGGTGTCTTCGCTGGCGCGTGCGCCGCTTCCGGCCGATGCGGTCTATTTCGGCGAAGTATCTCTGTCGGGTGCCGTCCGGCCGGTGGCGCAGACCGCGGCCCGGCTCAAGGAAGCGCAGAAGCTCGGATTCACCAAGGCGGTCGTCCCGGAGGGCGCGCGCAATGAAGCCCCCGACGGCTTTGCGCTGTCGCCTATCGGCATGCTGGCCAATCTGGTCGCCGATATCGCCCACGACGGGGCGCCGGCGCTGCGCCGCGTCGGCCGGCAGGATGCGTGACGCGGTCCGGGCGCCCGGATTCGCGATGTGTTTATGACGGCCGCGGGCCGCGCCGATCCTGTTGAACGTCCGAGAAGACGGGTGACGGCGTGGCGGCGCCCGGCTATACAGCCGGCGGGGCTTAAACGGGGCGAGCGCGGTGCACTGGCGAGCGGACTGGTAACCAATGCCCATTACGCTGCTCGATATCGTACTCATCGTCGTGATGCTGATTTCCGGGCTGCTCGCCATGGTGCGCGGCTTCATGCGCGAAGTGCTTTCCATCACCGCGTGGATTCTGGCAGCCGCGGCGACGCTTTACTCGTATGGCAAGCTGCTGCCTTACGCCAAAGAGTACTTCAACAGCGACATCGTCGCCGCGGTCGCGGTGGTGGGCGGCGTCTTTCTGCTCACGCTGCTGGTGGTCTCGGTATTAACCATAAAAGTCTCCGACATGGTGCTCGACAGCCGCGTCGGTGCGCTCGACCGGACGCTGGGCTTCCTGTTCGGGCTCGGCCGCGGCCTTATTATCGTGGTTGTGGCCTTTCAGTTCTTCACCTGGCTCGTTCCCGACCGTAGCCAGCCTGAATGGGTCAAAACCGCCAAATCGCGCGTCGTACTCGCGGGCACCGGGCAATGGCTGATCTCGATGTTGCCGGAAGACCCGGAGAACACCATTTTAAACAAGCTGAAGAAGCCGCATCCGACAGATACCGAGACGCCGGAGGCGAACCCCGATCAGCAGCACAGCGAGCTCGACTTGCTCCAAGGCCGGACCGCATGAATGACCCCGACCTCCTCGATCTGGACGCGGACCGGCTCCGCGAGGAATGCGGGGTATTTGGCATCTTCGGTCATCCCGACGCTGCCGCGATTACCGCACTCGGCCTGCATGCGCTCCAGCATCGCGGCCAGGAAGCCGCGGGCATCGTCTCGTTCGACGGCAAGCGCTTTCACTCCGAGCGCCGCCTCGGCCTGGTCGGCGACGCCTTCTCCCGGCGCGAGGTGATCGATCGCCTGCCCGGCAATGCCGCGGTCGGCCATGTGCGCTATTCGACGACCGGCGAAACCATCCTGCGCAACGTGCAGCCGCTGTTTGCCGAGCTTAATGCCGGGGGCTTTGCCGTCGGCCACAATGGCAATCTCACCAACGGCCTGACGCTGCGCCGCCAGCTGGTGCGCGAAGGCGCCATGATGCAATCGACCACCGACACCGAAGTGATCCTGCATCTGGTGGCGCGCTCTCACCGCAACCGCTTCGTCGATCGCTTCATCGAGGGACTGCGCATGCTCGAAGGCTCCTACGCCTTCGTCGGGCTTACCAATAAGAAGCTCGTCGCCGCGCGCGATCCCTTGGGGATTCGGCCGCTGGTGGTCGGCAAGCTCGATGGCTGCCCCATCCTCGCATCGGAGACCTGCGCGCTCGACATCATCGGCGCGCACTATGTGCGCGATGTGGAAAACGGCGAAGTCCTGATCTTCGACGAGGATGGCGCCCATTCGCACAAGCCGTTCCCGGCGATGCCGCCGCGGCCCTGCATCTTCGAATACATTTATTTCGCACGTCCGGACTCGGTGCTGGGCGGCCGCAGCATCTACAACGTGCGCAAGGCGAGCGGCGCGGAACTCGCCCGCGAAGCGCCGGCTGCGGCCGATGTGGTCGTTCCGGTCCCCGATTCCGGCGTACCGGCGGCGGTCGGCTACGCGCAGGAATCGGGCATCCCCTACGAGCTCGGCATCATCCGCAATCACTATATCGGCCGCACCTTCATCGAGCCGACCCAGCACATCCGCCAGCTCGGCGTGCGGCTCAAACACTCGGCCAACCGCGCCGTGGTCAGCGGCAAGCGCATCGTACTGATCGACGATTCGATCGTCCGCGGCACCACGTCGGTGAAGATCGTGCAGATGATGCGCGAAGCCGGCGCCCGCGAAGTGCATTTCCGCATCGCCTCGCCGCCGATCACGCACCCCGATTACTACGGCATCGATACGCCAGAGCAGGACAAGCTCCTCGCCGCCACGCACGATCTCGAAGCTATGCGCACATTCATCGGCGCCGATTCGCTCGCCTTTCTGTCGGTCGACGGCATCTACCGCGCCATGGGCGAAAAGGCGCGCGATCCGGCCCGTCCGCAATTCACCGACCATTGCTTCACCGGCGAATATCCGACCGCACTCACGGACCGCACGGCGGAAGACGCGACTCCGCGCCAGCTATCGCTGCTCGCCGAGGCGAGCTGAGGAATGACCAAAGCGTTGGCTGATCGCGTCGCGCTCGTCACCGGCGCCACACGCGGCATTGGCCGTGCGACGGCACTGTTGCTGGCGCAAGCCGGCGCCCACATCGTCGCGGTGGGACGCACCCAAGGCGCGCTTGAGGAACTCGACGATGCCCTGCGCGGCGCCGGCAGCACGGCGACGCTGGTGCCGCTCGATATGCGCGATTATCCCGGCCTTTATCGGCTCGCCACCTCGCTGAACGAACGCTATCAGCGGCTCGACGTGCTCGTCGGCAATGCCGGCGTCGTCGGGCAACGCTCGCCGCTCGATCACATCGACCCACAAAACTGGGATGAGGTCATGGCGGTCAACGTCACCGCCAATTGGCATCTCATCCGCGCCATGAACCCGCTGCTCAAGCGCTCGGACGCCGGCCGCGTCGTGCTCATCACGTCCGGCGCGGCGACCAATCCCCGCGCCTATAGCGGCGCTTACTCGGTGTCGAAGGCGGCCTTGAATGTGCTCGGGCAAATTTATGCCGCTGAAACGTCGTCGACGACGCCGGTGCGGGTCAACCTGTTCAATCCCGGGCCGACGCGCACCCGGATGCGCGCCTGGGTCATGCCTGGCGAAGACCCGATGACGCTGCCGACGCCGGAAGAAGTGGCGCAGAAGATCGTCGATCTGTGCCTGCCGGGCTGCATGGAAACGGGCAAGCTCTACGATTACCGCGCCGGCAAATTCTTGGAATTTCTGCAGCCGGAGTGACGGAACCAGATCACCGCCGCCGTTTCTTTCCGGCAAACGGGTTGGCCTTGGCCCGCATGGTGAGCCGGATCGGCGTGCCCGGCAGTGCAAACTGCTCGCGCAACCCGTTGATCAGGTAACGGCGGTAGGTCTCGGGCAGCGCGCTGGGCCGCGATGAAAACAGCACGAAAGTCGGCGGCCGCGATTTCGGCTGGGTCATGTAGTCGAGCCGCAGCCGGCGGCCGCTTGCCGCCGGCGGCGGGTTTGCGGAGATCATTTGGGCCAAAAAGCGGTTGAGCGCCGCCGTGGGCGCCCGGCGATTCCACACCTCGTGGGCCTGCAAGACCGCTTCCATCAGCTTGTCGATGCCTTTGCCGCTCTTGGCGGAAAGGACCACGACCGGCACGCCCTTGATCTGCGGCAGCAGGCGATCGACGGTGGCGCGCAGACGCGACAGCGCGCCCGCCTCGGCTTCGATCAGGTCCCATTTGTTGACCGCGACGACGACGGCGCGCCCTTCCCGCTCGACGAGATCGGCGATGCGGATGTCCTGTTCTTCGAACGGCGCTTGCGCGTCGATCAGCACGATGACGATATCGGCGAAGCGAATGGCGTTGAGCGCATCCGCAACCGAAAGCTTCTCCAGCTTCTCCTCGATCCGCGCGCGGCGGCGCAAGCCGGCGGTGTCGTGAACGCGGAAACGGCCGTCGCGCCAATTCAGATCGACGGCGATGGCATCGCGGGTGATGCCGGCCTCGGGGCCGGTCAACAGCCGATCTTCGCCGAGCAGGCGGTTGATCAGCGTCGACTTGCCGGTATTCGGCCGCCCGACGATGGCGATGCGGATCGGCGGCTGCTCCGAAGCCGCAACGACAATTTCGTCCGCCTCGCGCGCCGCGGTCTCGCCGGGCAAAGCGCCGCGCAATGCCTCGTAGAGATCGGCCAAACCTTCACCGTGTTCGGCGCTGATCGCGACCGGCTCGCCGAGGCCGAGCGCATAAGATTCAAGCAGGCCCGCCTCGCCAGCGCGGCCTTCGCTCTTATTGGCCACGAGGATCGCGGGCTTGCCCGAGCGGCGAACGAGATCGGCGAAGGCGCGATCGGCCGCGGTCGTGCCGGCGCGGGCATCGACGAGAAACAGCACGGCATCGGCCTGCGCGATCGCCGCCGCGGTCTGCGCCTGCATCCGCGCGGAGAGGCTGTCGCGCTCGGCGTCTTCGAGGCCGGCCGTATCGATCACTCTGAAGTTCAGATCACCGAGCTTCGCATCGCCTTCGCGGCGGTCCCGCGTCACGCCCGGTTGGTCGTCGACTAGCGCCAGACGGCGGCCGACCAGCCGGTTGAACAGCGTCGATTTGCCGACGTTGGGCCGGCCGACAATGGCAACTGTAAAAGACATGATTCCAGGCTTTGAAACAAAATGCTGTATATCATCCTCATGCCGACCGCACGTCGGCGGCGGGCCTGCTGGCGAAGAGGCATTTTCGTTTAATCAAATGCCGCCGACGATCGCCGCCGGCGCAGCAACTCCGCACTATTGCGATATCGTGCCGTTCGGCGTCGACTTCGGCCACATCGAATCGAATGATGACCCGGTTTGCGCCCCCGGAGCGGTTGACGGCGTAGCCGCGGGCTGTGCCGGTGCCGTTGATGGCGAAGCCGCCGCCGGTGCCGGCGCGGTCGACGGGGGAGCCGGCCAGATCGATTGCGACGGTTGCGCGGCCTGCTGGGCCGGTGCGCCCGGTGGCGAGGGCCAGGCGAATTGCCCGCCCTGCTGCGCCGCCGGCGGCGCTGAATTCGGCCAAACCGTCCCGGGTTGCTGTTGCGCCGGAGCGCCTTTCGCGCCGATGTCGATCCGCGTCGGCTCCGATGACGGCGGTTTTTCGGTTTTCGCCGCCCGCGGACGCGGCCGTCCCACCGTGACTTTAGGCTTGGGCTTTGATTGCGGCTGCGCCGCCGCCGGCTTTGCCGGTTCGGCGGCCGGCGGCGGGCTTTGCGCGCCGGCGTCGGCATCTGCGTCGTTTTGATCGGGCGGCGCCTGATAACCCTTGACCAGATCCGCCGGCACGCCGGTCGTGGTGCCGGGAACACCATTCGGAAACAGCGGGACGCGCTGACCTCTCAGCTTGGCCTTGGTGTCGAACATGTCGTTGTCGAGAAGCGTTGTCGGATCGAACTGGCCTCCCGGCGTGCAACCCGCAAGCACGAGCACGAGCGCCAGCGCGGCGACGGCGCGTAACACCGAGGAACGGTACTGAAACGCCATCCGCTCAGCCCTTGTTGGTCGCCGCAATGAGTTCGCTGAGCACTTGGGCGCGACTGCGCGTGCCCGCCGGCGTCTGTGGATCGGCCATGATCATATCGGTCCACTTGCGCGCCGCGGTCATGTCGCCGGCTTTCCAGGCCGACAGCGCCAAAATCTCTCGCGCGCTGTGGCGGAACGTGCGGTCATTCGCGGTCAACGGCTCGAGCCTGGCCAGCAGCTCAGAGTAAGGCGCCGTGTCGACGAGAAGGTAACCGGCGCGCACCGTCGCCAAATCCTGGATGACCTGTCCGGCTTCCTTATCGGCTGCGATCTCGTCATAGGCTTTGACGGCGGCCTTGCCGTCGGTCGGCGCCAGTTCGGCGGCCTCGCGCAGACGCGCCAAGACGCGATAGCCGGCGGTGCCATTGCTGGCGAGCTTGGCAAAGGCCGCTTCGGCTTCCTGATGCTTGCCGGCCTGGGCCAACGTGACCGCCTGCTCGAACGCGGCGCCGGATTGCGCGGCCTGCTTGCCTTGCCACCATTGATAGCCGCGCCAGGCGCCGACGCCAACGACCACGAGAACGCAAAGCGCGAGCAGGTAAATGCCGTAACGGTCCCACAGCTTTTTGAGCTGTTCGCGTCGAACTTCCTCGTCGACTTCATTGAATATGTCGGTCACGCCACTCGTCCCCAGCCCCGTCTCAAGCCCTCGCGGCCGCACTCATTCGTCCGGCAGATTTCGGCTTCGGAAAGCCGCGTCAATCCTGCCCGTATAGACAGGCCGCGCCTCAAGCGCGACATCGAGAAAATGGGAAATACCCGTAATCTGCGCCGTTGACCGCCCGTAAAGCCTTGTCGCAACTAGTGTAATGATATGGCGCGAGCAAGGCAAAATGCCGCGTGCGGCCCGCGACCAATCCCCCTGATTTATCGGGTGTTCCAATGAGATTCAGGCTCGGGAGGTGCCCTTGCCCCGCTCGGGACGCCCGGTCATGACGGCCTCGGGGCCGGACCTGCGCATCGGGTAGACGTGATCGGGTCCGGGAAAGCTTCGGTCCCGGACCTCCTGCGCATAGCGCTTGATGGCCTGTTCGATGGAGGGGCCAAGTTCGCCGAAGCGTTTGACGAATTTCGGCACCCGCGGCGACAGGCCGAGCATGTCTTCCAGGACCAGGATTTGGCCGTCGCAGGCTACACTGGCGCCGATGCCGATGGTCGGGATCGCGACCGTTCCGGTGATGCGCCGGCCGAGCGGCTCGGCGATCGCCTCAAGGACGACGGCAAAGGCGCCGGCATCGGCGACCGCACGCGCGTCCGCTTCGATCGGCGCCCAATCGCTTTCATCGCGGCCCTGCGCGCGGAACGAGCCGATGGTGTTGATCGCCTGCGGCGTCAACCCGACATGGCCCATGACCGGCACGCCGCGCTCGACCAAAAAGGCGATGGTCTCGGCCATGCGCCGGCCGCCTTCTATCTTGATGGCGCCGCAGCCGGTTTCCTTCATCACCCGGGCCGCCGAAGCGAAAGCCTGTTCCTTGGACGCTTCGTAGGAGCCGAACGGCATGTCGACGACGACCAGCGCGCGCTTGGAGCCGCGCATCACCGCGAGCCCCTGCAGAATCATCATGTCGAGCGTGACGGGAATCGTGGTTTCGAGCCCGTGCATCACCATGCCGAGGGAGTCGCCGACCAGAATGACGTCGCAATACCCATCGACGAGGCGTGCGGTGTGCGCGTGATAGGACGTCAGGCAGACCAGTGGTTCGCCGCCCTTGCGGCCGCGGATGTCGGGCGCGGTCAGCCGCCGGATTTGCTCCTGCGCCGACATGTTCACTGCCCGAAAGCCGGTGTACCGAATGCCGGCACGCCGACGACGATCGGATGAAACACGAAGCCGAGCGCAAGATATATGATCGTGCCGACGACGATGGCGATGATGTCGTTCCTGGTGCCGCCCACGGGTATCGGCGGCGCACCGGGATCGGTGCGGCGCTTGAGCGTGATGCGGTCAAAGACCGCCCAGGCCAGTATGGAGCCAAAGAGAATGACGCCGCCGAGATCGCCGTTGGCGCACAGATGCGCGAACGCCCAGGTTTTGACGCCGACCAGCATCGGATGCTTGAGCACGCGCTTGATATTGCCGGGAATATAAGCGGCCGCGACCATGATGCTCGCCGGCCACATCAGTACCACGACGATGTGCCGCGTCCAGTGCGGCGGATACCACAGGTAAATCATCCCGGCCGCGCGATAGTCGGCGAAGCCGTAGGCCGTCAGCAGAATGCCAACGATGGCGACCACCGAGAACAGGCCGCGGTATGGCCATTCGCCCATCCGGGCAATGAGCGCGGCGCGGCGGCCGCGCATCGTCACGAAGACGTGGGCGCCGAGAAAGATAACAAGGCCGAGGATTTCTTCCGCAAGTCCCACGACAGGCTCCTGGCCGCTCCAGTTCGGGCGGCGATCATGGCCAGCGCCGCCTTATTGTCAATGACGCCTAAGCCGCGCTCACGCGTTATATTGCTTGCCGCGGTCGAGGTAAGCCGCCGTGCCGATGAGCGCTTCGCGCTCTTTGAACGAGACCATGTCGCCGCGCATCGATGCCGAGGAGCCGTCCCGGGTGATGGCGGCCAAGACCCGCTGCATCGCCTTGATGGCGGCGCGCTGCGTATCGCTCGGGATGATGACGACACTGTAGCCCAAGGTTTCCAGCTTGGGCACCGGCAGCAGCGGCGTCTTGCCGCCCTCGAACATGTTGATGAGCTTCCAGCCCGGCAGCCGCTTGGCGACCTCCGCGATTTCATGTTCCGAGTTGGGCGCCTCGACGAAGAGCATATCGGCGCCGGCTTCATGATAGGCGGAGGCGCGATCGATGGCCGCGGCAAATCCCTCCACCGCGATGGCATCGGTCCGCGCGATCACCACGAAATCGGGGTCATGCAATGCGTCGCGCACCGCCTTGAGCTTCTGCACCATTTCGCCGACCGGCACGAGGGCCTTGTCGTCGTAGTGACCGCACTTCTTTGGAAACGTCTGGTCCTCGAGATGGAAAGCGGCCACCCCGGCGCGCTCGAAGGCGCGTGCCGCGGCCTGGGCGTTGAGCGCATTGCCGTAGCCGGTGTCGGCGTCGGCGATAATCGGCGCGGCGACGACGTCCACCATCGAAGCCAGCCGTTCGACAATCGCATTCACCGAAAGAAGGCCGAGATCCGGCACACCGGCCGAGCGCGCGACGGCGCCGCCGCTGGCATAGATCGCCGGGAATCCCGCTTGCTCCACGAGCCTCGCCGAAAGCCCGTCAAAAGCCCCCGGCGCAACCGCGATACGCCGCGAATTCAACAAAGCCCGCAATTTGGTCGTGGCGCGCACGATTTGGCCCTCCGCTTCGACTTCTTGCGCCGGCATGATACGTCTTGCCGAGCGATGGGGAAACGCAGAGGCAAAGCGATGAAGCGCGGCATGCTGGCGGCATTGACCGTCATGTTTTGGGCCATCCTGATTTTCACGACTTCGGCCAGCGCGCAGCAGTGGCCGACGGCACCGGTGCGGATTGTCGTGCCATTCGGCGCCGGCTCGACGCCCGACGTCGTCGCACGGATGATCGCCGATTATCTGCATGACAAGACCCAGATGCCGTTCATCGTCGAAAACAAGCCGGGCGCCAGCGGCAACACCGGCACCGACGCCGTCGCCAAGGCCGCGCCGGACGGCGCGACCATCGGCATCAGCATCGGCGGCCCGCTTGCCATCAACACGCTGTTGTTCGCCGATCTGCCCTACGATCCGAAGAAGGACCTCGCCTTCATCACCATGCTGGTGACGCAGCCGAGCGCGCTCGCGGTCAACAGCGGCCTTGGCGTGACCACGACGCGGCAGTTGATCGATCTGATCGCGCGCAATCCCGGCAAATACGCCTACGGCTCGATCGGCACCGGCTCGCTGTCGCAACTCGCCATGGAGGCGATCGCGCTAAAGAGCGGCACGCAGCTCGTCCACGTGCCATATTCCTCGTCGCCGCAAGCGATGACGGCGCTGATCCGCAACGACGTGCAGATGGTGTGCCTGCCGGCGATTTCGGTCGTGCCCCAGCTTTCCTCCGGCAAGGTGAAAATCCTCGCCGTCACCACCGCCGAGCGCTCGGCGTTGCTGCCCGGAATCCCGACGCTCAAGGAAGCCGGCATCGACGTCGAGGCCGATGCCTGGATGGGGCTGATCGCGCCGGCCGGCATATCGAACGAGACGATCGAGCGAATCCGCGCGCTGGTCACCCAAGCGATCGAATCGCGCGCCATCCGCGAAAAGCTCACGGCGCAACTGATGGAGCCGGTCCCCGACACGCCGGCGCAATTCCGCGCCCGTGTCGACGCCGATATCGCGCGCTGGACGCCGGTGATCGCCGCGGCCAAGATCAAGATTCAATAAACGAGCAAGCGGCGAGGGAAAGAACGGCTCCTTCCCTGGCCGCCCATTCGCGGTCTTTTGCGACTTACGGGCCGAACTTGTAGTCGAAGCCGGCCTTGACTTCCTGCACGTTCAAATTGGCGTTGGTGCTGACGGCGCCGAAGTTAAGCTGCTTCGAGCCGAAGCCGAGATAATCGTACTCCGCGCGCACCGACCAGTTATTGGTCAGCGCATATTCGAGGCCGGCGCCCGCGGTCCAGCCGGCCCGCGTCAGATTATCGGTCAACGTCGCGCCGCCGACGGGTGTGAAGGTGCTCTTGTCCTGCGCGATCGCGAGACCGCCCTTGCCGTAGACGAGCAGGCGATCGAACGCGGCACCGATGCGTCCGGTGACGGTCGAGGTCCACTGCGGACTGGTCGTGATGGCGTCGCCGAAGGAATCCGTGCCGGTGCCTTTGATATCGCTGGTCCAGCTGAAGTCGCCTTCGAGGCCGAGCACGAGCCAGTTGAACTGGGTGTTCACGCCGACCTGGGCGCCGCCGAGAAAACCGTTATTGTTGAACGTATCGTCGGCCCCGGTGAAGAGATCGGTCCATTTCGAGTTTTCCCAGCCGCCGCCGATATGGCCGCCGACATAGAAGCCGCTCCAATTGTAGACCGGCGGCGCATAGGCGACCGGGGCGACCGGCGCGGGGGCACGGCGGATCGGCAAGTCGGCCGCCTGAACGGAATACACACAGGCGACAGTGCCGGCGGCCAGCGTGATGCCGCCAACGAACGCACGCAATTTCATTTCAAACCTCCAGCCTCGCAGATACTCGCCCCCGAGTTCGGTTTTGCGATTCAGTCCCCGACGACCAAGCCCGATATTGCCCGCCGCCGTGCGGGAGAGAGCCGCAGCTTGGCGGGCAAAGCATGGTCGATTGTTGGCAGCAAAGTGGCCGCCGGCTTGCGCTTAACAGTTTTGTAATTCGGAAGTTCCGCGGCGTGATTTTTTCGCCACGAAATATGGCAATGGAACTTTGCAGACGCCGCGGCGCGGAAAAATTGCCTGATGATTGCTCGCTTATGCGCGCGTGCTTACCGATTTGGCATAAAGTTCCGGCGCGAATCCCACAACGAGTTTGCCGCCGCCGAGGTCGAGGACCGGACGCTTGATCATTGACGGCTGCTCGAGCATCAGCGCCATCGCCTTCTTCGCGCTCAACCCGGTTTTGTCCTTGTCCGGCAACTTGCGGAACGTGGTGCCGGCGCGGTTGAGCAGCGTCTCCCAGCCGACTTTCTTCTCCCAATTCTCCAAGCGCTCCCGCTCGATGCCCGCCGTCTTGTAGTCGTGGAACGCGTAAGCGACGCCGTGCATGTCGAGCCAGGCGCGCGCCTTCTTCATGGTGTCGCAGTTCTTGATGCCGTAGATGGTAATGGACATTGCTCTCCCCGGGACGTCGTCACGACGCGAAGGCCGCGCCCCGACTGTCCCGGACGGTTGCGCCAAAGGCAAGGAGATCGAGCAGCTTTGCGGTGATTTTCAACCGCTCTTCGATTTCTTCTTCTTCGCGGCGTTCAGCGCGGCTGCGGCGCGAATGAGCGCCTTCAAGGCCGGCTCCTTGATCTTGTCGCCTTCGTGGATATCGATCGCGCGCCTGACATTGCCTTCGAGGCTGGAGTTGAAAAGGCCCGATGGGTCTTCCAACGCCGCGCCGTTGGCGAAAGTCAGCTTCACGGCGGTCTTGTAGGTCTCGCCGGTGCAGATGATGCCGTCGTGCTCCCACACCGGCACCCCGCGCCACTTCCACTCTTCGGTCACATCGGGGCAGGCCTCTTTGATCAGACTGCGGATCCGCGCGAGCGTCGCGCCCCGCCAATCACCAAGCTCCTTGATGCGCTCATCGATCAGCCGGGAGGCAGAGGCTCCTTCTTTTGCTTTGGTCGCGGCGCTCTTGCTCTTCTTCATGGCTTGGCTTTCTCACGCTGCATGTCTGCGCTCGGGCCAACATCCCGGCTCTCCCCAGTCAATAAAAAATCATCATTTCGAAGCTTTGATTTAGCCCCCACTCACTCCCACTCGATCGTCCCCGGCGGTTTGCTCGTCACGTCATACACCACGCGGTTGACGCCTTTGACCTCGTTGATGATGCGGGTGGCCACCGCGCCGATGAAACTCATGTCGAAGGGATAGAAGTCCGCGGTCATGCCGTCGGTCGAGGTGACCGCGCGCAGCCCCACGACATAATCGTAGGTGCGGTAGTCGCCCATGACGCCGACGGTGCGCACCGGCAGCAGCACCGCGAAGGCCTGCCAGATGTCGTCGTAGAGGCCGGCGCGGCGGATTTCCTCGATGAAGACGTCGTCGGCGAGGCGGAGAATGTCGAGCTTCTCGCGGGTGATCGCGCCGGGGCAGCGGATGGCGAGACCGGGACCGGGAAACGGATGGCGGCCGACGAACACGTCGGGCAGGCCGAGCTCGCGGCCGAGCGCGCGCACTTCGTCCTTGAACAGTTCGCGCAACGGCTCGACGAGCTTCATGTGCATGCGCTCGGGCAAGCCGCCGACATTGTGATGCGACTTGATGGTCACCGACGGGCCGCCGGTGAACGAAACACTCTCGATCACGTCGGGATAGAGCGTGCCCTGCGCCAGGAATTCCGCGCCGCCGATCTTCTTCGCCTCGGCCTCGAACACGTCGATGAACAATTTGCCGATGGTCTTGCGCTTCTGTTCCGGATCGTCGACGCCTTCGAGCGCCTTGAGGAAAGTGTCGGCGGCTTCGACATGGACCAACGGGATGTTGTAGTGGCCGCGAAACAGCGCCACGACTTTTTCCGCTTCGCCGAGGCGGAGAAGCCCGTGATCGACGAAGACGCAAGTGAGCTGATCGCCGATCGCCTCATGGATCAGCACGGCGGCGACCGCGGAATCGACGCCGCCGGAGAGCCCGCAAATCACTTTACCGTTGCCGACCTGGCGGCGGATCTTGTCGATCGCCTCCAGCTTGAACGCGCGCATGGTCCAGTCGCCGGTGCAGCCGGCGACCTTGCGCACAAAATTGCGCAGGAGCGCGGCGCCGTGGGGCGTGTGCACGACTTCGAGATGGAATTGCGTGGCGTAGAATTTGCGCGCCTCGTCGGCGATCATGGCGATCGGCGCGTTGGCCGAGGTGCCGGCGGCGACGAAGCCCTCGGGCAGCCGGGTGACGCGGTCGCCATGGCTCATCCACACCGGATATTTCTGGCCGACTTCCCAGACGCCGTCGGTCAGCGTGGACGCCGTCGTCAGCTCGACCTCGGCGCGGCCGAATTCGCGATGATGGCCGCCTTCGACCTTGCCGCCAAGCTGGGCCGCCATGGCCTGCTCGCCGTAGCAGATGCCGAGCACCGGCACGCCGGCCCGATAGATCATCGGCGGCGCCAGCGGCGCGTCCTTGTCGAGCACGGACGCGGGACCGCCGGACAGGATGACGCCCTTCGGCCGCATGTCGCGGAACGCGGCTTCCGCCTTCTGGAACGGCACGATCTCGCAATAGACCTTCTCTTCGCGCACGCGGCGCGCAATGAGCTGCGTCACCTGCGAGCCGAAATCGACGATCAGAATTTTGTCGTGGTTTTGCGAAGCTTGGGAGTGCGAAGCTTGGGATTGCGAATCTTGCGCCATGGCGGGTTCTACGGCTGCTGTCCCGGCCTGTCGAGCGACGGAGGTCATGAAGCGCGCCGCAGCATGCTGACGTAAAACCCGTCGGTATCGGTCCGGCGCGGCGTCATCAAGAGGCCCTCGTCCGACATAAGCACCGCGCGCGCAAAAAGATAGGCGCGCTCGCCCATGGCACTGATGACATCGAGAGGCTTTTCCACGGAAAAATCGCCGTGCCGGCCGATAAAGCCGCGGATTTGATCGCCGTTCTCTTCCGCCAGCACCGAGCAGGTGACGTAAGCGATGCGGCCGCCCGGCTTGACCAGCCCGGCCGCGCGCTCAAGCACCTCTCCTTGTTGCTTAATGCGTTCGGCCAGCGCGCCGGGCCGGATGCGCCATTTGGCGTCCGGATTGCGCCGCCAGGTGCCGATGCCGGTGCATGGCGCATCGATCAATACGAGATCGGCGCGAGCAGATAGATCGTCGAGGATATCGACGGCGCCCCTCGGCGTGCGGACCTGCACGTTGCGCGCGCCGGCGCGGGCAAGGCGGTCATGGATGGCGGCAAGCCGCCGCTTGTCGTTATCGGTCGCGTAAATCTGGCCGTGGTTCTCCATCGCCGCGGCCAGCGCCAGCGTCTTGCCGCCGGCGCCGGCGCATAGATCGACCACCTGCTCGCCGGGGCTGGCGGCAGCAAGAAGCGCGGCGAGTTGCGAGCCTTCGTCCTGGATTTCGATCTGGCCTTTGATGAAGGCGGGCTCGGCATGAATGGCGGGGCTCTTGGCGTCGGCGCTAAGCCGGATGCGCAGGCCATCCGGCGACCAGCGCGTCGGCTCGGCGCCAAGATGCGCCAGCTTGGGCAGCACGTCCTCGCGTGTCGCGGCAAGCGTATTCACGCGCAGATCGAGCGGCGCGCGACTGGCGAGCGCCGCACCCTCGGCGGCGCGCTCGTCGCCGAACGCCCGCGCCAGATAGGGCTCAAGCCATTCCGGGTAGTCGCCCTCGACATGAGCGGGTGCGCCGGCGAGACTACCGCTTGCGAGTGCCGTCTTCTCGGCATCGGTCAATGGCGGCGGCGCATAGCGCGCGCCGCTGCACAGGACCTCGATCGCCGCGGCGTCGAGTCCGCGCTCGCGCTGCAGCATGCCGAGCAGCACGGCACGCGGCGTCGCCTCCCCCATCAGCCATGCCGACGACGCCTTGCGGCGCAGCGCGTCATAAACGAGCCCGGCAATCGCGGCGCGATCGCCGGAGCCGGCGAAGCGATGCGACAGGCCCCAATCCTTCAGCGTATCCGCAGCCGGCCGCAGCCGCGCGTCGATGTCGGCGAAAACTTCGATCGCTGCGGAGAGGCGGGCCGAAGGAGTCATGCAAGAGGATAATGCGCCGCCGACGCCTAGATCGGCCGCGGCAGCGTCAGGACTTCGAAGATATAGATCGCCCAATTGACCGCGAGCGCCACGACGGCGACGCCGTACAACGCGCCGCGCACCCGCACCACATTGCTGGTGACATGCACATAAGCGTGCAGGATGCGGAAGATCACGAAAATCCAGGCCAGGATCACGAAGATCAGTCCCGCGAGATGCGTGATGTAGGCGAGGATGGTGAGAACGTAGAACAGGACCGGAATTTCAAACTGGTTCGAAAATGAGTAAGCGAACTGCAGGGTCCGCGTCGGCCAGTTCGGCTCGCGTAACGCGATCTGTTCGGGCCGCACCGCCCCGGTCGAGAAATCGCGCGTGCGTAACGTGGCCATGGTGACCCAAAGCAGAAAGGTCAGGATGACTTCGACGAAAAGCGGCAGAAGAATTGCTTGCGTGCTCATGAGTTCGCCCCGGCTGAACGATCCATTCAAAGCTTGACGCTGATCGCGGTCTCGCCGTCGTCGTCGACCAGCGCGCTGCGCCATGTTTTGCCGTCGAACAGCGCCTTACGAACGTTATCGGCGGTACCGCCGTGGTTGAGATTGGCGGTGATCAGCGTGCCGCCGGTGCGCAAGAGCGCGCGCAGCGTCTTATGCAAGGCCGGTACCGGCGTGCCGCCGTCGAAAAAGGCGACGTCGTAGCCGGGATCGAGCGTCGGCAGCACCGCGGCGAAATCGCCCTCGTGCACGGTGATGCGATGATCCATGCCGGCGGCCGCGATATTGTCACGAGCGAGCTGCACGTGTGCCGGATCGCCTTCGATCGTGTCGACGGTGGCGTCGCGCGCGCCGGAAGCGAAGGACAACGCCGTGTAGCCGAGCGCGGTGCCCAATTCCAAAATGCGCCGCGCATTGGCCGCGCCGGCCAACGCCGCCAACAGCGGACCGTTGTCGTAAGGATACGCATTGCAGCCGTGCCGCGCGCGATGGGTATTGGTCGCGGTGCG
>DATJBH010000039.1:0-27602 GCA_035515455.1 Xanthobacteraceae bacterium
GGGGCCGCGACGCGCATCCTGCTCTCGGCAGCGGTCATCTTCGCTGCCGCCGTCCGGCCGGTCCCGGCACAAACGCACTATCCCTCGCGGCCGATCCACTTGATCCTGCCGTACGCGCCGGGCGGTATTGTCGAGCTCGTCGGCCGTACGCTGGCGGGGAAGCTCGGTGAAATCCTCGGACAGCCGGTCGTGGTCGAGGACCGGCCGGGAGCCGGTGGCATCGTCGGTGTCGACACCGTCGCCCACGCGGCGCCGGACGGCTACAACATCGGGCTCGTCGATCCAGCCATCGTCACCAACCCTACGCTGCACAAATCCTTGCCATACGACACTTTCAAGGATTTGGTCGCGGTTTCGATCGTTGCCACCGCACCGGAAGTTCTCGTTGTCGCACCTCAGCTCGGGATCAAGACCCACGAGGCGCTGGTGGCATACGGCAAATCCCATCCCGGCAAGCTCAACTATGCATCCGCCGGCATCGGCAGCCTTTCGGACCTTGCCGCCGAAATGTGGAAGGCGCGCACCGGCATCGACGCAATTCAAGTGCCCTATAAGGGCATCGGCCCGGCCTTCATCGATCTGATGAGCGGAAAAGTGCAAATGTCGTTTTCCAGTCTGCCCGCGGCCATGCCGTTCGTTGCCAAAGGCAGCCTCGTTGCCCTCGCCATCACCGGTCTCAAGCGATCGCCGCTCTATCCCGATCTGTCGACGGTGTCGGAATTGTTGCCGGGATATGACGTCGATCTCTGGCTTGGCGTCTATGGTACGGCAGGAATGCCATCCGACGTTCTTGCCACGCTCAACAACGGCATCAACAAAGCGCTACGAGACGACCAGTTGAAGGCAGCCTTTGCCGAATTCGACATTGCACCGTGGGGCACTACGGTGCAGGAAAGTGCTGCGTTCACCAAGGAAGAATACGAGAAATGGCGACGCGTTATCATCGCTGCTCACATCACGCTGGATTAACCGTGCCAACATATCCGCTCTACCAAGGTCGACAACGAGGAGGCCGAAATGGATTCCATTAAACGCGCCGCACGCGTTCTGCTCTGGACAGCACTCGCATGCGCTGCCGCTTCTGTGCCGGCGCGGGCTCAAAACTTCCCGTCGCGGCCTATTCACCTTATCCTGCCCTACAATCCCGGCGGCATCGTCGACTTCGCCGGAAGAGTTCTGGCAAAAGAGCTTACCGGCATCCTCGGCCAGACGGTGGTCGCCGAAAACAAGCCGGGGGCGGGCGGCATCGTCGGCGTCAATGAAGTCGCGCGCGGAACTCCCGACGGCTACAACGTCGTATTGATCGACCCGTCGATTGTCATCAATCAGACTTTGCACAAGTCCATGGCGTATGACGTCTTCAAGGATCTGGTGACGATTTCGATCGTCTGCTCGTCGCCGCACGTCCTCATCGTCTCGCCGCAGCTTGGCGTAAAGACTTACGCGGAGCTCGTCGCCTACGGGAAGTCGAATCCCGGCAAGCTTAATTTCGGTTCGGCAGGCGTCGGCACGACGCCGCATCTCGCTGGCGTGATGTGGTCCCAAGAGACCGGCATCACAGCTACGCACGTGCCTTATAAGGGTGTCGGTCCCTCGTTCATCGATCTGATGAGTGGCAAGATACAGATGGAATTTTCCAGCATTGCCGGAGCGCTGCCGTTCACGTCCAAGGGCAGCGTCATTCCACTCGCCACGACCGGAAAGACACGCTCGCCCGTTTATCCCAATCTGCCGACGGTGGAAGAAGAGGGTCTCGCAGGCTTTGACGTCGAGGTCTGGCTCGGGCTCTATGGAACTGCCGGCACGCCGCCAAGCGTTCTCGCCACACTCAATGGCGCGGTAGCCAAGGCCCTGCAGGCCGACGAAGTGAAGACGGCATTCGCCAAATTCGGCATCGAGCCGCGGGGCACAAGCCTTGAACAAGGCGCTGCCTTCACCAAAGCGGAATATGAAAAGTGGCGAAAGGTCATCCTCGACGGACACATTACGTTGGATTGAGCCCTCGGCGAAGCGATGACGGCGCCCTGGCCCACGGAATTGCGGCTGCGCAAGGACCGCAAAGCTCTCGCCGTTGCCTTCGACAACGGCGAAAGCTTCGAGCTTGCCGCCGAGTATCTGCGCGTGCGCAGCCCGAGCGCCGAGGTTCAGGGGCATTCCCCAAGCGAGCGCCGCACCGTTGCCGGCAAGGAGCATGTGCAGATTCTCGAACTGCATCCGGTCGGCAATTACGCCGTCCGTCTCGTGTTCGACGACATGCACTCGACCGGTATTTTCAGCTGGGATTATCTGTTCGAGCTTGGCCAAAATCGCGAGCAATATTGGCGCGATTATCTCGCCGAGCTTGCCGAGAAGAAGCTTTCGCGAGTGCCACGAAGCCCGTGAGCCCGCTCCCGCAGGGGCCGTCGAAGACGGTTCGCATAATGGAAGTGTTGCAATAATTTTTGTGGGAATTTTTCCCAATGTTTTTGCAGGCTTAATTAACTGCCCGTTTTTCCCTGCTACGTACATGTACGTACGCACGCTCAATGCGCGCAATTGGAGCATGGTCTTCTGCACGGGGGCGATACCCCTTATGGAAAGGAAACTGTCGTGCGCAACTTGCTTTGGAAATTTCTCCTTAACCAGGACGGCGCGACCGCAATCGAATATGGCCTGATCGCCGCAGGTATATCGGTCGCAATCATTGCAGTGGTTGAGGGGCTGGGCTCAAACCTCAATACCACCTTCGGCAGCGTTTCCACCGCTCTCAAATAGGCGAACGCCCGGGTTCGTCCCGCGTCGCCCCGTCAACCTTCGGTCAACCTCGATCCGGCATGATCGAGGGGTGTCGGGGAGGGGCGTACGATGGGGCGCCAACCGGCATGAAAGCGGCCTCGGTCCCTCTCCCTCGGGATCGAGGCCGTTTGCTTTTCCGATGTGCCAAGGGATTGCGCACGCGGCACAAGGCCGCCGGACGACACTGCCGACTGAAGCTGTTTCCGCGTATGGTTGCCGAGCCATTTCCGCGAATGTCCGGTGGCGAGCAGCCGATTTGGCAACGCTTGACGGCGCGGTCCGATGCTGGTCCCCTTGGGATGCAGCGCCGCTGCGGGCCCAGATATAATCGTTGGCCAAACCTAAGAGAGTGTCGTCAGAGGGTGGCGGTTTCGCCGCCCTCATTGCATGACAGGACAAATCCTGAGAAATAACCCGCGCCGGGGCGGCGTGGGTGAGGAGGGGGAGATGCGAGCCTATCAAATACCGAAGGGCGGCGCCGGCATCGAATCGCTTGTGCAAGTCGATCGGCCCGATCCGCCTAAGCCGGGACACCGGCAGGTTCTGGTCAAAGTGCGCGCCTGCTCTCTCAATTTCCGCGACCTCGGCATCGTGCGCGGCAGCTACCGCATGCCAGTGCGCGACAATGTTATTCCGCTGTCGGATGGCGCCGGTGAGGTCGTCGAAGTCGGAGCCGGCGTCACCAGCGTCAAAGCCGGCGACCGCGTTGCCGGCAACTTCTTTCAGCGTTGGCCAGGCGGTGATCCGGCGCCGGACACCCACGCCAGCGCGCTTGGCGGCGGCATTGACGGCATGCTTGCGGAATACGCCATGCTGGAAGAGTCGGGCGTGGTGAAAATTCCGCCGCACCTGTCGCTCGAAGAAGGCGCGACCTTGCCGTGCGCCGCTGTAACAGTCTGGCACGCCATGATGGAGCACGCCCAGCTTAAGGCCGGCAACACGGTGCTGCTGCAGGGCACTGGCGGCGTTTCGATTTTCGGCCTGCAATTCGCTCACGCCATGGGCATTGCGGCCATCGTCACCTCATCGAGCGACGAGAAACTCAAGCGCGCCAAAGCGCTCGGTGCTTCACATGGCATCAATTACAAGACAAACCCGGATTGGGACAAGGCGGCGATGGAATTCACCGGCGGCCGCGGCGTCGATCACGTGGTAGAAGTCGGCGGTGCGGCGACGCTGACGCGATCGTTTCACGCCATTCGCGTTGGCGGCAAGATTACGCTGATCGGCGGCTTGAGCGGCGGCGCCAGCGAGCTTAATCCCGGCCTGATCTTCGCTCGCCGCGCCAACGTGCAGGGAATTTCCGTCGGCTCGACGCAAATGTTCATGGCGATGAACCGCGCCATCGAAGTCAGCGCCATCAAGCCGGTGATCGACAAGGTGTTCGGCTTCGACGAAGCGCAAGCCGCCTACCGCCACATGGCCTCGGGCGCGCACTTCGGCAAGATCGTGATCAGGGTGGGATGAGGGGCCCGTCGAGCCTCAAATGATCGTTCTCTGGATCTGCTCATACTAGCGATACAGTGCACGCGATGGCATTAACTCACTGAGCGCTCTGTATTCAAATTTTGTAATTCACGCCGAGCTTGAACAGATCGAGGGATTGTTTGACGCCGACTGCAGTGTTGTTGGGGCAGATGGCGGTATTGACACACCTGATGGTCGGGAAGGTCAGGCTCGCGCTGGCCATGCCGATGTGATCGTATTCGGCAAAGCTGCTCCAGTGGTTGGTGAGCGCGTATTCGAGGCCGCCGCCGACTGTCCATCCCCAAATATCCGCACCGGCGCTAGCAGCGCCATGGACAGGACCACCAGTATCGTCGTTATTGCCGACCAGATTATGGCTGGTTGCGGTCCACGCCGCGCCGCCTCTCCCATACGCGAGCAAGCGGTCCCAGGCATAGCCGGTGCGGCCGGTTATGCTGCCGATCGAATTGACGATGCGCTGGCAATTGACGCCGCCGAGGCCGGAAAAGCAGGTGTTGTCGCCGCGCAAGTTGGCCATGCCGGCATCGAGCTGCGCCCCCAGGACCCATTTGTCCGTCTGCCAATTGACGCCGATCTGGCCGCCGCCAACCGGACCCGTGGCGTGGATAGTGTCGCCGAACCCGGCAATGTTGGTTGCCCCGAATCCGGAGGGCATGGAGCCGAACGGATCAGACCAGCTGTCATTGCTGAACCCGCCGCCGAAACTTCCACCGATGTAGAATCCGGTCCAATTCACCGGTCCCGCCGCGTGGGATGGTGCTTTGCTGAATATGATATCGGAGTCCGTAGGCAATGCTGAAGCGCCCCAGTGGTAACTCGTCTGTGCGAACATACCATAGCGTTCAGCATTGAAGCGTCCTGCCACAGGGCCAGACTGACCCGTTGTTAGATCAACAACGTTGAACCCGCTGGTGTCCATGTTCCACGTCCAGTAACGTGCGCCTATACCGACGCTCCAGGCGTCTGTGACGTCATAGCCGAGCATGGCCTCGAGCATTACGCCTGAGCCGCTGTTTGAAGATTCGAAATAGAACTTTTGGGATGGAAGGTGATAGTCCAGTCCGCGAAACGCGACCAAAGGTAGGTAGGCTGCCTCGGTCGTCAGTTTCAGTCGGTTTGCCAATGTAACTTCGCTCGACAGGCCGATGCGCAAAGAATTGTAATTATCGTTTTCGGCTTGCCCCAGAAGGCCCGAGGGAAATGACGGCACCACGCAAGCGATGGAGCCAGCCAGTTGGGAACATCCATGTGGAAGAAGCGATTGAGCATAGTAATTGTAACCAGCGAATATACCCAACTTCACATTCGCCGCCCTGAAGAAATTATAGCCTGCATCGATGGTGGCATAGTCGATGTGGCCACTGGCGTCCGACAGTGTATTCGAATATGCTTCAATTGCTTTATCTCTAGGGTCGGAGTCCTCATCGTTAAGCTTTGCATTCGATATTCCAGCGGCTCCCAAGTAGCCTTTGATGAAGAATCCGCTGCTGTGGTCTGCGCGGACAAATGTTTCGCCGCTGAGGCCATGTAGATCGCTGAAAGTGAGCCGAGAGCCAAAAGTAGCCGGGGCCGGCGGGCTCAAAAACGGATTAGGCGCGCCGGTGACGCCAGTGCTGAACCACAAGCGGGCCCCGGCTTCGAGCTTCCAGTTTGCAAAGATCGGTGGCTGCGCCTTCAAAGGCAGCATCTTAAGGGGAAGAATTGAGCCATTGCTTGGGGGAGCAGCCGGATTGCCCAAATGATAATTCAAGCCGACACGAACCATGTCGGCATTGAGCGCGCTGGAATGGTTGAAGACCTGGCCTGAAAATGTTGGCGTTAGAATGCTGGCCGTCGAGACTCCGGCTGTATTGCCGAAGCCGACGTGGAGATAATCGGCCTTCACAGTCAGGCTGTTCGTCAGCGGCATCTCGAATCCAGCGCCGGCTGCGTAGCCCGATTTGAGGGTATCGAGCTTGCCGGATTCTGCGGCGGCTTGTCCTAACCCTTGGGGCGTGTTGATAAACGAAACGAATGAGAAGTCCGTCTGCAATCGAGTGAGCGCGAGGCCGCCAGTGGCATAGAACAGCCAGCCGTTCGTCGCTATCAATCCAATGCGTGGCCGCGCCGTAAACAGCCAATCGGTGTCCCCGTATGATGTGACGAAGAACCTGCCAGACGCCGCCGTGGGATCGCCCAGCGCGCCGCTGGCGACCGCGCCGTCGAGGCTCACTGCTTGGAGATCGGCTTCAACACCGAGCAACACATAGGCAATCTGCCAATTGTAACCGCCTTCAATGCCGGTTACGAAACCATTGGCCTTGATGGTTTGGGCGCCGGCCGCATCGATTACACCCGCAGCCAGCGGAGCGGTCGATGTGTTCGGATGGTATTGTCCCCAGGACGCGCCGGCTGTAGCGCCGACGTACCAACCGGTCCAATTATACGGCGTTGCTGCGCTGGGAATTTGCATCTCGCCGGCATCGGCCGAGCGGGCGCCAATCAGCGCTGCGATCACAGCGCTTCCCAGCAGATACTTTTTCATGTCGAGCCCCCAGGCAATCATGGCGCGCATAGCGGCACATGAAAACCCTAGCGAGAGGATGGCGGTCAACTTCCAAACTGTCAATGATCAGGTTCTTTGCCTACCACTTCGTGGTGGCCTATAGGGCATTCGTTGAGGAACATGAGAACTGGGCTATCAGGAATTCGCAGCTAATAACGAAGGTGGGCCCGCGCCTGAACCGTTGTGGCGCGTGCAAGCAATTTCTTCGCCGGCTCAGCTGGCGGCCTTGATGGTGCGCTTGGTCGTCATGCCGCAGGACGGGCAGGTGTAGGTGATTTCCTGCAAGTTCGATATCCGCGGCAGCTTTTTCGGATGCGACGCGACCATCGCGGTCTTGCAGCCGGGGCAGCGCACGATCGGCTGCGGCCTATTGTTCTTCGCGCGGTGCAGATGAGCTGGAACGAAGCGGTTCAAAGCGGTTCCCGTCCGTGACGCGACGTCTCTGCATGTAGAGATAACCGCCGCGTCGGCAAGGGGGTTCCGCAGCGCAGGCCAAAGCGCGCGTGGCTTCGGAGTTTTTGCAATTGCAAGTGTGCCATGCTCGACGGCACACGTTATTATTTGATGGATAGATTCAGCGCCTTCACCATGCCGCCCCATTTTTTGACTTCGGCGTCGAACATGGCGTCGGCGGCCGGCTGCGAGGACACGATCGGATCGAAGCCGAGTGCGATCAGCTTGGCCTGAACGTCGTGGCTCTTCACGGTATCGCTGATCGCGCTGTTGAGCGCCGCAAGGATCTGCGGCGGGGTCTTGGCGGGCGCGAAAATGCCGACCCATGACGAAGCGGTGAAGTTCGTAAAGCCCTGCTCGGCATAAGTCGGCACGTTCGGGACCACGGCGGCGCGCGTGGCGGCGGCAATGCCGAGACCCTTGATCGTGCCGGCGTTCATCTGTGCCGCTACGCCGCCGCCGAGCGTCGCCGCCAACAGGTCGATCTGGCCGGCGATGGCCGCATTGACGGCCGGCGCGCCGCCCTGGAACGGAATGTGCTGCGCCGGCACCTTGGCCAAAAACTTGAAAAAGTATTCGGCCTCGATGTGCGATCCGGTGCCCACTCCCGCGGAGCCAAAGTTGATCACCTTGCCGTGCAGGGCCTTGATGAACTCGGGCAGGGTGTTGGCCGGATTGTGCGCGCTGGTCGCCAGCGCTTCCGGGCTCGACGCCACCATCGCCACCGTCTTCAGATCGCTCGCCGAGAACGGCTTGTTTTGGAACAGCGTGTCGTTGATGGCGAGCGCCGTGGTCGTAGCGAGCAGCGTGTAGCCGTCAGCCGGCGCGCGCGCGACCAGCTCCGCCGCGATGTTGCCGCCGGCGCCGGGCCGGTTCTCCACCACCACGCTCTGGTGCAAACGGTCGCTCAGGCCTTGGGCGACGAGCCGCGCCATGGTGTCGGCAAAGCCGCCGGCGGCGAAGGCGACGATGATCGTGATCTTTCGTGCCGGATAAGTCTGGGCACTGGCGGGCCTCGGGCCGACGCAGACGGCCAACAGCGCCAGAACCAGCATCGCGTATCGCACCGTCCCTCGCAGCGCGCGCCGCTCTTCGGCGCCCATCCAGTCCCACGGCGTTCTTCTGTTTTCCGCTTCGGATTTGTCAGTCAATGGACAACGAGCCTCGCATGATCGTGCAGCTATGCTGTTATTGCGCCGTTATTGCGCAGTCAAAATGGCCTCACTAGGGTAGGGATAGCGTGTGCAAGCAGGGTCGAGCAACCGTAAAGGCCGAGCTGGCCGCGTGCAATGATCGTGGAGCGCAGCAATGAGCATGTGGCGGGCGAGCGGGCGCGGCATCCAAACGGCGATGTACCTCAGCCGCTGGCTGATGACGCCCTTCCTTGTCGGACTGATTTGCAGCGTCGTTCTGATCGTCATCCGCTTCTTTATCAATCTGGTTACCTTGGCAATCCGCCTGCCGGTCGAGCCCTGGCAGGATCTGGTGGTCGACGTGCTCAATCTGATCGACCTTACACTCATGGCCAATCTGGTGCTCATCGTCACCTTCTCGGCCTACGGCAATTACATCCACAAGATCGATGCCGCCGATCATGCCGGTTGGCCTCCCGGTCTGATCGATATCGACTTCTCGATGATGAAGCAGAGGTTGCTTGGTTCGATTGCCGGTATAGCGGCAGTGGACTCGCTGGCGTGGTATCTCGATCTCGAAAATCATGCGGATGCGAGCAAGCTCATCTGGGCGATCGGCTTTCCGCTCATGTTTGTGGTGGCCATGGCAATTTTGGCCTTGGCCGATTGGTTGGGGCGGCGTTAGGGCAGCGGATGCCGGTCCTGCTGCATGTGCGTTCATCCGCGCCTTTTGCACGTCGGCCGGACCACCAATCGGTCGACATTCCGATGCCGGATAGCCGGCGGCCGTTCATAGCGCTTCGTCATGGGCCGCGCGGCTGTCGAAGGGGGCCTGCTCTCGCCGCTCGGTCATGCCGT
Organism: Xanthobacteraceae bacterium; assembly: GCA_035515455.1. Taxonomy (GTDB): domain Bacteria; phylum Pseudomonadota; class Alphaproteobacteria; order Rhizobiales; family Xanthobacteraceae; genus BOG-931. The sequence continues at coordinate 9,253 of DATJBH010000039.1, forward strand.
AATCTCGCATGACGGTGGCGACGCGCAGCCGATAGTCCTGGAATATACCTTTGCGGCCGGCCGCTTGGGTGGCGCGGTGGCCGGCGTGGCGGCGCCAATCCGCGACCGCGGTTTCATCCCGCCAGAACGACAGCGACAACAGCTTGTCGGGATTGGTCAGGCTCTGAAAGCGCTCGACGGAGATAAAGCCGTCGACCATCTCGAGCTCGCTCCTTAGCCGCGCAGCATGATCCAGGTAGTCGCCTTTGCGACCGTCGGCAGGGGTTAGTTCGAAGATAACTGCGATCATGGTTTCACCTGGGACGCGCGCGGCGCGAACGCTGGTCAATCGCGGGCGGCCAAACCCTGTCGATGACGAAAGTCGCGGCGGCAAAAGAGCCAACCGCGACAAGGCCGGATAAGATGATCGTGCCAACGCGCATGGCGAGCGTTCCGGCCGTGGAATCAAATTGGATATAGCAAACTTATCACTTTGCGTCCCGGGTGTGGGAAGGCCGGCCGTATCGACGATGTCGTTGTCGGGTCGGCGGAGCAAAGCGAGGCCGACGCGGGATGCAAAGCGAATTTACAGCGGGCACGGCGCTTTGCGCCTTTTCCGGCTCTGCTTGCTGTTGCTGAATGTCGGCGATCCGACGATGCACGAACGATGCGGTGCGTTCGAGTTTTCGTTATGCCGGCATGTCTGAGCTGGAACCAAATCAACTGAAGCGCGTTTGCCCGTCGATTAAGTCATTTGCACGCCAATTCAATCGTCGGGGGTTTTAACATGCACGGTCGGGCAATCGCCCTTTTGGCGGCGGTCAGCGCCGTCGCGCCGCTCCATGCGCAGGCCGGACAGGCCGGTGCTCATACGTTCTTCGGCATGGCCGCCTACTATCCCGGTCGCGGCGGCGGGCTCACGGCGGCGCACAAGACTTTGCCGTTCGGGACCCACGTTCGCGTCACGAACGTGAAAACCGGCCGCAGCGTCGTCGTGACAATCAACGATCGCGGCCCGTTCAATCGCGGCCGCGTGCTCGATCTCTGCACCAAAGCCGCGCGCGCCTTGGGCATGATGGACAGTGGTATCGTCTACGTCCGCGCCGACGTGCTGTAGCGACTCGCAAAATGGTGAGCGCTGTAGGGATTGAACCTACGACCTCTCCCGTGTGAAGGGAGGCTGCCCGCGTGGCGGATCAGTGACTTAGCCATGTTCGCTCTACTTTTCCACGGGTTTTCCACGAGCACTGTGCCGGTGCGGCAGTCATTGGAGCAGAAGCGGACTCCGAAGGTGAGGAGTGGGAAATCAAAAGGCCACGTCGGGTCTCGATGTCGGCTCTCACTGCAGTTTTGAAGGACAAACCGCCAGTCGAATCTCGGTACTCAAGGTCGTTTGTGCCGCGCCTCGGATATTGTCGTGTTGATGTTGAAACGTCCGGTCAAATCATACGCAAGCCGCTGTGCGGAGAGCAGTGAGGGCAGGCGATTGTTAGCTGTAGGCCGCGCGCCCCGGGCGCAGCGAGGCACGGGCGCAGCGAGGCACTTGCAATTGAAAGGATTGAGGCTACACTACCATTGTTTGCCAGTGGCTTTCCGATTTGCATGGATCGCAAGCCGTGCGGCTGTGCTGCATAACGACAGCAATTATTGCAGCAGCGCTTGGCTTCTTTGTCGAGCGGCCGCGGGCCATCATTGCAGTTCCCAAGGTCGAGGAAGTAGATGCCCTTATTTCCTATTACCAGGGGAAGCTACTTCCTCGCGGTGAACATATGGGCCGCACCGAGAGCTTTGTGCTGAAGCGCGATTCGCTCAGATGGATCAGTGACGTTTTCAAGCACGTCTCATCTAGCGTACCCCATCCTGACGTCATTTCATATGTCAGCGAGCGGATCCTCGACCCATCGTTTAGATCCGTATTCATCGGTGCGATCGGGGCGGAGACAACGCTTGCTGCGTCGGCAACAGAACTCGTGCGCATCGCGACCGAAACAAAGACGGTGTGGGATGCTGCTGAGACGCTCGGGCACTCAAGGTTGTCGAGCGAGGAAACAAAACTGCTGCGGAATGCCGCCTTACCTGAAAGAATCGAAGACCTGCGAGGATTGTTGAAAGATATCTTTATCAAGCTTTCGGAGTTAGAGCAAAAGGGAAGTGCGACGCGCGGTAAGGTGTACAAACTTATCAACGACGACCTGGCAAGGCAGTACGATAGAGCAACTCGTGCCTTGGTAGATCAGATTGATCTTCTTCAGTCGATGCACGATGCCTACCTGAAGTCGCCGCTTATTGACGAAGATACGAAAGCGAATTCAACACTCGCTGCACAGATTGAACGAGTTGAGGCATCGCGTCGAAAGCTCCTGGGAAAGAGAGCGAACGTCCCTTATTCTGCGCTCCAATTCGAACAGACGCCGATGGAATGGCTGGCCCACGATATACGCTTGAGTGAATTGCTCGATGCGGACATCAGTTTTGACCGCGATTTGTTTCAGCTGGCTTCGACGCCAGCCGTGAAACAAGGCGAATTTGTGACCCACGATCTCGATGGCCTATATGACTTCCGCGGCAGCTTCGAAAGAATGCATCTGCTTGCGGTCGCCGGCAGGCCCGCGCTCGCGTTTCAGATCATGATTGATCTCGCTGAGAACACACTCTCCGCCCATCGGTATGCGGATGACTTGCTTGGTTTAAGGCAGGATGGCACTTGGAGTCAGATTTCTTGGACTGCATACAGTTCTCTGCAGCTTGCGACGCTCAAGAGAACTATTGAACGGCTCAAGCAATACCGGGACACTTGGCTTCACGATCGCAGGCGGTCGCCGCTCTATGCGGCGATCGAGGTGGATGATACCGGCAAAAGGATCTGGCATCTTGGAGGGTGGCTACTATGGGATTGGCTGACCTCCGCGGATATCCAATATTTTCAGGCTCAACAACGAGTCGTTTTTGTGGGAGGAAAAAGTTGGCTACTTCCAGAGGGTCAAAAGGCGGGTCAGTTTGAGAGCATTTCAAAGCTTCTTGAAGCAATCAAAAACGTCAAGGAGATCTCGCCTGCGGTTGATTTGAACGGCGACTGGGGGCAAGCGCAGGACGCGTGGGCAAAACTTAGTCCTGCTGAAAAGGCCTACGCAGCCGGCAACTGGGCGTTCGAGCATGACGAGATCGCCGACGCTGAACAGTCCTATTCGATGGCCATCGCTCTGGAGCCCGTTGCAAACTATTATCTCTCGCGCGGCAATGCGCGCCTCGCATTGATGCATTATAACGATGCGTCGCAGGACTATGATCGGGCAATCCAACTGCAACCGAGCTACGCCCCGTCCTATCTGGCGCGGGGCACCCTATTTGCGCTTCTGGGCAGGCTATCGGCAGCAGAGAATGATCTTAGGGTCGCGGTGCGATTGCAGCCGAATAACGAATTTTATCACTCTCGGTTGGCCGAGGTTCTGAGCGACGAAGACAAACAGCATGAGGTAACAGAGCTCTATCGGAAAGCATTTGAGCAAGACAATTCGCGGACATGGGCGCTCGAAGGTCTGTTAAGCGGACTTTTTGTTGAAAAAAAGTTTAATGAGATAGGGAATCTATTTTCCGCTAACTTGAGACGCGATGTCTATGTGAGTTGGCTATACTACTACGCTGCTCGGGTCGACGATGCCCGGAAAGATTCGAATGCCGCACTACAATCCTACCGAGAGGCCGTAAATCACGATAGCGACGACCTGATCCCCATCGAAGCTCGATTTAGGCTGGCTTCCATCGAACGGGACATGCACTTAGCGAACGATTGCGACACTGATCTGCGGGAGTACCAGCGCCGTATGGGACAGCCTGAATACGACAAAAACTGGTGCCGCAAATGAAAGCGCTAAAAATTAAGGTCGAATTTCGGAAATTGGCATCGCTTGCAGTTGCCATGTGTGTCTTGCTGAGTTCGCCCGCGTCTGCGGTGGATATGAGCTGCAACGGACTTCAGCATACGCAGTTATTAAGTCTAATCAACAGATCGACGATCCTTTCTGGTGGCGATCGGGCGCGTTATCAGGCGCAGGCAGACTATTTCTTGTCTGAAATGGGCGCAATTCGTAATGCAGCGAAAGGCGTTGATGGAAGGATTGAAAGTGCAGAACAGAAAAAACTCAAGGAACTATTTGGCAACGTTTCGCGCGAGACCATTATAAAAATGCTGGATGCCGATAAAACCTTGATGCAAAAATACGAGTCGCAGTTGTACCACAGCGCGTCGTACTTGGAAGATCTGAGCCGAGATCAAAATAGCCAGATCGAGGCACATCGGCTGGAGAACTTGCAGATGATGGTCCGGTCATCAATTCCGATGGAGGTCGCAGAGCGCGACCTGGAGCAAATGCGTCTGAGCAACCGCTACGTGCAGGTTGTGGCACACGACCGTAACCAGCAGGAGGCACTTCAGCGGGCCGCTACCGACATGCCGGCATTGCGAACCCTGTTCGCGGCTGCCGCCCTGGCCGATCGTATTTCGCAGGGCGACACCAGCTTTCGACGGTTGCAGTCGATATCGGGACAGAGTCAAGGCGTGTTTGACGACAAAGTGGTGGCCGAAGGGTTTGAACAGTTCGGCCGGGCGGCAAGTCGAATTGCCAGTGTGAGATTGCAAGCAACCTTGGATTTCGAGCAGGCGGTTAAAGTCCCGCAGAACCCGGACTTGCGACAGGAGATCATGACTGACGTAGATTCGCCGATTGCGCCCGGCAATGCCAAAGTTACCGGGCGGGTCCTCCAGGTTTTCCATGAGACTCAATTAGCGGTCGATACGTTGGTGAAGGCGGTCCCGGAGCCACTAAAGGTGACCTCCTCTTCGCAACCTTCGCAATCTCAGCAAGAAGCGCGAGTGTGGATGCACAAGGCCGGGGAGCAGATCAAACAGGCCGTGCGCAAGATGGACGAACAGTGGACACACGAGTGAAGGAATCGAAGCGGAGGCGCTCGATTGGCTCGCGCGCTGATCGCCTTAGAAACCTAGGCATACTGCGAACGATGAATCGCCGATTGGCGGCCGCGTTGACCTCGGCGTCAATCATCACGCTGACAGCGGCCTTTGGGCAAGAAGGCTGCGGCCGTCATGAGTATCATCACCACGATGAATACTCAGGCGAACACACGGTCATTCATGTCTGCAAATGCGAACCAGGTTTTGATCGAGTGAATGACGGCGCGTGCATTGCAACCCTGTGCGCGCAGGCGTTCATGCGGCTCAACGCAGCCCAAGAGGGGGTGCGTCACTCGTTGCAGACTTTACGCGCGACTTACACGAGCGAGTTTTTCGGCCGCTTGCTCCAGAACACGCAAAAGCTGTTTGAAACAGTCCGTCTCGGGGAACTCTGGCGACTGGATGAATACTATGCCGCGATGCTGGATCCCAATTCCGGACTCGACAAGGTCCTGGCCGACCTCTCGGCCCGGCCGGTAAAAGACGATGCAACGTGGGAGGCGATCAAGAATTTGAATACCTTCCGGCGCTTGGTGAATGAGACACGGACTCTCATTCGCAACCGGGCGTGCGACCATTAGAAGGGAAACTGGTGGGCGGTGTAGGGATCGAACCTACGACCTCTCGCGTGTGAAGCGAACGCTCTCCCGCTGAGCTAACCGCCCTGAGGCGCTCATTCGATGGAGAGGGTTCCGTGTGAAGGGAACGCTCTCCCGCTGAGCTAAGCGCCCGCGCCGTCGAAGCGCCGATGACGGCGACGGCTGGATTTAGGGACCGCGTCGACGGGGTGTCAAGCGCAGGCCTAATTCGAGCGCGCCAAGCGCGAGGCGCTCGATTGCAGAGCGCGGATGCGGTCGGCAAGCGTGCTCTTCTGCTCCGCGTCGGCAGTGGCTGGGGTGGCCGGCGCTCCTTCGCCGCGAGCGCCGTTGCCGCCGTTGCCATTGATCGCGTTGCCGCCATTGCCCGACGGCGCGGCGCGGCTGAGCACCGGTACGCCGGAGGCGAGCATGGCCTCGATCGGCGAGCCGGGGCCTTCGAGCGCAGCGGTGAGCCGCGCGACTTCGGCAGCCACGTCGTTGATGCGCTCGCGCAGCAGCGCATTCTCGACCCGCTCGGACGCCCAGGTGGATTCGGCTTCGCGCTTCATGGTGGCGAGTTCGGTCTGCAGCTTGTCGCGTTCCGCGAACGCGGCGGCGAGCTGGGCTTCGAATTGCGCGACTTCGGCTTTGTATTTTTCCACCGCCGCGGCGGTGCGGCCGTCGGCATTTTTCAATTCGCTGCGCAGATCGCTTTCTTGCTTACGCGCGCCTTCGGCGTCGGCGCGCAGCCGCTCGATCTGGTAATCGCGTTCGGCGGCGGCCCGTCCCTGATCGGCGAGCCGGCCTTCCAGTTCCTGGACGCGCTTGTTCAGGAGCTCCGCTTCGGCGGTCTGCGCTACGAGCTGCCGCTCGAGCTCCGCGGTGCGCGCGCCCAAGCCTTCGACATTGCCGCGCGCCTGACTGAGATCGTTGGCGACGGCTGCAGCCTCGCTGCGCTCCCGGGTAAGGCGTTCCTCGGCCTCTTTGACCAGGCGCTCGTAGTCGGCGACGCCGACCTTGAGCGCCTCCACCTGCGTGCGCAAGGCGGCGATCTCGATGCGCTGGCTGTCGGCATCGACCGATTTTTCGCCAAGCGCGCCGGTGAGCTTGACCAGGTCCGCCTCCTTGTCGGAGAGCGTGCGCTCCAGCTCGCGCAGCGAACTTGTCTTGACTTCGAGCTCTTCTTCGCTCGAGCGGATTTGTTCGACCAGCGTCTTGTCGCGCGCTTCCATCGCGAACAGAGCGGCGGTCTTTTCGCCGAGTTCTTTCTTGAGCTGATTGATGGCGTCGCTCTTCTTGCCGAGCTCGGCGAGCTGCGCGGTAGTCTTGGTCTTGAGCTGTTCGACGCTCATTTCCAGGCGCCGGGTCGACATCGCGAACTCGGCGCGCAGCTGATCCTTGTCGGCGCGGATTTCGGCAATGGTCAGTGGCGTCGCCGCTTCCAGCCGCCGCATGGTGAGGCGGACGGCGCGGTTATGCACCAGCGGGACGAACAACAGCGCGAACAGGGCCGCGACCAGAAAGCCGATGCCGAAATACATCGCCGGTTCGACCATGATACTGACGCCCTCCACGCTGGCGTTACCCTGACACGCGCACCCTGTAGCCTACCACAATGTCAGCTCGTTAACCTAAGCGTTAACGTCTGACCGCCGCCGCGGCGCGACTTGGCGGACTGAGGGCAACCGGCAGCTGCGTTTTAGAGTTCCGACGTCCTCAGAACGGATTCCAGGTCGGCCGCGAAGTGAACTTGAGATAACCGAGGTTGGCACCTAACCGCAGCCCGACGCCGGCGCGGATCGGCACCAGCACGATATTGTTGGCGGTCAGCGCCGTCATGCCGAGCCCGCCGACGAAATAGGCCGAGCCGTCGATACCGCCGAACCGGTCGAAAATCGCCTCGGTGCGCGGCAGATTGTAGACCAGCATCATGGTCCGTGCGCCGTCGGCGCCGGCGTCGAAGCCGATGGTCGGCCCCTCCCAGAACACCCGCCGGTCGCCGGCGTTCTTGGTGTAGAGCGTACCGTCGCCATAGCGCAGGCCGCCGACGATGGCGCCGCCGGCCTCTTGACCCAAAACATAGCCGTTCGGCTGACCCCACTGGCTGCCGGCCCTTTGCACGATCAGGGCGAGTTCCCGTGATACGCCGCCGAAAAAGCGATGCCCGGCCGCGATCAGTTCGTCGGCTGAGTACTCGTCGCGCGGCGCCGGTGGCGGTGGTGTCGGTCCCGGCGCGGCCGCCGGCGGCTGGGCTGGGACCGGAGCCGGCTGCGCGCTCGCCGGCGCGGCGGCCAATGCGAGCAGCGACAAGACGGCGGCGAGCCTCACGACGAAGATCATCGGCAGCTCCAGATTAACGCTCCCAATTAACGCCTTTGTCACGCGCTCACGCTTAAACGTTGCGGTCTCGCTCTCAGCAAAGCCGATTTGCGAATCAGTGAAGCGTTAGCCACAACTATGACCGCAGCACGGCAAAAACGAAAGCATCGCGCTGGTTTGGCCCTATCCGTCACAGTCGCTGCGGCGCTGTCGCTGTTTGCCGCGGCGGCGCGGGCCAGCCTGACTGCACGGATCGTGGTGGACTGGCATACTGGCCTTGCGATCGACGGTTACGATCCGGTGGCGTTCTTCACTGACGGCGCGGCGCTGCCTGGAACCAGCGCGTTCGAGCTTCGTCACGCCGGAGCGGTGTGGCGCTTTCGCAACATCGGCAATCGCGCGGCGTTCGCCGAGCGGCCCGACATTTATATGCCGCGCTATGGCGGCTACGATCCGGTCGCCGTTGCGCGCGGCGTTGCGGTCGCCGGCAAGCCCAACGTCTGGATCATCGTCGGCCAGCACTTATTTCTGTTCTACGATCCGGCAGAGCGCCAAAAATTTATCGGCGATTCGGTCCAGGTGATAGGTACGGCCGACCGCAAATGGCCGCAGGTTCAGCGCGCGCTTGGTCCATAGCGGCGCGCGCCGGCGGACCATCACGCCGGCAGATTCGCTGGCGGCTCGGCCCGGTCTCCCGACGCGATGAAACCGTCGATCACGCGCTCCGTCGTGCCGTAACGAAGCGGCTGTCCTTGCGGGGTAACGACCCGGCCTCCCGCCGCCTCGACCAGGGCATGACCTGCCGCCGCGTCCCAGTCGCGAACCGGCGCAAGACGCGGATAGAGATCGGCCGCCCCTTCGGCGACGCGGCCGAATTTGATGGCGGAGCCGGAAGCCATCATGCGCGCCTGCGGCAACTCGGCGATATAGGCTCGCGTGCGCGCGTCGAGGTGCGACCGGCTGACGACCACCACCAGATCACCGGACGCGGGCTTGCGGCTGTGGATCGGCTGCGGCGGCGACATTTCGCCATCAGCAGCGAACGTGATCCGCTCCGCACCGCGGCCGACGATGCCGCGCCAGACCAGTCCCAGCGCCGGTGCGGCGACGATGCCCAGGATCGGCCTGCCATCCGTCATGATCGCGATATTGATCGCGTATTCGTCATAGCCTGCAATGAATTCGCGCGTGCCGTCGAGCGGATCGACCAGGGCGTAGCTGCCGTCGCGGGCGCCGATGCGCGGCGCCTCGTCTTCAGCCTGTTCTTCCGAAACGAAAGGCAATGCGGGAGCAAGGCGCGCGAGGTCCTTGCGAATCGCTGCTTCCGCCGCGAGATCCGCCTCCGTCACCGGCGACCCGTCGGGCTTGCGGTGAACGTCGCCTTTCCCGGCGAGGCCGCGAACCAAGAGCGCGGTCCGCACCGCGGTTGCCGTGAGTGCCGGCAGCAATGTGGCGCAGCTTGCGGCATCCATTGTGCTCACGGCACGCTCCTCGCGGCCGCCGAGGGCCGACGACCCATGCGGCCCGGCGCCGGGCGGGAGGTGTCGTGCGGGGCGCAGACGGTTGCCGAATCGCGTAGGCTGTGACACCCAAAAGGCCACATAGCCGTTTGCGCGGAGTCGCTCATGTCCGGTCCCATTGCCTCCGGCCCCTTGGCGCTTGGCGCCCTCGACCTCGCCGCGCTGTTGTGCTCGCGCGTCTGCCACGACCTGATCAGCCCAGTTGGGGCGATCGTCAATGGCGTCGAAGTCTTGGAGGAGGACAAAGACGAGGAAACCCAGACCTTTGCGCTCGACCTCATCAAGAAGAGCGCCGGCCAAGCGTCGGCGCGGCTGCAATTTTGCCGGCTCGCTTTTGGGGCGGCGGGATCGGCCGGCGCGCAGGTCGATACCGGCGACGCCGAGACCGTCGCCCGCGGCCTCCTCGAGGACGACAAGACCAAGATCAGCTGGAACCTGCCGCGGGAGCTCAAGCCTAAGAACCAGGTTAAGCTTTTATTGAACATGCTGATCGTCGCCTGCGGCGGCATCCCGCGCGGCGGCAGGTTGACTGTCGATCCGGTCCAGGATGGCGCGGGCTACCGCATCACCGCATCGGGGCTCAATGCCCGGGTCACCGCGGTGGTCGCCGAACTGCTCAGCGGCAACCCGACCCAGCCAGTCGATGCCCACGGCATCCAGCCGTTCTATACGGGTATTTTGGCCCGCGACTGCGGCTTGGCGGTCACGGCGGTCGCCGAAGGCGAAACCGTAGTCGTTGCCGCCTGCTGACTCTTCTTCGCAAAGCGCGGCTGAAATCAGCTCGTAAGCGCCGCCCGCAACCGAAATTAAACGGTTTGGCAACAGACTGAAGGCGTCCGATCAGGCGCATCGCGCTTGGCGACCGTGGCGCTCGCGCTCGACGCGCGCGCCATGAATGCCGGTTTTGCGTACGCCGTCGGCGGGTTCTGGACGGCGACAGGGGCGCGTTGGTATGGACGACCTGTTGCGCGAGTTCTTGACCGAGACCAACGAGAGTCTCGACCACGTCGATGCCGAACTGGTGCGTTTCGAGCGCGAGCCGAACAACCGCGATATTCTCGGTCATATCTTCCGCCTGGTGCACACCATCAAGGGCACCTGCGGCTTCCTGGCGTTGCCGCGGCTCGAAGCGCTGACCCATGCGGCCGAAACGCTGATGGGCAAATTTCGCGACGGCATGCCGGTCACTGCCGACGCCGTCACGCTCATCCTGTCGACCATCGACCGCGTCAAGCTCATTCTCGACGAGCTCGAAACCAACCAGCGCGAGCCCGACGGCAGTGACGACGATTTGATCGGCAGGCTCGGGCACCTGACCCAGGAGCCCGCGGGCGCAGCGGCGCCAATGCCGGTGCCTGAGATGGAAAAATCCGAAGCTGAGGAGCCAGCCGAAGTCTTGGATAGGGCGTCGCCGCAACCGGCCGAAGCCTCGGACGGAGCCGCACCGCCGCAGGCCGAGGATGAGCGCGCCGAGCGCGTCGCCAATCATTCGATCCGTGTCAACGTCGATACCCTCGACCACCTGATGACCACGGTGTCCGAGCTGGTGCTCACCCGCAATCAGCTCCTTGAAATCGTGCGCCGTCACGAGGACTCCGACTTCAAGGTGCCGCTGCAGCGGCTCTCCAATGTCACCGCCGAGCTGCAGGAAGGCGTGATGAAGACGCGCATGCAGCCGATCGGCAATGCGTGGCAGAAGCTGCCGCGCATCGTGCGCGACTTGTGCGCCGAGCTCGGCAAGGACATCGAGCTGAAAATGGTCGGCGCCGAGACCGAGCTCGATCGCCAGGTGCTGGAACTGGTCAAGGATCCGCTCACCCACCTGGTGCGCAACTGCGCCGATCATGGCATCGAAAGAGCCGCCGAGCGCCTCGCCGCCGGCAAGCCCGCCAAGGGCACCATCCGGCTCACCGCCTGTCACCAGGGCGGCCACATCATCATCGAGATCGCCGACGACGGCCGCGGCCTCGACGTCGCCCGCATCCGCGCCAAGGCGGTCGAGCAGGGCCGCGCCAGCGAGGCCGAGATCGCAGCCAAATCCGACGCTGAAATCTGCAATTTCATCTTCGCTCCCGGTTTTTCCACCGCCACTCGCGTCACCAATGTTTCCGGCCGCGGCGTCGGCATGGACGTGGTGCGCAGCAATATCGAGCAGATCGGCGGTACCGTGGATCTGCAGTCGGTCGCCGGCGCCGGCGCCAAGTTCACCATCAAGATTCCGCTCACGCTTGCCATCGTCTCGGCGCTGATCGTGGAATCCGGTGGCGAGCGCTTCGCCGTCCCGCAGCTCGCGGTGCTCGAACTGGTGCGGGCGAGCCACGGCGAGCACCGCATCGAGCGCATCAAGGACACGCCGGTCTTGCGGCTGCGCAACAAGCTCCTGCCGCTCATTTATCTCAAAAGCGTACTGCGGCTTTCGGACGGCGAGGGTGACAGCGGCTTTGTCGTCGTCAGCCAGGTTGGCAGCCAAGTGTTCGGCATCGTCGTCGACGGCGTGTTCCACACCGAGGAAATCGTCATCAAGCCGATGTCGTCGAAGCTGCGCGACATCGCGGCGTTTTCCGGCACCACGATCCTCGGCGACGGCTCGGTGATCATGATCGTCGACCCGAACGGCATTGCGCAAACGCTCGGCCGCGCCGCCCAGCTCGGCCGCGACGACAAGCCGGAGCTGAAAGACCGTGAAGAGAACGCCGCCAACGATCTCGTCTCGCTGCTGGTGTTTCGCGCCGGGTCGCACCAGCCCAAGGCCGTACCGTTGTCGCTGGTCACCCGCCTCGAGGAGATCGACTGCCGCAAGATTGAAGTGTCCGACGGCCGCTATCTCGTGCAGTACCGCGACCAGCTCATGCCGTTGTTGCGCATCGACACCCAATCCGACCTCAAGCAGGCCGGTGCGCAGCCGATTTTGGTGTTTTCCGACCGCGGCCGCTCGATGGGGCTGGTCGTCGACGAGATCGTCGACATCGTCGAGGATCGCCTCAACATCGAAATATCGAGCGAGCGGCCCGGCGTGCTCGGCTATGCGGTAGTGAAGGGCAACGCCACCGAGATTCTCGACGTCGGCCATTTCCTGCCGCAGGCTTTCGCCGACTGGTTCCGCCGTCGCGACAGCGGCACGGCGCGGCCGCTGCGCACCGTGCTTCTGGTCGACGATTCCGCATTCTTCCGCGACATGCTCACACCGTTGATCAAGGCCGCCGGCTATGAAGTGGTCGCTGCCGGGTCGGCAGCCGACGCGCTCGAGGCGCTGGAAACCGGCAGGCGCCCCGATCTCGTCGTCACCGACATCGACATGCCCGATATGGACGGCTTTGCGCTCGCGCAGGCGATCCGCGCGCTACCCGGCGTTCCCGGCATGCCGATCATCGGCATCACCGCGATGGTGTCGGCCGATGCGATCGCGCGCGGCCGCGCGGCCGGCTTCCACGATTTCGTCGCCAAGTTCGACCGGCCCGGGCTGATTGCGGCGATCAAGGAACAGGACACCGGCTTCGAACGGGCGGCGTGAGCGCGATGAACGACAACCCGCAATTCACCGAATACGTCACCTTCACGACCGGCGGGCAGCTGTTCGGCCTGCCGATCGGGCGGGTGCAGGAGGTGTTTCGGCCGGGCCGCATCACCCGCGTGCCGCTTGCCGGCGCGCAGATCGCCGGCGTGCTCAACCTGCGCGGCCGCATCGTCACGGCGATCGACATGCGGTGCCGGCTCAGCCTCGAGGCGAGCGACGGCGGCCAGCCGGGGATGGCCATCGGCATCGAATCGCGCGGCGAATCGTTCGGGCTTCTGGTCGATTCGCTGGGCGAGGTTCTCAAGCTCGCCGACGGCGAGCGCGAGGCCAATCCGGTCAATCTCGACCGCAAGCTCGCGCGCGTCGCTGCCGGCGTCTACCGGCTGGAAGGCCAGCTCATGGTCGTGCTCGACGTCGAGCGCGTGCTCGATTTCGCCGCCGACCAGATCGGCATCGCAGCGTGATGGAGCGAGCGGCCCATGAAGAGACGTGGTGCAAGATGGTGCGTCGAAGGGCAAGCGGGCGGGCCCGCACAGCGTGAATGAGGACGTCATGAAAACATGCTTGGTGGTTGATGATTCCAGCGTGATCCGCAAGGTGGCGCGGCGCATTCTCGAAGGTCTCGATTTCCAGATCGTGGAGGCCGAGAACGGCGAGGAGGCGATCGAATCGTGCCGCAATCGATTGCCGGATGCGATCCTGCTCGACTGGAACATGCCGAAGATGGACGGCTACGATTTCTTGCGCGCGTTGCGCCGGCTGCCGGGCGGCGACCGTCCCAAGGTGGTGTTCTGCACTACCGAGAACGATGTCGCCCACATCGCCCGCGCGCTGCACGCCGGCGCCAACGAATACATCATGAAGCCGTTCGACAAGGACATCGTGGAAGCGAAATTCCAGGAAGTCGGACTGATCTGACGCGGCCGGCTTTTGCGTCGCCTTCATCGTCGCTCCGAAAATGGCAGTGGTACGGAAAGTTCGAGTGACATGAATCCCGCCCTTGCAGCCGCGCGAGCCGCGCCCGCAGCAGAGCGCCAGATTCGCGTCATGATCGTCGACGACGCCGTCGTCGCGCGCAGCATGATGACGCGCTGGATCGAGGCCGAGCCGGACATGATGATCGCTGCGGCGCTGCGCAGCGGCCGCGAGGCCTTGGACCGGCTCGAGGCGACCGACCCCGACGTGGTGCTGCTCGACGTCGACATGCCGGAGCTTGACGGCATCGCTGCGCTGCCGCTGTTGTTGCGGCAGAAGCGCGACCTCGTCGTGATCATGGTGTCGACGCTGACGCGGCGCAGCGCCGAACTCAGCCTGCGCGCGCTTGCGCTCGGCGCCACCGATTACATCCCGAAGCCGGAAACCACCTACGAGGCGATGACGTCGGCGGAGTTCCGCCGCGAGCTGATCGACAAGGTCCGCAATCTCGGCCGCAAGCGGCTGGTGATGCGTGAACCGGCGCCGCCGCTGGTGCCGGATGAACCGGCCAGGCAAAAGCCGGCGGCGCCGCAACGCGCCGATGAACGCGCGGTGCGCCGTCCCGAGCGCGGCCAGATCAGGCTGCGGCCGTTTACCGCCGCCATGCCGCGAGCGTTGTTGATCGGCTCATCGACCGGCGGGCCGCAGGCGCTTTCCACCGTTATCCAAAAATTGCCGGCCGCGATCGATCGCGCGCCGCTGTTGATCACGCAGCACATGCCGCCGATGTTCACCACGGTTCTGGCCGAGCATTTGAGCCGGGTCAGCGGCCGCGGCGCCCACGAAGCCGAACACGACGAGCCGGTGCTTGCCGGCGGCATTTACGTGGCGCCGGGCGGCCGCCACATGCGCGTGGTGCGCGACGGTGAGCGCGTCAAGATCGCGCTCGGCGACGATCCGCCGATCAATTTCTGCAAGCCGTCGGTCGATCCGCTGTTCACTTCGGCCGCGCAGATTTGGGGGCCCGGCACGCTGGCGCTCATTCTCACCGGAATGGGTTCCGACGGCACCGGGGGCGCTGCCGCGATCGTCGAGGCCGGCGGCAGTGTCATCGCCCAGGACGAAGCGACCAGCGTGGTGTGGGGCATGCCGCGTTCGGTGGCGCAAGCCGGATTGTGCTCGGCTGTGCTGCCCGTCGATCAGATTGCCGGAAAAATACTTAGCCTATTTGCGGGGAGCCGTTCATGACGCCGCTTGATTACGATTTCCTGCGCAGATGCCTCAAGCAGCGCTCCGGCTTGGTGCTCACCGCCGACAAGCAATATCTGGTCGAGAGCCGGCTGCTCCCCGTCGCCCGCAAGGCCGGCCATGCCGCGCTGGGCGACCTGGTCGAGGCGCTCAAGCGCGGCGGCGACGAGGCGCTGACGGCAGCCGTCGTCGAGGCCATGGCGACCAACGAATCGTTCTTCTTCCGCGACAAGATCCCGTTCGAGCACTTCCGTTCGATCGTCATGCCGGCGCTCCTGGCCGCGCGCCGCAACACGCGCACCATCCGCATCTGGTGCGCCGCGGCCTCGACCGGTCAGGAGCCGTATTCGCTCGCCATGTGTCTGAAGGACATGGCGCACGACATCGCCGGCTGGCGTATCGAGATGCTCGCCACCGATCTGTGCGGCGATGTCCTGGAAAAAGCGCGGTTGGGCCTCTACAGCCAGTTCGAGGTGCAGCGCGGACTGCCGATCCAGCTGCTCATCAAGCACTTTACCCAGGTCGGCGAGCTGTGGCAGATCGCGCCGGACATCCGCGCCATGGTCAAATTCCGGCAACTCAACCTGCTTGCCGATTTTTCCCAGCTTGGCATTTTCGATCTGATCTTCTGTCGCAACGTGCTGATCTATTTCGGCCAGGAGACTAAAATCGACGTGCTCGATCGCCTGTCGCGCGTCATCGCTGCCGATGGCTTCCTGGTGCTCGGCGCCGCCGAGACCGTGGTGGGCCTGACCGACAGCTTCAAGGTGATCGGCGACAGGCACGGCCTCTACGCGCCGAATCTGCGCTCGCCAAAACCCTGGGCGCCGCGGCCGGCCAAAAGGCCGGCGCCGCGCCTCGTCGCCGTCAACGGCGGACGGTAGAAGTTCTCCGGCAAACACTCATTCGTCATTGCGAGCGAAGCGAAGCAATCCAGCTCGGGTGCACTGGTTCCTGGATTGCTTCGCTTCGCTCGCAATGACGGTTTGAACACCAACAAAAACCCCGGCCGCGTGCGGCCGGGGTTTTGCGCTGAGACAGCCCCTCAGGTAAATCAGGCGGAAATCTTGGCCTCTTCGTCGCTCGGCTCGCGCAGCACGTAACCGCGGCCCCACACGGTCTCGATGTAGTTCTTGCCGCTCGAGGCGTTGGCGAGTTTTTTGCGCAGCTTGCAGATGAAGACGTCGATGATTTTCAGCTCCGGCTCGTCCATGCCGCCGTAGAGATGATTGAGGAACATTTCCTTGGTCAGCGTCGTGCCTTTGCGCAGCGAAAGCAGCTCGAGCATCTGATATTCCTTGCCGGTCAGATGCACGCGCGCCTGGCTCACCTCGACGGTCTTGGTGTCGAGATTGACGACGAGATCGCCGGTCTGGATGACCGATTGGGCGTGGCCCTTGGAGCGGCGGACGATGGCGTGAATGCGCGCCACCAGTTCGTCCTTGTGGAACGGCTTGGTCATGTAGTCGTCGGCGCCGAAGCCGAGACCTTTGACCTTGTCCTCGATGCCGGCCAATCCGGAGAGAATGAGGATCGGCGTCTTCACCTTCGAGACGCGCAACGAGCGCAGCACTTCGAAGCCCGACATGTCGGGCAAATTGAGGTCGAGCAGAATGATGTCGTAGTCGTAGATTTTGCCGAGATCGACGCCTTCTTCGCCGAGGTCCGTCGTGTAAACGTTGAAGCTCTCGGATTTGAGCATCAGCTCGATCGATTGCGCGGTGGCGCTATCGTCTTCAATCAGCAGTACGCGCATGCCAGTCCCCTTCCTCGCCGCGCGGGCTCAAGCTCGGCACGCCGCAGCGGCGGCCCCAAGAAGCGCCCTCGGAGAAACGCCCTCGAAGAAACTGATTCGGCACACTACCGACGCTATGGTTAACAAAACCTGATTCTTTCGCGCAAGCAAGCCCTAGGCAAATCGGCTCGAATCGCCTTAAGATGCTGCGCAATAGTGGTTTTTTAGCCACGCGAGGGTTCATGTCGGAGGTTAACTTTCGCCGCTAACCGATTCATACGACTCGCCTCCTCTTTTGAGGCGGCGAGGTCCTTAGGCCGCAAGGGCGACAGCGCAATGATTAACGGCCCGGGTAAACAAGCGATTAATAAGACGGCCCGTCGAGTAACCATTTGTGCGGGGCTGCGGCAGCGGGAAGGCGCCCCGTGAAGGCGCTTGCCGAACAGATCAACGAACTCGACGGGGTCGAAATCTACGGCCGGGTGGTCGGCGTGCGCGGGCTGATGGTCGAAGTGGCAGGGCCGCTCTACGCCATGTCGGTTGGCGCGCGGGTGATCGTCGAGACGGCGGCCAAGACGATTCCCTGCGAAGTCGTCGGCTTTTCCGGCGAGCATGCGCTCCTGATGCCGTTTGCGCCGCTCGAAGGCGTGCGGCGCGGCTGCCGCGCGCTGGTCACTTCGGTGCCCGGTGCGGTGCGGCCATCGGCCGGCTGGCTCGGGCGCGTGGTCAACGCCTTGGGCGAGCCGATCGACGGCAAAGGGCCGCTTTTGCAAGGCCCGTCGCCCTATCCGTTCCGTAACCTGCCACCGCTGGCGCACGCGCGCCGCCGGGTCGGCGCGCCGCTCGATCTCGGCGTGCGCGCGCTCAACACCTTCATGACCTGCTGCCGCGGCCAGCGCCTCGGCATTTTCTCCGGCTCCGGCGTCGGCAAATCGGTGCTGCTCGCCATGCTGGCGCGCAACGTCGTTGCCGACGTGACGGTGATCGGGCTCGTTGGCGAGCGCGGCCGCGAGGTGCAGGAATTCTTGCAGGACGACCTCGGGCCCGCGGGCCTCGCGCGCTCCGTGGTAGTGGTTTCGACCTCGGACGAACCGGCGTTGATGCGTAGGCAGGCCGCTTATCTCACACTCGCCATCGCCGAATGTTTCCGCGACCTGCATAAGGATGTGCTGGTGCTGATGGATTCGGTCACCCGTTTCGCCATGGCGCAGCGCGAGATCGGGCTATCGGCCGGCGAGCCGCCGACCGCCAAGGGCTACACCCCGACCGTGTTCACCGAACTGCCGCGTCTTCTGGAGCGCGCCGGGCCCGGTACCGACCAAGGCACCATCACCGGTATTTTCAGCGTGCTGGTCGACGGCGATGACCACTACGAGCCGGTCGCGGATGCTGTGCGCGGCATCCTCGACGGCCATATCGTCATGGAGCGCGCCATCGCCGAGCGCGGGCGCTATCCGGCAATCAATGTCCTCAAATCGATCTCCCGCACCATGCCACGGGCGGCCGACCCGGCCCACCTGCCGGCCATCAACCGCGCCAAGCAGGTGATGGCGACCTATGCCGACATGGAGGA
>DATJBH010000040.1:0-9168 GCA_035515455.1 Xanthobacteraceae bacterium
CGAGATCGGTGGTGTAGACGTTGAAGCTCTCGGATTTGAGCATCAGCTCGATCGATTGCGCGGTGGCGCTATCGTCTTCAATCAGCAATACGCGCATGCAATGCCCCTTCTTCGCCGCGCGGGCTCAAGGTCGGCACGCCGCTGCGGCGGCCTGCGGGAAAACGCCTTGCACAACTGATTCGGGACACTAACGGCGCTATGGTTAACAAAACCTGATTCCAGTACGCAAGCATACAATAGGCAAATTCGGCCGAATCGCCTTAAGATGTTGCAGGGAAGTGGTTTTTTAGCCACGTTTTCGTTCATGTCCTGGATTAAGTTCTGGCGCTAACCGATTCAAACGACTCAAGCCCTCCGTCCTGGAGGGTGAGTGCCATTTAGGTTTCCTTGGCCCTAAGGACGACTGCGCAATGATTAACGGCCCGGGTAAACAAGCGATTAAGAAGAGGCTCCGCAAAGTAACCATTCTTTTGCGGAGATGGCCTGATCGTGCCCGGCCGCGCGCGCACGGGCGCCCGGGAGGCCGGCCGTGAAGGCGCTCGCCGAACAGATCAATGAGCTCGACGGAATCGAGATCTATGGCCGGGTGGTCGGGGTGCGCGGGCTCATGGTCGAGGCCGCGGGCCCTCTGCATGCGATGTCGGTCGGGGCACGGGTGGTCATCGAGACGCCGGCCAAGAACATCCCCTGCGAGGTGGTCGGCTTTTCCGGCACCAATGCGCTCTTAATGCCGTTCGCCCCGCTTGAAGGCGTGCGCCGCGGCTGCCGCGCCTTGGTCACCGCGGTCGCCGGCGCGGTGCGGCCGTCGGCCGGCTGGCTCGGCCGGGTCGTCAATGCGCTCGGCGAGCCGATCGACGGCAAGGGCGCGCTCTTGCTCGGGCCTTCGCCTTATCCGTTCCGCAACACCCCGCCCTTGGCGCATGCGCGGCGCCGGGTCGGCTCGCCCCTCGATCTCGGCGTGCGGGCGCTCAATACCTTCGTCACCTGCTGCCGCGGCCAGCGCATGGGCATTTTCTCCGGCTCCGGCGTCGGCAAATCGGTGCTGCTGTCGATGCTGGCGCGCAACGTGTCGGCCGACGTCACCATCATCGGGCTCATCGGCGAACGCGGCCGCGAGGTGCAGGAGTTTTTGCAGGACGACCTCGGCGAGGCGGGCCTCGCCCGTTCGGTGGTCGTGGTCTCGACCTCCGACGAGCCGGCGCTGATGCGCCGCCAGGCCGCCCACGAGACGCTCGCCATCGCCGAATATTTCCGCGACGAGGGCAAGGACGTGCTGGTGCTGATGGACTCGGTGACGCGCTTTGCCATGGCGCAACGCGAGATCGGCCTCTCCGCCGGCGAGCCGCCAACGGCCAAGGGCTATACGCCGACCGTGTTCACCGAACTGCCGCGGCTCCTGGAGCGCGCGGGGCCCGGCACCGAGCAGGGCACGATCACCGGCATTTTCACCGTGCTGGTGGACGGCGACGACCATAACGAGCCGATCGCCGATGCCGTGCGCGGCATCCTCGACGGCCATATCGTGATGGAACGCGCTATCGCCGAGCGCGGCCGCTACCCCGCGATCAATGTCCTCAAATCGGTATCGCGCACCATGCCGAAATCGGCCGATCCCGCCTATCTGCCGGCTTTGACCCGAGCCCGGCAAGTCATGGCGACCTATGCCGATATGGAGGAACTCATCCGGCTCGGGGCCTATCGGGCCGGCTCGAGCCCCGACGTCGACGAGGCCATCCGCTTGCACAAGCCGCTCGAGGACTTTTTGCGGCAAGGTAAGGAAGAAGCAACCAGCTTGGCGGAAGGTTACAGCCGTTTGGCGCAGATTGTGGCGACGGCGGAAACCGAACGCTAACGTTATCCGTGCCACAATCTGTCGACCGGAGCACTGTGCGAGGGGGTTTCGCGCGCGCTTTACGGTCAAAGTTTTCCGGAAATGGCTTCGGGGGAGTAGTAGTCGATGAAGTCCCGAGAGACGCTTATTCGCCTGAAGAAATTCCAGGTCGACGAGAAGCGGCGCAAGGTCGCTCAGATCGAGACCATGATCGCCGAATTCGACCGCATGGCCGGCGATCTCGAGCGTGAGATCCGCGCCGAGCAGGATCGCGCCGGCATCCACGATCCGGGCCATTTTGCCTATCCGACCTATGCCAAGGCGGCGATTGCGCGGCGCGAGAATCTCAAGCGCTCCGCGGGCGAACTGCGCGTGCAGCTCGAAGACGCCAAGGGGGCTCTCGGCGAGGCCTTTGACGACCTCAAGAAGGTCGAATTGCTCGACGAACGCGACCAGATGCGCGAGCGCGAGGCGGAGAATGCCGCCGAGCAGATCGAGCTTGACGGTATCGCGCTGATGCGCGCCCGCGGCATCGCTCCGGCCTAACCGAAACTCTCCGGCCCATCCGATCCTTGCCGAAGTCGCGCCCGGCCTTGCGGCCCGGCCGAGCCTTCGGCATTCCGCGTTTTCGGCGATGAGCGGGGATTTGTCTCGGCCGCCACCCCGCATTCGCTCTCGACGAGGACCACACTCCGCGGCGATAATCCCGCCGGGGCGGGGCTCCTATAGGGCATGATCCCGAAAAGTGGACACCGGCTTTCGGAACAGATCATGTTCAAAAATGCTGGCCACCGGGGCCTTGTTGGGGGCGAGAGGCTGTAATGTTGGTGCAGACGGAACTGGTCTGGCTGCTCGGCGCCGTCGCCAGAGGCGACGAGGCGGCATTCGAGCGCCTCTACATCGAAACCCGCGCGAAACTCTATGGCGTCCTCCTCCGTATCTTGGGCAGGCCGGCATTGGCCGAAGAGGTCATGCAGGAGACCTATCTCAAGGTTTGGAAGATGGCCGACCGGTTCGATCCCATGCTGGCAAGCCCGATCACCTGGATGGTGGCGATCGCGCGTAATCGCGCCATCGACATCGTGCGCAAACGCGGCGACGTTTCGATCGAGGAGGAGCCGGAAGCGATGGAGACGGCCTCCGATGCGCCGTCACCGCTCGCCCGTCGCGAGATGACTGAGGAGCTGAGGCGGCTTCTGACCTGCCTTGGCAGGCTCGACCCGGAAAAGCAGCGCATCGTGCTGTTGGCCTATTACAGCGGTTGGAGCCGCGATCAGCTGGCGCAAAAACTCGATATTCCCGTGAACACGATCAAAACTTGGCTGCGCCGCAGTCTCCTCGAAATTCGCGAGTGTATGGGAGACCGCGCATAATGCCGAACAGCGGATACCGGTTTGGGACAACATCATGCGCAAAAAGACTGGCAAGATCCGGACCCTCGATCACGCCACGCGGTTGCCGGTTTCCGTCCGCATCGTGTGCGTTTGCAGTAAAGCCTTGAGGTAGCGATGTACGACGACGACAGGGATGCTCTCGCCGCCGAATACGTCTTGGGAACGCTCTCCGCCGACGAGCGCGATCAGGTGGAAGCGTTGCTCGTGATCGATCCGGGCTTTGCCGAGATCGTACGGGTGTGGGAGCGCCGGCTGGGCGAGCTCAATGTCATGGTGGAGGCGGTCGAACCGCCGCCGGACGTTTGGGACCGGATCAAAACCGAGATCGACGGCGCCGAACGGCGGATTGCCGCGGAAGCGGAAGCCATGGCGCAGCCGGCCGAGGACACTCCGTTACCGCTGATCGAGGAAGCCGCGCCGCAGACCGCGCCGGAAGCGGCGGCGGAGGCAATGCCGGAGGCCGAGCCCAAGCTCGAGCCCAGTGCGGAGGTGACGCCGCCGGAGGCCGCCCCGGAGCAGCCGACAGAAACCGTGCCGGATCTGCTTGCCGAGCCGAGGATCGATGCGGCGGCTCCGCCGACGGAGGATTCCGAAGAACAGGATCTGGAAGACACGTCGGCGGTTGCAGCACTCGCTTCGAGTTTATTATCTCCGGAATCGCCGCAGGATGCGGCGCCCCCACCGCAGACGCCGGCGGCGCCGAGAACCGACCGCAGCGCCGAGATTGTCGACTTCGCGCGGCAAACACGGCGCTGGCGCGGGTTGACCGTGGCGATGAGCGCGATCGCGGCCGTGCTCGCGGTGTACATCGCCGTCGGCCAACTGGCGCCGGGGCTGCTTCCTGCCGGCCGGATTTCTCGATCGGCCCCCGTCGCGGCGCCGCCCGGCTCACGCCTGGTTGCGGTGCTGCAGCAGGAGCCGACCGCGCCGGCGTTTTTGCTCACCATCGATCCGCAGCACCGCATCATGACGGTCCGCACAATGACGGCGACCGCGGACGCCGGCCGCAGCTACGAATTATGGCTGATTGGAAAGGATTCGAAGCCGCGCTCGCTCGGGCTGGTTGGTGCTCAGGAATTTACGACCCGGCCGCTGCCGACGGATTTCGATACCGCGGCGATGAGCAACGCCCGCTACGCCGTCTCGCTTGAACCCGCCGGCGGCGCGCCAAATGGCGTGCCGACCGGGCCGATCCTGTTTACCGGCAAGATGGTCGAATCGGTTCCCGCGGCGCCGCCGCCGAAGACGTAAAAAATTACCGGATGGTCGGCAGATGGCCGCTCAGCACGGTCGGTTGGCCAGCCTTGACCAGAACCTCGGTACCGAGGTTCACGCCGCTGCTGACATTGGCGAAAATGCCGACGGCCGCGACCACGGTCGCGCACAACAGACCAATGACCACGATCTTCAAATGAGTGGCGCGGTCGGCGCTATACATCGAATGGTTCATGACACCCTCCCGCTTCTAGCCATTAGTCGCGGCAGCCGGGGTTTAGGTTTCGCTCTGTCACCTCACCTAAGCGGTGACAGCGGTCACAAAAATACGCCTTCACCGAACCTTGAAGACGCGTGATAACGATTGAGGGGACCCCTTGGTTCCTGTCCTAGGGAATAATCCCTATGAGCGAGTTCCACTAAATCACTGCTACGGCATGTGTTTTTCACAAAAGGTCAGAACGTGAGCCAGATCACTTCCCAAGTCACATCCGAACTTGCCCCAACGGGCGTACTGCGCGCTGCAATCAATATGAGCAATTTCCTGCTGGTCACCGGAAAGTCTGCCTCGGGGGATCCGCAGGGGGTTGCACCCGATATGGCCGCCGAAATCGCGCGGCGGCTCGGCGTGCCGGTGGCTTACGTCAAATACGAGCGGCCTTCGCATCTGGCCGATGCCGCCGGCACCAATGTCTGGGACATCGGGCTCATTGGCGCCGAGCCGCAGCGCGCGGAGAAGATCGCCTTCACCGCCGCTTATTGCGAAATCGAAGCGACCTATCTGGTGCCGCCGGGCTCGCCGATCTCCAGCATCGCCGAAGTCGATCGGCCCGGCATTCGCATTACGACCCGGCGCGGCGCGGCCTACTGCCTGTGGCTGGAGCGCAATATCAAAAACGCCAAGCTCGTCCTCTCCGACAGCGCCGACGGTCCCTTCAATCAATTCGTCGCTGAAAAGCTCGAGGCCTACGCGTCGCTCAAGCCGCAATTGCTGACGGATGTGGCCAAGCTCCCCGGCTCGAAAATCCTGCCGGGCAATTTCATGACCGTGCAGCAGGCGATCGGCACCGCAAAAGCGAACAATGCCGGCGCCGCCTTCCTGCGCGAATTCGTCGAGGACGCGAAGAAGTCAGGACTGGTGGCGCGGCTGATCGAGAAGCATCACGTCAAAGGCCTGTCGGTCGCGCCGTAACGTCGCCTGCGTCGCATAGGGGCGGGCCTTGTGCCCGCCCCGGTGCTTCGTGGGTATCCGCAAGGCATGCCGTGCGGATCAAATACTCCCCACGGTCTTTAGCCGCACCCGCGGGTGGATTTCCGACTGCGCCAGCACTGCAGTCTGCGCGCGGAAGCGCTCGACGATGCCGCGCACGAAGGGCCGGATGCCCGGGGAGGTGACCAGCACCGGTGCTTCGCCGTCCTTCGCCGCCTGCTCGAATTTCTCGCGCACCAGGTTGATGAATTCGGTCAGCTTCGACGGCTGCATGGCGAGGCTGCGATCGTCGGCCTGACCGACGATCGATTCGGCAAAGGCCTGCTCCCATTTGGCGGTCAGCGCGATGATCGGCAACGTGCCGGCCGCGGTGACGTGCTGCGCGCAGAGCTGGCGGGCGAGCCGCGCGCGCACGTGCTCGGCAAGCATCGTGGCGTTGCGAGTCGAGGGCAGGCCGTCGGCGATGCCTTCGAGGATGGTCGACAGGTCGCGGATCGAGACCCGCTCGGCGAGCAGGATCTGCAGCACGCGCTGGATGCCGGAAATGGTGATCTGCGCCGGCACGATGTCCTTGATCAGTTCGCTCTGTTCCTTCGGCAGCTCCTTGATCAATTTCTGCACTTCGCCATAGGACAACAGCTCGGCCATATTGGCCTTGATCAGCTCGGTGAGGTGGGTCGCAAGCACCGTCGCCGCGTCGACGACGGTGTAGCCCCGGACCGAGGCCTCCTCTTTCAGCGACGCGTCGATCCAGGTCGCCGGCAGGCCGAATGTCGGCTCGGTGGTGTGGGTGCCGGGCAGCGTGACCTGATTGCCCGACGGATCCATGACCATGTACTGGCCGTGCCAAACTTTGCCGGTGCCGGCCTCGACCTCCTTGATCTTGATCACATAGGAATTGGCGTCGAGCTGCACGTTGTCGAGGATGCGCACCGCGGGCATCACGAAGCCCATTTCGGTCGCCAGCGAGCGGCGCAGCGCCTTGATCTGCTCGGTCAGCCGGTCGGAGCCGTCGGGGCCGTTGACCATCGGCAAGAGCGCATAGCCGAGCTCGATCTTGAGATCGTCCATCTTGAGCGCGGCGGCGATCGGCTCTTCGGTAGGCGCCGTCTTGGCGATTTCCACCTTCTTTTCCTCGGCGGCGACGGCCTGCTTGGCGCGGCGGTCGATGACGTAGGCGAGCGCCCCGGTGCCGCCGCCGAGCGCGAGAAACGGGATCATCGGGATGCCCGGCAGGATGGCCATCACCAGCATGACGGCGGCCGACATGCCGAGCGCCTTCGGATAGCTGGAGAATTGGCTCAGCAATGCCTTGTCGGCGGCGCCGGATACGCCGGCCTTGGAGACGAGGAGACCGGCCGCGGTCGACACGATCAGCGCTGGAATTTGCGTGACGAGGCCATCGCCGACGGTCAGCAGGGTGTAGTCATGGGCGGCGTCGGTAAAGCTCAGGCCTTGCTGCACGATACCGATGATCATGCCGCCGATGACGTTGATCATCACGACGAGGAGACCGGCGATGGCGTCGCCACGGACGAATTTCGAGGCGCCGTCCATGGCGCCGAAGAAGCCGGATTCGTCTTCCAGCACCTTGCGCCGCCGCCGCGCCTCCTTCTCCTCGATTAGCCCGGCATTGAGATCGGCGTCGATCGCCATCTGCTTGCCGGGCATCGAATCGAGTTGAAAGCGCGCCGCCACTTCGGCGATGCGTCCGGAACCCTTGGTGATGACCACGAAGTTCACGATCACCAGGATCGTGAACACGATGATGCCGATGACGAAATTGCCGCCCATGACGAAATTGCCGAACGCCTGGATGACGTGGCCGGCGGCGGCGCTGCCTTCGTGGCCGTGGGCGAGAATAAGCCGCGTCGAGGCGAGATTGAGCGCCAGCCGCAGCATGGTCGAGATCAAGAGCACGGTCGGAAAGGAAGAGAATTCGAGCGGCGCATGGATGAACAGCGACGTCATCAGGATGAGCACCGAAAAGGTGATCGAGATCGCCAGCGAGAAATCGAGCAGGACCGGCGGCAGCGGCAGGATCAGGATGACGAGGATCGCCATCATGCCGACCGCGAGCGCGATGTCGCTGCGCCGGAGCATGGTGCCGAAGTCGGCGAGCCGCGACAGCGCCGTCTCTCCGCCCTGCGCTGTGCTTGCGTCGGTCATGCCGTTCGATCGGCCCCGTCTGCGGTCGTGCGATTCAAAGCTGTGCGCGGCGGCCGGCGGGCCACCGAGATGAAGAAGTGGAGCGGCGCTCGAATCCAAGGCTGCCCCCCGAGGAGCGTTAGAAGAGTGCAGTGGAAACGGTTAGGCCTCCCAGGCAAAATGTGCCGGGTCTATGGTTAGCGGTTGGTTAACGGCGCGGTGCGGGCGACCGAAAAGGTCGGCTTGGCCGGCCAATCCGGGGAGAATGCCTGTGGCTTGCCGTTGCGTTGGGATCGTTGTGCTGGCCGTTTGCGCCATGGCGGGCTCCGCAGCCTTCGCCGACGGCATCGAGCCCGGACTATGGACGATCGTCGACCGGGTCGAAAACGGCGGCGCGCCTAGTCCCCCGCACGTGTCTTCGAAATGCCTGACCGCCGATCAAACCGGCGATCTCGCGGCGACGTTCTCCCCGGTCGCGACCACCATCAACTCGGATTGCGCGCCGATGGAACGGAGCTTGAAGGGACCGCTGCTGACCTGGCATCTGGTCTGCAAGGGCCAGCTCAACATGGACCTGAGCGGCGAATTCAACTTCGACGGCCCGCATCACTATACCGGGACGGTGCACACCAAGGCGGAAATGCCCGGCATGCCGCGGGTCGACACGAAAAATACGGTCGAAGGACATTGGGTGTCGGCATGTCCGCAGTAAATGCGATGCGCTGGTCGCTCGCCGTGGCGTTTGTCATCGTCGGCGCCGCGGTCCGCACGGCGCTGGCGCAGGAAACGCAGCGTCCCGCCGATTTCGTCGATGCCGCAACCGTCGTGCCGGGGCTGATCGTCGAGATACGTTATGCCGGATCGCACAATTTTACCGGCCGGCCGGTCGCCGGCTATCTGGCGCCGCACTGTCTGCTCACGCGGCAGGCCGCCGCGGCGCTTGCCGCGGTCGCCCGCGACGTCGCGCCGCGCGGCCTCGTCGTCAAAGTGTTCGACTGCTACCGCCCGGTGCGCGCGGTAATGAACTTCGTGCACTGGGCGCGCGACATCAACGATCAGACAATGAAAGCCGAGTTCTATCCGGACGTCGACAAGCGCACGCTGTTTCGCGACGGCTATATCGCCACCCATTCCGGCCATTCGCGCGGCTCGACCATGGACCTGACGCTGGCCAAGACCGACGGAACCGAGCTCGATATGGGCACGCATTTCGATTTCTTGGACCCAAAATCATGGGTAGCCTCGCCGAGCGTCAGCCCGCAGCAACACGCCAACCGCATGCTGCTCGCCGCCGCCATGGGCCGACGCGGTTTTCGCGGCTACTTCAAGGAATGGTGGCATTTCACGCTGCGCGGCGAACCGTATCCGCA
>DATJBH010000041.1:0-25569 GCA_035515455.1 Xanthobacteraceae bacterium
GTCGCGCTATGAGTGGCAGACGGTCGATCTGAACCAGTATCCCAACGTCAAGCGCTGGTATGTCGCCATCGCCAAGCGCCCGGCAGTCCAGAAGGGCTACAAGGTGCCGAAAGACGTCGGCGAAGTGCCGATGCCGTAGCCCTTTCCGTCACCCGAGGTGCGAGCGGCAAAGCCGCTCGCCTCGAAGGGCGACGGCCCGGGTCCCCGTATAAACAACCGCGCAGATTAGGTTACAATGCAGACGACAATCGCCGTGCCCGCTCATCCTTCGAGGCTCGCTTCGCCCACGCCTCAGGATGACGGATAAACGCCAAGGAGTACGCCATGGACGACATCAGCAAGCGCGACCCGATCAAGATCACCGCCGAGGACATCAATCCGCGCTACAATTGGGGCCGCCATCTGCCGGTGCTCGGCACCATGGGGGTCGATTTCGAGGAGCGCGTCGATTACCGGCGGCTGCATCGCTACCGGCTCGGCCGGGCGCAGGCGGCGCTCGAAGCGTCCGACCTCGGCGCGCTCCTTCTCTTCGACGACAACAACATCCGCTATGTCACCTCGACCAAAATTGGCGAATGGGCCCGCGACAAGCTTTCGCGTTGGGCGCTGCTCACCCGCGGCGGCGACCCCATTTTGTGGGACTTCGGCTCCGCCGCCGTGCATCACAAGCTTTATTCGCCGTGGCTCAAACCGGAGAACTGCCGGGCCGGGCTCGTCGGCCTCCGCGGCACCGTGGATCCCGCCTTCGGCCTGATGAAGCACCACGCCGAGGAAATGGCCTCAATCCTCAAAGCCGCCGGCGTGCATAAGATGCCGGTCGGCGTCGATATCATCGAGCCGCCGATGATGTTCGAACTGGAAAAGGCCGGAATCAAAGTCAAGGACGGCCAGCAGGTGATGCTGGAGGCGCGCGAGGTCAAATCGGCCGACGAGATCGCGCTTTTGAACCGCGCCGCTGCGATGGTCGACGGCGCCTACGATCTGATCGACCAGAAGCTCCGCCCCGGCGTGCGCGAAAATGAGATCGTCGGCGAGGTCAACAAGTTCCTCTATTACCACGGCAGCGACGACGTCGAGGCGATCAACGCCATTTCCGGCGAGCGCTGCAATCCGCATCCGCACAATTTCACCGACCGCATGGTGCGGCCCGGCGACCAGGTGTTCTTCGACATCCTGCAGAGCTTCATGGGCTACCGCACCTGCTACTACCGCACCTTCAACGTCACCCGCGCCACGCCGTCGCAGCACGACGCCTACAAGAAGTGCCGCGAATGGCTCGACATGGCGATCGACCTGATCAAGCCCGGCGTCACCACCGCCGAGGTGTGCTCGGTTTGGCCGAAGGCGCAGGAATTCGGCTTCCCCGACGAATTGTCGGCGTTCGGCCTGCAATTCGGCCACGGCCTCGGGCTCAACCTCCACGAGCGGCCGATCATCTCGCGCGTCGTGTCGATGGACCACCCGACCGTGATCAAGGAAGGCATGGTGTTCGCGCTGGAGACCTACTGCCCGGCGACCGACGGCTACTCCGCGGCGCGCATCGAGGAAGAGATCGTGGTCACCAACAAGGGCCACACCGTGATCTCGCTGTTCCCAGCCGAGGAATTGCCGATCAGCGCCAAGTACTAGAGCACGATCCGGAAAAGTGGATACCGGTTTTTCGAAAAGATCATGCTCCACCGAATAATCCTGGACCGTGATCCGATTCAACCTGATCGGATCATGGTCTAGGGCCCTGCCACCGCTCGTCCCCGCGAAAGCGGGGACGCAGCAACTGGATTCCCGCTTGCGCGGGAATGAGCGGAACCGGATCCAAGAAGTTTGCCGCTACGGCGACGCCTTCGCGCTCATGCCGCGCAGCGCGGCCAGCCGCAATTCCATCTCGCGCTTGAGATTATAGGCCGGGCTGCCGAATGACCGGTTGCGCTGGATGAGAAAGGCGCGCTGCTCTTGGCGGAGCTGCGTGGTCGCCCTGCCGTTGCGCTTGGCCAGCGCCGCCTTGTAGGCGGCGTCGATCTCGCGATCGAGCCGGGCGAGATCGGGGTCGGAGCAGATCGCCTTTTCCACCGCGCGGCGCGCGCTGCGGCAGTCGAAAGTCGGCAGCAGATTGTCGGATGTCGCCGCGCCGCGCCGGTCGCGCTCTTCGCGCGCGTCGGCGAGGTTCTCGGCGGCCTTGTCGAATTTCGGATTGATGCGCAGCGCCTGTTCGTAGTCGGCGATGGCGTGGTCGAGATCGCCCTTCTCGTCATAGGCGGCGCCGCGATTGTTGTAGGCCAGATAGAAGCCCGGGTTGAGCGCGATGGCGCGGTCGTATTCGGCGATGGCGCGGTCGTAGTCACCCTTGTGATTATAAGCATCGCCGCGGTTGGTGACGAAATTCGCCTGCGGCTTGAGCCGGATGGCTTCGTTGAAGTCGACGATGGCGCGATCGTAGTCGCCGTTTTCCTCGTAGCTGAGGCCGCGATTATCGAAATATTCCGGCTCGAGCGGATCGAGCTTGATCGCCTCGCTCTCGTCGGCAATGGCCTGCTCGGTGCGGCCGAGCTTCTTGTAGGCGGCGCCGCGGTTGGTAAAGGCGCGCGATTTCTTCGGATCGAGCTTGATCGCCCGGTCGTAATCCTTGATCGCGTCCTGATAGTCCTGCCTGAAATAATAGGCGACGCCGCGGTCCATGTAGGTCTGCGCGTCGTTGGGCTTGAGCCGCAGCGCTTCGTTGTAGTCGGCGATGGCGCGGTCGTATTGGCCGTTGTTGTTGAAGACGTTGGCGCGATAGTCGAAGCCTTGCGCATTGTTGGGGTCGAGCCGCACCGCCGCATTGGCGTCGGCCAGCGCCTTGTCGAGGTCGCCGCGGTCGCGGAACAGGTTCGAGCGCTCGCGGAAGCCGCGCGCGTTCTGAGGATCGAGCGCGATGGCGCGATTGAGATCGGCGAGCGCCGCATCGGTCTTGTCGATATACCAGTACGTCGCCCCGCGATTGACCAGCGCGGCGGCCTGCGCCTGCGGCTGGTCTTTCAACGCGTCGATCAGCGCGCTGCAGGCGGCGATACGCTGCTCCGGCGAATAAGCGCTGTCGTCGGTCGATGCGCAGATGTCGGCATTGGGGCTGGTGTCGGCCCTTGCGGCAGGCGCGGCGAACAGAGCGAGCAGGCAGGCGGCGGTAAAAACGGGGATGGCGCGGGACACGGATGACACCCATGAGCGATTCAATGACGGCGGCGCAAACCGGCCGTCGCCGATTAGTCGCCGCCGTCGCGGACAAGGTTCTGACCCGGCGGCGCGGCGTTGCGTTCGCGGCCGCTGGCCGGAATTGCGCCGGTCCAACAAGCGCTTGACGGGACAACGATTTCCGGTGACATGCCATTCCCCGCCTTCGATCGCCAGCGAGACGTGACCATGGTTTCCGACACGTTGCCGAAAGTCTCTGTAGCCGAGCATCTGGCGCAAAAGATCTGCGCGCTCGATGCCGCGCGGCTGCCCGCGGCCGTGCGGGAGAAATGCACCGAGCTTTTGATCGACGTAATCGGTCTCGCCGTCACCGCCCGCAACGAGGATTACGTAAAAATCACGCTCGCCGGCTGCGACGACGACGGGCCGTGCACGGCGATCGGTCACGCCGGCACGTTTTCCGCCGCCGCCGCCGCGCTCGTTAACGGCACGGCGATCCATGGTGAGGATTTCGACGACACTTTCGAGGGCGGCCCGGTCCATGCCGGCGCGGTGATCGTGCCCGCGGTGCTCGCCGTCTGCGAGCGGCAAAAGCTCGACGGCCGCGCCATGCTGCTCGGCATCGCCGTCGGCGTCGAGACCATGTGCCGGCTGAGCCTGGTGGCGCCGACGCTGACCCACAAAGCCGGCTTTCATCCCACCGCCGTGTTCGGCGCCATGGGCGCCGCGGCCAGCGTCGGCGCGGCGCTCAAACTCGACGCCCGGCAGATGGTCGACGCCCTCGGCACCGTCGCCTCGATGGCCGGCGGCATCATCGAATATCTGGCCGAGGGCGCCTGGACCAAGCGGCTGCATGCCGGCTGGGCGGCGCAGTCGGGCATGCGCGCGGCGCTGCTCGGCCGCGCCGGCTTTTCCGGGCCGCGCACTGTGTTCGAAGGCGTGCATGGTTTCTTTCACGGCTTCGCGCGCACCACCGCAGGCGACTACGACGCGCTGATCGGCGATTTCGGGACGCGCTGGGTGACGGAGACGCTGGCGTTCAAGCCTTATCCGTGCGGAACCATGACGCATCCCTACATCGACTGCGCGCGCCGCCTCGGCGCGCGCATCAAAGCCGACGACGTCGCCGAAATGGTCTGCGAGGTTGGCGAAGGCACCGTGCACCGGCTGTGGGAGCCGCTGGCGGCGAAGCAGCATCCCGCCAACGGTTATGCCGGCAAATTCTCCACGCCTTATTGCATCGCCGCGGGCTTCGTGCGCGGCAATGTCGGCTTGAGCGATTTCACCGACGCCGCGGTGCGCGATCCGGCGGTGCTCGCGCTCGCCGCCAAGGTCCGCTACGCGATCGACCCGCAAAATCCCTATCCGAAGAATTTCACCGGCCACATCCGCGCCACGCTGCGCGACGGCACGGTGGTCGAAGAGCGCCAGCCCTATATGCGCGGCGGCGCCCAGGAACCCCTCACGCGCAAAGACATCGAGGATAAATTCCGGCTCAACGCCAAACACGGCGGCTGGAGCGAGGCGCGCGCTGCGGACGCGCTGAAGCTGATCGTCGGCTTATTCGATGGCCCGGTGAATCTCGCGCCGTTGCGGGGGTAGGTTGGGTTTAAAAACCCGCCTCCACCAACTGTCGCTCTTATGGCGACACTGGACTTGACAACTGTCCTCAATACGGTTACATAGACCGCGAATCAAAATCTCGCTCGGAAGGACGCCGCCGCGGAGATGAGCGGACGGTGGAGCGAGTGCGGTTTTTGAGCCGAGGCGGGCCGGCCGCCGGGGCGAAGAAAAACCGCGGTGGAGCGCCGGGAGGCGCAGCGCGCCCGAAGCAGGCGGTTCGCGCAAGCGGATTGTCCTGTGGCGCGCGCCGCGCCCGAAGCGCGAGCGAGTGGCAACATTCGCCCGCGTGGCGCGGCCACGACTTTGGCGCCTCCCGGCGCTGCATGCCTCCCTTCGGGGAGGTCGCTCGTAAAACCTTGCAGCAAACCTCGGACGCTCAGACGCGCCGCGAGAACGGGATTGCTTATCCGCCCCCGCGAAGCGGGGGAGGGGGACCATGCGAAGCATGGTGGAGGGGGCCTCTGACTCGACGCTTCGTTGTCATTGCAGAAAGAGCGTCGAGGCCCGCGCCCCTTCCACCGCGCAAACGCGCGGTCCCCCTCCCCCACTTTCGTGGGGGAGGAAAATTGTTAATCGAGCGGCCCGTCGCGCAGGCGTGCCAGATCGAAGCGGTCGATCTCGCGCAGGAGCTCGACGAAGGCGTGCGCGCCGTGCGCCAGCGCCGCGTCGCCCTTGGCCGCCGTCGCCCGCGTGGCGTCGCCGGCCGCGCCGCTTGGATGCAGATCCTGCGTCATCCAGGCAAAGCCCGCCGGCCGGTAGGCGCCGAGCCATTTGAACTCGGCCGCCATCGCCACGGTGTCCGGCGTCGCTTTCGGCGCCTGATCCATGCGCACCATGTCGGGTTTCGCCGCCAGCATCAGCGAGGTCTCGATGTCGCCGCCATGGATGCCGTGCTTCTTCTCCTCGGCGGAAAATGCGCCGTCGGGATAGCCGAAACGATGCCAGCCGACGGTGACCGCGAGCATGGCAAGCCGGGTGCGCAGATCGCGCGCCACGGTTTCCATCGCCGCGACATTGCCGCCGTGACTGGTGACGAGGACGAGCTTGCGCAGGCCGGCGCGATGCAGGCTGTCGCCAAGCTCGGTCCAGGCCGCGATCGCGGTCGTTGCCGACACGGTCAGCGTGCCGGGAAACGCCAGATGCTCGGCGGAGACACCGATGCGCTGCACCGGCAGGAACGTCACCGGCAGCTCGTCGGGCAACAGATCGCGCACGCGCGCCAGATAGGCCTCGGCGATGTAGGTATCGACGCCGAGCGGCAGATGCGGCCCGTGCTGCTCGACCGCGGCGAGCGGCAGTACCGCGATCCAGCGCGCGGTGTCGCCGCCGGCGATGTCCTGCCAGTTCATTTCCATCCAGTCGCGTCTGGGCAGCGTCATCACGGTTCACTCGCCAATCGTCCCATGCTCTATTCTCGCGTCGCCAAGCCGAAGGGGCAACCGATGTCGTTGAAGATAGTGTTTCGCGCCGGGTTAATGATTGCCGCCCTGGGAGCAAGCGCCTTGGCCGGCCCGGCCGCGGCCCAGGCGCTCGACAAGGTGACCTTCGGCACCAACTGGGTGGCGGAGGCCGAGCACGGCGGCTTCTACCAGGCGCTGGCCGACGGCACCTACCGCAAATACGGCCTCGACGTCGCCATCCGCCAGGGCGGGCCGAACGTGAACAACCGCATTCTCCTCCCGGTCGGCAAGATCGACTTCTTCCTCTCCGCCAACAATCTGCAAGGCTTCGACGCCGTCACGCAGAATATCCCGACCGTCGAAGTCGCCGCTTACTTCCAGAAGGACCCGCAGGTGCTGATCGCGCATCCCGATCAGGGCGTCGACAGGCTGCAGGATCTGAAGAACCTGACGCTGTTCATATCGCCGGAAGGCGTGGCCACCTATTTCCAATGGCTCAAGGCCACCTACGGCTTCAAGGACTCGCAGGTGAAGCCCTACACCTTCAATCCGCAGCCGTTCCTGGTGAACAAGAAAAGCGCGATGCAGGGCTATGTGACGTCGGAGCCGTTCGCCATCGAGAAGGCCGCGCACTTCATGCCGAAGATCTTTCTGCTCGCCGACGAGGGGCTGGCCGGCTATTCGACCCTGATCGAGACGCGGCGCGATCTCGTCGACAAGAGGCCGGACCTGGTGCAGCGTTTCATCGATGCCTCGACCATCGGCTGGTACAATTATCTTTATCACGACAACAGCGCGGGGAATGCGCTGATCAAAAAGCAGAACCCGGAAATGACCGACGATCTGTTGGCCTATTCGGTCAACGCGATGAAGCAATACGGCATCGTCGATTCCGGCGATGCCGCGACGCTCGGCATCGGCGCCATGACCGACGCGCGCATGAAGAGCTTCTTCGACGAGATGGTGCATGTCGGCGTCATCAAGCCGAGCGTCGATTACCGCAAGGCCTACACGCTGCAATTCGTCGACAAGAAAGTCGGACTCGATCTGCGGCCGAAGGCGCAATGAGCGCCGCCGCCTCACTCGTCAGCCTGCGCGGCGTCGGCAAATCATTTCCGAGCGGCACGCTGGCGCTCAAGGGGTTCGATTTCGAGGCGCACGAAGGCGAATTCGTCTCACTGCTCGGCCCGTCCGGATGCGGCAAATCGACGGCATTGCGCATCATCGCCGGCTTGACCGAGCCGAGCGAAGGCACCGTCGAATGGCACTCGCCGCAGGCCTCGGCGGACGGCGGGAGCCGCATCGGCTTCGTGTTCCAGGAGCCGACATTGATGCCGTGGGCGAGCGTGTTCAACAACGTGCTGCTGCCGCTCAGACTCAAAGGCGTCGGCTCCGATGAGGCGCGGACGCGCGTCGTCGCGGCGCTCGACCGGGTCGGGCTGAAGGAATTCGGCCGCGCCTATCCGCGCGAATTGTCGGGCGGCATGCGCATGCGGGTCTCCATCGCCCGGGCGCTGGTGACTGAGCCGGCGCTGCTCCTGATGGACGAGCCGTTCGCGGCGCTCGACGAGATCACCCGCTTCAAGCTCAACAACGATCTGTTGCAGGTGTGGCAGGCGCTTCGCGCCACCGTGGTGTTCGTGACCCATTCGGTGTTCGAGTCGGTCTATCTGTCCAGCCGCATCGTGGTGATGGCGGCACGGCCGGGCCGGGTCTTCACCGAGCTTGCGATCGACGCGCCCTACCCGCGCGATCAGAATTTCCGCACCTCGGCCGAATACGCCGCGTTCTGCCGCCGCACGTCGGAAGCGCTGGCGCAAGCCATGGCCGCACCGGATTTGGCCGCGGGAGATGCGCCATGGACGCGCCAATGAACACGGCCAGCTCCGCGCGCGAGCGTCGCGACCGCGCGCTCCGCATCGCGCTGCCGATCGTCGTCCTTCTGCTTGGGCTTGCGCTTTGGGAAGCGGTGGTGCGGCTCGGACACATTCCTCCCTATGTCCTGCCTGACCCGTGGCTGATCGTTCGCACGCTGGTTTCCGATTGGGCATTGCTGTTCCAATCTTTGCTGGTCACGCTGCTCACGACGTTTGAAGGCTTTTTGCTCGCTGCCGTGGGCGGCGTCGGCTTGGCCGTGCTGTTCAACCAGTCGCGGCTCGTCGAATATTCGCTCTATCCCTATGCGGTGATTCTGCAGGTGACGCCGATCGTCGCCATCGCGCCGCTGCTGTTGATCTATCTGCCGCAGCCGCTCGCGGTGCTGGCTTGCGCGTGGATCGTCGCGTTCTTTCCGGTGCTGGCCAACACCACGCTCGGCCTGCACTCGGTCGACCGCAATCTCGCCGACCTGTTCGCGCTCTACGGCGCGACGCGCGGCCAGATTTTGTGGAACTTGAAACTGCCGGCCGCGCTGCCCTACATCCTCGGCGGGCTGCGCATCGCCGGCGGGCTGTCGCTGATCGGCGCCGTGGTCGCCGAGATCGCCGCGGGCTCCGCCGGCGCCGGCTCCGGGCTTGCCTACCGCATCGCCGAATCCGGCTATCGGCTGAACATCCCGCGCATGTTCGCGGCGCTGCTGCTGCTCTCCCTTGCCGGCATCGTGATCTTCTATGCGCTGTCGGCGATCAATTATCTGGCGCTGCGCCGCTGGCACGAAAGCGCCCTGGAGGAGGCGCGCTGACGGTCAGGCCTGCGGCAATGCCATCGCCAAGACGCGCGCCACATGCATCGCCTCGCGTCCGGCGCCGTCGTGAATCTGATGCCGGCATGACGTGCCGTCGGCGACGATGAGCGCGTCGCCGGACGCCTTGCGCACCGCCGGCAACAGCGACAGCTCGCCCATGGCGCGGGAAACCTCGATGGTATCGGCGTGAAAGCCGAACGCGCCGGCCATGCCGCAGCAGCTCGACTCGACGGTTTCGACGGCGAGATCGGGAACGAGTTTCAGCGTTGCCCCAACCGCAGACATCGTGTCGAACGATTTTTGATGGCAATGGCCGTGCAGCAGCGCTCGGCCTTTTATGGGAGCGAGATTGAGCTGAAGCTCTCCGGCCGCCGCCTCGTGCGCCAAAAACTCCTCGAACAAAAGCGCGGCGCCAGCAACTTGACGTGCCGTATCGCTCTTGATGAGGGCCGGGATTTCGTCGCGGAAACTGAACAGGCAGCTTGGCTCCAGGCCAAGAATGGGGATGCCGCGCTCCGCATAGGGCGCGAGCGCATCAAGTGTCCGCTGGGCTTCTTTCTTGGCTTCATCGACCCTTCCGACGGAAAGGAAGGTTCGGCCGCAACATAGCGGACGTTTGCCCTTTTGCGGCGCAGCGAAATGAACGCGATAACCGGCCGCTGTGAGCACAGCAATCGCGGCATCGATATTTTCGCGTTCGAAGTAGCGATTGAACGTGTCGGCGAAGAGCACGACTTTATTGCCGTCATGCCCGGCTTCGGGCCGGGCATCCACGTCTTCGAAATAATCGGCTCGCCACTTCGGCAAACTTCGCCGCGCGGAAAAGCCGGCGATGGCTTCCGACACTTTCGCCGCGCCGGGAACGACATCGCGCAGATTGAGGAGCCAATGCAGTTGCGCCGCATAAGGCGCATAGCGCGGCAGATAGCCGATCAGCCGGTCGTGCAGCGACAAGCCGAATTTCTCCGCCCGCGCCCGCAGCACCTCGATTTTCATTCGCGCCATGTCGACGCCGGTCGGACATTCGCGCCGGCACGCCTTGCAGGAAACGCAGAGCTTGAGCGTTTCCGCCATGTCGTCCGAAGTGAGTGCGTCCGGCCCGAGCTGACCGGTGATGGCAAGGCGGAGCGTGTTGGCGCGGCCGCGGGTCACGTCGCGCTCGTCGCGCGTGACGCGATAGCTCGGGCACATCACGCCGCCGGCGAGCGCGCGGCAGGCGCCGTTGTTGTTGCACATTTCGACCGCGCCCTGGAATCCGCCGCCTGTGCCCGGATAGGCCGACCAGTCGAGTGCGGTCGCGATGTCCTCGGCGCGATACTCCGGGCCGTAACGGAAATTGCCGCGGTCGTCGAATTTCGGCGCGCGCACGATCTTGCCGGGATTGAACAGGCCGTACGGATCGAAGCGGTCCTTCACCTCCTCGAAGGCGTGCACCAGTTCGGCGCCGAACATGAACTCATGGAATTCCGAGCGCACGATGCCGTCGCCGTGCTCGCCGGAATGCGAACCTTTGTAATCGCGCACCATGGCGAAGGCTTCCTCGGCGATGGCGCGCATCGCGCGGACGTCCTTGTCGAGGCGCAGGTTGAGCACCGGCCGCACGTGCAGGCAGCCGACCGCGGCATGGGCATACCAGGTGCCGCGCGTGCCGTGCTTCTCGAACACTTCCGTCAGCCGCGCGGTGTAATCGGGCAGATGCTCGAGCGGCACGGCGCAGTCCTCGACGAAGGAGATCGGCTTGCCCTCCTCCTTCATCGACATCATGATGTTCAGCCCCGCGGTGCGCACTTCGCCGATGCCGGCCTGCAATTTCGGATCGAGCACCTCGACCACGCCGCCCCATTTGGCGCCGCGCTTGTCCCAGGCGATGCCGAGGTCGCCCAGGAGCGCGCCGAGGCGTTTCAGGCGGCGGATATTTTCCTCGTCATCCTCGGCGAATTCGACGAACAGGATCGCCTCTGGATCGCCGCGCAGGAATGCGTCGACAATCGGCCTGTACATCGCGATGTCTCTGGCGAGACCAAGCATGGTGCGGTCGATCAGCTCGACGGCGATCGGGCCGAGCGCGACGATGTGCGCCGCCGCCAGCATCGCCTCGTGGAAGCTGCCGAAGTGGCAAGCGCCGACGGCACGGCGGCCAAGGAGCGGCGCCAGCTTCAGCTCGATCTTGGTCGAGAACGCCAGCGTGCCTTCCGAGCCGACCAGGAGATGCGCGAGATTGATGTCATTGCGGCCGGGAACCAGCGCGTCGAGATTGTAGCCGCCGACACGACGCTGCACTTTGGGAAAGCGTCGCTCGATCTCCGCGGCCTCGCGCGCCGCGATGGCGACGAGATCGCGCACCAGCGGCTGCGGCACATTCACGCCCGGATCGCCGAGACGACCGAAATGCGCAGCCGTGCCGTCGGCCAGCACGGCGTCGATCGACAGCACGTTTTCGCGCGTATTGCCGTAGCGCAGCGAACGCGCGCCGCAGGAATTGTTGCCGACCATGCCGCCGATGGTGGCGCGCGACGCCGTCGAGATATCGACCGGAAACCACAGGCCGGACGGCTTGAGCCTTCGATTGAGCTCATCGAGCACGATGCCCGGCTCGACCGTGCAGCGCCGCGCTGCGGCATCGACCTCGATCATGCGGGTGAGATGCGGCGAGCAATCGACGATGACCGACTGGTTGACGGTCTGACCGGCCTGCGAGGTGCCTCCTCCCCGCGCCGTGACCGGCACACCCTCGGCGCGGCAAATCGCGATGGCCCGATCGGCTTCTTCGATGGACCGCGGCGTCACCACGCCCAGCGGCATGATCTGATAATGCGATGCGTCGGTGGAATAGCGGCCACGCGTAAACGCATCGAAGCGAACGCCGCCCACGTTTTCCGCCTTCAGCCGGCGTTCGAGGCCCGGCATGAGCCGTGCTGGCACGTTCTCCTCCACGCTCAAAAACGACGCGATAACAATGCAATAGAGTTTACGTCAATTAGACTTGACCCGAATGTCGCATTCGCTATTCAACGCCACAAGCCGCGCGCGCTCACGGACATGCGCCGCCGGGGCCTTTGATCCGTCCGATGGAGTGCCGAATATGCCGCAGAATGCTTCGCGCGCCGCCGGGCGTCATTTCCTGCAAATCCCGGGGCCGACGCCGCTGCCGGATCGCGTGCTCCGCGCGATGGACACGCCGCTGATCGACCACCGCGGCCCGGAATTCGCCAAGCTCGCCAAGCGCTGCCTCGACGGCATCAAGACGGTTTTCAAGACCACCAATCCGGTCATTATCTACACCGCGACCGGCACTGGCGCCTGGGAAGCGGCGCTGGTCAATACGCTGTCGGCCGGCGATCGCGTGCTGATGGTCGAGACCGGCCAGTTCGCGACGCAATGGAAGACCATGGCGCAGAAGCTGGGTTTGAAGCCCGAATTCATCCCCGGCGACTGGCGCACCGGCGCCGATGCCGCCACCATCGAGGAGCATCTGAAGAAGGACAAGGCGCACGAGATCAAGGCGGTCTGCGTCTTGCACAACGAGACCGCGACTGGCTGCCTGTCGCCGATCGAGCCGATCCGCAAGGCGATCAATGCCGCCGGCCATCCGGCGCTGCTGATGGTCGACACCATCTCGTCGCTCGCCTCGACCGACTACCGGCATGACGAGTGGGGCGTCGACGTCACCATCGGCGGCGCGCAGAAGGGCCTGATGCTGCCGCCGGGCATGTCGTTCAATGCGGTCAGCGACAAGGCGCTCGCCGCCAGCAAGACCGCGAAGCTGCCAAAGTCGTTCTTCGCCTGGGACGACATGCTGACCATGAACAAGGTCGGCTTTTTTCCCTACACTCCGGCGACGCAGATGCTGCAGGGGCTGGCGGTCTCGATCGAGATGCTGCACGAGGAAGGCCTCGACAATGTGTTCGCCCGCCATCATCGGCTCGCCGAAGCGGTGCGGCGCGCGGTACGCGCCTGGGGCCTCGAAATCCTCTGCCGCGAGCCGAAATATTATTCGCCGACCATCACAGCGGTGCTGTTGCCGGACGGCCATGACGCCGATGCCTTCCGGGCGCTGGCGCTCGATACGTTCAACATCTCCTATGGCGCGAGCTTCGGCCCCTACGCCAAGAAATATTTCCGCATCGGCCACCTCGGCGACGTCAATGACGGCTGGATGATGGGCGTCTTGGCGGTGACCGAGATGGCGCTGTCGCTCGCCGGCATCCCGCACAAGAAGGGCGGCGTCCAGGCGGCGATGGATTATATCGTGTCGGCGCAGTCCGCGGGAGCGCGCGCCGCGGCGGAGTAATCTCGTCATTCCGGATTGCCGCGAAGCGGCAAGTCCGGAATCCATAATCACTGGTCGAGCAGGATAGCCTGACAGACGCTGCTACGGCAGCGACTATGGATTCCGGGCTCGCGCTTCGCGCGCCCCGGAATGACGGCCTACGACAACGGCACCGCTGCGACGTGATCCTTGAACGCCTTGCGTTCGGACAGCGCCGCATACCAGCGCTCGAAGTTCGGCAGCGGCGGCCGGTCCGGCACCAGCTGCCGATAGCGATAGGCCATGATGCCGACCGGAATATCGCCGTAGGAGAAGCCGTCGCCGGCGAGAAAGCGGGTCTTGGCGAGCTGCGCGTCCATCATCTCGATTGCCGCCGTGCTATTCTTCTTGCCGGCTTCGATGGCCGCGTGATCGCGCTTTTCCGGCGCTGTGCGGATCAGCCCCCAAAATACCGGCCCGATCGCAGGGCCGGCGACCGAGAGCTGCCAGTCCATCCATTTCTGGGCAAGCGCACGCGTTTTCAGATCGGCCGGTTCGAGAATCGTCGACTTATATTTGGCGGCGAGATAACGGACGATCGTGTTCGACTCCCACAGCAGGAAGCCGTCCTCTTCTTCCAGCGTCGGCACCAGACCATTCGGATTCATTGCCAGATAGGCCGGCTCGCGGTTCTTGCCGAACGGGCCGCCGACGTCGATGCGTTCGTGCGGCAATTGAAGCTCGCCGATCGCCCACATCACCTTCTGCACGTTCGACGAGGTTTTCCGCCCCCAGATCTTGATCACTGTAAAACTCCCAATTCGTCATGGCCGCGCTTGCCGCGGCCATCCACGGCTTATCGCGCGTATCTTGTAAGACATGGATGCCCGGCACAAGCATGTCCTCGGACCGGCCAACAAGCCACGCCGGGTGGCCGGGCATGACGATGCGGCAGCAGGCAGTTCTAATCGATCCGGCGCGCTTCTTCGGGCAGCATGATCGGAATGCCGTCGCGAATCGGATAGGCGAGCTTGGCGGCGCGCGAAATGAGCTCCTGGTTTTCCGCGTCGTATTCGAGCGGGCACTTGGTCAGCGGACAGACCAGGATTTCGAGGAGTTTCGGATCGACGCCTTCGGCGGGCCGTTCGCTGGCAGGACTGGACATGCTGAGCTCCGCTTTGATTGGTGCCACTATAGCATTCGTTTATTGCAGGGGTGTTTCGCCCGGCGTCTTGCTCTTGGCGAGCTCGATCTCGGTGACGGCGACCAAAATCTCGGCGCGGGTTTTCAGATCAGGCGCCTCGAGCATGGCCTGTTTCTCGGCGGTGTCGTAGGGCGACATCATCGCCAGCGCGTTCACCAAGGCCTCGTTCGGTGCGTTCTCGATGCCGTCCCAATCGGCCTTAAGATTATTGGCCTTGAGGAAGGCCGTAAGCGCCCGCAACAGCGCCTTGCGGTCGACCTCATCCTCGCCCTTGCGCGCGGTGAAATCGTCGACAAAGGGATGATAGCTGACCCGGCATTGCCGATAGGGCGTCGCGACCGGAAGCTCCTCTTCGACGCGAAAGCGCGCGATGCCCGTGAGCTGGATGAGGTAGCGGCCGTCGCCGCTCTCGGCGAATTGCGTCAGGCGGCCGACGCAGCCGACGCGGAACAGATGCGGCTTGTTTTCATCCTGTCCCGGATGCGCCGGATCGGGCTGGATCATGCCGATCACACGATGCTCGGAGCGCAGCGCGTCGTCGATCATCGCCAGGTAACGCGGCTCGAAGATGTTGAGCGGCATCTGTCCGCGCGGCAACAACAGTGCACCCGGTAGTGGAAATACCGGGATGATCGCGGGAAGCGCGTCCGGTCCATTGAAGACGGCGTTCATCGGCATGTCGCACTCCACCCGCATTACCCTCATCCCAAGGCGCGAGCGCGAGCCTCGAAGGACGATACCTCGGGCGCTTCGACTTGATCCTTCGACGGCCGCCGCGCGGCCAGCTCGGGATGAGGACTCCAGCGCAACGCTACGCGAATAATATCGAAGACAACCGCCTGCGGCCCTCGACGGTGGCTTCGTCGGTCGGCCCCCAGGCATCAAAAAATTGAACGAGCTGCTTGCGGGCGCCGTCGTCGTTCCATTTGCGGTCGCGCTTGACGATGGCGATCAGATGGTCAAGCGCATCCTGCCGCCGGCCCTCGCCGTTGAGCGCCAGAGCGAGATCGAAGCGGGCCTGATGATCGAGCGGATTGGCGGCGACTTTTTGTTCGAGCTCGGTCACCGGACCGAGCGTCTTGGCTTGCTCGGCGATATCGAGCGCGGCATGCGCCGCGGCCACCGCCGCGTCATTGCGCTTGGCTTCCGGCACCATGCCGAGCGTCTGCCGCGCCTGATCGAGCGCGCCGGTCGCGACGTATGCACGCGCCAAGCCGGCCAGCGCCGGCACGCTGGTGCTGTCTTCGGCGAGAACCTGCGCATAAAGCTCCGCGGCACCGGGGGCGTCGCCCTCGGCGAGCGCGGCATCGGCCCCCTTGAGCAGATCCTGGGCCTCGCCGCCGATGCGATCCTTGGTAAGCCGTTCGAGGAAGGCCGTGACCTGGCTCTCGGGCAGCGCGCCCATGAAACCGTCCGCCGGCTGGCCATTGACGAAGGCGATGACCGCCGGGATCGACTGGATGCCCATCTGGCCGGGGATGGCGGGATGCTCGTCGATGTTCATCTTGACGAGCTTGACCTTACCCTTGGCGGCTTTGACGGCCTTTTCCAGCACGGGGGTCAATTGCTTGCACGGGCCGCACCACGGCGCCCAGAAATCGACCAGGACCGGCTGGCGCTTCGATTCCTCGATGACGTCCTTGACGAAAGTTTGCGTGGTCGTGTCCCTCACGACCGCGTCCGCCGTTGCGGCTGGAGTTTGCTGCAGCATTGACATCGACTTGCCCGATCGCCCTTTTCCCTGACCCGCGTGGGGTGAAATTCGTGTTTATGCCTGATTAAATGGGAACAAACCCCCCAATTGCAATCAGGCTAGCCTAGGGTCCGGCCGTGGAAACCGGCTCGATTCGCGGCCGGTGCCCGGTCGCCTCGAGGAATTTAAGCAGGTCTTCACGGGAAATCGTGGTGGTGCCGGTATTGGCCAGGGGGTGAAAATTGAGCACCGGATGCGCCATCATGGCGGCATCGAGCACGATCGTCACGCGGCCGGCGGTGTCGTTGATCGCGGCAAACGGCGTCACCGAACCAGGCTCGACGCCGAGGAGTTCGCGCAGGAGGTCGGCGGAGCCGAACGAGAACCGCCCGGATGCGCCGAGAAGCCGGTGCAGCGATTTCAGCTCGATCACGGCGTCCTCGTTGGCCACGACGAGGTAGAGCGCGCCCTTTTTGTCGCGCAGGAACAGGTTCTTGGTATGGCCGCCCGGAACCGCGCCGCGCAGTTCGCGCGCCTCCTCGACGGTGAATA
This sequence comes from Xanthobacteraceae bacterium, assembly GCA_035515455.1. Lineage (GTDB taxonomy): Bacteria > Pseudomonadota > Alphaproteobacteria > Rhizobiales > Xanthobacteraceae > BOG-931. The sequence continues at coordinate 16,570 of DATJBH010000041.1, forward strand.
CCGCCGGATGGGTCACGGTCTTGTGGGCGATGCCGAGCCTGTCCAGATAGGCGAAAAGCGCGTCAGGCGAGGCGGGCATGGCCGGTATTTAGCGTTGATCCGGGAAAGTGGATACCGATTTTCCGAAAAGTTCATGCTCCAGCCAGGAATCCTAAGCCCCGAATCCCAGGCCCGGCGCCCGCGGTTGCAAAGCGGCAAGCTCTTTGGCATAGCTTTGGCTGCGGTCCGGTGCTGATGCATTTGGCCGCCTTACCCTTCTCGGATGCGGGTGTAGCTCAGGGGTAGAGCACAACCTTGCCAAGGTTGGGGTCGAGGGTTCGAATCCCTTCGCCCGCTCCAAAATTCGCAAATTCTGCTACGCAGTCGCACGTCCGCGCAGTCCCTTCGATTGCGCGGCCGCTTCCCGATTCGAGGTTTTGCCCGACATGAGCGAGGAGGCAGATAACACGTGGCGGCAAAACCTCGCGGTCTGCCTCCTCGGCTCGTTCACGACCATCGTCGCCATGACGCTGCTGCTGCCGTTTTTGCCGATTTACGTCGAGCAGCTCGGCGTCTCCGATCCCGCCGCGATCGCACAATGGTCCGGCGTCGCTTACGGCGCGACCTTCTTTGCCGCCGCGCTGGTGGCCCCGCTGTGGGGCCGCTTGGCTGACCGCTACGGGCGTAAACTCATGCTGATCCGCGCCAGCCTCGGCATGGCGGTCGCGATGTCGCTGATCGGCATGGCGCACAATGTGTGGGAACTGGTGGGGCTGCGGCTGTTCGCCGGCTTCGCTGGCGGCTACGCCTCCGGCTCGACGATCCTCGTGGCGACGCAAACGCCAAAGGCGCGCTCGGGGTGGGCGCTCGGCATGCTGACGTCCGGCATCATGGCCGGCAATCTGGTCGGCCCGCTGATCGGCGGCGCGCTGCCGCCGCTGATCGGCATCCGGGGAACGTTCTGGCTCGCCGGGGGCGTGATCTTTCTCACCTTCATCGCCACCACCGTATTCATCAAGGAAGACAGAGACGCCGCGCCGGCACGGAAAGCTTCCGTGCAAGCCGGCTGGTCGCGGATTCCCGATAAGCGGCCCGTGGTCGCCATGCTGGCGATGGGGCTCCTGTTGATGGTCGCCAATATGTCGATCGAACCGATCATCACGATCTATGTCGGACAGCTCGTCGAAGCCTCGCGCGTGACCATCGTCTCGGGCGTCGCCATGTCGGCGGCGGCGCTCGGCAGCATCTTGTCGGCGTCGCGGCTCGGCCGTCTCGCCGACCGCAGCGGGCATTGGCGCGTGATGATCGGCGCGCTGGTGGCCTCCGCGCTGTTATTGATCCCGCAGGCTTTCGTCACGACGGGCTGGCAGCTCGTGGGGCTGCGCTTCCTGATGGGCTTGGCGCTGGGCGGGCTGTTGCCCTGCGTCATCAGCATCATCCGGCATAGCGTTCCGGACGATATTGCCGGCCGCGTGCTCGGCTATTCGACGTCCTCGCAATATGCCGGCCAGGTTGTCGGCCCGCTGCTCGGCGGTTTCGTCGGCGGCCACATCGGCATGCGCGCCGTGTTCCTCGGCACGTCGGTGCTGATGGGTCTCGGCGCAGTCTACGCGTCTCTGGTGAGAACCGGGCGTCATTGACGCCGGGCGCGGGGCTCCTTCGCCGCGGCCCGGCGCGACGTTATCACGCAGAAACTGCGTGTTTAGGGCCCGTTTATCTGGACGGAGTTCCGGGTCAATATTTCAACCGAAAATAAGCGAAAATTGGGAGGACGCAATGACAACGAGGCGATCATTATTGCTTGCGGGCCTGGGTTCGCTCTCCGCCGCCACGTTAGGCGCACCGAAAGTGTTGCGCGCCGACGCCGCCTTGCAGAAGGTCACGGTGGTCATCCCCGCCGAGAGCGTTTTCGTCCTCAATTACATGGGCGGGAAGGACGCCGGCGTCTTCGCCAAGCACGGTATCGATCTTGACGTCGATCCGCGGCCGTTCGCCGGCTTCCTTGCCGGCCTGCCGAGCAAGCAATGCATGTCGGTCACCTATTCCGGCATCGACGCGATTCAGAAGATCGATGAGGGCCTCGACTGGGCGATCATCGGCGGCGGACTGACCGTGGTGCAGGACGTCATCGTTGGCAAGAATGCGCCGTACAAAACGGTCGCCGATCTCAAAGGCAAGAAATTCGGTACCTTCTCGACCGGCGCGGGCTCTTTCAAAGCGGCGCGGGCGGCGATGATCGACGCCTTCAAACTGGACATCGTCAAGGACACCCAATTGCAGCAGGTCGCCGGGCCGGCTTTGACCAAGCTTCTGGAGCGCGGCGAGATCGACGCCATGATCAATATCAGCTCGCTCAATCTGGCGGCCGAGGCGCAGCCGGATAAATTCCGCGTTCTGTTCTCGCCCAACGACTATTGGGAGAAGAGGACCGGCTACCCGATCGTGTGGGCGGCCCCGCTCGTCGCCTGGAAGAGTTGGATCGACGAGGACCAGAAACGCGCAAAGAATTTCGCGCAAGCCGTTGCCGAATCATTCCGCTGGCTGCGCAAGCCGGAAAATCTCGAAGCCGCGGTCAAGGCGCATGGCGAACTCGCCGGCGTCACCAAGCCGGAGGACGTGGCCGAATACAAGGAATGGCTCACGTCGAAGCACATGTTCATGACCGCGTGGGACCGCAAGGCGGTCGACGCGCAATGGAAATTCCTCGACGTGTGCCAGCGCACCGGCATCATCACCAAGGTGCCGGCCGAAGACAAATACGCTCTGTTCGTGGAAAGCTGAATGCACGGAAGACTGCAGATCAGCACGGCCAAGCCGAGCGCCCTGCCGGACTGGGTCCACCGGATGGCACCGGGCGCGCTCACCATCGTGGGCGCGCTGGTGATCTGGAAAATCGTCTCGCTGTTTTTCTTCCCCGTGTTTTTTCCCGGGCCGCTCCTTCTGCTGGAACGCATGGTCCAGATTTACAGCGAGCCGGCATCCTATGTCGTCTTCGGGCAGACATTGGCACGTATCTTCGAAGGCTTCGTCATCTCCATGGCTTTGGGGATGGCATTCGGTCTCTTGATGGGACTGCGCCGCAGCATCGAGGTCTTTTTCGACAGCTGGATCATGGTGCTGCTGACGTTTCCTGCGGTGTGCTGGGCGTTTCTCTCCGTGTTGTGGTTCGGCATCTCGGAAACGGCGCCGATCTTGACCATCGTTCTCATCGTCTTCCCCTATGTTGCGATGAACATATGGGCGGGCACCAAGGCGGTGGAAAAGGATCTGATGACGATGGGCAGCGTCTATAAAGCCAATCGCTGGCTGATGCTGCGCAAAGTGCTCATCCCCCAGCTGATGCCCTATATCTTCTCGTCGCTGCGCATCGCGCTGTCGCTATCCTGGAAAATGGCGCTTGTCGCCGAGGCCTTCGGCGTCGGCAGCGGGGTCGGCCAGAAACTGGTCTACTGGTTTCAAGAGACTCGGGTCGACATGATGCTGGCCTGGGGCATCAGCTTCATGATCGTCATGGTTCTCATCGATTTGCTGGTGTTGCGCACCTGGTCGCGTCGCGTCTTCGCGTGGAGGCCGCAACTTGCAACCTGAGAGAACCGGATTTTCGCGCCTGCATTCCTCGACCGCCTCTCGCGGCAAGAGGCGGCAATGCGTCGTGTGACCTTCGTCCGAACTTCAGCCACGGTCGGCCATCATGTCGGTGCAGCAAGCACGTAACCTTCAACGCGTCGGAATGACGCCTGGTTTTGTGAGGGAGCCCATGGGGCAGGCTTCGACGGCGTCCCCGGCAATCAGCATCGACAAGCTGACCAAGCAGTTTCCGGCCCCCGGATCGGAAGAAAAGTTCGTCGTGCTCAACGACGTCAGCCTGGCGGTCGACGAAGGCAAATTCGTCAGCATCGTCGGCCCATCGGGCTGCGGCAAATCTACTTTGCTCAACGTCATTGCCGGCATCGAATCCTACGACGGAGGCACCGTCATCATCCATCCGAGAGCAGGCGGTGCCGGAGCCGAACCGCGGATCGGCTACGTGTTTCAGAACCCGCGCCTGCTCAATTGGCTGACGGTCGAGAGCAATATTCATTTCGTGCTCGAAGCCCAGAATGTGCCGCGCGAGCGATGGCGCGATCTGGTCGGCAAGAACCTCGAAATGGTCGGCCTTGCCGGCCAGGAGCGCAACTATCCGCTCAATCTTTCCGGCGGCATGCAGCAGCGCGTCGCCATCGCCCGCGCGCTCGCCATCGAGCCCGACATCCTGTTGATGGACGAGCCGTTCAGTCATCTCGATGCGATCACGGCGCGCAAGATGCGGTCCGACCTGATGGAGATTCTGCGCCGCGCCAAGCCGACCATCCTGTTCGTGACCCATGACCTGGCGGAAGCCGTGCTGCTGTCCGACAGCATCTACATGATGAGCACCAAGCCGGCGCGGATTTTCAAGCGGGTGACAATCGACGTGCCGCGGCCGCGGACGCCGGAAGATTCCCGAATCATCGATCTGGAGAAGACGCTGGTGCGCGAGTTCTTCAGCGTCGTCGAGGCGAGCGGCTAGATGAAACCCCGCCTCAAAAACATCGCTCTGCGGGTGGGCTCGATCGTCGTCCTGATCCTGCTGTGGCGGGCGGCTTCAATGGCAATCGGCGATCCGGAAATCCTGCCGGCGCCCTGGGTCGTCGGCAAGACCATCCTCGCCGATCTGCACACACGCGGACCGGAAGGCGAATCGGCCTTTTTCGACATCGGCATCACGCTGGCCCGCATCTTCGTCACCTTTGCGGCATCGATGATCGCCGGCATCGGCATCGGTCTCGCGATGGGGCTGAGCCGGCTGTTCGAGCGGTCGCTGCTCGCGGTCATCCCGCTGATGCTGACGATGCCGAGCATCCTCATGATCTTCCTCGCCATCATGTGGTTCGGCTACAGCGAGGCCGGCGGGCTCGTCGCGGTGATGGCCGTGGTCACCCCCTATGTCGCGGTGAATATTTTCGAAGGCACCAAGGCGATGGACAAATCGCTGAGGGAGATGGGCGTGACGTTCAGGGCGTCGCGTTATCTTCTCCTTCGCAAAGTCTATCTGCCGCAGCTCATGCCCTATATTTTCTCCGCCTTCCGCTATGCGTTCGGACAGACCTGGAAGATCGTGGCGCTGGCCGAGACGTTCGGTCTCAAATTCGGCATCGGCTACATGTTCTTCTTCTGGTTCGAGCAATTCAACATCCGGCAGACTCTCGCCTGGATCATGATGTTCGTCATCCTGATGCTCGTCCTGGAGCATGGCGTCTTCGCGCGGCTGGAAGGGCGCGCCTTCGCCTGGCGAACGTCATTCGCGCGCTAGGCGATGGGCGTTGCGGTTCCATTGCCTCGGCTGGCGGCATAATCGAAACCATCCCGCGGATCCTCGCATTGCGCTAGACCGCGATCCGATCAGGTCGAATCGCATTGCGATCTAGGTTTCTTCGCCGGAGCATGATGTTTTTCGGAAAACCGGACTCCACTTTTCCGGATCATGCTCTAGTGTTGCGCCTCCCGTCAGGATCCCAGTGGAATACGATCTCTCCCATTCACCCGTCCGCCGTGCGACTGCGCTGGTTCTGCTCTGGCTTGCCGGCGCCTGCCTGCGGCTGACCGTGCTGGCGATGCCGCCGGTCGTGCCGCTGCTGCATGCTGATCTCCATTTGTCGGAGACCGGTGTCGGCTGGCTGGCGAGCCTGCCGCCACTTTTGTTCGCGATTGCCGCGGTGCCGGGAGCGCTTCTGATCGCGCGGTTCGGCATCGTGCCCGCGCTGGTGGTCGGGCTTTTACTGAATGCCTTCGGTTCGGCGGCCCGCGGATTATTGCCGAACGCGGCTGCACTCTACGCGTCCACGATCGTGATGGCGGCAGGCGTCTCCATCATGCAGCCGGCACTGCCGCCTCTGGTGCGCGCTTGGTTCCCGGCGCGCATCGGCTTTGCAACCGCGATCTACACCACGGGGCTCCTGGTCGGCGAAATCCTCGCTGCCGCGCTTACCATCCCGCTGATCCTGCCCCTCGTGCATGACAGCTGGCGATTGAACTTCGTTGTTTGGTCGATTCCCGTTCTGATCACCGCATTGCTCGTTGCGATTTACGCGCCAAAGCTCGGCGGGGCCAAAACGAGCACGAGCAGCGCCGGGCCTTCCGCCGGCCGCCGCTGGTGGCCGGATTGGCGCCGGCCGCTGATCTGGAAGCTTGGCCTCATTCTCGGCAGCGTCAACGCGACCTATTTCGTCACCAATGCCTTCCTGCCGGATTACATGACCGCGCAAGGCCGCCCGGATCTCATCAGCACCACGCTCACCGCCATCAATCTCGGCCAGTTGCCGGCCGCGTTTCTGATGCTCGGGATCGCCGGGCGGCTGGTGACGCGGCCCTGGGCTTACGCGGCGATGGGCGCGCTGTCGTTGGCTTGCCTTATCGGCATGCTGACCATGCACGGGCTGTGGATCGTGTTCTGGGTCGGCGTACTCGGTTTCACCGGCGCACTGGTTTTGATCCTGGCGCTGGCATTGCCGTCGGTCTTGAGTTCGCCGGACGACGTGCATCGGACCTCGGCCGGAATGTTCACCATCAGCTACAGCGTCGCCATGGCGATGTCGGTGATCGGCGGTTGGCTCTGGGATCTGACGCACTCGCCGGTCATCGGCTTCATCCCCGTGGCGATATGCGGACTGACCGTCATTGTACTGGCGCCCACTGTGAGCCAGGCGGATCGGCATTTTCGGGCGGCGAATTCCGAAACAGACGAGCGACGGCAGCAAGCGCACTGAATCCGGCCGGCCGTCTCAATATCCGATCGCGGCGGCGCCGGGGCTGCGCGGATCGGCGGCGCCGACGAAACCTTCGGGCGTGATCAAGATGGATTCGGCCGACGTGAACGGCCGCTGCGGCACGACCTTGTCGCCGCGCGCCTGCAGGCCGGCCACGACATCGGCCGGCACCGCGGGCTCGGCAAAAACCTGATCGGGTTGCCATTGATTGTGCACGCGCGGCGCCGCCACCGCGCTGGCGATGCTCATGCCGCGATCGATCACATTGACGATCACCTGCAGCACCGCGGTGGTGATGCGGCTGCCGCCCGGCGAGCCGGTGACGAGAGCCGGCTTGCCGTCCTTGAGCATGATGGTCGGCGTCATCGACGAGACCGGGCGCTTGCCCGGCCCCGGCGCGTTGGCCTCAAAGCCGATCAGGCCATAGGCGTTTGGCGCTTCCGGCTTGGCGGCGAAATCGTCGAGCTCGTTGTTGAGCAGAATGCCGGTGCCGTCGGCGACCAAGCCGACCCCAAAGCTGAAGTTGAGCGTATAGGTATTGGACACCGCATTGCCGAAGCGATCGACGATCGAAAAATGCGTCGTATTATGACCTTCGGGATCGTTGCCGCCGCCGGCACGAATGGCGCTTGCCGGCGTCGCGTGGTCCGGATCGATGCCGGCGCGGAGCGTCGCGGCATAGCTCTTGGAGATGAGCCTCGTCACCGGAACATTCACCGTCTCGGGATCGCCGAGGAACAGCGCCCGGTCGGCATAGGCGCGCTTCATCGCCTCGGTTTCCAGAAAGGCCGCCTGCGTCGCGTCATCGTGGGCAAGATCGTAGCCTTCGAGGATATTGAGCATTTCAATAAGCTCGACGCCGCCTGAGGATGGCGGCGGCATCGCGACGATGTCGTAGCCGCGATAGCTGCCGCGCACCGGCTTGCGCTCGATGGCGCGGTAATCCTTCAGGTCGTCGGCTGTCATCACGCCGCCGGCGGCCTGCACCGCGGCGGCAATTTTCCAGGCGATCGGCCCCTGATAGAGCGCGTCCGGACCGTCGCGCGCGATGGCTTGCAGCGTGTCGGCGAGATCGGACTGCACCAGACGATCGCCGGCCAAGAGCCCGCTGCCGTCAGGCTTCAAGAATATCTTGGCGGAAGCCGGCCAGTGCGCGAGCCGCGCCAGGATATTGGTCTGCTCATTGGTAATGTCGTTCTCGAGCGTGATACCGTCGCGCGCCATGGCGACCGCCGGCGCGATGAGATCGGCGAGCGTGAACCGGCCGGAGCCGTATTCCTTCTCGGCCAGCGCCAGGCCGGCCACCGTGCCCGGCACGCCGATGGAGAGCGCCGAAAATCGCGACTTCTGCGGATCGGCGTTGCCTTCCGCATCGAGAAAGCTCTTGGCATTGATCGCCGCCGGCGCGGTCTCGCGGTAATCGATGGCGGTGTCTTGGCCATCGGCAAGATGGATCACCATGAAGCCACCGCCGCCGAGATTGCCGGCGCGGGGATAGCTGACGGCAAGCGCAAATCCGACCGCAACCGCGGCATCGATCGCGTTGCCGCCTCGCTGCAGGATGTCGACGCCGATCTGCGTTGCGCGCGCCTCCTGGGCGACGACCATGCCGTTGTGCGCGACGTTATCCTGCGCGCGCGCAATCGCGGCATCCGGGCTGCGGTCCTCGGCGCGGACGCTGAACGAAAATGCCAGCGTGACCGCGAGCACCAAGCCCGCCAGCCGGCGCGGCAACCACATGCGCAGGTTCACCATCGCGCAGGCCGACGAATTGCCATCACAGCATCGACGGCAGCACGCGATCCGGCGGGCGATGGCCGTCGAGGAACGTCTTGATGTTGACGATCACCTTCTCGCCCATGTCGACGCGGCCTTCGAGCGTGGCCGAGGCGAGATGCGGCAGCAGCACCACCTTGCCGGCGCGCGCCAGCTTGACGAGCTTCGGGCTCACGGCGGGTTCGTGCTCGAAGACGTCGAGGCCCGCGCCGGCGATTTCGTCCGCCTCGATCAGGCGCGCGAGCGCGTTCTCGTCGATCACCTCGCCGCGGGCCGTGTTGACGACGTAGGCTTCGGGACGGATCAACTTGAGACGGCGCGCGGAGAGCAAATGATACGTCGCCGGCGTATGCGGGCAATGGATCGAGATGATGTCCATGCGGGCGAGCATCTGATCGAGGCTCTCCCAATAGGTCGCGTGCAGCGCTTCCTCGAGCTCGGCCGCAACCCGGCGGCGGTC
>DATJBH010000042.1:0-15398 GCA_035515455.1 Xanthobacteraceae bacterium
TTTCTGCCAGGACCGGCGCGACGAAGTCATCCGCTACGTTCAGGAGCGCTACGGCGCCGACCGCGTCGCCCAAATCATCACCTTCGGCACCTTGCAGGCGCGCGGCGTGCTGCGCGACGTCGGCCGCGTCCTGCAGATGCCCTACGGCCAGGTCGACAAGCTCTGCAAGCTCGTGCCGCAGAATCCGGCGAACCCGGTCACGCTCAAGCGCGCCATCGACGACGAACCGCGGCTGCAGGCCGAACGCGACCGCGATCCGGTGACGCGGCGCGCCTTCGACATCGCGCAAAAGCTCGAAGGCCTGCATCGCCACGCCTCCACGCATGCCGCCGGCATCGTCATCGGCGAGCGCGCCCTAAACGAGCTCGTGCCGCTCTATCGCGATCCGAAATCGCTGATGCCGGTGACGCAGTTCAACATGAAATGGGTCGAGCCGGCGGGCCTGGTGAAGTTTGACTTTCTCGGCTTGAAAACGCTCACCGTGCTCGATCAGGCGGTGAAGCTCGTGCGCCGCCGCGGCATCGACATCGATCTGTCCAGCCTCCCGCTCGACGATGCCAAGACCTACGAAATGCTAGCCCGCGGCGAGACCGTCGGCGTGTTCCAGGTGGAAAGTCAGGGCATGCGCCGCGCGCTGGTCGACATGCGCCCCGACCGTTTCGAGGATCTGATCGTGCTGGTGGCGCTCTATCGCCCGGGGCCGATGGCGAACATCCCGACCTATTGCGCGCGCAAGCTCGGCCACGAGCGCACCGACTATCTGCATCCGAAGCTCGAGCCGATCCTGCAGCCGACCTACGGCATCATCACCTATCAGGAGCAGGTGATGAAGATCGCGCAGGACCTCGCCGGCTATTCGCTCGGCGAGGCCGATCTTCTACGCCGCGCCATGGGCAAGAAGATCCGCTCCGAGATGGAGCAGCAGCGCGAGCGCTTCATCGGCGGCGCGGTCGAGCGCGGCATCGGTCACGCCGACGCCGAGGCGATCTTCGAGGCTTGCGCCAAGTTCGCCGACTACGGCTTCAACAAATCGCACTCCGCACCGTATGCTTTATTGACCTATCAGACCGCCTATATGAAGGCGAATTATCCGGTCGAATTTTTGGCCGCGTCGATGACGCTCGACATGGGCAATACCGACAAGCTCGGCGAATTCCGCGCCGAGGCCGAACGGCTTGGCATCAAGGTCGAGCCGCCGTCGATTAATCGCTCCGGCGTCGAGTTCGACGTCGACGACAATACCATCCATTACGCGCTCGCAGCGCTGCGCGGCGTCGGCCGCCAGGCGGTCGAGGGCATCGTCGCGGCGCGGGCCGAGCGGCCGTTCGCCGATCTCGCCGATTTCGGCAGCCGCATCAATCCGCGCGCCGTCAACAAGCGCGTCTTGGAAAGCCTGGTTGCCGCCGGCGCATTCGATACGCTCGAGCCGAACCGCGCCCGCGCCAATGCCGCCGTCGATGCGCTCCTTGCCACCGCGCAGCGCACCCAAGACGACGCGGCGCGCGGGCAATCGGAATTGTTCGGGGGAGGGGCGGCTTCCGCCGCGCCGATCATCGTGCCGGTGCTCGAACCCTGGCTGCCGGCGGAACGGTTGCAGCGCGAATATGACGCCATCGGCTTTTTCCTCTCCGGTCATCCGCTCGACGATTACGCTGCGGCGCTCAAACGCCTGCGCGTGCAATCCTGGGCGGAATTCGCCCGCGCCGTGAAAGGCGGGGCCGGCGCCGGCCGCGTCGCCGGCACCGTGGTGGCGCGCACCGAGCGCCGCACCAAAAGCGGCAGCAAGATGGGCATTATCGGGCTGTCCGATCCGAGCGGGCACTATGAGGCGGTGTTGTTCGCCGAGGGGCTGGCGCAATACCGCGATCTGTTGGAGCCGGGAACGGCGGTGCTCCTGTTCCTTACCGCCGAGGTGCAAGGCGATGAAGTGCGCGCCCGCATCCAGTCGGTCGAGCCGCTCGACGAGGCGGCGGCCAAGATGCAACGCGGCCTGCGCGTCTTCCTGCGCGACGCGGAGCCGCTCGCCGGCGTCTCCAAGCGGCTTGATTCGATGAAAAACGGCGGCGCCCGCAACGACGCCGCGGCGCCGGCCGCCGGCGACGGCGAGGTCAGCATGGTGCTGATGCTGCGCAACGGCAGCGAGGTCGAAGTGAAACTCCCCGGCCGTTTTAAGGTCTCGCCGCAGATCGCCGGCGCCATCAAGGCGGTGACCGGTGTTGTCACGGTGGAGGCGCTTTAACGCGCCGTAATCATCGCGGATCGCTTCGGATCGATCCCGGCCGCGCTGCGCTTTGCTTCACGGCAATCCGAGAATATATGAGGCGCCCGCGGCGCGGGTTCCCCGAATTTTCTCCGGCCTATGGCAATCCAGCGAATGGCTCCGCTTCTGCAACTCAAAGACATCGCGCTCACCTTCGGCGGGACGCCGCTTCTGACCGACGCCGAACTGACAGTGGGCGCCGGCGAGCGGGTCTGCCTGGTCGGGCGTAACGGCTCCGGCAAATCGACGCTGTTGAAGATGGCGGCTGGCCTGGTCGAGCCCGACCGGGGCTCGGTTTTCGTCCAGCCGGGAACGCTGGTGCGCTATTTGCCCCAGGAGCCGGATTTCTCCGGCTTCGCCTCGACGCTTGCTTATGTCTCAGCCGGATTGCGGCCGGGCGACGGCGATTACGCCGCGCGCGCGATACTCGAACAGCTCGGCCTCACCGGACGCGAAGAGCCCGGTCACCTGTCCGGCGGCGAGGCGCGGCGCGCGTCGCTGGCGCGGGTTCTGGCCGCTGCGCCGGATATCCTTCTCCTCGACGAGCCGACCAACCATCTCGACCTGACCACCATCGAATGGCTGGAGCGGGCGCTGGATGGCAGCCGCGCCGCGCTTGTCCTGATCAGCCACGATCGCAGGCTCCTGTCGACGCTGTCGCGCAGCACCGTCTGGCTCGACCGCGGCTCGACGCGGCGGCTCGATCGCGGATTTGCGCATTTCGAGGAGTGGCGCGACACGGTCCTGGCGGAGGAGGAGCGCGAGCAGCACAAGCTCGATCGAAAAATCGTCGCCGAGGAACACTGGCTGCGTTACGGCGTCACCGGTCGGCGCAAGCGCAATATGCGTCGGGTCGGAGAATTGCGGGCGCTCCGCGACGGACGTCGCAACTACCGGGCCGTCGCCGGCAATGCCACAATGGTCGCCGGGCTCGCCGCGCCGTCGGGCGCGCTGGTGATCGACGCAGTGGGGCTCGGCAAATCCTATGGCGTCACGCCGATCGTGCGTGATTTCTCCATCCGTGTGCGGCGCGGCGACCGGATCGGCATCATCGGTCCGAACGGCTCCGGCAAGACCACCTTGATCAATCTGTTGACCGGCATGGTGCCGCCGGACCAGGGCACGGTGCGCCTCGGTTCGGCGCTGGAGATCGCCGCGCTCGATCAGCACCGCGACAGCCTCGACCCCGGCGTCTCAGCCCGGCAAGCGTTGACGGGCGGAAACGATCGCGGCGGCAATGGCGACAGCGTGATGGTCAACGGCACGCCCAAGCACGTCATCAGCTATCTGAAGGATTTTCTCTTCACCAGCGAGCAGGCGCAAACCCCGCTCGGCAAGCTTTCGGGCGGCGAACGCGGCCGGTTGATGCTGGCGAAAGTGCTCGCCAAGCCTTCCAACCTTCTGGTTCTCGACGAGCCGACCAACGATCTCGATATGGAAACGCTCGACGTCCTTGAGGACATGCTGGCCGAATACAAAGGAACCGTGCTCCTGATCAGCCATGACCGCGACTTTCTTGACCGCCTGGTAAGCGGCGTGATCGCGCCGGAAGGCGGCGGACGATGGCTCGAATATGCCGGCGGTTACAGCGACATGCTGGCGCAGCGCGGCGCTGATCTGGCGCGCCAGGGGCGAAAACCGGAGATACGCAAAGCATCCCGAGATGTGTCTTCGCGGATCGCGGCCACGCCCGGCGGCAAACGCCGGCTTGCTTTCAAGGACAAGCACGCTCTTGAAACCTTGCCGAAAACGATCGCGACGCTGCAAAGCGAAGCAAGCGCATTGCAGGCGAGACTCGAAGAGCCCGGGTTTTATGCGCGCGACCGTATCGGCTTCGAACAGGCGACGGCGGCGCTTGGCGATCTGCAGCGGCAGATCGCGGCCGCGGAGAACCGATGGCTGGAGCTGGAAATCCTGCGCGAAGAAATCGCCGGTGTCGGCGATCCGGCGTGATGGCGGTTTCTCCTCGCCATTTGGCGCGGCGCACGATAAGAAGCGGCCGCATCGTCCCCCCACCATTTCGGCGGCGTTTGGAAACCCGGCATGCTTCGGATTGAGAATCTCGTTTTCGACGCCTGGGGCCGCCGGTTTTTCGACGGCGCCAGCGTGACTATACCGGCCGGCACCAAGGTCGGCCTGGTCGGCCGCAACGGCATAGGCAAATCGACGCTGTTCCGGCTCATCAAGGGCGAACTGGCGGCGCTCGGCGGCGAGATCATCGTGCCGAAGAGGGCCCGCATCGGTTCGGTGGATCAGGAACATCCGGCGACGCCGGTAACGCTGCTCGACACGATTCTCGCAGCCGATACTCTGCGCGAACAGCTCAACGCCGAACTGGAGACGGCGGCGCCGGAAGAGATGGCCGAGATCTATGGACGGCTCAACGCCATCGATGCCGATCGCGCGCCGGCCAAGGCCGCGGAAATCTTGAGCGGACTGGGTTTCTCCAACGACGACCTCGAACGGCCGATGGCCGAATTCTCCGGCGGCTGGCGCATGCGCGTGGCCCTTGCCGCGGCCTTGTTCGCCGAGCCCGATGTTCTTCTCCTCGACGAGCCGACCAATTATCTCGATCTCGAAGGCGCACTGTGGCTCGAAGCGCGCCTACAAAAATATCCAAACACGGCGCTGATCATCAGCCACGACCGCGAGCTTCTCAATAATTCCGTCGAAGCGATCCTGCATGTGCGCCAGGGCAAGCTCGACCTTTACTCTGGCGGCTACAACGCCTTCGAGACGCGGCGCGCGGAAAAGGCGCGGCTGCAGGCGGCGACGCGGGCCAAGCAGGAAGCCGAGCGCGCGCATTTGCAGAAATTCATCGACCGCTTCCGCGCCAAGGCGAGCAAGGCGACGCAGGCGCAGTCGCGCATCAAGCGGCTCGCCAAGCTCGAGCCGATCGCCGAAGTGATCGAGGAGCGGGTGGCGCCGTTCACGCTGCCGTCGCCGAGCCGTCCGCTGGCGCCCCCGCTTCTCCAGCTCGAAGGCGCCGCGGTCGGCTACGACGGCAAACCGGTGCTGCGCAAGCTCAATCTGCGGCTCGACGTCGACGACCGCATCGGACTTCTCGGCGTCAACGGCGCCGGCAAGTCGACTTTTGCCAAGCTCATCGCGGGCGCCCTGCCGCTGCAGGCCGGAGCGATGAAACGCGAGAGCCGCATCAAGGTCGGCTGGTTCCATCAGCACCAGATCGAGGCGCTCGATCCCGGCGATACGCCGTTGGAAATTCTGCGGCGCGAGCGGCCGGACGACAGCGAATCGTCGCGGCGCTCGCGGCTTGCCCAGTTTGGCCTGTCGTTCGACAAGCAGGACACCACGATCGCCAATCTGTCCGGCGGCGAGCGCGCGCGGCTTCTCCTCAATCTCGTCGCCATGGCGGAGCCGCATCTGCTCATTCTCGACGAGCCGACCAATCACCTCGACATCGAGAGCCGGCGCGCGCTCCTTGACGCGCTCAACGATTACGAGGGCGCCGTCATTCTCATCACCCACGATCGCTCGCTGATCGAACTCGTCGCCGACCGGCTATGGCTGACGGCGGACGGCGGGATCAAGCCGTTCGCCGGCGACATGGACGATTACGCCCGCTTCGTGCTGGACCGCGCGAGACTGGCGGCGCGCGGACCTGGGCAAAACGCCAATGGCCGCGCCGGCCCGGCCGAGGTGGCCGAAGTCCGAGACGTGCTTTCAGCCGAACAGCAGGCGGGTCACGAGGCGCGCTATGCGGCCAAAAAGGCCGCTAAAAAACGGCGCCAGCGCGGATATTAAACCGCCATCGGCTTGTTGCGCCCGGCCGGGGCACCCTATATAAGCGCCGCAATCTCACACGCGGACCTTGGCTTAATGCCGTCCGGTGTCCGGTCAAATGACCGGGCTCTCGGTCCGCGGCGGATCAACCGGAGAACGATCATGGCGCTGCCCGACTTCAGCATGCGTCAGCTTTTGGAAGCTGGCGTCCACTTCGGCCATCAGGCCCACCGTTGGAACCCGAAGATGTCCGAGTACATCTTCGGTACCCGCAATAACATCCACATCGTCGATCTCACGCTCACCGTGCCGATGCTGCATCGGGCGCTCCAAGCGGTCAGCGACACGGTTGCCCAAGGCGGCCGCATCCTGTTCGTCGGCACCAAGCGCCAGGCGCAGGACGCCATCGCCGAAGCGGCGAAAAAGTCGGCGCAATATTACGTCAATTCGCGCTGGCTCGGCGGCACGCTGACCAACTGGAAGACGGTGTCGAACTCGATCAAGCGGCTGCGCGCGCTCGATGAGATGCTGACCTCCAACGAGGCGCAAGGCTACACCAAGAAGGAGCGGCTGACGCTGCAGCGCGAGCGCGACAAGCTCGACCGCGCGCTCGGCGGCATCAAGGACATGGGCGGGCTTCCCGACCTCGTCTTCGTCATCGACACCAACAAGGAAGACATCGCAATCAAGGAGGCGCAGCGGCTCAATGTGCCGGTCGCGGCCATCGTCGACACCAATTGCGATCCGGACGGCATCAGCTATGTGGTGCCCGGCAACGACGATGCGAGCCGCGCGATCTCGCTTTATTGCGATCTGATCGCCAAGGCGGCGATCGACGGCATTTCACGCGCGCAAGGCTCGCAAGGCATCGACATGGGGGCGGCAGCCGAGCCGATTGCGGAAGAAGTACCGGCGGAGACCAACAAGCTCGGTTTCGAACAGCTGTCGGGACCGCGCGGCGTCGCCGACGATCTCAAGAAACTCCCGGGCGTGTCGCCGGCAATCGAGAAGCAGCTCAACGATCTCGGCATCTTCCACTACCAGCAGATCGCCGAGCTCTCCCCCACCGCCGCGCATAATGTCGGCGAAGAGGTGGGACTGCCCGGCCGCGTCGAGAGCTGGATCACCAAGGCCAAAGAGCTGACCGCCGAGGAAGTGTAAAGGCACTGCGCAATGACGACCAATATCAGCGCCTCCATGGTGAAAGAGCTCCGCGACCAGACCGGAGCCGGCATGATGGACTGCAAGGCAGCCCTCAACGAGAGCGGCGGCAATCTTGAAGCCGCGGTCGACTGGCTGCGCAAAAGGGGCCTGTCCAAGGCGGCCAAGAAGGCGGGACGCGTCGCGGCCGAGGGCCTGGTCGGCGTTGCGCTCGCGCCGACCAAAGGCATCGTGGTCGAGGTCAATTCCGAGACCGATTTCGTCGCCCGCAACGATCTGTTCCAGGGCCTGGTCAAGATGATTGCCGACGCGGCGCTCGATGCCGGTTCCGACGTCGAGAAAATTCTCGCCGCCCGCGCCGGCAGCATCACCATCGCCGACGCGATCGCCGACACCATCGCCAAGGTCGGCGAGAACATGACGCTGCGCCGCGCCGCGGAGCTTGCCGTCGGCAAGGGCACGGTGGCGAGCTACGTGCACAGTTCCGTCGCCGACGGGCTCGGACGAATCGGCGTGATCGTCGCCCTCGAATCGGCCGGCAAGCCCGACGAGCTCAAGGCCTTCGGGCGCTCGGTCGCGATGCATGTCGCCTCGGCCAATCCGCAAGCCATCGATCCCTCCGGTCTCGATCCGGCCGCGGTGGAGCGCGAGAAAAACGTGCTCGCCGACAAGTTCAGGTCGCAGGGCAAGCCGGAGGCCATGATCGACAAAATCGTCGAGTCGGGGCTGAAGACCTATTACAAAGAGGTCTGCCTGCTCGAGCAGCCCTTTATCTTCGACGAAAAGGGCAAGCAGAGCGTGGCGCAGGCGGTCAAAGAGGCCGAAGCCAAGGTCGGCGCACCGATCAAGATCACGGGCTTCAAACGCTTTGCGCTGGGTGAGGGGGTCGAGCGTCCCGGCGGCGATTTCAGCGGCGAGGTCGCAGCCCTTGCCGGCGCGCATTAGGCCGCCAGCGTAATCCACTGCACCGGTTGGGTTTCGCCCGCAAATACGATAGCCCTATCGCCCGAGAATCGACGGCGAGGGCGGGACATCCCCATGGCGAAACCGAACTTCCGGCGGGTGATCGTCAAACTTTCCGGTGAAGCCTTAAGCGGCCCCGAGAAGTTCGGTATCCACCAGCCGACGATCGATCGTTTTGCCGCGGATCTGGTCGCCGCCCATGACCTCGGCATCGACCTTGGCGTGGTGGTCGGCGGCGGCAATGTGCTGCGCGGCGCCAAGGTGTCCGAGGACGGCCTGTCGCGCCCGACGGCGGATGCCATGGGCATGCTGGCCACCGTCATGAACGCCCTGGTGCTGGTGGCGGCCATTGAACGTGTCGGTACCAGCGCGCGGGCCATGTCGGCGCTGATCATGCCGCAGGTCTGCGAGACTTACGAACGGCAGAGCGCGCTCCGTCACTTAGAGGAGAATCGCATCATCGTTTTCGCCGGCGGTACCGGGAACCCGTTTTTCACGACCGACACCACGGCGATCCTGCGCGCCGCCGAGATGGAATGCGACGCCGTTCTCAAAGCGACCGACGTCGACGGGGTCTATACCGCCGATCCGAAGAAGGACCCGAAGGCGACCCGGTACGAGCATCTCGACCACCAAGAGGCGCTGGACCGGCGCCTGAAAATCATGGATGCGACGGCCTTCGCGCTTGCCCAGGAAAACCGTATGCCTATCATCGTGTTCTCGATCCGCGAGCATGGCGCGATCGAGAGCGTGCTGCGCGGAAAAGGGCACTTCACCACCGTCGGGTAAGCGCGGACGAGCCCTCCGGGACGGAGAGATCGGCGTATAATTCGCGCTTGTTCATTGCGGCGGGCTATTGGAGCGTATCATGGCAACCACGACATTCGACATGGCCGATCTCAAGCGCCGAATGGCGGGCGCGATCACGTCGCTCAAACAGGAACTCTCGGGTCTGCGGACCGGACGGGCTTCCACCGCATTGCTCGACCACGTTCAGGTCGAGGCTTACGGCAGCCATATGCCGCTCAACCAGCTCGCCTCGATCAGCGTTCCCGAGCCGCGGCTCCTGAACGTCCAGGTGTGGGACCGCTCGATGGTTCACGCGGTCGAGAAAGCGATATCGGCCGCCAATTTGGGCTTGACGCCGACGACGGAAGGGCAGGTGCTGCGTTTGCGGATTCCGGAGCTCAACGAGGAGCGACGGCGCGAAATCGTGAAAGTCGCGCATAAATACGCCGAAGGTGCGCGGGTCGCCGTCCGCCATGTCCGCCGCGACGGCTTGGACCTTCTCAAAAAGCTTGAGAAGGATCACAAGATCAGCGAGGACGAGCACAATCGGCATTCCGCCGAAGTACAGAAGGTGACCGACTCCACCATTGCCGACGTCGAGAAATTGCTCGCCGGCAAGGAGAAGGAGATCATGACGGTGTAAGCGAGCGACAGGCTCGAGGAGCAAGGTGACGCAGCCCAAGAAAACTCAGGCGACAAGTCCGGCCGAGATAAACGAGCGCAAGGACAGCGCGCGCAAGCGCGCTATGGGCGAGGGCGGCTTCGATATGCCGCGCCACGTCGCGATCATCATGGATGGCAATGGCCGCTGGGCCGCCGCGCGCGGGCTGCCGCGCGTCGAGGGCCACCGCCGCGGGGTCGAGGCACTGCGCAAGACGGTGCGCGCCGCGAGCGATCTCGGCATTGCGGTGCTAACCATTTTTTCGTTCAGCTCGGAGAACTGGTCGCGCCCGCAGTCGGAAATTCGCGATCTGTTGTCGCTGTTGCGCCGTTTCATCCGCAACGATCTCGCGGACCTGCATAAGAGCAATGTGCGGGTCCGCATCATCGGCGAGCGCAGCGACCTTTCGTCCGATATTCGCGGTCTGCTCGAGGAAGCGGAGGGGCTCACCCACGGCAATGACGGTCTGACCCTCGTGGTGGCGTTCAACTACGGTGCACGCCAGGAAATCGCTCGCGCGGCGGGCCGCCTCGCCGTCGAAGTCGCGCAAGGGCGATTGTCCGCCGAAGCGATCACGCCCGAACTCATCGCACGGCACCTCGATGCGCCCGACATTCCCGACCCGGATGTCATCATCCGCACCAGCGGCGAGCAGCGGCTGTCGAATTTTTTGCTGTGGCAGGCCGCCTATAGTGAACTTGTGTTCGTTCCGCTCAATTGGCCGGATTTCGATCGGCCGGCGCTTGAGAGCGCGATTGCCGAGTTCCGCCGGCGCGAGCGACGCTTTGGCGGCTTGATCGCACAGACAGGATCATAATCAAACTGAACCGGCCCGACCCTGGCGCAGATGCGACCGTCGCAGCCGACACCGGCGAAGCGCGCAATTTTCTGCGGCGCCTCGCCTCGGCCTTGGTGCTGGCGCCGACGGCGATCGCCGCAGCCTATATCGGCGGCTGGTTGTTTCTGGCTCTCTGCGCATTGGCCGCCGTCATCGTTCTATGGGAATGGACGTCCCTCGTGTTTCGCGGCACGGACGCGCGGGTTTTCGCTCCCGGACTAGCGGCATTGCTGGTGGCGATGGGGTTGGCCGCTCAAGGGCACTCCGGCACTGCGATCGTCATGATCGCAATGGGCGCACTCCTAGCTTTCGTCCTGGTAGCGGCTTGGCCGCCGCACTGGCATGACTCAAACAAGGCGGTTTGGGCGGCGGAAGGCGTCATTTACGCCGGCATTGTGCTACTTGCGCCTGCATCGTTGCGGGCTGACCCCGAATTGGGCTTTGTAGCGCTTGTTTTCCTGTTCGCGATCGTCTGGGCAACCGACATTCTTGCCTATTTGGTCGGCCGTTCGATAGGCGGGCCATTGCTTTGGCCGCAGATCAGCCCGAAGAAGACCTGGGCGGGGGCGGTCGGTGGCCTTGCCGGGGGGGTTGCCGCCGGCGCTGCCGTCGCTTATGCGAGCCTTGGAATATCCCCCGCCGTGGCGGGGACCTTGGCATTGGTTCTTTCGATTGTTGCCCAGGGCGGTGATCTATTCGAATCCGCAGTTAAGCGGCGATTTGGCGCCAAGGACGCAAGCAGCCTTATCCCGGGACACGGCGGCGTGATGGACCGTCTCGACGGCTTTCTGGTTGCCGCCTTGGTCGCCGTCTTGATCGGCTGGGTCCATCAAGGCATGGCTGCGCCGGCCCGCGGCTTATTGATATGGTAGGTCCGTTATGGGCAGCTCGATGAAGCGGAAACGGCTTTCACCTGAACCGTCGCCCCAGCCGCGTTCGGTGACCCTGCTCGGCGCCACGGGCTCGATCGGCTCGAGCACCGTCGATTTACTGCGCCGCGATGCCGGCCGTTACCGTTTGGAAGCCGTGACCGCGCATCGCGAGGCCAAGGCCTTGGCGCGCCTGGCGCGCGAACTAAACGCGCGCTTTGCCGCGGTCGCCGACCCGGCGGCGTTTGACGAGCTCAAAAGCGAACTGTCCGGCTCCGGCATTAAAGCCGGTGCCGGCCCGGCAGCCATAGTCGAGGCCGCGCAGCGGCCGGCCGACTGGGTCATGGCGGCCATCACAGGCGCGGCAAGCCTCGCCCCGACGCTGGCCGCCGCCGAGCGGGGCGCAACCGTGGCGCTCGCCAACAAGGAATGCCTTGTGTGCGCCGGCGCCTTGTTTATGCGCCGCGCCGCGGAATGCGGCGCCACGGTGCTGCCGGTGGATTCCGAGCACAATGCGATCTTCCAGGCCTTGAGCGCCGGCCGGCGCGAGGATCTCCGCCGCATCGTGCTGACCGCTTCCGGGGGACCGTTCCGCACTTGGCCGCTCGATGCGATCCGCAAAGTCACCGTGCAGCAGGCGCTCAAGCATCCGACTTGGTCGATGGGGCCGAAGATCACCATAGATTCCGCGACGTTAATGAACAAAGGTCTCGAATTGATCGAAGCGAAGCATTTGTTCGCGCTGGGTGCCGACCAGCTGGATGTCGTTGTCCACGCGCAATCCATCGTTCATGGCCTGGTGGAATTTCGCGACGGATCGGTGATTGCCCAGCTCGGTTCCCCTGACATGCGTATCCCGATCTCGCACTGCCTGGCGTGGCCGGTGCGTATGACGACCCCGGCGGCACGGCTCGATTTGGCCCGGGTGGCGACCCTGTCTTTCGAAGAGCCCGACGTGACCCGGTTCCCGGCGCTGGCGATCGCTCGCCGGGCGCTGGCCGCGGGTGGGGCCGCGCCGACCATTTTGAACGCGGCAAACGAGGTCGCGGTGCGTGAATTTGTCGAGCGGCGGCTCGGATTTTGCGAAATCGCAGCCCTGGTCGAGGCTACACTGGACCAAAGCGAGCGCCGCGGCGAAATGGCAGAGCCGAGGTCGGTCGACGAGGCGCTGGCCATTGACCATAACGCAAGAAGGTTGGCGACCGATCTGTTGCCCGAAATTGCCGTAATGGCGTCCTAACGTTAAGGATTGGGGAACGGGGTCAAACGGGGGCGTCGAGCGTTATGGGGTCGTATTTGCTGTCGCATTTGCATGCGCTGGGAGGGGGAGTCGTCGCCTATCTCATCCCCTGGCTTCTTGTTCTCAGCGTTGTGGTGTTCTTCCACGAGTTGGGGCACTTCCTGGTTGCGCGCTGGTGCAGCGTAAAGGTCCTGGTGTTTTCCATCGGCTTTGGCCCGGAGATCGCCGGTTTTTACGATCGGTATGGCACCCGCTGGAAAATTGCCGCCATACCGCTCGGCGGCTATGTCAAATTCTTCGGCGACGAGAATGCCGGAAGCGCTCCGGATGCCGCTCGTCTGGAGTCCATGAACGACGCCGAACGCCGGCAAAGCTTCTTTTTTCAGCCCGTCCTCAAGCGCGCGGCAATCGTGGTCGCCGGGCCGATGGCGAATTTCGTTCTGGCCGTCGTCATCTTCGCGGCGCTTTTCGCCGTGTACGGCAAGCAGACGATGAGCCCGCGCGTGGACGCGGTTCAATCCGGCAGTCCCGCCGCGGCCGCCGGCTTCCAGCCGGGCGATCTGGTTGTGTCCATCGATGGCAAGCGGATCGACGATTTCGAGGATATGCAGCGCATTGTCAGCGAGAGCGCCGGCGACCCTCTAAAGATCAGGGTGGACAGGAAGGGGCTGGAAATTGCGCTGACCGCGACACCCGCTCTCAAGGAAGAAAAAGACCTCTTCGGAAACGTCCATCGCATTGGGCTTCTTGGTATCCAGCATTCGCCGACGCCAGCTGAAATGACGTATCGGCCGGTTTCGCCTCCTCGCGCATTCTGGATGGCCTTGCAGGAAACCTGGATGATTGTCGATCGGACGCTCGCCTACCTTGGCGGCGTCGTAACCGGTCATAAATCAGCCGACCAGATCAGCGGACCCATAGGGATAGCCCACGTCGTCGGGCAAGCCGCGACCGTAAGCTTTGCTTTTGTAATCCGCATAACCGCCGTAATTTCCGTCTCCATCGGGCTACTGAACCTGTTTCCGATTCCCTTGCTCGATGGCGGTCACCTTTTGTTCTACGCAATCGAAGCCCTGCGGGGGCGGCCGCTGTCGGAGCGGGCGCAGGAAGTCGGATTTCGTATCGGTCTCGCGATCGTCGTGATGTTGATGATATTTGCAACCTTCAATGACATCGTTCACCTGCGGACGTCATAGGTTTTGGCGTCGACGGGCCTGTTGGGACGTGCCATGGACAGTATGGGGATGGTAGAAGTGGTAGAAATACCAGGACAAATCCAAGACTAAGCGAGCAGAACTGAGGGAGATCGAGGTAACCCGCCACTGGGGGCGGCCACGAGGGGTAAAGGGCGCTTAGCGCATGGGCATGTGTGTGCGGGTAAAACGGGGGCTTGTCATGGCCGGCTTGCTCCTCGGGCTGGTCATCTGTGGTCTTTGGGCTGGCGCGGCCGTCGCGGCGCCGGCCGACAGCGGCCTTACCGCGAGCTCCATCGTCGTCCAAGGCAACCGCCGCATCGATGCCGATACGGTACGCTCTTACTTCAAAGTCGCGCCGGGTGAGCATCTCGACGCCGCGAAAATCGATGCCGGGCTAAAGGCGCTATACGCCACCGGGTTGTTCCAGGACGTGCGCGTCTCGCAGTCCGGCGGCAAGCTGATCGTGACGGTGGTGGAAGCGCCGGTCATCAATAAGATCGCTTTCGAGGGCAACTACCGCATCAAGGACGAGCAGCTTAAAGAGGAAATCCAATCCAAAGAGCGGGGCTCGCTGTCGCGCGCCAAGGTGCAAGCCGACGTCCAGCGCATCATCGAGATCTATCAGCGCAATGGCCGCTTCGACGTAAAGGTCGTGCCGCAAATCATCGAGCGGCCGAATGATCGGGTCGATCTCGTTTTCCAGATTACCGAAGGCGAAAAAACCGGCATTAAGAAGATTATCTTCGTCGGCAATCACGCTTACGCCGATTGGCGTTTGAAGCAGGTGATCAAGACCGCCGAGTCCAATTGGCTCAGCTTTCTGCAGACCACGGACGTCTACGACCCCGATCGCATCGAAGCCGATCGCGATTTGATCCGTCGCTTCTATCTCAAGCACGGCTATGCCGATGTGCAGGTCATTTCGGCGACCGGTGAATACGATCCCGCGCAAAAGGGCTTCGTCGTCACCTTCACGATCGAGGAGGGCCCGCTCTATCACTTCAGTGCGATCGACATCCAATCCAACGTTCGTGCCATCGACGCCAGGTCGCTGCGCGAGGATCTGCGGATGTCGGCCGGCCAGATT
This sequence comes from Xanthobacteraceae bacterium, assembly GCA_035515455.1. Classification (GTDB taxonomy): domain Bacteria; phylum Pseudomonadota; class Alphaproteobacteria; order Rhizobiales; family Xanthobacteraceae; genus BOG-931. The sequence goes on from DATJBH010000042.1 coordinate 14,809, forward strand.
TATAACGGCGAGGCGATCGAGAAGACGGTCGAGGAGATGACCATCTCGCTTGCCAGGCACGGCTATCCGTTCAGCACGGTGCGGCCGCGCGGCGACCGTAATCCCGTCGCCAGGACGATCGGCGTCACCTTCGTGGTCGACGAAGGCCAACGCGCCTATGTGGAGCGCATCAACATCCGCGGCAATTACCGCACCCGCGACTACGTGATCCGCCGCGAAATGGATATCAACGAAGGCGATCCGTACAACCGCGCCTTGGTCGATCGTGCCGAACGGCGCATCAAGAACCTGAACTTCTTCAAATCGGTGAAGATTACCGACGAGCCCGGTTCGGCGCCGGACCGCGTCGTGATCAATGTCGACGTCGTCGAGCAACCGACCGGCGACTTCTCGGTGATGGGAGGCTTTTCCACGGCGGATGGCTGGCTGGCGCAGGTTTCCGTCCAGGAGCGCAACTTGCTGGGCACCGGGCGTTTTGCCAGAGCCGCGGCGACCTATGGCCAATATGTCCGCAGCGTCGAATTGAGCTACGCCGAGCCCTATTTCCTCGACACCCGGTCCAGCATGGGCATCGATCTGTTTGCCAAGCA
>DATJBH010000043.1:0-2650 GCA_035515455.1 Xanthobacteraceae bacterium
GTTTGCAGAAGGTCAAGCAGGCGGGAAGCGAATCCTGGTCGGCGATGAGCGCGGCTTTGGCAGAGACGCGGAACATTTTCGATCGGGCCAATCAGGCCGCGTGGGACGCACTCAAGCGCGCTGCTCCGCCGCAAGCCTGAACCGGCAACTTGGAGGGGTCGGTCTCGACCGATCCCGTTGACCTTCAAAGGGTGCTGCGATGGCCGCCGATGTTGTCGTGTCGCGCGAACTGAAATCGCTGCAAGACGAGATTTCGACGGCGCAACGAGAGCGCTCGGCGGCCTCCGCGGTGCCGCGGCCGGCGATGCCGGGCGCTACCGGGCCGGTCCCGGAGAGCGTGGATGAACGCGAATTGCGGGACCAGCTGCGCGAGCTTGCCGGCGAGGTGACAAGCTTTTTCGAGGACGTGGAGAAGAACGTTTCCGCACATCCCACCCAAAGCGTAATTGGCGCGATGCTGGTCGGGATATTGATCGGCCGGCTCTTGGGACGGCGCTGAGGAGTGGCGACATGATCGACCATCTGCTTCGCGACCTCCAGGTCCTGCACAAGGCCGATTTTCTTATCGGCCGCATCTGGCTCAACGTGCTGGTGCGGCGGCTGGGCCTGTTCGCCTTGGCGTCGCTGATCGCGGTGTTCGGGCTGGGTATGGCCAATGTCGCAGGCTTCTATGCCTTGCAGGCGCCGGTCGGGGCGGTATGGGCGGCGGCCATCGTTGCGGCGGCCGACCTGGTCATCGCGGCCATTATTGTGCTGGTGGGCAGCAATGCCCGGCCGGGACCGGAAATCGACGTCGCCTTCGAAGTCCGCAAAATGGCGGTTGACGCCATTCAAGAGGATACGCGAGATCTCAAGGTCACGCTCGAAGCCGTTGGCGACGAAATCAAAAACGTCAAGGAGACCATCGCAGGAATCGTGCAAAATCCATTGGACGCTGCCGCGCAAAGGCTTCTCGTTCCGGCCGCTCTGTCGATCATCAGGGGGCTGCGCTCCAAAAAGCAGCACGGATGAGGGGCGAATCCTCCTCTTTGAACATAACTCCTAACAGCATGCGGCAGGCGACGAAGCGATTCCATCAATCGAGGTAAATCATGCAAGTCGAGCGCATTTTCTACCTGCCTCTGACGCCCGCATTTTTTGCAATTCTAATTCTCATGTTCGTCGCTCTCGTTCTCTCGATCCAATTTCGCGTTCTGCAATATGCCTACATGCAGCTTGGGGTCAGCTCGCGGACGGCAATGTTCCTTCTGCTCGGCTCGCTGATCGGTAGCTATTTCAATATTCCGATCATCGAAATTCCCAATCAGGTCGTCAGCGCAGAACAGGTCGTGGCGTTCTTCGGAATGCACTATCAAGTGCCGGCAACGAGCGGTCAGGGCACCACGATCATCGCCGTGAACGTCGGCGGCGCAGTGATTCCGGCTTGTATGTCGCTCTACCTGCTGCGGCATTACGGTCTGTGGCTCAAGGGAGCCATCGCCACCATCGGCGTCGCTGCGGTGTGTTACTCGCTTGCAACCCCGGTTCCCGGGCTCGGGGTTGCGATCCCGGTATTCGTGCCGGCAATTGCAACCGCCATCATCGCGCTCCTCCTCGATCGCAAATATGTCGCCCCACTCGCCTACATCGCCGGAGCCCTCGGTACATTGATCGGGGCCGATCTGTTGAACCTCGACAAGGTCGCGGGGCTTGGTGCGCCAATCGCCTCGATCGGCGGCGCCGGCACGTTCGACGGCATCTTTATAACCAGCATATTGGCGGTCCTGCTCGGGAGTCTGACGACGTGGCATGCCGCGCAGGCAGCATGAGGCGTCTGCAGAGCAATCAATGACCCCGGAGTTGGCAAACCGGGCTGTCCCGGTCACCTCGGCCGGCCCAGTCTGCATCCTCAACGGCCATTCGGTTCACGTCGACGAAGCGCGAGCGCAGGTCGTGCGGATTGCGCGAGAATACGGCGCCGACGCGGAGGTGATCGTTACCAAGCGTGGTGACGACATCGCCGCCTTGGCCGTGCGCGCCGTCGACGCGCGCCGCCAGCCGGTCGTCGCGGGCGGCGGCGATGGCACGGTCAACGCGGTGGCTGGAGTTCTGGCTGGCACCGCGACGGCGCTCGGCGTCATCCCAATGGGGACGTTGAACCATTTTGCCAAGGACGTTGGCTTGCCGCTGAACATCGAAGCAGCTGTCCGTAATCTTTTCACCGGAAGGGTCGTCCATGTCGATGTAGGCGAGGTCAACGGCCACGTCTTTGTGAACAATTCGGGCGTAGGCTTCTATCCGCATTTCGTGCGTCAGCGGGAGGAGCAGGAACGGCGCGGATACGCGAAGCGCATAGCGGCGATGCTTGCCGTTAGGTCAATTGTGCGACGCTATTTCCGCCTTCGCATTAAACTGCGTATGGATCAATCCGACGCGCTGGAGCACGTGACGCCGTTCCTTTTCGTCGGCAACAACCGGTACCATACGTCTGGTCCTAAGATCGGTACGCGTTCAACGTTGGATTCCGGCCGCTTGTGGGTGTGTACGGCGCCGCGCCATGGCCGTAAAAATATCGCGGGTGTGGCGCTGCGAACCTTAATCAGTGGTGCAGCCAATCAAGAGCTGAATGCTTTCGAAACGGAAGAGATTTTGGTGGATCCCGGGACTGCGC
>DATJBH010000044.1:0-2594 GCA_035515455.1 Xanthobacteraceae bacterium
GATTTTTTTTGTGGTCCGCGCCGTTAAGGTTACGCGCGTCTGCGTAAACCATTTCACCGTTAATTCAATCGGATCGGGCTGGCGAAAATTGCCGTGCTAATTGCCATGGGATGCCGGCGCAAAGCCGGCGCATACAAGAACACTGGGGCCACGGGGACCCATCATGAATTATCGCGCGCGTATCGTGCTCGCCATCGGCTGCATCAGCGTGCTTGGCGCGAACGCGCCCGCATTCTCCGAACCGCTATTTGCCTCGCCGACGCTGGTTTCGGAAGCGCGCAAATACATGGGCACCAATCCGACGGCACGCAAAAAGCTCTGGTGCGCGACCTTCATGAACATGGTGCTCGCCAAAGCCGGCTATGCCGGGACCAATTCCGACGCCGCCAAGTCCTTCGCCTATTACGGCCGCCGCATCTCCGAGCCGCGCGTCGGCGCCATAGCCGTGCTCTCGCGCGGCCGACGCGGTGGCCATGTCGGCGTCGTATCGGGCGTCGATAGCCACGGCAATCCGATCATCATTTCCGGCAATCACAATCACACGACGGCAGAATCGGTCTATCCGCGCAGCCGCATCGCGGCCTACGTCCTGCCTGGCGGCTGATCGTCCGCCGTCAACGCAAGATGCGAGACGGCCGGCCTATGCGCCGGCCGTTTCTTTTGGCGCATGATCCGAAAAGTGGGAACCGGTTTTCGGATAAGATCATGCGTGCGTAACGGCGTCGCCAATGGCGATGTCGCCGCCCGCGATGACTTCGGCATAGATGCCGCATTCGGCATGACCGAAATTGTCCATCAGCGTGCGCGGAACGGGCACGTCACGGATGCCCGTGTCGGGATCGACCTCGGTCGCTGCGCAACGCACGATGCGTTTGACGCCTTTGAGCCGGGCTTGGCCGATCGTGAGCTCATGGCCGATGAGGCCGAACTCGTGCCAGGCCGGCCAGCCGGCGACATAGAGGTTGCCGCGGAAGCGCAGCGGATTGACCGGCGCGCCGGCCGCGCTCTCGATCTCCGCCACCGAGGCGAGATTGATGATGGAGACGACTTTCTTCGCCACGTCCGAGAAACTGTGCCCATCGCCGAACAGCACCTTGGGCGGTCCGCGCAATTCGTTCGGCATGAAGCGGCGGAAGAAGGCCTCGATCGCCAGCCGTCCGTCTTGGCTCCGCAGATCCCCACGCGCGGCCTGGCGGCCTTCCCAGTGGATCGTCAGTGTATGGTTCGCCTCGTCGTAGTCGGTGCGCAACGCTGCCAGCCGCTCGTTGCGCATCAGCATCAGGAAGCGCTGCTTGGGAAAGTACGCGGGCGCCGCCGGGTCGAAACCGCTCGGGCCGTTTTCGATGGCATAGAGCCGGTCGGCCGGCAGGGTCGCGCCCGGGGCAAGCGTCACCCGCGTCAACGGCTGCGGCGACAGGCCTTTGACCGGGTAGCGATAGATGGCCTCGATCCTGGCTTGGTTTGGCATTGATTTTTGGGCACTTTCCGTACCGCTCTACGACGCTCAACCAGTGACCTATATCAGGCAAAAGGGCTCTTCAAACCGGCATAATCGCACCCACATAATGCCGGAGCGGGCCGCCTACGGGGACCCGCCGTTAAACGGTGCCGCTTTAGGGCCGAGGGAGTAGACCGATGAATTTCGAGAAATACACCGACCGCGCCCGCGGCTTCGTGCAATCCGCCCAATCGTTGGCCCAGCGTGAGGGCCACCAGCAATTCGCCCCCGAACATTTGCTCAAGGTCCTGCTCGACGACCCGGAAGGGCTGGCAGCCGGGCTGATCGACCGCTCCGGCGGCAATTCCCGGCAGGCGCTGCAGGCGGTGGAGGCGGCGCTCGATAAATTGCCGAAAGTCACCGGCGCTGGTGCCGGGCAGGTCTATCTGGCGCAATCGCTCGCCCGCGTGTTCGATGCCGCGGAAAAGGCCGGCGAAAAAGCCGGCGATTCCTATGTCACCGTCGAGCGGTTGCTGCTCGCGCTGGCGCTGGAGAAAGACAGCGAGGCCGGCAAGATCTTGAAAGCCGCCGGCGTCACGCCGCAAAATCTCAACGCCGCCATCAATGCGCTGCGCAAGGGCCGCACCGCGGATTCGGCTTCCGCCGAGAATGCCTATGACGCCCTGAAGAAATACGCGCGCGATCTCACGCAGGCCGCCCGTGATGGCAAGCTCGATCCAGTGATCGGCCGCGACGAAGAAATCCGCCGCACCATCCAGGTGCTTTCGCGCCGGACCAAGAACAATCCGGTGCTGATTGGCGAGCCCGGCGTCGGCAAGACGGCGATCGTCGAGGGCCTGGCGCTGCGGATCGTCAACGGCGACGTGCCGGAAAGCCTGGCTGACAAGAAACTGCTGGCACTCGATCTCGGCGCCATGATCGCCGGCGCCAAATATCGCGGCGAATTCGAGGAGCGGCTCAAGGCCGTGCTGCAGGAGGTCACCTCCTCGGACGGCGGCATCATTCTGTTCATCGACGAAATGCATACGTTGATTGGCGCCGGCAAGGCCGACGGGGCGATGGACGCGTCCAATCTCCTTAAGCCGGCGCTGGCGCGCGGCGAATTGCATTGCATCGGCGCCACCACACTCGACGA
>DATJBH010000045.1:0-9728 GCA_035515455.1 Xanthobacteraceae bacterium
CTACATTTTGACATAAACACCAAGGTGTGTTCTGTATGCAACAATGTTGTTTAGGGGTTTAGGGACAGCGGCGATGACACAGCCGATCCTCTCAGGGAAGATCAAGCAAAAGCATCGCGGAGCGGTATGGGAACTCCCCACGGAGCTGACCCAAGCGCGCCGCTTTGGCAAAGCGCGATCGGCCAAATCGACTGCTTTGCTTGAAGACTATGTCGAGTTGATCGCGGACCTGTTGGCCAATACCGGCGAGGCGCGCCCTACAGATATCGCGCGCCGTTTGGGCGTGTCGCACGCCACCGCGATCAAGACCGTTTCGCGCTTAAAGCGGGCAGGATTGGCGACCGCCCGACCGTATCGCGGGGTGTTCTTAACAGAAAAGGGCCATACACTGGCGGAAAAAGTGCGCGCTCGCCACAGGATCGTTGTCGATCTACTTCGCGCGGTGGGCGTTCCCACCGAGTCTGCGGAGGCAGACGCGGAGGGAATTGAGCACTACGTTTCGGAAGCGACGTTGCAGGCATTTTCCCGGTTCTTGCTCGCCCGCAAATAGCGATAGCGCGACCGTCAAGCACAGCACTCGCATTCGTCCCCCGACCAAGCTTCACGGCCTTCCTTCACCAAGAAGTACACGATTGCCAGTGAGCCGACGCCATCAATCCACCAAGCGCCCACCAGCCATTGGGCTGTGAGACTGACGACAACCACGAATGACAGCCACCCACACGTCACGGCTTCCATGGCGTCGGCGCGGAGCGCGCGGCTTCCGATCTTCTCGGCAATTGCGATCTTGCGTCGCGCCAAGTAGCGCATGGCGGGAATGGCGATCAGCGCGACGAGGAAGCCCGGCCAAGAGAATTCCTCGCCGGTTCTGTTCCATAGTTGCCATGCGGCCGCTGCCGTAACGTAGGCCGCCAAGGCGAACAGCAGCGCGCCGCCGATGCGACTGGCGACGCGTTCAGCGTGCTCGGAAAATTTCCGCCCGTGGCGAAGCTCGACAGACAAGCGCCATATCAGCACGCCTGCTGAAGCCAGCTCGATCACGCTATCGAGGCCAAAGGCGACCAGCACAAGGCTTCCGGCTGTCACCCCAGCTCCGATGGCAACGACGGCTTCAACCGTCATCCATCCGATTGTCAGCCATTCTAGCCTGAATGCCTCACGAATGAGCGGTAACCGATCGGATCGCGGCGGCAAGAAAAGCGGTGGCGGGGCACAAGAGTCTGCCATGCACGAAGCATATCCCAATCAGGTCTACATGTCTGCTGCGGGTCAAAAGCGGACATTTGACACCGCCTCCCGGGATGTCCGCTTTATCCCGCAAGAGCAGACGTTTCGTCCAACGCCTTCACGCCGCTGCGAGCCGTTGCGGCCGGTGGGCGCGGAGGAAGGAGCGGATCTGCCGCACCGCGAGCGCAATCCGCTCCTTTGGCTCCTTCCACGGGAACATGCTCACCTCCGCGTTCGGCGCCAGCAGCGCGGCCTCCATCGCAACCGCATAAGGATGCGACGGGACGTCGTCGGGCAGGATCAGCACCGGCGTCCGGCAGTTGCGGACGAAATCGCGCGTCACCGTGAACACGAAGTCGGGGTCGGTGCGATACATCCTGGTCAGGAATTTTTCCGCCTGCTCCATCGTGATGTCGAGCCTTCGCTTCACCAGCTGCGGCGCCCAGCCTTTCATGTTGTTGTCGTAGAACAGATCGCGCATCTCGGGCCGCGAGCCGGACGGCTGCGCCAGCACGGCGGCAACGATTCGGTCGGGCGCCCGCTTCAACAAATTCCAGATCATGGGACCGCCGATGCAAAATCCCAGCACCATGAACTTGTCGATGCGCAAATGATCCATCAGGCCGAGATGGTCGTCGGTATGAGAATCCCAGGGGCGATCGATCTCGAGGGGACCCGTGGACTGGCCGCCATTGGCGTTGCGAAGATCGGCGCCGATGCAGCGGTATTCGTCCTTGAACTCATCCATCGCCTCGAAGGGCGAATAGGGGGCGGACAGATTTGCGATGGTGGAATTGAGCCCGCCGCCGGCAATCATCAGCAACGGGAAGCCAGAACCATTCTCCTCGAAATGGATGCGAACAGGGCCTTTCTCGTAAAAGCTCATGGCGGCTCCTTCCCGCTGGAATCTCTCTGGTCCAAGACGCCACCAAAGCGCAGAATTACCCCGCGACGCGCCCCCAATGCTCCGCCAAATGCTCCGCGCCGCGCAGCGAGACCGCGAAGATGGTGTAGGTCGGGTTCGAGGCGCCTTCGGTCGGGAAGATGCACGGGCCCGCCATCCACAGATTGGCGACCTCGTGGGTCTGGCCGTAGCTGTTGGTCACCGAGTTCGACGCATCCGTGCCCATGATGGCGCCGCCGTGCAGATGCGTGGTCGGCACGAACGGCGGCTTGCCAGGCCACACCTCCTTGGCGTTCGTGGCCTTGGCGACCTTGATGCCCTGGTCGAAATTCGCATTCCACAGCGCCAGCGCGTCGTCATCAAAGGCGTGGGTGAGTCGCGCCAACGGCACGCCGAACTCGTCCTTCTCGCCGATGAGCTCGATGCGATTCTCGATGCGCGGAAGCCCTTCACCGAACATGGTGATGCGGGTGATGCCGCGCGCCGCGCGCTTCATGAAGACCGCAAGCTCTGCCCCAAACAGATCGCCGCGCGCCGACGCATAGTCGTTGGTCTTCATGGCAGCGCCGGCGACGATGTACGTTGAGCCGAACGCTCCGGGATAGCTCGTTTTGGGATAGCGGTCGTACGACATGAATTGGGCGCCGACCGTGCCCATGTGGGGGGTGATGTCTTCGTCAAACAGTGCCCAGGTGCCGGCGATCGAATGCGTCATCATGTATTTGCCGACGAGCTGGTTCTTGTTGGCGAGCCCGTTCGGATGCTTGTCGGTCGCCGAGTTGAGCAGGATGCGCGGGTTCTGCCCCGACCAGGCGGCGAGAATGACGACGCTCGCCTCCTGGACCTGCCGCTCCTTCTTGGCATCGAAATATTCAACGCCAGTGACGCGGCTGCCGTCCTGATTGGTGAGAACACGCGTGACAGTCGAGCGCGCACGTACCTCGGCATTGGCTTTTCGTGCCTCGCCGAGATAGGTGACGATCGGGTTCGCCAGCGCGCCAATCGGACAGCCGACGTGACACCAGCCGTCGTAAATGCAGGCGGCACGGCCTTTGAACTCGACCGAGGTCATTCCGACGGGTGCCGGTGCCAGGTGGATGCCGTTGGCTTCGGCCCCCTTGCGCCAGACTTCGCCGTTCGGAAAAGTCTTCATCGGCGGCATCTGATAGGGCGGACCCGCCGGCCGCCATCTTTCCTCGGCTTTGGCGTCGCCGGAGACTCCAAGATCGGCAGCGACCTTGTCGTAGTAAGGGGCGACGTCTTGGTAGGAGATCGGCCAATCGTGGCCGCGATTATGCTCGCTCTTCATCTTGTAGTCGGTCGGCAGGTAGCGCGGGAAGTTGGCGAAGTAATGCAGCGCCGCGCCGCCGACGCCCCAGCCGGCTTGGGCGGTATAGGCCATCGGGTTCTTGCCTTCGGTCAGCACCGGTGCGCCGGCAGGCTTGATGCGCCGGCCCCAGATATCCGAACTGACAAGATCGGTGAGCTGCCAATCCGGGCCGTTGTCAAACACCACGACCTTCTTACCGGCCTTGGCCAGCACGTTGGCATAGACTGAACCGGAAGCGCCAGCGCCGACGATGACGACATCAACCTTTTCATTTGCCATGGCTGCCTCCCTACCACTTCTTGGTCGGCGCGATGTGCGGCATGTACGGCACGCCGAGCGCAGCGTAGCCTTCCACGGTGGCATAGACGACATCGACGGCGTCGTTGCGCAGCACCGTATAGATGAACGGCCCCGGCGGGCCTTGCCAGCCGTCGATCTTGCTGACACGCATCAGCCCGACGAAATCGTGCTGTTCCTGCGCCGACAAGTCGGCGAACTTTTTGCCTTTCGTCTTGTTGCTGGCGCCGTCGATCGCGCCGAGCGCGGCGCGATACAGATTGGCGTATGGCGGCCGAACGCCCATGATGCGAGCTTGCAGCAGCGCTTCGTCCGCCGGAATCGAAATCTGTTGATCGACGAACTGCGTGATGCCGGACGCTTTGGCACCGGGCACCAGCGTCTCGCCGAGCGCATCGAGCGTCGCGGCCTGTTCGGCCGACAGCGTGCGCAGCGGCACGCCTTGCGCATGCGCCTGCCGCGGCGTCAAAAACACTTCGGCACCGCCGACCATGAAGGCGAGCGTGCCCAATCCCGCGCCTTGCACAAAGGCGCGCCGTTCGATGACGGTCATGACATGTCCTCCCGGCGTCGCGGCCCTGTTCGGTCTTGTAAAAAGCCGCCGTGGCGCCAACGAAATTCAACGCCCGATCGGCTGCCGAATCAAGCGGCGTGGCGAGGCTCCCGTGACGCCGGAACACGAAGCGAAATTCGCGCCGGTTTGATCCGCATCAATGGCGAACGCGCGTCCAAATGCGAGGTTGCCGTGTATGCCGGCAAGGAACCGCCGCCAGCCGCGGTGCATTGCACAGGCGAGGTAATTGCCAAGAGCAAGCCATGACCAAACTGCCGCACGATGCGCTGGTGTTTGTCGGCGACGGCCGCAAGGCGCTGTTTCTGCGCAACGTCGGCGACGAGGAAGTGCCGGATCTGCGCACCGAACAGGTGTTCAAGGAAGCCGACCCGCCGACCCGCGAGCAAGGCACCGACAAGCCCGGCCGCGGTTTTGCCAGCGCCGGATCGCCACGTCGGAGCAGCATGGAAGAAACCGATTGGCATCATCTTGAGGAGCAGCGCTTCGCCCAGCGGGTCGCTGCCGTCCTGGAGGAGGTCGTGCGTCGCCGCCACATCCCGGCGATTCTGGTCGCCGCGCCGCCGAAGACGCTGGCCGAGCTGCGGCGCGCCTTTCATGCCGACGTCAAAGCCAAGATCGTCGCCGAGCTCGACAAGGACCTCACCAATGAGCCGGTGGATCGGATCGAGGCGCATCTTTTCCACTGAGTCGGCCCGGTTTGCCGCTGAGTCGGTCCGCAGACACAGATCTACGACCGCTTACACCGATTCTTGCGAATAGAATCAATGTGTTAGCTGGCGCCAGCAGGCCGGGCGCAGCGCGAAAGGCCCATTTTCTCGTGTCCTTTCACTCAGAATCGGCCAGAAACCCCCGCCGCTGCGTGACGAAAGCGTGACAAACCGTTGCGCTGCATTTCGGGGACGCCCGATTGGCTGCTGAAGAAAATTCGCGGCCGCCAGGCGGTCGGGACCACGGCGATGCCCCTTTGCGTTTGAAAACGCCGGCATCTCGCGCGCGCCGACTTGGGAATTCCCTACGAATCTCCGATACTTGCGCAGCGGCTGGCGATTCGTCCCCGCTATCCCCACATTTAGCGGTTGATTCAGGTTTTCATACTAAGTCTTGACGCGCGCGCCGACCTTGGCCTAGCCTTCAAAAGTTCGGCGCGCGGGTAGCTTCGAGTCCGCCGGGCTCTCCACAAAGGGTTTTGGGGACTGCCGCGCGCCGCTAGCGGCGCGTGCGTGGGAATGTGTCGCCCCTTTGCGGAAGCTGCCCGGGCGCGTCGCAACGAAGATCCGGTTCTCTCAAGCCGGACATGGGTGGGTGTCGGAGCCGACAGGAGTAAGCGGGATGCGGCCGAGCTTTGGCTCGGGTCCGCATCGCGGGAAAGCTGTCGGCGGCTTATATTTGAAGCGGGCTTCCGCTTAGGCCGCCGGCTAAGGAGCAAAGGGAAGGAAAGGGGCCAGAAAATGCGGATCGAGCGGCGTTTCACCAAAGCGGGACAATCGCCCTATGCGGACATCGTATTTCGCCTGACCACGAGCGAAATCCGCAATCCCGACGGCTCGATCGTGTTCCATGCCGACGATGTCGAGGTGCCCGACCAGTGGTCGCAGGTCGCCTCCGACGTGCTGGCGCAAAAATATTTCCGCAAGGCCGGCGTGCCCGCGCGCCTGACGAAGGTCGAGGAGGAAAGCGTTCCGTCCTGGCTGTGGCGCAGCGTCGCCGACGAGATAGCGCTCGCCGCGCTGCCGGACAGCGAGCGCTATGTCGGCGAGCATTCCTGCAAGCAGGTGTTCGACCGGCTCGCCGGCACCTGGACCTATTGGGGTTTTAAGGGCGGCTATTTCTCGTCGGAAGAAGACGCCCAGGCGTTCTTCGACGAGCACCGCTACATGCTGGCGATGCAGATGGTGGCGCCGAACTCGCCACAATGGTTCAACACCGGCCTGCACTGGGCCTACGGCATCGACGGCCCGAGCCAGGGCCACTTCTACGTCGATTACCAGACCGGCGAACTGAAGCAGTCCGCCACCGCCTACGAGCATCCGCAGCCGCACGCCTGCTTCATCCAGTCGATCGCCGACGACCTCGTCAATGAGGGCGGCATCATGGACCTGTGGGTGCGCGAGGCGCGGCTGTTCAAATACGGCTCCGGCACCGGCTCGAATTTTTCCAAGCTGCGCGGCGAAGGCGAAAAGCTGTCCGGCGGCGGCAAGTCGTCCGGCCTGATGAGCTTCTTGAAGATCGGCGACCGCGCCGCCGGCGCCATCAAGTCGGGCGGCACCACGCGCCGCGCCGCCAAGATGGTGATTCTCGACGCCGACCATCCCGACATCGAGCAGTTCATCGACTGGAAGGTGATCGAGGAGCAGAAGGTCGCCAACCTCGTCACCGGCTCCAAGATCAACCAGAAGCACCTGCGCGCCATCCTCAAGGCCTGCGTCAATTGCGAGGGCTCGGGCGACGATTGCTTCGATCCGGAGAAAAACCCGGTGCTGCGCCGCGAGATCAGGGCGGCGCGCAAGAATCACGTGCAGGACAATTACATCCGGCGCGTCATCCAGTTCGCCAAGCAGGGCTATACCGACATCAACTTCCCGATCTACGACACCGATTGGGATTCGGAAGCTTATCTGACGGTGTCCGGGCAGAACTCCAACAACACGGTGCGCATCGCCGACGAGTTCCTGAAAGCCGTGGAAGCCGACCGCGACTGGGATTTGTTCTGGCGCACCAAGCCGGGAAAGATCGCCAAGACCGTCAAGGCGCGCGATCTGTGGGAAAAGATCGGCCACGCCGCCTGGGCCAGCGCCGATCCCGGCCTGCAATTCCACACCACGATCAACGACTGGCACACCTGCGCGGCGTCGGGGCCGATCATCGCCTCCAATCCGTGCTCGGAATACATGTTCCTCGACGACACCGCCTGTAATCTGGCGTCGATCAATTTGCTGGCGTTCCACGGCGCCGCAGCGGCGGGCGCAATCAGCACCTACGACGTCGAGGGCTACGAGCACGCCGTGCGGCTGTGGACCGTCGTGCTCGAAATCTCGGTGCTGATGGCGCAATTCCCATCGAAGGAGATCGCGCAGCGCTCCTACGATTTCCGCACGCTCGGCCTCGGCTACGCCAATGTCGGCGGCCTCTTGATGTCGTCCGGCATTCCCTATGACTCGGATGCTGGCCGCGCCATTTGCGGCGCGCTGTCCGCCATCATGACCGGCATCTCCTACGCCACGTCGGCCGAAATGGCGGCCGAGCTCGGCGCCTTCCCGCGCTTTGCCGAGAACCGCGAGGCAATGCTGCGCGTCATGCGCAATCATCGCCGCGCCGCCCATGGCGCGCGCACCGGTTACGAGGAGATGAGCACGCCGCCAGTGCCGCTCGACCACAAGGCGATCCCCGACAAGCGGCTGTCCGAGCACGCCAAGCTCGCCTGGGACCGCGCGCTCTCGCTCGGCGAACAGCACGGCTACCGCAATGCGCAGGCGAGCGTGGTGGCGCCGACCGGCACCATCGGCCTCGTCATGGATTGCGACACCACCGGCATCGAGCCCGATTTCGCCCTGGTGAAGTTCAAGAAGCTCGCCGGCGGCGGCTATTTCAAGATCATCAACCGCGCCGTGCCGGAAGCGTTACGCGTGCTCGGCTACGGCGACAACGAGATTGCCGAGATCGTCACCTACGCGGTCGGCCACGGTTCGCTCGCCGAGGCGCCGGCGATCAATCACGACACGCTGCGCGTAAAAGGTTTTGACGACGAGGCGATCGAAAAGATCGAGAAGGCGCTGCCGACCGCCTTCGACATCAAGTTCGCTTTCAACAAGTGGACCTTGGGCGCCGAATTCCTCACCGAGCAGCTCGGCGTCGCGGCGGCCGATCTCGTCTCCCCGACCTTCGACCTCCTCGCCCATCTCGGCTTCACCCGGCGCGAGATCGAGGCCGCCAACATCCACGTCTGCGGCGCCATGACGGTCGAGGGCGCGCCGCATCTCAAACCCGAGCACTATGCGGTGTTCGACTGCGCCAATCCGTGCGGCCGCACCGGCAAGCGCTTCCTCTCTGTCGAGAGCCACATCCGCATGCTGGCGGCGGCGCAGCCGTTCATCTCCGGCGCCATTTCCAAGACCATCAACATGCCGAACGAGGCGACGGTCGAGGATTGCAAGCAGGCCTACCTGCTGTCGTGGCGGCTTGGGCTGAAAGCCAACGCGCTCTACCGCGACGGCTCGAAACTCTCGCAGCCGCTGCAGAGCCAGCTCATCGCCGACGAGACCGAGGACGACGACGTCATCGAAGCGTTTTTGGAAAAGCCGGCCGCCGCGCGCGCCGCTGGGCTCGCCGAGAAGGTGGTCGAGAAAGTCGTCGAGCGCATCGTCGTCATGCGCGAGCGCGAGCGCATGCCCGACCGCCGCAAGGGCTACACCCAAAAGGCCGTGGTCGGCGGCCACAAGGTCTATCTGCGCACCGGCGAATACGACGACGGGCGGCTCGGCGAAATCTTCATCGACATGCACAAGGAGGGCGCGGCGCTCCGCTCGCTCCTCAACAACTTCGCCATCGCGGTGTCGCTCGGCCTGCAATACGGCGTGCCGCTCGACGAATATGTCGATGCCTTCACCTTCACCCGCTTCGAGCCGTCGGGCCCGGTGCAGGGCAACGACTCGATCAAATACGCCACCTCGATCCTCGACTATGTGTTCCGCGAGCTGGCGGTGAGCTATCTGGAGCGCTTCGACCTCGCCCATGTCGATCCGTCGGGCGAAGGTTTCGATACGCTCGGCAAGGGCGTCGAGGAAGGCCGCGCCCCCGAGACCCGCTACGTGTCGAAGGGGCTGACGCGCTCACGCACCGACCGGCTGAAAGTGATGCAGGGCGGCGTCGATCGCGGCGGCGATCGCGCGGCGTCTAACACCTCCCCCCTTGAGGGGGAGGTCGGTGCACGCAGTGCGCCGGGAGGGGGGTCGTCGTCGAACGTAACGGCGCTCGCGCCCCGCACCGAAGTCTCCGGCACCACCGCGCTCAAGACCGAGCCAGAGCAGAAGCTCTCGCCGGCGCAGGCGCTCGAGCAGATGCAATGGACCAAGCCCCGCGCCGACGCCAAAGCCATCGCCGCCGAACGCCGCGCCGAGGCCAAGGCCAAGGGCTACGAGGGCGAGATGTGCTCGGAGTGTTTGAACTTCACGCTGGTGAGGAATGGGACGTGTTTGAAGTGCGAGACGTGCGGATCGACGACGGGGTGTAGCTAATAAGTTGTGGGCATCAAAAATCTACTATAGCGCGGCTGATTTTTTCTGAATCGGCAGGGATTCCCGGTTTGGCGAGAATATGATTCAAGATGCTGGCTGGAATGGAGGCCAGCATCCAATGGCCCGAGCTTATTCTCTTGATTTGCGCGAGCGGGTTGTTGCGGC
>DATJBH010000046.1:0-13810 GCA_035515455.1 Xanthobacteraceae bacterium
ATGCGTGCGCGTGCCGGGGCAGGACCACATCCCGCACAACGCGCGCGTGCGCACTTATCCGGTGGTCGAGCGCTATCGCTGGATCTGGATCTGGATGGGCGATCCGGCCTTGGCCGATCCGGCGCAGATTTGCGACTTCCATTGGCTGTCGGACCCGGAGTGGGGCGCCAAGACGTCTTATCTTCATGTCGAGGCCAACTGGCAGTTGGTCGTCGACAATCTGCTCGACCTCACCCATCTCGCCTTCGTCCACGAGACCACGATTGGCAACATGGCGCTGGTCGAGCATGCCGCGGTGAAGGTCGAGCGCGCGCCAAACCATGTTCTGGTCACGCGCTGGATCATCGATCAGCCGGCGCCGCCGACATTCGTCAAGGTCGGCAAATTCACTGGCAATGTCGACCGCTGGCAGATCATCGACTATACGCCGCCGGCGTTTCTGCGGCTCGACGTCGGCTCCACGCCGACCGGCACCGGCGCGCCGGAGGGCCGCCGCGTCGGCGGCATCAGCATGCGCAACCTCAACGCCATCACGCCGGAGACCGAGACCTCCTCGCATTATTTCTGGGGGCAGGCGCACGATTTCGAGCCGCACAATGCCGCAGTGACCGAACGCGTCTTCGACCAGATCAAGACGGCGTTCCTCGAGGACGTGGCGGTGTTCACGGCGCAGCAGCGTATGATCGGCCTCAAGCCCGACGCACCGCAGGTCGACATCAATGCCGATGCCGGCGGCATCCAGGCGCGGCGCATCGTCGACCGGCTTTATCGCGAGGAGCAGGCGGCTGCGGCGGCGCAAGCCATCGCGGCCGAGTAAGTCACCACAATGGCGGTCAATTTTCGCGTCGAGCTGATCTGGAAAGAAAGCGACGACAAGGAGGCTTCGTCGATATTTCTCACCTCCGACGGCCGCGTCATCCTGCAGGGTCGCGGCGTTTCGGCCGAGGAACGGGACAAACTCTCCTTGCCGCAGAATGCGGACCTCATCAGCGTCGACCGCAACCTGATCCAAGCCATCAAGGACATGCTGTGACCGTGATCAAGCGCCTCCCCAAAGCTCAATCGATCATGGCCACCGCTGCAGCGGCCTTGATCTTCATTCTCTTCGCAATTCTCTTCGCGCCGACGCAATACGCTGCGGCGGCCGAAAGCTACTGTCCGAATCGGGCCCATGCCGTTCCGGCCAAGGTTCCGGCGGATTTGCTGCCCGCCGTCGCCAAGGCGTTTCAGATCGATCCGGGCGTTGTGGGCGAGGGAGCCGTCGTGCGCTGCGTTGGCGCGAAATTGATGGCCTGCGTCGTCGGCGCCAATCTCGATTGCGGCAAGGCCAATACCCGGCGCGTGCTTCGCGGCGCGACCGCTTGGTGCCGCCAGCATCCGGGAGCGGCGAACATTCCGATGGCGGCGACCGGCCATGCCACGATCTACCAGTGGTCCTGCAGGCGCCGCCGCGCAGTTGCGGGAAAAGCGCTGGTCGCCGTCGACCGGCAGGGCTATATCGCAGACAATTGGAAAGCCGTTCCTTAGCAGCGCGAGAGCCGCCGTGACCCGCAGCGTAAACTCGCAATGGCCGGATCTGCCGTTCGCGGCCTGGAGCGATACCTGCGACACGCTTCAGCTCTGGACTCAGATCGTCGGCAAGGTCCGCATCGCGCTCACCCCGCTTATCAATCACTGGTGGAACGCGACGCTTCAGGTCACCGCGCGCGGGCTTATTGCTCCGGCGATGCCCTACGCCGGGAGCGCGTTCGACATCGAGTTCGATTTCGCTGACCATCGCCTGCTGCTCAAAACCAGCGACGGCCGCGCCGACAGCGTCGCGCTGCGGCCGATGGCCGTCGCCGACTTCTACGCCGAATTCACGGAGCGGCTGCATCGGCTCGGCATCGAGGTAGCGATCCGCGCCATGCCGTGCGAGATCGAAGGCGCCGTGCCGTTCGACCGTGATCGCGCGCATGCGCATTACAATCCGGTCCATGCGCACAAGTTCTTGCAGACCTTGCTGCAGGCCAATCGCGTGATGACCGAATTCCGCGCCCGTTTCATTGGCAAGGCAAGCCCGGTGCATTTCTTCTGGGGCAGTTTCGACCTCGCGGTGACGCGGTTTTCAGGCCGCACCGCGCCGCCGCCCAAGGGGCATACGCCGTACGTCGCCGACTGGATCATGGCGGAAGCCTATTCGCACGAATGCTCAAGCTGCGGCTTCTGGCCCGGCAATGGCGGCTTCGGCCAAGCGGCGTTCTACGTCTATGCCTATCCTGAGCCGCCAGGCTACGGCGACACGCGGCTGCGCACCGCGCAGGCCTCCTACAACAAGGACCTCGGGCAATTCATTCTGCCTTACGAGGCGGTTCGCCAGGCGCCCGATCCTAATGCACTGCTGCTTGGTTTCTTGCAGGAAACCTACGAGGCGGCCGCCAACCTCGCACGATGGGATCGTAAGGTGCTGGAGCGACCCGCTAAGCGCCCGTAAGTTCGCGGCGCACCATCGCCGCGCCTTGTGCCATCGCCTGCATCTTGCCGAAGGCGACGGCGCGCGGCAAATACTTCATTCCGCAATCCGGTGCCACGACGATGCGTTCCGCCGGCACGTAGTCGAGCGCGCGGCGGATCCGGCCGGCGACGATCTGCGGCGTCTCGATCGTCATGTCGGCCAGATCGATGACGCCGAGGATGATAGTCTTCGACGGCAACTCTCTTAGAATCTTGAGGTCGAGCTTGGGCTGTGCCGCCTCGATCGAAATTTGCTGTGCCTTGGAGCCTTCCAGCTCCGGAAGAAACGAATAGCCGGGCGGCTTGTCGTGCACCACGGCGGCATAGCCGAAGCACAGATGCACCGCGACCGTGCCGATGACGCCGTCGAGCGCGCGATCCAGCGCCTTGAGCCCGTATTGCCGGGCCTTGTCGGGATGCTGCTGCATCCACGGCTCGTCGATCTGCACCACGTCGGCGCCGGCGGCGAACAAATCCCTGATTTCGGCGTTGACCGCGTCGGCATAGGCCAGCGCCACCGCCTCCTCGTCCTTGTAGTAATCGTCCTGCGCCTGCTTGCCCATGGTGAACGGACCCGGCAGCGTCGCCTTGACGGCGCGCCCGGAATTGGCGCGCAAAAATTCGAGATCGCGCCGCTCGATCGGGCGGGTGCGCCGGATCGGGCCGACGATGCGGGGCACCGGAATCGGCCGGCCGTTGCGATTGATGACCGTGCCCGGTTTTTCAATGTCGATGCCGTCGAGCGCGGTGGCGAAGCGATTGGAGTAGCTTTCGCGCCGCTGCTCGCCGTCGGTGACGATATCCAGCCCGGCGCGCTCCTGATCGCGGATGGCGAGCACGGTCGCGTCGTCCTGCGCCGTTTCCAGCTTGTCGGGCGCAACGAGCCAGAGTTCGTCGGCGCGCACGCGCGGGACCTGTTTCGACAACTTGACGCGATCGATCAGCCAGTCCGGCTGCGGATAGGAGCCGACGAGCGAGGTGGGCAGCAGCATTCAAGGGCCTCAATAGCAATTGTCCCGGACGTGGAGCGAGAACCGTCGCTTCGCGTCCGGGACCTTTTTGCATTTCGATGATAGCGGGCGCAACGCACCAGAGCGTGCTGCGATGCGCCCAGCTTCGCGTATTGGCGGCTACGCCTTCAACGCATCGGCGTATGGATAGATGACCTTGCCGGTCACCTCGTCCGGCGGCGTCAGCACGGTCTGATAGCTCATGCCGCGCCAAGTATCGAGATTCGCGGCGTCGGTGATGCCATGATACTGCACCTGGAGCTGGCGGGCTTTGACCCATTCACCGTTTTTGCCGAACTTCACGCCATCGATCATGATGGTGTTGAAGGAGTGGCTGCGGAAATAATCCGCGAGTTTGCCGTCATCGATGCTCTTGATTGCGGTGATGGCCTGAGCCAGCAACTGCATGCGGGCATAACCCCAGCCGCCGAGATAATAGCCCAGCGGATCGATGCCGAGCCCCGGCGCACGCGCCTGATACTTCTTGAAGAAGTCAGCGGCCGGCGCCATCAATTTTGCCGACGGCACCCAGTTGTCGTAGTTCACGATGCCGTTGAGCTTGCTCTTGAGCTTCTCCTTGAACACGGTCGCCTGCAGGCCGACCATGCCGCCGCCGAACATTTTCGGTTTGAGCCCGAGTTCGTTGGCCGAGAGCGCGATACCGACCGAGCTCAGCGGATAGGAGCAGATGCAAACGAGATCCGCATTGGCGGCCTGAATGCCGCGCACGATCGGCGAGTAGTCGGTCGTGTTCGGCGGGTAGGTTTTGTCGTAGACGACCTTGAAACCGTACTGCTTGGCGTTGGCGCGCGCGCCCTCCATGGCGTTGTGCGAGAATTCGGCGTCGTCGCCCGCGATCGCGACGGTTTGCGGCTTCGGAGTTTGCGCGGCCGCCACCTGGAAGAAACCCTCGGTCAACGTGGCCTTCGGGTTCGGGCCGCCGGTCGGAATGAACGAGAAATAACGCGGATATTTGAACTCGGCATTGGCGTCGAGCCCGAACAGGCTGACGAAAAGCTTGTTCTTCTGCATGACGATCGGGATAGCCGGCGCAATCATGTTGGTCGCGTAGCCGCTGATGACAAGATCGCACTTATCGACGTCGAGCAGCTTGGTGTAGATGCCGGGCACCGTCGATGGATTGGACTGGTCGTCGTAATGGACCAATTCGACCTGGCGGCCGAGCAGGCCGCCTTTGGCGTTGATTTCCTCAGCCCAGATCTGGCTGCCGAGCAACGCTTGCTGACCGTTGGGCGCAAGCGGACCGGTCAGCGCCATGCCGAAGCCGATTTTGATCGGTGCGCCGCCTTGGGCGAAAGCAGGCGTTCTGGCGAGTGCAGGTGACAGGAGAGCGGCGCCGATGCCGGCATTGACGCCGCGGCGCGTTATGCGACGACTCATTGGGTTCCTCCACAAAGCAGGTTTTCTGTTTGATGGGACCCGGTCTGACCGCCGGGCTTAGGCCCAGCGCCATGATGGTCTCATGGCGTTGGGCAAAAGCGAAAAATGTCATGCCGCCCCCGCCGCGGCGGAGGCGGCGGCAGGCCGGCTTATCCAAGCGCCTTGGCGTAAGGATAGATGACCTTGCCGGTCGCTTCGTCGGCCGGCGTCACCACGGTCTGGTAGCTCATGCCGCGCCAAGTCTCGAGGTTCGCGGCGTCGGTGATGCCGTGGTACTGCACCTGCAGCATCGCCGATTTGGTCCATTCGCCGTTTTTGCCGAACTTGATGCCCTGAGCCATGATCGTGTTGAACGAATGGCTGCGCATGAAGTCGGCGAGCTTGTCGTCGTTGATGCTCTTGGTGCCCTCAATCGCCTGTTGCAGCACCTGGAAATAGGCGTAGCCCCAGCCGCCGAGATAATAGCCGAGCGGGTCGACGCCTTGGCTCGCCGCTCGCGATTGATATTTCTTGAAGAAGTCCGCGGCCGGCGCCATCAATTTTGGCGAAGGCACCCAGGTCTCGTAATTCACGATGCCGTTCAGGTGCGACTTCAGCTTGTCCTTGAAGACGGTCGCCTGCAGGCCGACCATGGCGCCGCCCATCATCTTCGGCTTGAAGCCGATCTCATTCGCCGATTGCAGCAGCCCGACCGAGGTGAGCGGGTAGGAGCAGAACACCACCAGGTCCGGATTGGTCGCCTGGATCGCGCGGATGATCGGCGAGAAATCGGTCGTGTTCGGCGGGTATGTCTTGTCGTAGACGCTCTTGAGCCCGTACTTCTTGACGTTGTTGCGAGCGCCCTCGGCCGCGTTGTGCGAGAAGTCGGCGTCTTCGGCCGCAATCGCGATCGTCTGCGGCTTTGGATTCTGCTGTGTGGCGACCTGGAAGAAGCCTTCAGTGAAGGATTCGCGCGGTGTCGGACCGGACGGCAGCATCGAAAAGTATTTTGGGTAGTGAAACTCGCCATTGGCATCGAGCGCGAACAGCCCGATGAAGACTTTGCCTCGCTGCATGGCGATGGGAATAGCCGGCGCCACCATGTTGGTCGCGTAGCCGGAGACGATAAGGTCGACTTTGTCGACGTCGAGCAGCTTGGTGTAGATGCCGGGAACGGTCGAGGGATTGGATTGATCGTCGTAGTTGACGAGCTGCACCTGGCGGCCGAGCAGGCCGCCTTTGGCGTTCACTTCTTCTTGCCAGATTTGCGCGCCGAGCAGCGCCTGCTTGCCGTTGGGCGCCAGCGGGCCGGTCAGCGCCATGCTGAAGCCGACCTTGATGGGCGCGCCCTGCGCGAAAGCCGGCGTCCGGGCCAGTGCCGGTGAAAGCAGGGCCGCGCCGATCCCGGCGTTAACGCCGCGCCGGGTGATACGATGACTCATCAGTTCCTCCAAAATGCAGTTTTTCTTCTACCCCTGACCGGCCGCCCAAAGGGGCGGAACGCGGCAGTGTCGCCCAACAATGCCCCGGATTGGCGCGCGTGAAAAGAGAGGCAGGGGGAGCGTGGCAATCTGCCCGTCTCTGCCGGATCCGGAACTAAAGCGAATGCCCGCGCGGGAAGTGTCCCACAGTCAGGCCGCCGCCCCTCGAATGGGCATTTCCCAACGATATGGAAACGGGTTAACCTTGCATGCAAAGAAGCGCCCGCTGCGGGAAAAGCGAGCATGATTGCGCTGTCGGTCAATGGAAAGGCCTGCAACGTCGACGTCGAGGCCGATACGCCTCTTCTGTGGGTGCTACGCGATACCCTCGGGCTCACGGGCACCAAATACGGCTGCGGCATTGCCCAATGCGGCGCCTGCACCGTTCACATCGACGGCGCCGCCACCCGGTCCTGCCAGATTCCGGTCGGCACTATCGGCAACAAGGCGATCACGACAGTCGAATCCTTGGCGCGGGACGGCAAGCTGCATCCGGTACAGCAAGCCTGGCTCGATCACGACGTGCCGCAATGCGGCTACTGCCAGACCGGAATGATGATGGCGGTGGTGGCCTTGCTTACGGAAAAGCCGAAACCCAGCGATCCGGACATCGATGCGGCGATCACCAATATATGCCGATGCGGGACTTATCAGCGTATCCGCAGCGCCATTCACAGCGCCGCCGCAATTCTGGCGGAGCAGCGCGACGCGACGGCGGCGCGATAACGGTTGCGGCCCGTCCTGAGATTGCTTCGATTTAATCTCGCCGTTTGTGCGATCGTTCGGGTGCTGCCGCTGGCCTCGGCGGCGGCGGCGCCTCTACCCCCGCCGACTATCGCCAACTGCATTGCGTGTCATCCGCGAAGCGGTAGCGACGTGCCTCTGCCCCGTCTCGCCGGCCGCAACGCCGGCGACATCGTCGCGGCGATGGAGGCGTTCCACTCCGGCGTGCGCCCGGCGACGGTCATGGATCGCATCGCCAAGGGATTTTCGCCCGAGGAGATCGCGCCCATTGCCAAGTGGTATGCGGCGCAGAAATGATGGAACGCAAGACACGCCGCCAAATGCTGCGCCACGCCGGCGGTGCCATCGCGGCACTTGCGGCTTTTCCGTGCTTCGCTATCGCGCAAGCGCGGCCGCGCATCGTCATCGTCGGCGGCGGTTTTGCCGGGGCGAGTTGTGCCCGCGCGTTGCGCAAGATCGATTCTAAACTCGCCGTCACTCTGGTCGAAGCGCGCCGCACTTATACCGCGCCGCCGCTCAGCGCCGGCGTGTTCGGCGGTATCCGCAATCTCGCCGAACAGCAGTTCGGCTACGACAAGATTGCTGCCGCCGGCATCACGGTCGCGATGGCCAGGGCTGCCGCCGTCGAGCCGCAGGCACGCACGGTCACGCTGTCGACCGGCGATAAGGTCTCCTACGACAAGCTCGTCCTCGCCCCGGGTATCGAAATGCGCTTCGATGCTATCTCAGGCTACGACGAGACTGCGGCGGCACAGGCACCGCACGCCTGGACGACGGACGGCGCGCAATATGAGGCGCTGCATCGCCAGCTCGAAGCGATGGACGATGGCGGCCTCGTCGCGATCTCCGCGCCGGTCGATCCGGCGCGCTGCCCGCCCGGTCCTTATGAGCGCGCCAGCATGATCGCCTATTATCTGAAAACCAGAAAACCGCGCTCGAAGCTGGTCATTCTCGATTCCAAAGACAGTTTCATCATGCAGCGGCTGTTTCAGGATGCGTGGCAGCGGTTCTATCCGGGACTGCTGGAATGGAAATCGATCTCGTCCGGAGACAATATCGCCTCCATCGATACGGCCGCGAAAAAGATCGAGACTGATTTCGACAGCTACCAATACGCCGTGGCCAACGTGATCCCACCCCAGGTCGCCGGCAAGATCGCGGCTGCGGCCGGGGTCGCCGACCGCACCGGTTGGTGTCCGATCGATCCGGTGACATTCGAGTCGCTGTTGCAGAAGGATATCCACGTCATCGGCGATGCCGCATTTGCCGGCGCCATGCCGAAATCGGCGTTTGCCGCGGCGGTGGAGGGCGGGCTTTGCGCCGCGGCGATCGTGAACATTCTTGGCGGCCGGCCGCCGGCCGCCGCCAAACTTCTGAGCAACTGCTACAGCCTGATTGCGCCGGACTACGCGATATCGACGACCACCGTGCACCAGCCGGTCAACGGGGAATACGTCGACGTAGCAGGCTCGGGTGGCGCGAGCCCGCTTGAGGCGCCGCCGCAATTCCGCGCGCAGGAAGCGAAATTTGCCGATGCCTGGTTCCGCAGCGCGACCGCCGAGATATTCGGCTAGTGCTCGGCGCGCCAGAGCTACGCCGGTGCTGCGGCCCTTGCCTCATTGCCGGGCGACGGCATGCTGCGTATGGTCCCGGCCCCGTTCGCGCAAAGCCGTAGGACCGCACAATGAACGACGTCGCCAAACCGCAGCCGCCTGTCAGCTACGCCAAGAAAGCTTGGCAGTCGGACGTCATCGTCGATCTGCTCCGGCGCTACGATTTCCCCTATATCGCGCTCAATCCCGGCGCGAGCTACCGCGGCCTGCACGACTCGCTGGTCAATTACGGCGGCAATCATCCGCCGATCCTGCTGTGCCAGCATGAGAAGATCGCGGTGCAGATCGCCCACGGCTATGCCAAGGCGACCGGCCGGCCGATGGTGGCGATCGTGCACGACATCGTCGGCATGCTGCACGCGACCATGGGCATTTATTACGCCTATATCGATCGCTGCCCGGTCTTCGTCATCGGCGCCACCGGTCCGATGGACGAAAGCCGGCGCCGGCCTTTCATCGATTGGATCCACACCGCCAACGTCAACGGCGAACAGCTCCGCCATTACGTGAAATGGGATTATCAGCCGGCCAGCATCGAAGGCGTGCCGGACTCGTTCGCGCGCGCCTATGCGGCGATGATGACCGAGCCGCAGGGCCCGATCTACATGTGCTACGACGCCTGGCTGCAGGAGCAGCCGCTGGAAAAAGACGTCGCGCTGCCGCCGCCCTCGGCCAACAAGGTGCCGGTGCCGATGGCCGCCGACAGCATGGCGCTGGCCGAGGTTGCCGACCGGCTGCTGGCGGCAAAATTTCCGGTGCTGATGGCCGAATATGTCGCACGCTCACCGGACGGTTTCGATAACCTCGTGGCGCTGGCCGAAACCGTCGGCGCGGCTGTGTTCGACGTCCATGCGCGAATGAATTTCCCCAATCGCCATCCGCTCAATCTCAGCTGCGACAAGGAAGTCTTCGGCGACGCCGATCTCATCCTGATGCTCGACGTGCGCGACTGGGAAAAGTCGACGCATTATATCGACCGCACCAAGCGCGAAGTCGTGCCGCATTACGGTCCCGGCTGCCAGCTCATCGACGTCGGTTTCGGCGAGATCAATCTGAGCAAGTGGTCGATGGACTATGCGCGCATGCCGACCTGCAGCCTGCGCGTGCTCGGCGATACGCTGACCGCGATCCCGGAGTTGACGCGGCTATGCCGCGAACGCATCGCCATGGACGCAAGCTTGGCCAAGCGCATTGGCGAACGCGCCAAGGCGGTCGCGCAGAAGCATGACACGCTGTTCAAAGCCTGGGCCGAGGCGGCCAAGAAAGACTGGGACGGTGTGCCGATCACGCTGCCGCGCCTCGCCGGTGACATGTGGGAGGTGATCAAACACGAAGATTGGGTGCTCACCGCCTGCAATCTGCAGGAATGGGTCTATAAGCTGTGGGACTTCGACAAGCCCTATCGCCATCCCGGCCAGGTGCTCGGCACCGGAACGCAGATCGGCGTCTCGCTCGGCGTGGCGCTGGCGCATCGCGACAAGGGCCGGCTCGTCGTCGACATCCAACCCGACGGCGATCTGATGTTCGATGCCGGCGCGCTGTGGAGCGCGGCCAAGAACAATATCCCGATGCTGATCGTGATGTATAACAACCGCGCCTATTACAATGACTGGGAACACCAGATCCGCGTCGCGCATCATCGCGGCACGCCGGTCGAGCGCGCTTACATCGCCCAGGACATCACCGGTCCGGAGCCGGACTTCGCCACCATGGCGAGGAGCATGGGCTGGTACGCCGAAGGCCCGATCGAGAAGCCGGCCGACATCGCGCCCGCGCTACGCCGCGCCATCGCGCAGGTGAAAGCCGGCAAGCCGGCGCTGGTCGATACGGTGCTAAGGCCGCGATAAAGCCGGCGCGGCAATCACCAATACCGTCCAGTCCCGCCCACCACGACAGTGGCGACACCAAGCAGAAGGTTGATCGCCACGATCATGCGGATCTGGTTGAGTTGCTTGCCCGCTTCGGGCAGCGCGTTCTGATCGAGCGCGGCGCGAAAACGTTTCCACGGCGCGAAGTAGAGGTGCAGATAAAGCAGCACCATCAGGATGCCGAGGCCCTGCATCACATTGACGTAAAGCGGCGCCGCGGCGAAGCCGCCGAAATAAAGCGACAGCACGGCATAGCCCGAGCCGAGCAATATGGCGATGCCGATGCCGACCCAAGGCAGGAAGATGCAGAACACGCGCCGCCACAACGGCAGTCGCACCGCCGCTTCCAGCGGACCGGCGGCCGGCCGCAGCACGAAATAGGCAAAGGCCATGCCGCCGACCCAGAAGATCGCGGCCAGGAGATGCAGCGCGAGCAAGGAGGCCAGCATGCTTTATTCTCTCTCGACGCGCTTCACCGGCGTTTCCGGCGTCAGACCCGCGCGGCGTCGCGCGAAAGTCTCCTTACCGGTCTCTTCCCATTGCCCGGCCACCGCGCGCTCGGCGAAAGTGTCCCACGCTGCGTCCCATTCGCCGAGCGAATAGCCGTGCCACGGCTGCCTTGGCGTGAGTGCCGGGAGGCCGAGCTCGTCCCAGATTGCCCGCGCGCGCTCCATATATTCGCGCTTCGGCAGCGAGATTGGCGGATAGGCTTCCTTCTGGGTGGCGTCGATCAGGAGCGTCGATTCCTCCCTCGGTCCGTCCGCTTTAGGCCCGTGGCCTTCCGAGCGGTACGGAATGACGTGCACGTCCTCGCTCGGATTGGCGCGATAGGCGAGCGACCAGAACACCGCGTCGGGATTGTCGGGATCGATATCTTCGCTGACCCCGATCACGTATTTGCCGATGTCGGCCTGCAGCGTCGCCGCGCCTTGCAGCGCGCGCCAGACTTCGGTACGCGGAACCCCCGGCGCAAATTGCACGAACACGACTTTGCGCAGATTGGTCAGCGCCTCATGCAGCACGACGCGGCGCACGCCCTTGAGCGCCAGCGTGTCGCGCAAATGGGACAGATAACGCGGCTCGTAGGCGACGCGCTTCATCACGCTCGACTCGCTCGGCGTGACTTCACTCAAGATCGAGGCCCACACCGGCTTTTTCTTATGCGTGATCGCGGTGACCTGCATCGACATGTTGAAGCCTTCAACCACGACGTGGCCGTGGCTCTCGCCGAACGGGCCTTCCGGCTCGAGCAATTCGGGATCGATCAGCCCCTCGATGACGAATTCGGCGTCGGCCGGCACGTCGAGATCGAGAGTGGCCGCCTTGACGACGCGGATCGGCGCGCCGGCGAGACCCCCCGCCACCGCCATCTCGTCGCAATCGATCGGCAGCTTTTGCGGTCCGGTGAACATCACCACCGGAGCGGCGCCGACCACGATGGCGATCGGCATCGGCTTTTTCAGCTTACGGTATTTTTGCCAGTGCACGTAGCCGCCGGCGCCCCCGGGCCGCGACGCCATGCGCACCGCGAGCCTATCGGTGGCTTTGAGGCCGCCGCGATAGGTTCCCATGTTGCGGATTCCGGTCTCCGGATCCTGCGTGATGCACACGGTGGCGGTGAGGTAGGGGGCGGAGTCGTATCCCGGCGTCGAGATCGGCACCGGCAAAAGCTTCAAGCCGCCGTCCGGTTTGCGCAGCGCGTCGCCTTTGATGACGACGTCCTGGCACGGCGCTGCCGTCACCGCGACCGGCGCGATCGGATTGGCTATTGCCGCCATCCAGGCCTTGCCGATGTCCTCGACCGGCCGTCCCATGCCGACGGCGTAAATGCGTGGCGACGCCGCCAGGGCGCCGATCGCCACGGGCACGTCGTAACGATGGCCTTGGCCGTCCGTGACGTGAGTGAACAAAAACGCCCGGCGCTGGTCGTCGCGCAATCCGCCCTGGAATTGCCAGCGCACCAAGGGATGCAGCTCGGTGTCCTTGTCGATCGGCCGGTCGATGCGGGTGAGCAGGCCCGCCGCGTCGAGTCGTGCCAGATGCTCCTGGAAATCGAGCGGCGGATCGCTCGCTCGGTCCGGGGCAGATTTATTGGAACGGCGGGCGTCCGGTTGATCGAGCATGCTGCTCACTTCTTGTTTTTCAGGTGTTCGGCGATGATCGGCTTGGCGACGCGGAAGCAGTCGACGCCGATCGGCGCGCCGCAATAGATCATGACCTGCGTCAGCGCGGCGCGGATCTCGTTCGGCGTCAATCCGTTGTTGAGCGCACCACGCACATGGGTGGCGAATTCTTCCATTTTGCCGAGCGCGCCGAGCATGCCGAGATTGAGGATCGAGCGCTCGCGCGGTTTGAGCGTCTCGTCGCCCCAAGTCTCGCCCCAGCAATATTCGGTGAGCAGGCGTTGAAAATCGCGATTGAAGTCGTCGACATTGGAAAGCGCGCGATCGACATATTCGGCGCCGAGCACCTGCTTGCGTTTGGCAAGTCCGATGTCATAACGTTTCTGATCCATTGGCGTATCCTCGCTGTCAATTCACGTTAAATTATGGCTCCGCAGTTTATTGTTCCGCCGGGCCGCCCTTCCAGCGTTTGACCATGCCGGTATCGATGCCGAACAGATCGAGGAGCCGCCCGCATGTGTGATTGATGATGTCGTCGACCGATTTCGGCCGGTTGTAGAAGGCCGGCACGATCGGAGCGATCACCGCCCCGATGTCGGCGAGCGTCGTCATCGAGCGTAGATGGCCGCTGTGCAGCGGCGTCTCGCGCACCGCCAGTACCAGCCGGCGCTTTTCCTTGAGTACCACGTCGGCGGCCCGCGACAACAGCGACGCGGTGACGCCGGTCGCGATCTCGCTCATGGTGCGGATCGAGCAGGGCGCGATGATCATGCCCATGGTCGGGAACGAGCCCGAGGAGATCGCCGCGCCAATATCGCTGACCGGGTAATGCACCGACGCTAGCGCCCGCACGTCCTTCGGCTTGA
Source organism: Xanthobacteraceae bacterium (assembly GCA_035515455.1). Lineage (GTDB taxonomy): Bacteria > Pseudomonadota > Alphaproteobacteria > Rhizobiales > Xanthobacteraceae > BOG-931. Next base: position 13,579 of record DATJBH010000046.1, read on the forward strand.
GGTCGGTCTCGTAAACCAGCGTCATTTCCGCCGACTTCGACATGACCAGATGGGTCTCGATCTCGGCTTGGCGCAGCATCTCCAGGAGCCGCACGCCATAAACGGTACCGGAGGCGCCGGATATGCCGACAATCAGCCGCGCCGCAGTTTTGGCCATTCCTGCCCTCTTCGTCGTTGCCGGGGTTGTGCCACGGCGCAGCGCGCCGTTCCAGTAGGGGGCGGTTTAGGCCGC
>DATJBH010000047.1:0-8074 GCA_035515455.1 Xanthobacteraceae bacterium
TACCAATCGGCGCCGGCAAACACCTCGATGATCGAGGGTAGCGGCGTGGCCTCGTCGGTCTCCACCTTTACCCGGATACGAACATTGTGCTTCGGCGACAGCAGATGATAGACGACGTCGAAGCGCCGCTCGCGGCTCGGCCAATCTACGGCGGTGACGTCGAGGAAACTGCAGAACAGGCAGCGTGGGTCGTCGCGCAGAAAGCGCATCACGGCGACAATGTCGGCGGCTCGTGCCGTGACGGTCAGTTCGCGATGCGCCACGGCATAGCCGGTCACCGACGAGGCGAGCGCACCAGCGATTGTCTTGCCGAGCAAGTCGAGCGTCTCGTCCATTTGCAGCATTCGCCGATCTAACGTTCGATGGTGGCGGTGCGACGGATTTTCTTCTGCAAGAGCAGCACGCCGTACAGCAAAGCTTCGGCGGTCGGCGGACAACCCGGCACATAGATGTCGATCGGCACGATGCGGTCGCAGCCGCGCACCACCGAATATGAATAGTGATAATAGCCGCCGCCGTTGGCGCAGGAGCCCATGGAAATCACGTACCGCGGCTCCGGCATCTGGTCGTAGACCTTGCGCAGCGCCGGCGCCATTTTATTGGTCAGCGTGCCGGCCACGATCATGACGTCGGATTGCCGCGGCGAGGCGCGCGGCGCGAAGCCGAACCGCTCGGCGTCGTAGCGCGGCATCGACATCTGCATCATCTCGACCGCGCAGCAAGCCAGCCCGAAGGTCATCCACATCAGCGAGCCGGTGCGCGCCCAGGCGATCAGATCGTCGGCGGCGGCGACGAGAAAGCCCTTGTCCGCAAGCTCGTTGTTCAGATTGCCGACAAACGGATCCGCGGCGCCGGCAGGCTTGCCGGTGCGCGGATCGATAATCTGCGGTCGCGGCGTTGCAGTCGCGGGTTCGCTCAATCCCATTCGAGCGCTCCCTTCTTCCACTCATAGATAAACCCGATGGTCAGTACCGCAAGGAAGACCATCATCGAGAAGAAACCGAAGGCGCCAAGCCGCCCGAATGCGACCGCCCAGGGAAACAGGAAGCTGACCTCGAGATCGAAAATAATGAACAGGATCGCCACCAGATAAAAACGCACGTCGAACTTCATGCGTGCATCGTCGAAGGCGTTGAAGCCGCATTCGTAAGCCGACAGTTTTTCCGGGTTTGGCGCCTTATAGGCGACCATGAACGCCACTACCAGCAGCGCGAGTCCGATCACGCCCGCGACGCCGACGAAGACAATGAGCGGCAGATAAGCGAGCAGCAATTGAGCCAGCGATTGACTCATCGAAAGTTCCTTTGGCCGGCTGTCGCGGGCAATGCTCCCCGGGGCGGGAACATGACCCTCCGCGGTGCCGTTCCGTCCGCGGCACCGGTGCGCCGATTTGCCTCAAAACCAAGCGGATTCGCGCTGCCGACGGAACTTTGCGACCCTTAGCGCAGCGCACAAAAAGGTGCAAGGCAGGCCTGTGCGCGGCATGTGCGTTGACGGCATCGTGACCGCCGATGCTACGATCCCGCGGCGAAAATGCCGAGAACGGATAACGCGGGTGATGGCAAAATCGGCTTCGAAGCGGCGCGTTCGATTTCATATACATGCGGCGCTGGCACTGGCATTCGCGATTCCCCTTATTGCACCGGTCTGCGCCGCGAGCTTCCCCGATCGTCCCATCAAACTCATTGTGCCGTTCGCGCCGGGCGGCCCCCCGGACGTGGCGGCGCGGATCATAAGCGACTGGCTCTCCACCCATCTTGGCCCGGTCGTGGTCGAAAACCACGTGGGCGCCGGCGGCACGCTCGCCGCGCGCCTGGTCGCCAATGCGCCGCCGGACGGCTACACGCTGATGGCCGCGACATCAGGCGTCCTTGCCATCAGTCCGCAGCTCTATAAGAACGCAGGCATCGACCCCATCAAAGATTTCACCGCGGTGGCGCTTTTGTCCTCGACGCCGCAAGTGCTCGCCGTCAACGCGAGCCTGCCCGTGCACAGCGTCAAGGAGCTCGTCGCGTACGCCAAGGCCGATCCCGGAAAATTGAACTACGGAGCGGTCATCGGCACGCCGCCGCATCTCAGCGGCGAGATGTTCAAGCACCTGACCGGCACGGACATCGTGTTCGTGCCCTATAAAGGCGCCTCGCAGGCCACCACCGACGTGCTGACCGGGCAGATGAACATGACCTTTGAGGGCGCAACCGGCATCATGCCCTATCTCAAAAGCGGCAAGCTGCGGGCGCTTGCCGTGACAAGTCCGCATCGACTACCGGAAATTCCGGACGTGCCGACGATGATCGAAGCCGGCTACTCGGGCATGCCGCCCGATGCCTGGCAGGCGATCGTCGCGCCGGCGGATACGCCGGGCGCCATCGTCGCCAAGATCAATGGCGCCGTGAACGCGGGCCTGGCCGATCCGCAAGTCAAAAGCCGGATTACCGGTCTCGGCGGCGTTCCGCAGCCGATGTCGCCCAAGGACTTTGCGCTTTTCATCGCCGAACAGGTCGAACGCTGGGGCGACATTATCCGCGTCACCGGCGTAAAACTGCAGTGAGGAAATCATGCCCCTAAGCTATTCACGCCGCGCCGCACTGATCGCTTTGGCGAGTTCGGCCACACTGTCAATTGCTCGCGCCGACACTTATCCGTCGCGTCCGGTCAAGATCATCGTGCCGTTCGGCGCCGGCGGTCCCGCCGACCGTTACATCCGTTCCTTGGCGAACGAACTGCAAAAAACGCTGAACCAGTCGTTCGTGGTGGAAAACCGTCCCGGGGCCGGCACCACGATCGGTACCGATCTCGCCGCCAAATCGTCGCCCGACGGCTACACGCTATTGCTGGCGAGCAGCACCCAGACGGTGAATGAAACACTCTACAAGGACAAGCCATACGAACTTCTGCGCGATCTCGTTCCGGTGGCCCCAATGGAGGAGAACGGCCTCGTCCTCGTGGTCAATCCGTCGGTGCCGGCCAAGAATATGTCCGAACTATTGGCCTTGGCGCGAGCGAAACCGGGAACGCTCAATTTCGGCTCGTCGGGACCCGGTTCGAACTATCACATGGCCGCCGAGCTGTTGAAGAATCTCACCGGCATCAACATCGTGCACGTGCCCTACAAAGGCTCGACCGGCATGCGGGTCGATATCCTCAGCGGGCAAATTCAAATGCTGTTCGACTCGATTCCGACCATGGCGCCCAACGTCAAAGCCGGCAAAGTGCGCGCACTCGGCACCACCGGACTGACCCGTTCGCCTATTCTGCCGGACGTCCCGACGATTGCCGAGACCGTGCCCGGTTTCGAATTCAGCCAATGGGTCGGGCTGATGGCGCCCAAGGGCACGCCGCAGCCCGTCATCGATCTCCTCCACAAAACGATCACGGAGATTTTGAGTAGGCCCGACATCAAGGCGGCCTGGGAGAAACAAGGCGCCACGCCGATGGTCATGACACAACCCGCTTATGCCTCGTTCATGGCGGCGCAGGTGGCGAAATGGGCCAAAGTCATCAAGGAAAACCACATCACCCTGATAAATTAGATTAGTCTCCACGCCAGTGCCCCGGCGCTGCACCCCGCTGCTGCGCCGGATCGTTATGGCCACGCAATTCCCAACGATGCTCAATGCGGCGTCCGCATCCCGCCGCAGCGCTTCGAAACGCGAACGCAGGTGAACGATGAACGATATTGCGAACCCTTCTGCAGCTCCGATCAAAAGCGAAGACCACTGGACGACCAGGGACGGCAACGTGAAGCTGTTCCTGTTCGAGAAACGCGCCGGCGATCCGAAAAACAGCGCCGGCACGATTTTGTTCGTGCATGGCTCGTCGATGGCAGCACAGCCGACGTTCGATCTACAGGTCGAGGGCCGGCCGGACTCCTCGGCGATGGATTTCTTCGCGCGCCGCCGCTTCGACTGCTGGTCGGTCGACATGGAAGGCTACGGCCGCTCGACCAAGGATCGCGACAATAATGCGCCGATCGCACAAGGCGCCGACGATTGCTTTGCCGCGGCAAGCTATATTCAGAAGCTGCGCGGCAAGCGGCCGTTTCTGGTCTACGGCATTTCGTCGGGCGCGTTGCGCGCGGCGTTATTCGCCGAGCGCCATCCCGAACTGGTCGCCCGCCTTGCACTCGATGCCATGGTGTGGACCGGTGAAGGCTCGCCGACGCTGGCCGAGCGCAGGAAAAAGCTTCCCGAATTCCGCGCCAAGAACCGCCGCCCGATTGACAAGGCGTTCATCCACTCGATCTTCGACCGCGACCATCCGGGCACCGCGGAGGAGAAAGTCATCGACGCCTTCGCCAATGCGGTGATCGCGCTCGACACTTCGGTGCCGACGGGCACTTATGTCGACATGTGCAGCAATCTACCGGTGGTCGATCCCGAAAAGATCACGGTGCCGACCCTGATCATGCGCGGGCAATGGGACGGCATCGCGAGTTTCGACGATCTGATCAAATTCTTCGCCAAGCTGCCGAACCCCGACAAGCAGTTTACGGTTATGCCTGGGATTTCGCACGCCAGCTTCCAGCAGAAGAATTATGCCCTGGTTTATCACATCCTGTGGAGCTTCTTCACCCAGCCGGCGCCGATCTACCGGGGATGAAGTCTCGCCCGGGAGCGGACGGCCGATCGGTAGCGCAACACTTTCGGAGCCGGCGGCGGGATGGACGCTGGCCGGCGCAGTCATGGGCTTCGCGGCCCTAGTCCTGCTGGCGCCCGAGCCTGCCACCGCCGCTCACCACGTGCGGCATCGTCGTGTTGTGCACCATGTGCATCCCGCCGTCAGACAGGGCCAGATCGCTTGTACGGTGCTGGGCTGCCAGCGCATCCCTGCGGCCTGCACGCCGGTCGAGGGTCGAACCCCGGGCGGCATTCCGACCGGCTTCGACGTCATAGTCTGCCCGTCCGGGATCTGGCCCTTGAAGTGAAACGGTCCGAAAAGATCAATGATTCAAGAGATTTGGCGGGAGCGACGGGGCTCGAACCCGCGACCTTCGGCGTGACAGGCCGACGCTCTAACCAACTGAGCTACGCCCCCGCGGGCGTCGTCGGCACTTAAGGCGGAGCCCACGGCAAGTCAAGGATTTAGGCCTGAATCGGCCTTTTCCCGCCGCCTTAAGCTCGCCACAGAGCGCCCGCAGATAGCGCCGGCATGCCGAAAACATCGGTGGAATCGGCAAAACAAGCGTGGTCAGCCGAAGCCGAATCGTTTAACTGCTTCGCCGTGAGCGGCGCTTTTTCACGCCACCGCTTCATTGAGGAGGGACTAATGGCAAGCAAAACAACAGCTACGACCGTGACATTGAAGCATCTCGCCGCGAGCCTTGCGGAAGATAACGAGCTTTCCAAAAAACAGGCCGAAGCCATCCTCGGTGGTTTGGTTGGCAACATCGTCAAGCACTTGAAGAAGGGCGAGCGCATCCGCATCGGCGGGCTCGGCATCCTTCAAGTGCGCAAGCGCGCCGCGCGCATGGGCCGCAATCCGGCAACCGGCGAACCGATTCAGATCAAGGCCAGCAAGAAGGTCGCTTTCCGCGCCTCAAAAGAGCTCAAGGAAGCGATCTAAGCGCCTCTCGTCATTGGGCCCGCGAAGGCGGGTCGCTGCGCCGCTCATTGCCCGCTTGCCATCGCAATCGAGAAGTTGCGTGGCAGCGGGCTTTTTTTGAGACTGGAGCGTTGCAAGGCGCGGCAGCCTTCGCTCGCCCGCGCTCGCGAAGGCTGGTGGGCGGTGACGGACTCGAACCGCCGACATTCTGCGTGTAAAGCAGACGCTCTACCAACTGAGCTAACCGCCCTCACCTGACCTTTATCGCCGTGCCCCCGACGCGCGCAAGCGCGCCGATCACGCCGGCCGATTATGCCGTCAATCTCCCCGCAAAAATTTAATGTGTGCCCCACGGCAAAAAAATGTGGGATAAGATTCCCGACCTTACAGGGCGGGCCGGATGCCCGAAGAGGGGGCTCATGCTTCGGATATCAGTCTTGACGATCGCTGCGGGTCTAGTCGCGGTAACAACGGCTTATGCTCAACAATTGCCGCCGCAGCCGCCGCCGGTAGCCGGCATGGGGATGGGCGAAGGCAACCCGCAGGAGCGTGCCGCCTGCCACCCCGACGTGACCAAGTTTTGCCAGACCCAGCTTGAGGTCAATCCGCAGGACGTGCTCGGTATCTTGGGCTGCCTGCAGGCCAACCGGACCAAGATCAGTCATGCCTGCGAGCAGGTTCTGGCCAGCCACGGCCAGTGACCGCAAGTTGATCCTGGGCTAGTCCCGGCTCGTCACGATGCTTTCTCTGCGGCTGGCTCCGCGGCGGCTTCGGCCTCCGCGACGTGCTCTGCGAGCCGCACCCACGACTGCGCCAGCGTGAGCCAAAGCGCCTTGTCTTTGTCGTCCTCGGACGCGCGCGCCATCGCTAGGCATTCTTCCGCACAGCGGCGGTGGTCCAGCATGGTCCCCATCAGACGCTCCCAACGCAAACCCATAGAAGGCCGAATTTCAATGCGGCAGTGCGGCGGAGACAGGATCGTTCAAGGGCGGAACAGGGGCGAAGAAGCGAAGATTTAGGCCCGAAGGACAACAACCGAGGACAGCAAAAGCCGATCCCCATGAGCGGATAGACCTCGCTTTGGACCATTGATGAAAACACATGGTGATAGCTTATATTTATTGACTATCGAATATCGACAAACCAATTTAATACTGATCCTATATAATTAGCCTTATTGTCATGCAAATTATGATTAGCTGCATTGCAGCAAGATAATTTTGCACTGCACCAAGGGTGCTTATATTCCCATCAAGATTCCGGCTGACCGTTCGAACCTGTCCGCCGGGGAAGGGAAATAGCATCATGCTGTCATCAATTGTCCGCCTGTTTAACACCTGGAAGCGCTACGGCGTGGCCGTGGACGAGCTTTCGCACCTCAGCGACCGGGAACTTGCCGACATCGGCATTACTCGGAGCGATATCCCCAGGATCGCCTGGGAGCAGTCGCGTTACTTGGCCTAAGCCGACGGCCTTAAACGCATAGACGGCATATGGCGCCCCGCTTCGGCCGGGCGCTGCCGTTTGGGGGTGGCATCCGACCTCAGGAGGCGGGTTCCATCCCTTTCGCTTTGATGATCGGCAGGGCGTTCGGCCCGGCGAGAAACTTTACGAGCGCACGTGCCGCCCGGCCGTTTTCGGCCCCGCTCGCAACGCCGGCCGCATAGACCGTGAAGTTCTGAATCTCGGCGGGAAGCGGCCCGACCAGTTTGACGCCGGCAACCGGCAAAATCTCGCTGATCTGGTGGATGCCGATCTCGGCTTCACCGTCGGCGACGTGATCGGCGACCGCGCCGCCGTGGACCAGAACCGCCTTGGCGTTGATCTGCGCGGCAATGCCGAGCCGCGTCAGCAAGCCGCCGATGTAAATCCCGCTCGACCCGCCGGCCTTGGGATCGATAAAGGCGACCGACTTGGCGGCAAGCAGCGCCTGCTTGAACGCTTCGACGCTCGAGACGTCCGGCGCCGGCGCGCCAACTTTGACCATGACGCCAATTCCGGTCTTCGCGAGATCGGCCCGCGTTCCCGGCGCGATCTTGCCCTCCTTGGCTAGAGCGTCGATCGCAGCCGGAGTCAAAATAGCGACGTCGAACGTCTCCCGCCTGCCGCGGATCAAGCCCAGATGCTGCCCGACCGTGCGATAGGTGATGTCGAGCTTGGTCCCGGTCTCCTTTTGGTATTCCGCGGCAAGCGCCGCTGACGATCTTGATCTCGGCGGCTTGGGCGAGCTGCGACATCGCAAGCGTCAGCGTGGTTGCGAGAACCGCTGGCCAGAACTTCATCCGAGCTCCCTCACCGCTTGAACAGGCCCATCAGTTCCGCCTTGGCCAGCGTATTGAAATGCAGATTGAAACCGACCACCGCCGCGGAAGTGTCGGACTTGACCGCGAGCTTGTCGGTTTTCACGGCGAACACGGTGAACAAATAGCGGTGCGGATGGTCGCCTTCGGGCGGGCATGGACCGCCATAGCCGGGCGCGCCGAAATCGGTGCGCGTCGGCAAGGCGCCTGCCGGCAGCTTGCCGGACGAA
>DATJBH010000048.1:0-19769 GCA_035515455.1 Xanthobacteraceae bacterium
GCGCGGCTATCACCGCCACTTCCAGCCGCGAGGCAATGCCGCGCTCGCCCGCCCGGTGTTGGATGCCGACAACGGCTATGTGCTGGCGCCGATGGAGCAGGGCATCCGGCTGACCACCGGCGTCGAATTCGCGCCACGCGACGCGCCGCCGACGCCCGTGCAGTTGAAACGCCTGCTCCCCGCGGCCCATGAGCTGTTTCCGCTCGGCGAGCCGGTCGAGCAGCAAGCTTCTGGCGCAACAACTTGGCTTGGCGCGCGGCCGTGCTTTGTCGATTCCCGGCCGGTCATCGGAAGGGCGCCGGGTCAAGCCGGATTATGGCTCGCCTGCGGCCACGCCCATTGGGGATTGACGCTGGGGCCCGCGACCGGCCGGCTGCTTGCCGAACTGATCACCGGCGCAACGCCGTTCTGCGATCCGCAGCCTTTTGCTGCGGATCGCTTTCTGACGTAGCGACTATTCGCTGATCGTCTTGATGACGCTGTTTTCAGGCCGGGTGTTGTTGCTCGACGAGTATTTGTCGTTGGCCCTGACCATGTCGTCGTATTTCGGGATTGTCGTCACCGGGAACTTCGGCACCAGGCCGACGACCTTGTAGCCGGCGAGGTGGAGCTGGTGCAGGATCTCCGGCATCGCTTCCGCGGTGCCATGCTGGAAATCGTGCATCAGCAGGATGCCCTTGCCGTTCTTGGCAAGCTTGGTCATCACCGATTTGACCACATCCTCCGGCTTGTGAATCTTGAAATCGAACGTGTCGATATCGGTCGAGAAGGTCGCGATATTGCGCGTGCCAAGATAAGCGATCAGGTCGGCCGGCATTTGCAGATCGGGGAAGCGGAAGAACGGCGCCACCGGGCCGCCCGCCGCCGCCATATGCACGGCGCTCACGCCCATTTCGATCTCTTGCTTGGCCTGCTCGATATCCTTGGCGTAGGGATTTTTCGCCAAATCCTTGTGCGACCAGGTATGGCTGCCGACCGTCATGCCAGCATCGACCAGTTCCTTGGTCAGTTGCGGGGCCCACGTCGCGTGCTCGCCGATTTCGAAGAAAGTGGCGCGGACACAATTGTCCTGCAGCGCCTTGAGCACCATTTCGGTGTTTTCCGGCCACGGGCCGTCATCGAAGGTCAGCACGACTTCCTTCTCATGCAGGAAGTCATACTGCTTGAAATGCTCGGTACCGAAGGCCGGGCCGCCGGTGGTGTCGATCTGGACGATCCGCGACATGCCGAGCGCGTCTGGATTGTTGCACTGGGGCAGCGTGGTGGGCCACAGCGAAGCATGTGCGCTTGCCGGGGCGGGAGCCGGCGCAGGAGCGGCAGCCGCCGAATTCTGAGCTACGACGAGCTTGGCGGGCGGAGCGGCTGGCGTGGGGGCCTGCTCCGCAGTGGTGATTTGCGAAACTTTGATGACGGGCGCCTGGCTCGCCGACGTCTGAGCAGGCTGTGGTGAGGTTGCCTGAGTTCCGGCCGCCGGTGCACTGGTCGCCCGCGCCGGCGACAGAATGTGCTCGGCAAGTGCGATGATCGAGCCTGGGGCCGACGGCTTTTGCGCGGCGACAACCCCGAATGCCGCGAGACCTAGTGTCAGCAACGCCGCAAAAAAAATGGCCACGATGCGCATCGCACCCTCCGCCACAAACCACGATAACAGCCTACGGGGAAGTGAAGGCGCAATCGTGGAGCGAGTCAATAACAACAAAGCCTTGGTCGGTGGAGAATTTGGTTTTTGGTTTCCGAGTTCGGGGTTGCATCGGAAATCGCTGTCCAAGGCCCGGATTATCGCATCGGTGCGGCTGCGGACAAGCGCGCCAAAGGCTCGAAGAGCGACAGTCGCCCTAGCTTGCCAGCGGCCCCGGCGGCTGCGGTGATCCGATACCAGGGCCGGGGCCCCGAGGGAAGGCGCTTATTGCGACAGCCGCGCCAATTCGGCGGATGCTGCGGATTTTTCCAGCATGTCGGCTGAGCACCCCTTGGCCGCCGCTGTGATCAGCTTCTTGGCCTCGTCGCGAGCATTTTTTTCCAGGTCGAATTCGCCGAGATAGAAATCGGCCTCGCAATGTTCGTCGGCCTTACCGGCGGCGTGACGAACATCCTCTGGCGTGGTTTTGCCGAGAAAGAGGTCGAGCAGGGGGCGCGGCCATGATCTGTCATCAAACTTGGCGGCGTTGCCGACAAGCTCATCATGGTCAGCCGTACCGGTGCGGGTGCGGGCGATATGCAGCCAGAGCACGCCGTAAATATCCTTGGGGTCGAGCCGCACGCCGTTTGACAGATCGTTTGCCGCGTCGGCCGGGCGATTGCGATGAAAGAGTTCGATGCGGCCGCGATTGGTGTAGGGATCGGAGAAGTCCGGCTCGATGCGAATGGCGCTATCATAGTCAGCCAGCGCTGCATCGATTTTGCCCAGCGCAAAATAGCTGTTGCCGCGATGATTGAAGGCCGAGGCCATTTTGGCGTCGAGTTCAATTGCCTTGGTGAAGTCCGCCACCGCCCCGTTATCGTCGTTGCCGACGGAGCGGATGACGCCGCGTTCGTCATACATATCGGCCTCTTGCGGCTTGAAACGGATGGCCTGGTTGAGATCGGCCAACGCCTTGGCATTGTCACCGCCGCTGGCATAGACGCGCGCGCGGTTCCAATAGGCGTTGCCGTAATCGGGCTTCAGCTTGATCGCGGTGTCGAGATCGGCCAGTGCGGCGTTGAGATTGCCTTTGCTGTAATAGGCCGCACCGCGGCTGTTATAGGCCAGCGCGTAGCCGGGGAAGGTGATGATCGCCCGGTTGAAATCCGCGATGGCCTCGTCGTATTTGCCGGCGTCGAGGAAAACATTGCCACGGTTAAGGTAGGCTGGCCCGTAGACCGGCGCGATTTTGATCGCCATCGAGTAATCGGCGACCGCCTTGTCCGGCGCGCCAGTGGCGGCGTAGGCCATGCCGCGATTGTTGTAAGAAGTGGCGCGATCGTCGTCGTTAAGCTTCCCGCTGGCGATTGCTGCCGACAATAGGCGGATCGCATCGTCATAGTGACCGGCGACGCGGGCGTCATATCCGGCCTTGTAGAGCGCCTGCGGGTCCGCTTTGGCTTGTGGTTTGGCCAGTGGGTTGCCTTGTGGGTTGCTTTGGCCCATCAGCAACAACGCCAGCGCAAGCAGGCTGAAAAATCGCAGCAGCATGAAATTCCTCCACCGCTCGCTGGTGGGTCGCCGCTCGAAGACTGCCGGTTTTAGGTATTGGCGAATTTATCCGTCCAGCTCGGCAGCGCATTGGGAACGGCGAGCGCGCGCGCTTCGTAGACGCCGCGGGCAATAGCCCGGGCTACGACATTCGCGGCGAGCGTGCCCAGTGCCGTAAGACCATGCAGCGTATCGGCGAGCGGCCGGCGCCCGGTCGAGGCGGCGAACACGATGTCGCCGTCGAGCGGGCTGTGGACCGGATAGATGGCGCGCGACAGGCCTGATTGCGCCATCACCGCGAGCCGCTTGGCCTGCGCCTTGGTTAAGACCGCATCGGTCGCAACGACCACCAAGGTGGTGTTTTCCAGCGTGGCGCCCTTCATGCGCGGCTCGAGCATTTGCGGCGAGAAACCGCCCGGCAGCCCGCGGCCGCCGAACTCGCCCTTCACTTCGAATGGCGCGGCCCAGAACCATGGGCCGTCGCCGACCGTAACGCTGCCCACGGCGTTGACGGCGGCAATTGCTCCGACGACGCAGCCGTCGGCGGCTTGCGCGGAGGCCGAACCGAGGCCGCCTTTGCAATTCGCCGTGGTTGCGCCGGTGCCGGCGCCAACGCTGCCAAGCGCGAACTCCAGGCCGGCGGCGGCCGCCGCGGCATAGCCGAAGTCGCGATAGGGCGGAAACTGGCCCCAGTCCTTGTTGCCGCCGTTGAGAAGGTCGAACAGCACGGCACCCGGTACGATCGGCACCCGTGCGGTGCGCACCACAAAACCGCGCCCCTGTTCGCGCAACCACGCTTGCGTACCGGAAGCGGCATCGAGGCCGAAGGCCGAGCCGCCGGACAAGACGATGGCATCGATGCCTTCCACCGTCTGCGCCGGGTCAAGGAGCGCGGTCTCGCGGGTGCCTGGCCCGCCGCCGCTCACATCGACCGAGGCCACCGCGGGGTCGTCGAAAATGACGACAGTCGAGCCTGAGCCGAGGCGCGCGTCGTCGGCATGCCCAACCTTAAGCCCCGGGACATCCGTGATCAGATTTCGCAGCGGCATGGGGCATCTTAGCCCGGCGGTTCACAAGATGGCGAGGCGCGACGAAACCAGCCGGCACGCACATAGTGGCCCGCGCGCCTGCCTTGCAAAGCCCACCGCGCCCGGTGCATTCCTTAGGCCATGAATGTCACCATCGTCGCCGCGCTTTTGGCAGGCATGCTGAGTTTCCTGTCGCCCTGCGTCTTGCCGCTCGTGCCGCCTTACCTCGTCTATCTCACCGGCACGTCGTTGGAGCGGTTGGCCGACGCGGAGAGCGAACCGCAGGTGCGCCGCGAGACGATCGCTGCCGCCATTCTGTTCGTGCTCGGCTTTTCCACCGTGTTCGTTGCGCTCGGCGCCAGCGCCAGTGCGATCGGCGGCTTGTTGCGGGTCTATGCGGGACCGCTGTCTATTTTGGCCGGTCTCGGCATCATCATCATGGGGCTGCACTTCCTCGGACTGACGCCAATCGCGTGGTTGATGCGGGAGAAGCGCCTCGAAATAGCGAAGCCTGTCGGGTTGTGGGGCGCCTATCTGATGGGCTTCGCCTTTGCGCTCGGCTGGACGCCGTGCATCGGTCCCATTCTCGCCGCGATCCTCGCCGTGGCTGCTTCGGAAACCACGCTAGCCAAGGGCGCCGGTCTGCTCGCCGTCTATTCGCTCGGGCTTGGCGTGCCGTTTTTGATCGCGGCCCTCGCGGTCGAGCCGTTCGCGGCGTTTCTTGCGCGGTTTCGCGCCCATCTCGGCCTGGTCGAGAAGGCGATGGGCGGTCTTCTGGTGCTGACCGGCATCGCCTTTCTCACGGGAACGGTCAGCGAGGCGAGCTTCTGGCTGCTGCAGACGTTCCCGGCGCTCGGCAAGATCGGGTGAGAGATCGGTTGATCAGTTCGTCGGCGCACCTGGCAGTTCGACATAGGTGATTTTGCCGTCCGGCTGTTTCACCCAGCGATAGACGACATAGTCGAGCCGCGTGATATCGCCCTTCTTGTCGTAGGAGATATTGCCGATCACGGTCTTGAAGGTCATGCCGGAGTGCATCTTGTCGGCCACTTTTTTCGGGTCGAGCGAATTGGCCGCGGTCGCCGCCTGCGCGATGATTTGCACCGCGGCATAGCTGTAGAGAGTATAGGCCTCCGGCTCGAAATTCTTGGCGCGGAACTCGGCCACGACCGCCTTGGCCTCCGGCCGGTTGCGCGGATCGGGGCCGTAGGTCATCAGACTGCCGACGACTCCCGGGCCGCCGACCGAGGCGAATTCGTCGGAAGTGATGCCGTCGCCGCCCATCAGCGGTGCGGTGACGCCCTGGTCGCGCATCTGCCGCACGATCAGCCCGGCCTCGGTGTAGAGGCCGCCGAAATAGACGAGGTCGGCGCGCGATTGCTTGATCTTGGACACCAGCGCCGAATAATCCTTCTCGCCGGTGTTGATGCCCTCATAGAGCACGGAGTCCATGCCGCCGGCCTTGATGGTCTTGAGCGTCTCGTCGGCAAGGCCTTTGCCGTAGGTGGTCTTGTCGTTGACGAAGGCGATGCGTTTTCCCTTGAAATGCTTGAGGATGTAGTCGCCGGCGACCCGGCCCTGCTGGTCGTCGCGGCCGCAGACGCGGAAGATGTTCCACAAACCGCGCTCGGTAACCGTCGGATTGGTCGAGGCCGGCGTGATCTCGAGGATGCCGTTCTCATGGTAGACTTCCGAGGCCGGGATGGTGACGCCGGAATTGTAATTGCCGACCACGAATTTCACGCCGTCGGCGGCGAAATCGTTGGCGACCGATACGCCTTGCTTGGGATCGGAGACGTCGTCGCCGTATTCCACGGCGATCTTCTGGCCGAGGATGCCGCCCGCCTTGTTGATGTCGGCGGCGGCCTGGTCGACGCCGTTTTTCATTTGCGCTCCGGTCGCGGCGTTCGCGCCGGTGATTGGGCCGGCGACCCCGATCTTGACCTGGGCGGCGGCGGTTCCCGCCGTCAGTGCGGCGACAGCAATCGCAAAGCTCAGACCAAGACCCAGCGTGACGATCTTTTTCACGATGCTTTTCATGGCTCGTTCTCCTTCGGGTGGAGCCGGCGCTCGTAACCGTACCCGCAACATTACGTCAGTGCGGCTTGCGGCGCCAGCGCAACACTCCGGCCGCGGCATTGAGCCAGTGATACTGCGCGACCATTTGCCCGACGCGGGTGATGCGGAAGCCGAGAAATCCGAACCCCATGCAGAACGCGCTGTCGACCGCGTAATATTGGAGCGACAAGAGCGTGCCGTTAAACAGGCTGAAGTGGATGAAACGGACGGCAAGCCCCAGGATCAACGCATAGGACACCACCTGCCACCACGGCCGCCAAGTGGCGGCAACGGCCCGGCCGGCGAGCCACGCGGCCCCGCCCCCCAGAATAATCGTGACCAGAAGGAAGACTCCGAACGAGCCTTCGTAGAACAACCCACCTATGGCGAAATTCGCTGCCGCCGTGTCGATCATGCTGTTACCGGCCGCCTTCAAGATAGGCCGATTTGATTTCCGGCCGTTCCAGCAACTCGCGTCCCGAACCCGACAGCGTGATCAGCCCGTTGACCATCACATAGCCGCGGTGTGCCAGGCGCAGCGCATGAAAGGCGTTCTGCTCGACCAGGAACACGGTCAAGCCCTCGTCGCGGTTGAGCGCCCTGATGGCATCGAAGATCTGCCGCACGATCAGCGGCGCAAGCCCGAGCGACGGCTCGTCGAGCAGAAGGAGCCGTGGACGGCTCATCAGCGCGCGTGCGATAGCCAGCATCTGCTGTTCGCCGCCAGAGAGCGTGCCGCCCCGCTGGGCGAGGCGCTGCTTGAGCCGCGGAAATAGCGCGACGACGCGTTCGAGGTCCTGATCGAATGTGGCGGCTGCCGCGGTGGTCGCTCCCATCTGCAGATTTTCCAAAACCGTCATACGCGGAAAAATGCGCCGGCCCTCGGGCGCCTGCGCGATGCGCAGCCTGGCGATCTCGTGCGTCGGCAGCGCGGTGATGTCGTTGCCGGCAAAGCGGATCGAGCCTTCGCGGGCGCGGGGATTGCCGCAGATCGTCATCATCAAGGTCGACTTCCCGGCGCCATTGGCGCCGATCAGCGTGACGATCTCGCCGTCGTTGACGTCGAGATCGACGCCCTTGAGCGCCATGACGCGGCCGTAGAATGTCTTGACGCCGCGAACGGACAGCAGCGCGGTCATAGTCCGACCTCGGCCTCGGCTGCGCCGACTTGGTGTTCGGGAACGCCGAGATAGGCGGCGATGACCTTGTCGTCGTTGCGCACCGCATCCGGCGCGCCGTCCGCGATTTTCACGCCGTAATCGAGCACGACGATCTTATCGGAAATCTCCATCACGACGGTCATGTCATGCTCGATCAACAGCACCGCTATGTGGAATTCATCGCGGATGGCTAGCAGCAGCGCGTTGAGCTCGGCGCTCTCGCGCGGATTGAGCCCGGCGGCCGGCTCGTCAAGGCAGAGCAATACGGGATCGGTGCACATGGCGCGGGCGATTTCGAGCCGCCGTTGCGCGCCGTAGGGCAGGTCGCCAGCCGGGTCGTCAGCGCGCCCGGTAAGCCCGATGCGATCGAGCCAGTTGCGCGCCTTGTCGATCGCCGCCCGCTCGGCGCGGGTGTAGGACGGCAATCCGAGCACGCCCAGCAGCGTATAGCCGGAGGCCAACATCAGCCGGTTGTGCTGCGCGACCAAAAGATTTTCCAGCACGGTCATGCCGGGAAACAGCCGGATATTCTGGAACGTGCGGGCGACGCGTGCGCGTTGCGCCACCAGATAATCCGGCATTCGCTCCAAGAGAAAGAGCGCGCCGCTTTTCGTCGTAATGTTGCGCGCGCCGGAGTCTGTAAGTGTTTCGAGTTCGGCCCACGCCGTGCTTTCGCCGTGGCGCAGCGCCAGTCGGCCGCTGCTCGGCTTGTAGAAACCGGTGATGCAGTTGAATACCGTGGTCTTACCGGCGCCGTTTGGTCCGATCAGCGCAGTGATGGTGCCGTCGCTGACGTCGAAGCTGAGATCGTCGATCGCAAGCAGGCCGCCGAAACGCATGGTCAAATGCTCGACGCGGAGCAAGATGCCGGCGGCATTGGGCGCGTTTTGCCCGCTCATGGCCTAGCCGCGGCCTTCTTTGACCAGGTCCGCGGCGATGCTCTTGCGCTGTTTCAGAAACACCGAAGGCTCGCGGGTCGAGATCAGCCCGCGCGGCCGCCAGACCATGATCAGCACCATGGCGAAGCCGAAAATGAGCATGCGGTACTGGGTCGGATCGAAGGTCTGACCGAAAATTTTCTTCAGAAAATCGAGATCGCGCATGATTTCGGTGCCGCCGATCATCACGATGGCGGCGATGGCGACGCCGACCTGGCTGCCCATGCCGCCCAGCACGACGATCGACAGGATGGTCGCAGATTCCAGGAACGTGAAGGATTCCGGCGAAATGAAGCCCTGACGCGTGGCGAAAAACGAGCCGGCAAAGCCGGCGAACATCGCTCCCATGGCGAATGCGGTGAGCTTGGTATTGGTGGTGTTGATGCCAAGCGAACGGCAGGCAATCTCGTCCTCGCGCAAGGCCTCCCAGGCGCGGCCGACCGGCAACCGCCGCAGTCGCACGGTGACGAAGGCGGTGAGTAGCGCCAGCGCCAGGATGACGTAATACAGAAAGATGACGCGATAGATCGGGCTGAACGGCAGGCCGAATACGGCGGCAAAGCCGTTGTCGTCGGCGTTGAAAGGAATGCCGAAAAACGACGGCCGGGGGATGCCGCCGACGCCGGCATAACCGTTGGTGAGCGCGGTGAAGTTGATGATCACCAGACGGATGATCTCGCCGAAGGCGAGCGTCACGATGGCAAGGTAATCGCCGCGTAGCCGCAATACTGGAAAACCGAGCAGAATGCCCCAGAACGAAGCCAGGATGCCGGCGACCGGCAGGAGCACCCAGAACGACAGCCCCAAGGCCTTGGCAAGCAGCGCATAAGAGTAAGCACCGACCGCGTAGAACGCCACGTAACCAAGATCGAGGAGCCCGGCGAGGCCGACGACGATGTTCAATCCCCAGCCCAGCATCACATAGATCAGAATCTGGATGCCGAAATTGTCGATCCATTTCACGCTGCGCGAAAAGCCGGCGGTGGCGAGCACCAGCGCCGGATAGGCGGCGACAAAAGCGATGCCGAACGGAACGAACCATTGGCCGACAAAGGTCCGCCAGCCCGAAGGTGCGGTCGCCATCGGCCGCATGGTGCGCCGGCGCAGCCGCGGCTCCAGTAACAGCGCATAGCCTAGGCGACCGATGCCGACCGCGGCGACAATGCCAAATAACAGCGGCCAGCGCGTGGTTAGGATCAGCTGATTGTCGCCGTTTACCGTGGTCTCGAATCCGATCAGCGGCAGGAACAAGCCGAAGGCGATCGCGGCGGTGATCCCGGCGTCGCGCAGCGCGGCGAAGGTACCGACACGGGTATCGGCGGAAGCCGGGCGCGTCCGGTGCGGATCATCTCCGGAGTTGGCTAGCGCCGTCACCTCACACCTTTTCGACGTCGGGCCGGCCGAACAGACCCTGCGGCAGGAAGATCAGCGTGATCGCCAGAATGGAAAAGGCCGCCACGTCCTTGTAGTCGATGGAGAAATAAGCGGACCACATGGTCTCGATCAGCCCGATCAGGAGGCCGCCGATCACGGCGCCCGGCAGCGAGCCGATGCCGCCAAGCACCGCGGCGGTGAACGCCTTCACGCCCGGCACGAAGCCGTCGGAAAAAGTGACGACGCCATAATACATCAGGTACATGGTGCCGGCGACCGCCGCGAGCGCCGCGGCGATGACGAAGGTGGTGGCGATGGTGCGGTCGACATTGACGCCGACCAGAGCGGCCATCTTCTGGTCCTGCTCGCAGGCGCGCTGCGCGCGGCCGAGTTTGGTCTTTGTCACCAGATACCAGAACGCCAGTAAGAGCACCGCGGTGACGGCCCAGATGATGAGCTGCTTGTAAGACAGCGTGACCGGATAATTGTTATGTGAGAACAGCACGAATTCGCCGCTCACCATGGGCGGTATCGATTTGTTTCGCGGTCCCTGCGCGACCTGGACGAAATTGGAGAGGAAAATCGACATGCCGATCGCCGAGATCAGCGGCGCCAGGCGAAACGAGCCGCGCAACGGCCGGTAGGCGATGCGTTCGATCACCCAATTGACCAACGAGGTGAACAGCATCGCCACGATCAGGACGATCAGCAGCGCCAGGACGATGGAGGAGATGCCGAGCCAGGCGGTCAGGATGAGGAAGGCGATCAGCGCGATGAAGGCGGACACCATGAACACGTCGCCGTGGGCGAAGTTCACCATGCCGATGATGCCGAACACCATCGTATAGCCGATCGCGATCAGCCCGTAGATCGAGCCAAGCGTGATGCCGTTGATGAGCTGTTGGAGAAAGACGTCCATGCGTCCTGCGCACCTCCGCATGGCTGACCGGCGACAACCGCCTCAAGGCTTAACAGGGGTGCCGCGGCGCGGCAACGCCGCGGACTGTGTGCCGCAGCCGCAATTGGGGAAACAGCGCCCGGTATTGCCGTCACACCGGGCGCGAGCTAGGCCATGACGGAAAGCAAGGGAGAACCCCATGGACCGGACGAAGTCCGAAGACGCGATCAAAAGCAAAGGCCGCCCGTTCACCGGGACTGAATATCTCGAAAGCCTGCGCGATGGCCGCGAAGTTTACATCTATGGCGAGCGCGTCAAGGACGTCACGACGCATCCGGCGTTCCGCAATGCCGCGCGCTCGATTGCCAGGCTTTACGACGCGCTTCACGACGACAAGACCAAGAGCGCCCTGACCTGTCCGACCGATACCGGCTCCGGCGGCTTCACCCATAAATTCTTCCGCGCCGCCCGCTCGCGCGAGGATTTGATCGCGCAACGCGACGCGATCGCGCTGTGGGCGCGCATGTCCTACGGCTGGATGGGGCGCTCGCCGGATTACAAGGCGTCGCTGATGAATACGCTCGGCGCCAATTACGACTTTTACGGCAAGTTCGCCGACAACGCCAAGCGATGGTACCGGCGGGCACAGGAGAATGTGCTGTTCATGAATCACGCCATCGTCAATCCGCCGGTCGATCGCGCGAGGCCGGTGGATCAGGTCAAGGACGTATTCATCACCATCCAGAAGGACACCGATGCCGGCATTTATATCTCCGGCGCCAAAGTGGTGGCGACCGCGTCGGCGCTGACGCATTACAATTTTCTCGGCCAGAACGCGGCGGTGCCGCTGCACGACACCGATCTTGCGGTGATGTTCATCGCGCCGATGAACGCGCCGGGCGTCAAGCTGTTCTGCCGTACCTCTTATGAGATGACGGCGAGCGTGATGGGCTCGCCGTTCGACTATCCGTTGTCGTCGCGTTTCGACGAGAATGATGCGATCTTCGTCTTCGACAATGTTTTCATTCCCTGGGAAGACGTGCTGCTGCACCGCGATCTGGAAAAGCTGAAGATCTTCTTTCCGCAGTCGGGATTTCTCGCCGGCTATCAGTTTCAGGGCTGCACCCGGCTGGCGGTGAAGCTCGACTTCCTCGCCGGCGTCCTTGCCAAGGCTTTGCACGCCGCCGGCTCCGACGAGTTTCGCGGCAACCAGGCCATGCTCGGCGAGGTCGTCGCCTGGCGCAATCTGTTCTGGGCGTTGACCGACGCCATGGCGATGCATCCGACGCCGTGGGTCGGCGGCGCGGTGCTGCCGAACCTGCAATCCGGCTCGAGCTATCGCGTGTTCGCCGGCGATGCTTACGGGCGCGTCAAGGAGATCGTCGACAAGATCGTCGCCTCGTCGCTGATTTATCTGCCGTCATCGACCAAGGATTTCAAAAATCCGGCGATCGACCGTTATCTGGCGCGCTACGTGCGCGGCTCCTATGGGATTGATTACAAGGAACGCATCAAGATCATGAAACTCCTCTGGGACGCCATCGGCACCGAATTCGGCGGCCGCCATGAGCTCTACGAACGCAATTACGCCGGCAATCACGAGGACATCCGCATCCAGGCGTTGTGGAACGCGCGAGCGTCCGGGACCATGGCGCAGATGACGGCGCTCGCCGAGCAGTGCATGGCCGAATACGACGAGAACGGCTGGACCGGCTCGACATGGCTCAATCCGGACGATGTCGCCTATCCAGGATTGCCCGAAGACCGGCGAGCGGCGGAGTAACCACTGCTGTCATGCCCCGCGCAGGCGGGGCATCCAGTATGCGAAGAGTTTGGTACTCATATTTCACGGCAGGGCGGATACTGGATCATCCGGTTTCGCCGATGATGACAGGAAAGGATCTATGAGCTGGATCGATCAGCGGCCGGACGACGCGATGGACGGCGCTTTCACGGCGGTTGCGCCCGGGCCGATCGCGAGCGTCGAGCCGACGGTATTCCGCGAGGCGATGGCGCGGCTCGGCGCAGCGGTGCATGTCGTCACGACCGCGGGCCCTGGCGGCAAAAGCGGCTTTACCGCCACGGCCGTTTGCTCGGTCTCGGATACCCCGGCGATGCTGCTCGTCTGTCTCAACCGCCGCAGCAATTCAGCGCCGGTGCTGACGCAAAACGGCGTCTTCTGCATCAACACCCTTCCGGCCAGCGAAGAGAAGCTCGCTGATCTGTTCGCGGGACGCAGCGGCGTGCATCTGCATGAGCGCTTTACACAAGGGGAGTGGATCACCCTCAAAACCGGTTCGCCGGTACTGACTTCGGCCGTGGTCGCCTGCGACTGCCGCACCATCGAAACCAAGGTGATGGCCTCGCACAATGTCGTATTTGGCGCTGTTGAGGCGGTGCGGCTCGGACCGGCCGGTCCGGCGCTGGTTTATCACGAGCGGGCTTATAAGCCGGTTTAAGCCCGGATCGCGTGTCGGCGACCTGACATTTTGTAGCAATCGCGGTAATTTTGAAGCAATTTCAACAGGTTGCCTGTCGCCGCCTGCACCTGGTCGTGGAACCTTGGTGCAACTCCCCTGTTATCACATTGGGCGGGGTTCGTAAGCACACTTAACCCCAGAAAATGACGGAGAACGTCCGATGGCGAACGAGCAAAACAATCCACAGCGCGGCCAACAGGGCCAGAGCAACCCGCAACAGGGCGGTCAGAACAAGCCCGGCCAACAGCAGCAGGGCGGCCAGAATAAGCCTGGGCAGCAGCAGGGTGGTCAAAACAAGCCCGGCCAGAGCGGGCAACACGGCGGCCCACAGAGCGGCCAGCACTAACGGTTTTTCTTTCGCGACGGCGGCAGCCCGTCCGGTCCGGGCTGCCGCCTTTTTTGTGAAAAGCGTCGAGCAAAGTCGAACGGTCGCTTCTTCTCACGCGCGATCGCGGTCTATGCTTGCGCCATGGTCAGCCCAAGCCCCGCCGGCGCGCTGCCGTTGTTCCATCTGTACGGCGATCCGCCGGACGATTCGGCGTTCGATTTCATTCACATCGAAACCATCGCGTCGCGCTCGTCGGTTCACGACTGGACCATCCGCGCGCATCGCCATCGCAACCTGTTTCAGATCTGGCTGCTTGAGCGCGGGGGCGGCGAGATGATTTTCGATCTGGCAAAGCTGCCGTTTACCGCGCCCGCCGCCATCATCGTTCCGCCGGCGATCGCACATGGCTTTCGTTTCGAGCCGAACGTCACCGACGGCTGGGTGATAAGCTTTACCGAAGATGCCGCCGGCGTATTCGCCGACCGCACCGGCGAAGCCTTGGCTCGCCTCCGCGCCCTCGCTGCTCACCCCATCGTTTCGATTGGCGATCCAGATGAACTCGCAAGGCTGGCGGCGCTGGGCAAGGAACTGTTCGAGGAACGTGCCTTGGCCCGCGAAGGCTATCGGCTGGCGATGCGCGGCCTCCTCGTGCTCATCGCGGTCGGCGTGGCGCGGCTGGCGGCTAGCCACGCACGCAGCGGGAGCGTAACCTTATATCCGGCCGACGCCACGGTCGCGCAATTGCGGCGGCTCGTCGACGAGTTCTTCCGTAAGGAGCGTTTGCTGGCATTCTATGCTGAAAAGCTCGGCATGACGGTCGATCGGCTCAATGACCATGTCAAACGCGCCACTGGCGTGACCGTCGGACATCTCATCCGCCAGCGCGTGTTGACCGAAGCCAAGCGTCAGCTCGTCTTGACCACCCAATCGATCCACGACATCGCCGAAGAACTCGCCTTCGCCGACGCTTCGCACTTCGCCCGCTTCTTCCGCAAACATACCGGGACTACGCCGCACGAATTTCGCGATCAGCGGGGAGGGTAAGCATAAGTGTTGCGGCAAACGCGAGGCGATTGTTCCACTGCAGACGAGATTTCTGACGATTGGCGGCGCTTATAGGATTTCATTCGCGCGCATGCGCAATTCGATCGGACTATTTGCACAGCAGAAACTCAAGCACTGCGTCGGCATAGGCCTGCGGCTGCTCGATATTGGCCATATGTGGCGCCTCAAGCAGCTTGAAATGCGCGCCCGGGATTTCGTTTTGGATGAGCTCGTTCATCGCCGGCGGCGTGGCGACGTCGAAGCGCCCGGCGATGATCATGGTCGGCGCCTTGATTTTCGGCAGCAACGGCCGGTGATCCATGTCGCGGATCGCCGCGGCGCAGCCGAGAAATCCTTCGATATCCGTTTTCTCGAACATGTCCTTGATGCGCGCGACCGCGGCCGGTGAGCGCTCGCGAAAATCGTTGGTGAACCACCGCTCCATCATCGGACCGGCTAGACCCGCCATGCCGTTCTTGCGCGTAAAGTCGATACGATCCGCCCAGGCTTGCTTGTCCGGGTAGAAGCAAGAGGTGTTTGTCAGGATGAGCCTGTCGATCCGGCTCGCCGCATTGGCGCCGAGCCATTGCCCGACCATGCCGCCCATCGACAGGCCGCACCAATTGATCTTGGCAATGTTAAGCGCATCGAGCACCGCGACAACGTCACGGCCGAGCCGCTCCATCGTGTAGGGGCCCTTCGGCACGTGCGATTGGCCGTGGCCGCGCCGGTCGTAACGCAGCAAGCGGAAATGCTTGGTCCACGGTGCTACCTGCTCGTCCCACATATGCAGATCGGTGCCGAGCGAGTTCGACAGCATCAGCACCGGCGCGCGGTCCGGGCCTTCCATTTCGACATGGATGGCGTAGCCGTCGTCGACTTTGATATCCGGCATTCGTTATCCTCCCTACGTTCGCGCCTCTTAGCACCCTTTTCAGCCGCCGTGTGAGGCGGTAAGCGATAGTCCGCGCGTTTAGCCAGGGAGTGACGCCGATGGCGATGACGATGAACGGCGAGGTTCAACTTGCCGCCCCGCCGCAAACGGTTTGGGAAAAGCTCAACGACGTCGAGACGCTGAAAGTCTGCATTCCCGGCTGCGAGCAGCTTGACAAGCTGTCTGACACCGAAATGCAAGCCGTCGCCACCGTCAAAATCGGCCCGGTGAAGGCCAGATTCAAAGGCAAGGTCACCTTGTCGGATCTCGATGCGCCGCATGGCTACAAGATCTCCGGGCAAGGCGACGGCGGCGTCGCCGGTTTTGCCAAGGGCGGCGCCACGGTGAAGCTCACGCCCAAGGATGGCGGCACGCTGTTGTCTTACGACGTGGACGCCCAGATCGGCGGCAAGCTGGCGCAGCTCGGCCAGCGCCTGGTCAATGGCGCCGCCAAGAAAGTCGCCGATGATTTTTTTACGAACTTCGCGACTGCGGTCAATCCGAAGACCGCATAGGCCGGATTAGTCGCCGCGGCGAATTGCAAAGAACTTGCGCGGCCGCTTCTAGGGGGTGCTGTTTGCGCATGCCAGGGGCTCGCCGTCACGGGAAATTGCCGAGAAACTCCCTTGACCGCCGCCCGGCCTGAGGTTCAGAGTAATTCTTGTTCTAAGGTGCGAAACCGGCAAAATCGCCCTCAATTCGTACTGGAACCTGGCCGGCGGGCCAGGACGGCCGGCAAATCGTAACGTTTGACCGGAATTTTGCAGGGGAGGAGTCCCAATGGCCGCGAGCGACACGGCAACCGTTTCGATGACGGTGAACGGCAAACCCATCAGCGCTAACGTCGACCCCCGGACGCTGCTGGTGCAATTGCTGCGCGAGAACCTGCGGCTCACGGGCACGCATGTCGGCTGCGACACCTCGCAATGCGGCGCCTGCGTCGTCCACGTCAATGGCAAGGCGATCAAATCGTGCACCGTGCTGGCGCTGCAGCTCGAAGGCGCCGACGTGCTGACCATCGAAGGCTTGGCGCCGGCCGACGGACCGCTGCATCCGATGCAGGAGGCGTTCCGCGAGAACCACGGATTGCAATGCGGCTATTGCACGCCGGGAATGATCATGACCGCGGTCGACATGGTACGGCGCAAGGGCAACGAGCTTGACGACCGCACCATCCGCGAGGAACTCGAAGGCAATATCTGCCGCTGCACCGGCTATCATAACATCGTGAAAGCGATTGCCGCCGGTGCGCGCGCCATGCGCGGCGGCGGCGCGACGTCGAAAGCCGCCGAATAGGGAGAGAGCCGAGGGGAAAATCGCCGGCAGGCGGTTTTCTGTCTGAGGAGCAAGTTGCCGGAGGGCAATACCATGAGCGGGACCGGTATCGGCGCGGCGGTGCGCCGCAAGGAAGACCAGCGCTTCATTACGGGCAAAGGCCACTACACCGACGACATCAACCGGCCCGGCCAGGCATGCGCCTATTTCGTTCGCTCCCCGCACGCACATGCCACGATAAAATCGATCGACGCCAAAGCGGCGTCCGCCATGCCGGGCGTGATCGCGGTGCTCACCGGCGCCGAGCTCGCCAGTGACAAGATCGGCAATCTGATCTGCGGCTGGATGATCCATTCCAAGGACGGCTCGCCGATGAAAATGGCGGCGCATCCGGCACTCGCCAACGGCAAGGCCTGCCATGTCGGCGATCCGGTCGCGGTGGTGATCGCCGAAACTTTGCCGCAGGCGCGCGATGCCGCGGAGAAGGTCAAAGTCGATTACGCTGTGCTGCCGGCGGTCGCCGATGCCGCGGCGGCGCAAAAACCCGGCGCCCCGCAAATTCACGATGTTGCGCCGAGCAACACCATCTACCAGTGGGCTCTCGGCGACGCCAAAGCGGTCGATGCCGCGTTCAAGGCGGCCAAACACGTCACCAAGCTCGACATCGTCAACAACCGGCTGGTGCCGAATGCCATCGAGCCGCGCGCCGCGATCGGCGAATACGATTCCGGCGCCGGCACGTTCACGCTGTGGAACACCACGCAGAATCCGCACGTGGCGCGGCTCGTCATCGCGGCCTTCGTCGGCATGGCGCCCGAACACAAGCTGCGCGTCATCGCTCCCGACGTCGGCGGCGGCTTCGGCTCGAAGATCTTCATCTATCCCGAGGAAGTCGTGGCGCTGTGGGCGTCGAAGCGTGTCGGCCGTCCGGTGAAATGGGTTTGCGACCGCTCGGAGGCTTTTCTCGCCGACGCCCACGGCCGCGATCACGTCACGCACGCCGAGATGGCGTTCGACGGCGACGGCAAGATCACCGCCTTGCGCGCCAAGACCATCGCCAATCTCGGCGCCTATATGTCGACCTTCTCGTCGTCGGTGCCGACTTATCTCTACGCCACGCTGCTGTCGGGCCAGTACGAGATCCCGCAGATCTATTGCGAGGTCGACGCCGTCTACACCAACACCGGTCCGGTCGACGCCTATCGCGGCGCCGGCCGGCCTGAGGCGACCTTCGTCGTCGAGCGGCTGGTCGAAGTCGGCGCGCGCGAAATGGGCCAGGATCCGGCCGAGCTGCGGCGCAAGAATTTCGTCAAGACGTTCCCGCACCAGACGCCGGTGATCATGGCCTACGATGCCGGCGACTATAACGCCTCGCTGAAGAAGGCGATGGAGCTTGCCGACTACAAGGGTTTCGCCAAGCGCAAGCGCGAGTCTGCGCGCCACGGCAAGCTGCGCGGCATCGGTTTCTCCACTTACATCGAGGCCTGCGGCATCGCGCCGTCGCAAGCGGTGGGCTCGCTCGGCTGCGGCGTGGGCTTGTGGGAATCCGCCGAGGTGCGGGTCAATCCGACCGGTTCGGTCGAAATTCTCACCGGCACGCATGCCCACGGCCAGGGCCACGAGACGACCTTTGCGCAAGTCGTGTCCGAGCGGCTCGGCATTCCGATTGACAACGTCTCGGTCGTGCACGGCGACACCGACAAAGTGCAGTTCGGCATGGGCACCTATGGCTCGCGCTCCGGCGCTGTCGGCATGTCGGCTTTGGTCAAGGCGCTCGACAAGGTCGAAGCCAAGGCCAAGAAAGTCGCCGCCCATCTCCTGGAAGCCGCCGAAGGCGACATCGAGTTCAAGGATGGAAAATTCTCGGTTGCCGGCACCGACAAGTCGGCTGCTTGGGGCGACGTTTCGCTCAATGCCTATATCGCGCACAAATTTTCCGGCGCCGAGCTCGAGCCCGGCCTGAAGGAAGGCGCGTTCTACGATCCGACCAATTTCACTTTCCCGGCCGGCTGCCACATCTGCGAGGTCGAGGTCGACACCGAGACCGGCAATACCGAGGTCGTGGCCTGGACCGCCGTCGACGATTTCGGGATCGTGGTCAATCCGATGATCGTCGAGGGCCAGGTCCATGGCGGCATCGCCCAGGGCGTCGGCCAGGCGCTTTACGAGGGTGCGGTCTACGACAAGGACGGCCAGCTCGTGACCGGCTCGTTCATGGACTATACGATGCCGCGCGCCGATTATTTCCCGCCGCTCAAGGTCGACACCACGGTGACCAAGTGCCCGTCCAATCCGCTCGGCATCAAGGGCTGCGGCGAGGCCGGCGCCATCGCCGCGCCGGCGGCCGTCATCAACGCCATCACCAATGCGATCGGCACCGAACATCTCGCAATGCCCGCTACGCCGGCGACGGTATGGGCGGCGCTTCAGAAAACAGGCATGCCGCGCGCGGCATAACGGAGGACTTCGATGTACGCCTTCACTTTTCATCGTCCGCAAACGGTACGCCAGGCCGCCGGTCTTCTGACCAAGAACGGTGACGCCAAATTGCTCGCCGGCGGCCAGACGCTGCTGCCGACCATGAAGCTCCGCCTCGCCGGCCCGCCGCAGATCGTCGACATGACGCTGATCGAGGGCATGAGCGGCATCGAGCAGTCTGGCCGCACGTTGACCATCGGCGCGATGACGACGCATAACGAAGTCAACACCTCGCCGGTGGTGCAGCAGGCCGCCCCGGTCTTGGCCAAGCTCGCCGGCATGATCGGCGATCCCGCAGTGCGCCATCGCGGCACCATCGGCGGCTCGATCGCCAACAATGACCCGAACGCCGATTATCCGGCCGCCTGTCTCGGCCTCGGCGCCACCATCGTCACCAACAAGCGCCGTATCAAGGCCGACGATTTCTTCACCGGCATGTTCTCGACCGTGCTGGAGCCGGCCGAGATCATCACCAAGGTGATTTTCCCGCTGCCGAAGAAGGCGGCCTACCAGAAATTCCGCAACCAGGCCTCGCGCTTCGCGCTGGTCGGCGTGTTCGTGTCGAAGCGCGGCAGCGAGATCCGCGTCGCCGTCACCGGCGC
>DATJBH010000049.1:0-7962 GCA_035515455.1 Xanthobacteraceae bacterium
ATTTGCGGCTGCCCGCCGCCGCTGGTGCCGGGCGCAGCCCTCAATACTTGCGTATGCCCGAACGGCGGGGTGCTGGTGGATGGGAAGTGCGTGCCAAAGATCGTCTGCGATCCGCCGCTAGTCTTTATCCCCGGCGCGGGCTGCAGGTGTCCGAACGGCGAGGTCCTGGTCGGCAAGGAATGCGTGAGGAGGATCCTCTGCGACCGGCCGCTGGTCCCGAATGCCGCCGGCACGGGCTGCGGCTGCCCCGACGGCACCGTGCTGCGCCATGGAAAATGCGTGGAGGTTGAGAAGCGGGAGAAGCCGAAACGCGAGCAAACCTGCAAGCGTGGCTTCGTCTGGAATGGCGACATGTGCGTCAAGCGCAAGGCCGAGCCGAAGGAGAGGTCCCGCGAGCTGCCCAGCATCCAGATTCCCGGCGGTTTTCCGCGCGGCATTGGTGGCGGCCAAGGCGGCCAAGGCCAAGGCGGAACGCCCGGCAAGCGCTAGTCGCCCGCTGCTGATGCACCTCACCCCCGCCAGCGCCCGCCGCTGGTGGGGTTGACGCTCGCGATTTTGGCACCCACCGCGCCGGCGCCGCCGATCCCGGCGGAATGAGGCGGTTTGGCTAATTTTTGCCATTGCAAATAGGCGAGTTTGGACGCAATACTATCTTTAGTGGTGCACACCGCGCGACCGCATAACGCTTGGACAGTGAGGTGACAGCCCAAATCGACCGTCGGTGACGGCGCGCCGATCAGGAGATGAAAAGACTTGTCGGCAAAGCCCGGCATCGGACATTATTGTTTCGGGTGGTGACTCGACAGGGACGCGGGGTAAAGTCGCAGAAAGGATCAAAGGGAGGCTGGCTTCCGGCCATGGTCGCGTGATGTCTGCCAAGCTGGTGGATTACTCGAAGCTGGCGTTCGACCTGATCGACGAACTCGAGCGCTTCCAGACTCCCGACGAGATGATCGGCCGGATGTCGTCGGCGTTGACGCAATTCGGCTTCAGCGGATTTTTGATCAGCACCACGCCCGATTTGCGCGCGGCGCACCGGCGGCAGACGTTTTTCGACGGCTGGCCGAATAATTTCAACGATCACTACATCGCGAACGATTTCTACAAAGACGATCCGGTCGTCGCCATGTGTCTGCGGGCCACCGATCCCTTCGAATGGTCGGAGGCGCCATACGATGCGGAGGACTCGCCGCGCGCCAAGACCGTCATGGGCGTCGCCGCCGAGTTCGGATTGAAGAACGGCTTCGCCGTCCCGATCTACCGCGAGCGCGGACTGATCGACACCGTGACCATGGGCGGCGATTACGGCGCGCTCGACCCGCTCGCCAAACGCTCGATCCATCTGGTCGCGCTTTACGCGCACTCGAAGGCCCTGGCCTTGATCGGCGCCGGCCACGCCGATCCCTATCGTCGCATCTTGTCCAACGGCGAGCGCGAAGTCCTGTCTTGGACCGCGGCCGGCAAGACCTCCTGGGAGATTTCCGTCATCCTCGGCGTCAGCGAGGCCGCGATCGCCAAGCGCATCAAAATGGCCTCGCGCAAGCTCGGCTCGGTCAACAAGACCCAGGCCGTCGTCGAGGCCATTCGCCGGCGGCAAATCAGCGTTTAGGCCGCGCCCAGCCCGTCAAGGTATCGGTTCCGATACTGGTCAAGCGATACCGCTTTTGTAGCCTCGTCCTCCCTGCGCGCGAGGGCGATTTGGCCGATGATTCATATTGTTACCGCGGAAAACAGGAAGCTCTACGAGAAGGAACTGCTCGAGCACCACCGCATCCGCTACGACATCTACGTCCGCGAAAACAAATGGAAGAACCTCAAGGTCGAGGACGGCCGCGAGAGCGACCAATTCGACAACGAGGACGCCGTCTACATCCTGGCCATCGAGGATGGCCGCGTGGTCGGCGGCTCGCGTTTCATGCCCACCATCAAGCCGCATCTGTTGAGCGAGGTGTTTCCCTCGCTCGCCGACGTCAAGGGCGTGCCGCGTTCGCCCGACATATTCGAGTGGACGCGGCTGTTCGCGATTGCCGACAAGCGCGACCGCAACGGTCACAGCGGCCGCGTCACCGGCCAGGTCTTGTGCGGTGGGCTCGAGTTTCTGCTCGGCGAGGAGGCGACCGGCTTCACCATCGTCACCGAAGTCTATTGGCTGGCGCGCACCCATAGCTGGGGCTGGAAGCTGTCGCCGTTGGGCTTGCCTGCGCTCATCGACGGGGAATGGCTGGTGGCGAGCTATATCCCGGTCGACGTCGAAACCCTGCAGGCGACGCGCCGCCGCTACGGCATCGCGGAGTCGGTGATCGTGCGCAACGGCATCACGCGACCGGCGGTCCGGCATGTCGCATGACCGGATCCGCGCGGTGGTCTTAAGTCATGAATAGCCATGGGCCTCACATGAGCAAACTTAGCCTCGTCCCGAAAATGGCGGACGGCGACCACCGCCAGCTCTTGCAGGACATCGCCGGGCTTATCGCGCGGGCGAGGAGCTCCGGCCTGACGGAATCGGTGTTCTTGCTGAGCATGGCGTACCTCGACCTGCAAACCAAGATTTACGACATCAACGACGAGGAGTTGGACGCGTTCTCGAAAGTCATCCGCTCCTCCGTCGAATCCGTTTGAGGGAGCCCGCGATGGCCGAGCAGCGCAGCGACGCGTATGGCGCCGACTATTTCCGCGCCCGGGGATGGTGGCGCGACGAGACCTTGCCCGACTGGCTCGCACGCGCCACCGGCGACAGGCCCGACGGTGGAGCGGTCGTCACAAGCGACGGCGCGATCGCCTACCGCGATTTGAGTCGCCGCGTCGGCCGCTTTACCGCGGCGCTACGGCGGCTCGGCATCGCGCGCGGCGATATCGTCGCGGTGCATCTGCCGAATATCCCGGAGTTCCTGATTGCCTGGCTGGCGATCAACGCCTGCGGGGCGGTCATGCAGACCATTCATCTGCCCTATGGATTGCGCGAGATCGGCAACCTCCTGCGCCATAGCGGCGCCAAGGCGGCGATCGCGCTCGGCGCGGGAAAGAATCCGTCGCGGGCCGAGGAACTGCTGAGCTTGGCGGCGGAAATTCCGTCGCTGCGCAGCGTCATTTCCGTCGGGCCGCCGGTCGCGGGCGCCGAGAATTTTTCCCGCATGGAAGCGGAGGCGCCGGAGCAGGCGGGCAGCATCGCGAAAGCGGACGAGCCGTTCCTGCTGCTCTATACCTCCGGCACGACATCGGCGCCCAAGGGCGTGTCGGTGACCTACAATCATTTCCTGAGCAATGCGCGGCTGGCGGCCGGCGAATTCGCGCTGACGGCCGACGACCGCATCTTGTGCCTTGCGCCCTATACGCACCTTTACGGTCTCTACACCTTGCAACTGGGCCTCTGCGTCGGCGCGGCCGCCTGCATGGTGCCGGCCTTCACGCCGCCGGATTTCATCGCGGCTCTGCGCGCGATGAAGCCGACCGTGCTGTTCGGCGCGCCCGGTCATATCGCCGCTTGCCTGCAGCAGCGGCTGTTCCAGGGCGTCGATCTGACGGCGCTGCGCATCGCCGTGCTGTCGGGGACCACCGTACCGGAGGCTTTGTCGGCCGCGTTCGAGCACATGCTGCAGAACGGTAAGGTCATGCAGGCCTGGGGCATGACTGAATTGCAATTCGGCACCTGCGGCCGTCCGTCGGATGCGCGCGAGGTGCGCATCGGCAGCGTGGGCCGCGCCATGCCGGGCACCGAGCTGCGCGTGGCCGATGCCGAGGGCAAGGCGCTTGCCGCCGGCGAGACCGGCGAGCTGCAGGTGCGCGGCTGTTCGGTGTTTTCCGGCTACGCCGGCAATCGCGCGGCGACCAGCGAAACCTTCACCGCCGACGGCTGGTTCCGCACCGGCGATCTCGCCGACATGGACGACGGCGGCAACGTGCGCCTACGCGGCCGCACCAAGGACATCATCAACCGCGGCGGCGTGAAGTTCAATCCGGCGGAGGTGGAAGGCATCATCGCCGCGCATCCGGCGGTGGCGCAGGTTGCCATCGCGCCGGTGCCCGACCCAGTGCTGGGCGAGCGCGCCGCCTGTTTCGTGGTGCTGAACGAGAAGGCCACCCTCGGCTTCGAGGAATTGACGCGCTACCTCGCCGAGCGGAAGGTCGCGAAATTCATGTGGCCCGAGCAATTCGAGATCGTGGCCGACATGCCGACGACGCCGACTCGCAAGGTGATCAAGCCCGAATTGGTGCGGCGGCTGCTCGCGCAAGCCGAGATGCAGGGCCGTCCGGCGGCGTGAGCGTCGCCGGACGCGGCTCTTCGAAGCCGTCGGCTATTCGCCGCCCGCCATGGCCACGGCCATTTGCACCAGCGCCTGTTTCAACTTGGAATTCGGCAGCCGCGTGTAGGCGCGGAGCAGCCGCAAAGCGGCGGCAGAATCAACCAGTTCGTACAGGCTTTGTTCGCGCTGCTGGCTCGCCGGCGCGGTCGAGAACAAATCGGTGATGGAGACCTGGAAGATTTCCGCGATGGTCTGCAGGCGGCCGGCGCCGATTCGGTTGACGCCCTTCTCGTATTTTTGCACCTGCTGAAAAGTCAGCCCCAGCCGGTCGGCGAGGGCGGTTTGCGACATATCGCGCTCGAGCCGCAGCGCGCGAACGCGCCGTCCGACTTCGATGTCGCGGGGATCTGGACCCTTCTTGCGGGTTCTCGGGAAAGACGTATTGCGCCCGCCACGGGATGATCTTGAAGCTTGTGCTGCCATGTCGACCTTGTTCCTTACAGTTTCATGACACAGCTATTAGCCAGTTGTCACCGGGACCGCAACCGCGGTCCGTCCGCAGTTAACCTAAACAGCCTGCGATTTAAGCTGAAAACGTTAAGAGCGGGGCCCCCGCTTCCGAAGGCGTTTTGGGCGCGCGCGTCGTCTCGCGGGAGGCGAGGCAGACACGGCGGATCGGTGGGACCAAAAGCCGGCGTGCAGAAACGCCGGTTGCGGACAACGGCAGACGATCGCGCGGCACAGTTCCTCGATACCGCCGGCGAAGAACCCCGGCACGGCGGCCGGGGCGCTCAGTTCCGATTGACGACCGGATCAGCCTGCGCCGACCGGTACGGCGATGAAGCGCGTCGCTTGCGCGGTTTTGACCCGCATCAGCACGTCGCGCTTGCCGGCATCGTGCGCGGCGGTGATCGCCTGGCGCACGTCGTTGACGCTGGCGACGCTCTTGCCGCCGACGTCGAGGATAATATCGCCGGTCCGCAAGCCGCGTTCGGCGGCCGGACCGCCGGGTTCGACGCCGACCACCGCGACGCCCCGGCCGCCGGCCCCGGCGACGTCGCCCGCGGGCGCGAGCGTCAGGCCGAGATGCGGCACGCCGTGCTCGGAGGACTTGCTCTGCGTCGGCGCGGCGGCGGTGTGCTCGTTCGGCATTTTGCCGAGCGTCAAGGTCATGGTCCTGACCTCGCCCTTGTGCACCAGCGCGAGCTTGACCTTGCTGCCCGGCGTCATCATGCCGATGGTCTGCGCCAGTTCGCGCGAGCCCTTGACCGGCTTATCGTTGACCGCGGTGATCACGTCGCCGGCGACGATGCCGGCCTGCGCGGCCGGGCTTTCCGGCTGCGGCTGGTCGACCAGCGCGCCTTCCGCTTTCTTCAGGCCGAGGCTGTCGGCGATGCCGGCGGTGACCGGCTGGATCTGCACGCCGAGCCAGGCGCGGTTGACGTAGCCGTGCTCCTTGAGTTGCGCCACCACCAGTTTGGCGGTCTGCGCCGGGATGTCGAAGCCGATGCCGACCGAGCCGCCGGAGGGCGAGAAGATCGCGGTGTTGACGCCGATCACGTTGCCGCTGGCGTTGAAGGCCGGGCCGCCGGAATTACCCTTGTTGATGGGCGCGTCGATCTGGATGTAGTCGTCATAGGGGCCGGAGCCGAT
The DNA here is from genome assembly GCA_035515455.1 of Xanthobacteraceae bacterium. Lineage (GTDB taxonomy): Bacteria > Pseudomonadota > Alphaproteobacteria > Rhizobiales > Xanthobacteraceae > BOG-931. The sequence goes on from DATJBH010000049.1 coordinate 5,895, forward strand.
GTCGCGGCCGCGCGCGGAGACGATGCCGGCGGTGACGGTGCCGCCGAGGCCGAACGGATTGCCGACCGCCACTACCCAATCGCCGACGCGGGGCTCATTCTGCGCGAACTGCACGAAAGGGAAGGTCTTGTCGGAATCGATCTTGATCAAGGCGAGGTCGGTCTTGGGATCGGTGCCGATGACCTTGGCCTTGTAGGTCGCGCCGTCGTCGGTGGTGATCTGCACGGTCTTGGCGTGATCGACGACGTGATTGTTGGTGACCGCGTAACCGTCGGCCGAGATGAAGAAGCCGGAGCCTTCGCCCGTAATCACTTGTTTGCCCTGCGGCATCATGCCGTTGCCGGGCCAGCCGAACTGCTGGAAGAAGTGGTTCATCGGCGAGCCGGGCGGGAAGGGGTTTTCGCCGCCGTTCATGCCCATGCCGTCGGTGTTGGCGAATCGCTCGATGCGCACGCGCACGGAAATCACCGCCGGCTTCACCTTGGCGACCAGATCGGCGAAGCCGGCGGGCGCATGCTCGGCCTCGGCCGCATGTGCGGCCGATACCGGCGCGAGATCAAAACCGCGGTAGGCCATCGGCGCGCCGGCGGCGACGGCAAGGCCAAGGCCGGCCGCCGACGCCAGGAACACGAGGCGGCGCGCGCGCAGGAATTTGCGTTGAACGGGTGGGGTGCTTTGGGGCATCGCTGAATTCTCCATGGGAAATTGGATCGGGAGCGTTAGACGCGCTCGCTTGCGCTTAGATAACGTGCGTGCGCATTACCGATGCCTGTCTTGGTCGTTTCATTTTCGTAATGTGCGGCGGCGAATGAAAAATGCGTGGAATTTCAAGGAAAATTGGCGTGTGAAAAGTTTGTCATGACAAATTGTTCACGCCCAAAACGAAAACCCCGGCGCCGAGGCCGGGGTTTTTACATTTCCTATCAAGACACGAAACTCATTCGCAATATTTGCACGGCGGGAAGTCGCGCGAATAGACCGGCTGGGCCAGGAACTTGTCCTTGCCGTAGGTCCAATACTGGCTGACGGCCGGATAAGTCTTGATCACCGTGTTCCACAACTCGTCCTTGTCGTAGCCGAACATCTTCTTCTTCTCGACCTTCTTGATGTAGACGTTCTGCACCGGGTTGCGATCCTCGAAAGAGACCGGTCCGCGCACCGCGTCGAGCTTCTCGGCCGAGGCCAGCTCGATGAATTTCTCCGAGCCGGGCCACTTGCCGCCCGCCTTCTTGATGACGTCGTCGATGAGCTGCGCGGTGGTGTAGTTCGACTCGGAGAAGTAGGACGGCACCTTGCCGTATTTGGAGCGGTAGGTCTTCACGAAGGCTTCGTTCTTCGGCGTCTCCAGCGCGGCGGAATACTGCAGCGAGGAGACGTCGCCGATCACCTCGTCGCCCATGAAGGGCAGCGCGAACTCGTCATAGCTGGTGCCGCCGCCGACGATCGGCTTCTTGTAGCCGGAGGCGCGCAGCTGCTTGGGGAACTGCAGCGACATCGGACCGACCATCATGGAGAACACCGCGTCGGCGTCCGCCTTGATCGTCGGGATGTAGGGCCCGAAGTCCTTGGTGCCGAGCGGCGGCCAGATCTTCTGGATGATCTTGCCGCCGCAGCCCTCGAACGCCTTCTGGAAGCCGCCGACCTGTTCGTAGCCGAAGGCGTAGTCGGCGGCGATGGCGGCGATCTTCTTGTAGCCCTGGTCGCAGGCCCACTGGCCCATCGGGTGCGTCGTCTGCGACGACGACCAGCCGGTGCGGAAGAAGTAGGGATATTTCGGCAGTTGCCGCTGCGTGAGATCGTCGGCCGCCGGGATCGAGGCGATGTAGATGGTCTTCAACTCGCTGGAGACCGGCGCCAGCGCGTAGCCGGTCGAAGCCAGCACGCCGCCGATGAACATCTGCACCTTGTCCTGCAACGCGAGTTTCTTCGCCTTGGTGACGGCGGCATCCGGCTTGCCCTGATTGTCCTCGACGATGAACTTCACCTCCATGCCGCCGAGCTTGCCGCCGTGCTCGTCGAGATACATCTGGAAGCCGTTGACCATGTCCTTGCCGACCTGGGCGAAGAT
>DATJBH010000050.1:0-21853 GCA_035515455.1 Xanthobacteraceae bacterium
GCCGGACATCGAGGTCGGCCACGTGGTGACGCCGACCGCGGATTCCGAGCTCGGCGCCAAGGGCGCGGGGGAAGCCGGCACCGCAGGCGCGCCGGGCTGCGTGATGAACGCCGTCAACGATGCGCTGCGCCCGCTCGGCGCTGAGCCGATCACGGCGATGCCGATCACGCCCGGGCAGGTGTTGCAAGCGTTGCGGCGCGGGTAACGCACCCTTACGGACTGTTCATGCGTGCGGCTCGCGGGGGATGCTATATGGTCCGCCCCGCACCCGAGTCGCCGTAGCTGATGCCGTCCAGGAGCAAACCTAAGACCGTCGCCATGATCGTCGGCTCGGCGATCATCATGCAGCAGATCGATTCCACCGTGGTCACCACGGCGCTGCCGCAGATGGCGATCTCGCTGCATACCGATCCGGTCAGGCTTTCCGTCGCGGTCACCGCTTACCTGTTGAGTCTGGCGGTGTTCGTGCCGGTGAGCGGCTGGGCGGCCGACCGCTTCGGCGGGCGCAGCGTGTTCCGCGCCGCCATCGCGCTGTTCACGCTCGGCTCGATCCTGTGCGGCGTTTCCGGCAACGTCGTCGAATTGACCGCGGCGCGGGTGCTGCAGGGTTTCGGCGGCGCCATGATGGTGCCGGTCGGCCGCCTCGTGCTGTTCCGCAGCGTCGAGAAGGCAGCGCTGATCGGCACCATGGCTTATCTGCAGGTGCCGGCGCAGCTTGGTCCGGTGCTCGGTCCGCCGATCGGCGGTTTCATCACCACGTATTTCTCCTGGCGCTGGATCTTTCTGGTCAACGTGCCGCTCGGCATCCTCGGCATCGTGCTGGTGACGCTGTTCTTCGACAACCCGAAGGAGGGCGACGCGCGGCCGTTCGACACCGTCGGCTTCGTGCTCACCGGCGCCGCGCTGTTCTGCATGATGTACTCGATCGAGGCGGCCGGGCGCGGCCGCGGCGATCTCGGCGAGCTCGCCGTCCTCATCGTATTCGGCGTCGCCTCCGGCGCGCTGGCGCTGTGGCATCTGCGCCGCGCCAAATATCCCGTGCTCGACCTTTCGGTGTTCCGCATCACCACGTTCCAGACCGGCATCAGCGGCGGCTCGCTGTTTCGCGCCGGCGCCGGCTCGCTGGTGTTTCTGCTGCCGCTCCTTCTTCAGGTGGTGTTCGGCATGACCGCGTTCGCCTCCGGCACCATCACCTTTGCCACCGCGGTCGGCTCGGTCACGATGAAGATGGCGGCGAAGCCGATCTTGCGGCGCTTCGGCTTCCGTACCGCCATCATCGTCAACAGCGTGATCAGCGCCGCGACCATCTTCATGTGCGGCTTCTTCACCGTCTCGACGCCGGTGCTGTTGATCTTCGCGCTGCTGCTCGTCGCCGGCTTTTTCCAGTCGCTGCAATACACCGCGACCCAGGCAATGAGCTATGCCGACATCGAGCAGTCGCAGATGTCGTCGGCGACCAGCATTTTGAGCATGTCCCAGCAATTGAGCCGGGGCTTCGGCATCGCGCTCGCCGCGGCGGTGCTGCATTGGTCGCTCGCCGCGCGCGGCGCCACCGCGCTGAGCACGATCGACTTCACGGTGGCGTTCGGCGTCGGCGCTCTATTGGCGCTCGCCAATCTGCCGTTCGGCTGGGTGCTCCATCACGACGCCGCCGCCGCGGTCAGCGGCCACCGCGCGCAGATCCGCGACCGCATCGCCTGACGTCCTCCGCTCATTCCCGCGCAAGCGGAATCCAGACCTGGGTCGCCGCCTTCGCGGGGACGAGCGACTAAGGGCCCGCTGCTCTTGTGGACGACCCGCTGCCCTCTAGAATGACGGCGGAGGAAACGCATCAATGAGCGGTTGGAAGAGCGAGCAGGTCATCATCGTCGGCGGCGGCATTGGCGGGCTCGCCGCGGCGCTGGCACTGTCGCGGGCGGGCATTGCCTCGCAGGTCATCGAGCAGGCCGCCGAGTTCAAGGAGATCGGCGCCGGCATCCAGCTCGGGCCGAATGCGTTCTGGATGTTCGAGCGGCTCGATCTCGTCGCGCCGATCTCGGCGCTGGCGGTGTTTCCCAACAATCTGATCATGCGGGATTCGATCACCGGCGAGGAAGTCACGCGCATTCCGCTCGGCGACGCGTTCCGCAAGCGATTCCATCAGCCCTATGCGCTCATTCATCGCGCCGACCTGCACCGGGTGCTGCTCGAAACCTGCCGCAGGTCGAACCTGATCAAGCTCGATGCCTCCGAGAAAGTGGTCAAAGTCGAGGACGCGGACGCTGGCGTCACGGTGACGGCGGAGAGCGGCAAGACCTATCGCGGCGCGGCCCTGATCGGCGCCGACGGGCTGTGGTCGACCATCCGCCAGATCGTGGTCGGCGACGGCAAGCCAAAGCCGGCCGGCCACATCACCTATCGCGCGGTGCTGCCGACCGCGGAAGTGCCGGAGGAATATCGCTGGAACGACATGGCCTTCTGGGCCGGCGAGAAGGTGCATCTGGTGCTGTATCCGCTGCGCACCGGCGAACTCTACAATCTGGTCGCGGTGTTCCATTCCAACCGCTACGAGGAAGGCTGGGACAGCTACGGCGATCCGGCCGAGCTGCATGAGCGTTTCGCGCAGACCTGCGCGCCGGTGCGCACGCTGCTCAACAAGATCGAGAGCTGGCGCATGTGGGTGTTGTGCGACCGGCCGCCGATCAAGGAGTGGAGCAAAGGCCGCATCACGCTCTTAGGCGACGCCGCGCATCCGATGCTGCAATATCTGGCGCAGGGCGCCTGCATGTCGATCGAGGACGCGGTGTGTCTCGCCGACAAGGCCGTGGCGGCGGACGGCGATTACGCGGCGGCGTTTGCGGCCTATCAGCAGGCGCGCTATCTGCGCACCGGCCGCGTGCAGATCATGGCGCGGGTCTATGGCGAGTTCTATCACGCCTCCAGTGTCGCCAAGGAATTGCGCAACATGATGCTCGGCTCGCGCACGCCGGACGACGCCATGGCCGGGATGGAATGGCTTTACGGTGAGCAAAAGGAGCTGACGCGGGCGGCGGCACCAGTGGCCTGATTGTCATTTTGAGCCACAGGCCGCGCGAAGTCGCGCGTTGTTGGCTCTCGCGATGACAGCTAATGCGCCCCCGTCGCCCCGACCGGTGACTGCGAATCCCGCCCGCGGTGGAAATCCGGCAAGGGCGGCGGCCCCCAGACATTGGTCTTGCCGGCGACCCAGGTCTTCGGCCGCTGCGGCGTGTCGGCATGCCATGGCCGCGGCTCGAAATAGCCGAGCTCCTCGTCGAGCATCTGGTCGAGCTCGCAGAAGAATTCGATGACCTGGTCGTCCGGATTGCGGTGATAGGTGGCGATGTTGTGGCCGGGGCCGTGGCGCAACGGTCCCCAGATGATCGGGATCTTCTTCTGGCCGAACAGATCGCACGAGTTCTGCAGATGGATGAAGTCCTTCAGCTCGAACGCCATGTGATGCATCTTGTTGGCGCTGCCGCGGATGAAGTTCACGGTGTGATGATCGGCATTGCAGCGCATGAAGACGAAGAAATCGTCGATCCAGTCGGACACCTTAAAGCCGAGAACTTTCTCGTAGAACTCAGCGGTTTTCTGCGGATCGTCGACCACCCAGGCGATGTGGCCGAGTTTCAGCGGCCCGACGCCGTGATGCTGCAGATGCTTGCCGAGATAGTTCCATTCCTTGAAGAGCGCGATCGTGGTGTCCTTGTTGTCTTTGAACGTCAGCACCGGGCCGATGCCGGGCACCGAATCGTTGCGCAGCTCGCTCTTGATGCCGTCCTTTTCCAGCTCGCGGGCAAGCGCGCCGAAATCGGAATCGGGCGCCACTTCGAACGACAGCATGCTGCAGCGCTCGGCGTCGCCTTTGTTGATCGCGATGGCGAGCTGGCCGATCTTGGTGGTGAGGAAGGCGCGGTCGCTCTCGCGCTCGGCGAGGACGAGCCCCATCACCTCGGTGTAATAGTCGACGAGGCGCGGCAGGTCCGGCGTCTCGAAAGTGGCGTGTCCGATGCGGCGCGGCTTGATCATGGTCCTCTCCGAGGGGAGCTCATTTCCTGAGCCGGAATCAATCACCGGCACTGCAATAACTCAAGGGTTGAGCCCAGCATTTGGCGCCGGGCGGCCATCGCTTGGCGGCCTTGCCAAGCGCGCGGGATCGCGATTTGGTCGCGCCCCTGAGGATTGACCAGGGAGAAAATGCCAATGGCTTCGGCAAAATCGGTGGCAGCAAAGGCTTCGGGCTACAAGCTTGCCACCTATAAATCGGCGGAGGGGCCCCGCGCCGGGCTCGTCATCGGCGAGGAGGTGTTCGACGCCGCCAGGCTCACCGGCAAGCCGGCCTATGCCAGCGTCACGGGCATTCTGGCCGATTGGAAATCCGCCGAAGGCGCGCTGAAAAAGGCCGTGGCAAAAGCGGCCAAAAGCCGGGGCAAGCGCCAGCCGCTGAAAAAGACCAAACTGCTGGCGCCGATCCAGGGCAGCGTCGCGATTTATTGCGCCGGCGCCAATTATGCCGACCATGCCGCAGCCATGGCGGCGCGCGAGGGCAATCCGCCGCCGCCCGATCCGCACGAGCAGGGGCTCAAGCCGTTCCATTTCCTCAAAGCCCCCGGCACCATCGCCGACCCCGGCGCGACCATCGGAATCTCGCATTACGCCAAAGCCATGGACTGGGAGATCGAGTTGGCCGCCGTCATCGGCCGTCCGGCCAAGGACGTGCCGAAGGAGAAGGCGCTCGCTTACGTCGCCGGCTATATGGCTTCAAACGATCTCTCGGCGCGCGACCGCGGCCGCCGCGACGCCGTGGCGCCGACCTCGCCGTTCAAGATGGACTGGCTCAAGCACAAGACCTTCGAAGGCTCATGCCCGATCGGGCCCTGGATCGTACCGGCGAGCGATATCCCCGATCCGCAAAAGCTCGGCTTGAAACTGTGGGTCAACGGCGAACTCAAGCAGGATTCCAACACCGCCAAGATGCTGTTCACGCTGGCCGAGCAGATCGAGCAATTGTCGGTCAACATGACGCTTCATCCGGGCGACCTCATCCTCACCGGGACGCCCTCCGGCACCGGCGCCGAGAGCGGTACCTTCCTAAAGGCCGGCGACGTGGTGAAGATTTGGATCGAGAACATCGGCGAGATCGAGAACAAGATGGCCTAGTCGGCCCTCAGCCGGGCATAGCTGGGCATTGACTTATGCCCGTCGCGCGGGGGGTAGACCTATGCTAAAAGCATGGCACCGAGGCGGCCGAGTCTGGGCCGCTCAAGTGGTCCGCCGCAGGCGGATCGAAGAACGAAAAGCAGAAGGGTAGAACGCGAGGGCGTAACGCAGATGGCCGAAAAATTCGTTGCAAAACTCTCGGAAATGAATGACGGCGACCGCCGTATTGTCTTTATCGGCGACAACGAAATCGGCGTGTTCCGGCACGACGGCCAGTTCTACGCCTACTCGAATTTCTGCCTGCATCAGGGCGGCCCGGCCTGCGAGGGTCTGACCATCGCCAAGGTCGAGGAGCGGCTGCGGCCGGACAAGACCTCGATGGGGCTCTACTTCTCCGAGGACGAGATGCATTTCGTCTGCCCCTGGCACGGCATGGAATACGACATGAAGACCGGCGAGTGCGTCTCGGACCGCAAGCTGAGGCTGAAGAAATACAAGACGGTGCAGAAGGGGGACGAACTATATGTCGTCGCCTAAGCGCGCCGCGAAAGCTGTTGCCGGCAAGGCTGTCGCCACATCCGCGGCGAAGCCGCGCTCGACCGCGGTCCGCGCGGTCAAGCCGACCGTCGCGATTGACAACAGTATTTCGGCCGACGCCACGCGCCTTGCCGCCGCGCTGGAGCACAGCATCGTCGAGGACAAGCTCGACACGATTTCGGCTGAGGCGCTGCAAAAACTGATGGCCGCGGCGTGCCGGCTCTATCGGGCGCGGCGCGAGGCCGGCGAAGATTTCTGGCCGGTGCCGCGCAATTCGATTTCCGCCACCGACGTCATGGTTACGGCGAGCGGATTGTTGAAATCCGCCGATCTCGCGGTGTTCGAGCTCGGCATGTGGCAAAACTGGACGGGCCGCTGAGCCCGCGATGGAAATTAGGAACGGAGAAACGCCATGGATCTCATCGCTGATCGCGGTCGCCGCGTAACGATCGAGGAGCTCAATACCACCAGGCTGCTGTCGCATGCGCGCAAGCAGGCGCACCAGCGCAATCTCGACGACATGGTGATCGTCGACGTCGACGCGCACCATTACGAGAACGAGAGCTACGACGAGTTCCTGCCGTACATGGAAAACGACGTATTCCGCCAGCTGGCGCTGGCGAGCCGCTCCAAGAACAACCGTGCCGGCATCACCGCGAGCCAGGTCGGCTATCAGGACATGGGCGGCCGCGTCACGCGCTATCCGATGCGCTCTTCGGAAAAAACCGAGGGGTTCAAGGGCGGCAAACGCGACATTCAGCTCGGTCACCGCTGGATGGACGCCATGAGCGTCGACTATTCCTGCCTGTTTCCGACCGGCATGCTCAATATCGGCCTGCATCCGCAGAAGGAAATGGAGGTCGAGCTGTGCTGGGCCTATAACCGCTGGCTCACCGAGGAGATCCTGCCGAACTCGGACAACCGCTTCTTCTCGATGCTGTGTCTGCCGTTCAACTCGCCGGAAGCGGCGTTGCGGCAGGTCGAAACCTTCGGCGACCGCAAGCACGTCGGCGGCTTCATGGTGACGACGGTGCGCTCCGACTGCGCGGTCTATGACAATGCTTACATGAAGCTTTATCGGGCGATGGAAGAGCGCGGCCTCGTGCTGTCGTTCCACTCCGGACCGAACTGGGGCGAGCCGATCTACAAGAGCTGCAACCGTTTCCTCGCGGCGCATGCACTCGGCTTCTCCTGGTACAACGTGCTCCACTGCACCAATTGGGTGGTCAACGGCATGGGCGAGCGCTTTCCCAAACTGCCGGTGGTCTGGATTGAATCCGGCCTCGCCTGGATTCCGTTCCTGATGCAGAAGCTCGACCACGAATACATGCTGCGGCCGTCGGAAGCGCCGCTCCTGAAGAAGAAGCCGTCCGACTACATGCGCGACATGTATTACTCATCGCAGCCCATGGAGATCCAGGACATGGGCGCGCTGGAATGCACCTTCCGCATGATGAACGCGGAGACGCAGCTTCTGTACTCCTCCGACTATCCACACTGGGACTTCGACCTGCCGTCGACGATCTACGACCTGCCGTTCCTCTCCGAGAAGGCCAAACACAATATCCTCGGCGGCACCGCGGCGCGGCTGTTCAAGCTGCCGCCGCGCAACGACAAGCAGAAAGAGAACCTGAAGAAATTCGGCAATCTCGCCGCCGCCGCGGCGTAATCTCCTTTCGCAACAGCCTTCGCGGCAGATGCCCGGCCCACCCGCCGGGCATCTTCTTTTTTGTCGGCGCGGTGCCTGGATTCGGGGTCCAAGCTGCCGAATTGCGGCACAAGCGAGGCATGGAACCGAATGCCGTTTCAAACGTTTCGAATTGAATTTAATTATCAATTGGTTGCGAAGGGTTGTGCGATGCACAAAATGCTGGCCTTTCCGGCCTTGAAGCATTATCTAAATTCCATCAGCCGAAAAACTGAGGGACGAGGAATGAAGCTAATTCTAGCTGCGGGTTTCGTTTTGGGTCTTGTGAGTGTGTCCGCCACCGCCGCCAACGCCATCGATCTCGCCGAACTGGCGCCATGCCGGCCGGCGGCCGCCAAGTTGTGCAATCGTGAAGGCGGCATGACCTGGAGCAACCTCTTGCGCTGCGGCGCCACCCTTGCCGCACATAGCTGGCGTGTCGGCGATCAATGCCGCGCGGTGTTGCGGAAATACGGTCAGCTCTGATCGCATTGCCCGACATTTGTAGCGTAGTTGCGTAGTTCAAAGCCCTGGTGCCCAGGTCTCACCAAGACCGGCGCCGGGGTTTTTGTTTCGCCGGCACCCGCAGCGATGGTTTCGTCAATGGTGCGCCGCAGCAACAGGACAGCCGCGAGGTCCTTCGGTTAATCAAACTGACAACTATTGTTCCTAAATTCGTCGCCGCCGGGCGGCGGGGACTTTCGCCCGCGCTTTCGTTTCGCCGAGGGGAGTTTCGATGCGCGCCTTGTTGTTGCCACTGCAGCCGCGGTTCATCATTTACACGCTCGTGTTGCTGGCCGCCGCGGCGCTGGCACTTGAGTTTTTCCTCGGCTTTCGGACGCTCCTGATCGATATCCCGCTGGTCGTCTTCATTTCCTTGGCAGTCGTCGGCACCGTCGACGTTGTGCAGAAGCGCCACGCGGTGCTGCGCAATTATCCGCTCTCCGCGCATATCCGCTTCATTCTCGAGGAAATCCGTCCCGAGATCCGCCAATATTTCCTCGAAAGCGAAAAGGACGGCACGCCGTTTTCGCGCGACAAACGCGCCATCGTCTATCAGCGCGCCAAGCGGGCCTTGGACAAGCGGCCGTTCGGCACGCAGAACGACGTCTATGCCTCGGGTTACGAATGGCTCGATCATTCGATTGCGCCGAAGCCGGTGGCCGGGGAACCGTTCCGAATTGCCATCGGCGGCCCCGACTGCGAGAGGCCTTATTCGGCGTCGATCTTCAACATTTCGGCGATGAGTTTTGGCGCGTTGAGCAAGAACGCCATCCTCGCGCTCAATGGCGGCGCCAAGAAGGGCAACTTCGCGCACGATACCGGCGAGGGCGGCTATAGCCCGTATCATCGCGAGAACGGCGGCGACATCATCTGGGAGATCGGCTCCGGCTATTTCTCCTGCCGCAATACCGACGGCACGTTCTGCGCCGACAAGTTCGCCGCCAATGCGGCGGCCGACCAGGTCAAGATGGTCGAGCTCAAGCTCAGTCAGGGCGCCAAGCCCGGCCATGGCGGCGTGCTGCCCGGCGCCAAGGTCAGCGCGGAGATCGCATCGACGCGCGGCGTGCCGGCCGGCGTCGACTGCATTTCGCCGTCGCGGCATTCGGCGTTTGGAAGCCCGATCGAGATGATGCAGTTCATCGCCACGATGCGGCGGCTCTCCGGCGGCAAGCCGGCGGGGTTCAAGCTTTGCATCGGCCACCCCTGGGAATTCCTCGCCATCTGCAAGGCGATGCTGGAGACCAAAATCTATCCCGACTTTATCGTCGTCGACGGCAAGGAGGGCGGCACCGGCGCGGCGCCGCTCGAATTCACCGACCATCTGGGCATGCCGCTGCGCGAAGGCCTCAACTTCGTCCATAACGCGCTCATCGGCATCAATGCCCGGGGCCGCATCAAGCTCGGCGCCAGCGGCAAGATCATCTCCGCCTTCGACATCGCCCGCGTCATGGCGCTCGGCGCCGACTGGTGCAATTCGGCGCGCGGCTTCATGTTCGCGCTGGGCTGCATCCAGTCGCTGTCCTGCCATACCGACCGCTGCCCGACCGGCGTGTCGACGCAGGATCCGACGCGCCAGCGCGCGCTGGTGGTCCCCGACAAGGCCGAGCGCGTCTACAATTTCCACCGCGCCACCATCGAATCGCTCGCCGAACTGGTCGGCGCTGCCGGCCTCGATCATCCTTCGCAATTCGCGCTCGTGCATTTTTCGCGGCGCGTGTCGCAAAATGAAGTGAAAAGCTTCGCCGAGCTTTATCCGCCGCTGAAAGCCGGCGAATTGCTTACCGGCACCGCGGACCGCCGCTACGCCGCGGCCTGGGACATGGCGAGCGCGGAAGAATTCCGCGCGCTGCCGCGCGCGGCGTAGGTCCGCAACCTACTTGCCGCACCAGCGGCAAAGCGCAACAATCGGTTGACGGGCGCGAAGACCCGAAACCAACGCCAAACACAGCCGGGAGGATTTCATGCGCTTTCAGCTCATGACGCTGAAGCTCGTCACCATGGTCGGTGTCGTGCTCGGCGTCACCGCCGCGCGCGCGGCGCCGTTTCTGATCGTCGGCGACGACGAGAAAGTGTCCTTCACCGACGGCAAGACCGTCGTGTCGCCGCCGGGAAAGGATGCCGTCTTGATCGTCGACGTGGCGAAGCCGCTCGATCCGAAAATCATCGCCAATCTGCCGCTGAAGAATTCGGTCGTCGGACCGCCGGTCAATCTCGCCATCGACCCGACCGGTTCGGTGGCGATCGTCGCCGATTCGATGAATGCTGTCCAAGACGGGGGCAACTGGAAGCAAGTGCCCGACAACAAGATTTATGTCATCGATCTCAAGGCTAAGCCGGCCAAGCTCGCCGCCACCATCGAGGGCGACAAGCAGCCGTCGGGACTTTCGATCAATCCGGCCGGCACTCTCGCGCTGGTCGCCAATCGCGCCGGCAAATCCATTTCCGTCCTTTCCATCCACGGCACCGATGTGAAGCTTGTCGGCAGCGTCGACATGGGCGACGAAGTCTCCGCCGTGGTCTTCACGCCGGACGGCAAGCATGCGCTGGCCTCGAAGGCCTCCGCCAATAAGGTCGCGCTGCTCGATGTCGACGGCGACAAAGTGACCTACACGAAGCACGATCTGCCGACCGGAATATTCCCCTACAACGTCGTCGTCTCGCCGAACGGCGCCATCGCGCTCACCGCCGACAACGGCAATGCCGGTACCTCAGACGGCAACGTCGATACCGTCAGCGTCGTCGATCTGACCGAACCGGTCCACGTCATCGATCACATCACGGTGCCCGACAGCCCGGAAGGACTGGCATTCAGTCCGAAGGGCAATATCGCCGTATCCGTCGACGCCAACGGCTCCAACCATCCCAAGTCGGATTGGTACTATCATCCGCATGGCGTGGTGGTGGTGTTTGCGGTCAGCGGCAAGAAAGTCACGCGGCTCAACGACATCGAAGTCGGCGCTTTGCCGGAAGCGGTCGCGTTCACTCCCGACGGCAATTACATCTATGTCGGCAACTACATAGACAAGGATTTTTCCATCCTGCGCGTCGACGGCACCAAGGTCACCGACACCGGCAAGCGCTTCAAGGTGCCGGGCCAGCCGGGCTCGGCGCGGATGAGTCCGCACTGAGCACGCTTTGCGAACTCAAACAGACAAAGCCCGCGGCGCTGTGCGTCGCGGGCCTTTTCCGAGCGCCGAGATGGCGCCGGAACTATTCCTTGCATCGCGACGTTTTCGCCTTTGGAAACGCCGTCATGATGTTGCAGCTCAATCCGCCATTGCCGATGGTCACGCCGAAAGGCGAGGGTTGGGCGCATTTCCTCATCGATTACGGCCCGGAATCGGCGCTGTTCTGGGTGGTGCTCATGGACGAAGACGGCGCCTGCTGGACCGTGCCGAATCCGGAAGTGCGCATCTACAAGAACTGGACGCTTGGCCGGCAGCGTCCGGAAGAGGCGAAGCCGGCGCAGGAACAGCCCGCAGCCGCCGTAGCGGGTTCGCCCCCGCCGCGCTTTCGGCCGAGTCTGGCCCATCCGTCAGAGGGCTGACATTGCGATGGCGCCGCCGCAACTGGCTGCGCTTCTCTGCACCGCGGCAATACGGGCGTAGCGGGACCATTAGAAAACATCGGCGACGCTTCGCGAAAAGGACACCAGCTGCTCAAAGCGATGACCGCAGACATCGCATGACCAGACGTTGCGAACGCAATTGCCGGGCGCAAGCTCGGCCCTCTCCGGTGCAACGATATGCTCACCGCACCGCGCGCATCGATGGATCGATAATTTCTTCACGCACGCCTTCCTCTTTTGCCGAAACGCAAGAGTGCCCGCGCGCGCCCCGGTATCGTGCTCAAGCGCGCGTAGGATCGATAGGCAAATGACGTTATGGATTTACATCCGGCGGGCAGTTAAAGCCCGCAGCCGCCTGAAAGCGCAAAGCGCCTCGCCTTCCGTTTCGCCGCCGCAGCAACGGCGCTTCGGACACTTTGCAAGCCGCGATCTCGTGATCGAACGCATGGCACGCCATCACCGTCGCATTCATCGCTTCGAACCTTTCATACCGGTATCGCTGCCTCGCAACGCAGTTGATCAGCCGCGGAGCGCGCCTGATGTGATCGACAACACATTCGACGCGTTTCGGATAAAGTGCTGAGCCGCGGCAATATTTCGCGTCATCTGGCGCATCGGACTCGTTTCATTCACGAGTCCGCCACATTGTCGTCAGGCATTCTACATTGTTTGCTTGCCGGATCATTTTTGTCTCGGCGCCCGCAATGCCGCGGCGACGGCATGCCTTTGCGCGGCTCCATCGTCTCGCCGCTGTTTTGCCGCTCGGCCATGAAGGCACAACCGGTCGCAGTTCCGTATGTTCCGCGGCGACAATCGTGGCCAGCCCGCTGCAAATTCCCGACACGATCAAGGCAACCCCTTGGCAGCAAATCGGTTATTAGAACACTGCCGCACGCGCGCTGCGAGTCTTGGCGCGGGCGGCGTTGATTGCGAGCCGATGATTGGAGGAAATCGCATGGCCAAGAAACGCAAACGCAAATATTCCCGCAGTTCCGGGAAGGACGTCGAAAGCGAGATGCGCCGCTATAAGCGCGGCACGGCCAGGAGCGGCCGCGGCGGCAAGGGCGGCAAGGTCAAAAGCCGCAAGCAGGCAATCGCCATCGGCCTGTCGAAGGCGCGCAAGAAGGGCAAGAAGGTTCCGCGCAAGCGATCCTAGACGGAGCAGGCCGCCGAGCTGCGATATCTGCAAGACAATCCGATTTGCCGCTCTGTCCGGCGTCTCGTGCGGGGGAACCGCGCAGCCGGCGGCCGCTTTAACACTTCATTGCCGCGCAAGAGAGGGTCGCGCAACGAGACGGAGTTCTAGTCCGGTCTGCCGCCCGGACCGATTGTCGCGGCACTTCTCACGGTCATCCAGGCGGGCTAGGCTCCGAGCCTTAAGCGGTGCCTGCCGGAGGCCGCATGACGAGAATCTCACGTCGTAAATTTTTGTTTTTGACCGCCGCCGCGGCGGCGGTTTTGCCGCGCGCCGCATCCGCGCTCGATTATCCGACCCGGCCCGTGAAAATCATCGACGGCTTCGGCGGCGGCAGCACCCCCGATCTGGTATCGCGGCTGATCGGGCAATGGCTGGAGGGCCAGCTGCACCAGCCCTTCGTGACCGACAACCGGGTCGGCGCCGGCGGCAATATCGCGGCCGCGGCGGTCGCCAAGGCGGCGCCGGACGGCTACACCCTGCTCACGTGCGTCACCGCCAACGCGATCAACGCGACGCTCTACGCCAAATTGGATTTCGACTTTCCCGGCGATTTCGCGCCCCTTGGCGGCGTGATCCGGCTGCCGATGGTGCTCCTGGTCAATCCATCGTTTCCGGCCAAGACGCTGCCCGAATTCATCGCTTACGCCAAAGCGAACCCCGGGAAGGTCAATTTTGCCTCGCCCGGCATCGGCACGCCGATGCATGTCGCGATCGAGCTTCTCAAAATGCAGACCGGCATCAACGTCGTGCACGTGCCCTATCGCGGGCCGGCGCCGGCATTCACCGATCTATTGGCCGGCCAGGTCCAGGCCTTCATCATCACGCTGTCGAGCGCGATCGGCTTCATCCGCAACGGCAAGCTGCGGCCCTTGGCGGTCACCAGCGCCAAGCGGGCCCAGGTGCTGCCGGAGCTTCCGGCCGTGAGCGAAACATTGCCCGGCTTCGACGCCACGGCCTGGGACGGGTGGTGTGCGCCGAAGGGCACGCCGCCCGACGTCGTCGCGACGCTGTCCAACAACGTCACCGCGGGGCTTGCCGACCCGCAGCTCGTCGCCAGGATCAAGGATCTCGGCGGCGAGACCGAGCCGATGAATTCCGCGGCATTCGGCAAGTTCCTCGCCGACGAGACCGATAAATGGGCCAAGGTGATCAAGTTCGCACATATGAAGGCGGGCTGACCGGCCGCTGGGAGGACGAATGATCGGGCGACGGAAATTCCTGCGGCTCGCGGCCGGAGCCGGCGTGTTGCCCGGCGCGGTGCGCTTCGCGCAGGCCGAGACATATCCCGCGCGGCCGGTGCACCTCGTGGTCACGGTGCCGGCGGGCGGCTCGCCCGACATCATCGGGCGGCTGATCGCGCAATGGCTGTCGGAAAAGCTCGGCCAACCCTTCGTCGTCGAAAACAAGCCCGGCGCCAGCACCAATCTCGGCACCGAGCTGGTTCTCAAATCGCCGCCCGACGGCAATACGCTGTTGCTGGCGATGTCGTCGAACGCGATCAATCCGGCGCTCTATCATCATCTCAATTTCGATTTTCTTCGCGACGCCGTGCCGGTGGCGAGCATCGCCACCATCCCGCTGGTGATGGACGTCAATCCCGCGTTGCCGGTGAAGACCGTTCCCGAGTTCATCGCCTACGCCAAGGCCAATCCGGGCAAGATCAATCTGGCGTCGGGTGGCAGCGGCACGCCGCTCTATGTCGCCGGCGCGCTGTTCCGCATGATGGCCGATGTCAACCTGGTCGACGTCATCTATCAGGGCGAGGCCGCGGCAATGCCCGATCTCGTCGGCGGCCGCGTGCAGGCGATGTTCGGCGTGATGCCGGCGTCGCTCGGCTACATCAAATCCGGCAAGCTGCGCGCGCTCGCGGTCACGAGCGAAAAGCGCCAGGACCTGTTGCCGGGCGTTCCCGCCATGGCTGAATTCCTTCCCGGTTACGAGGCGAACGGCTGGTACGGCTTGGTCGCGCCCAAAGGCACGCCGCCGGACGTGGTTGCTACGCTCAACAAGCAGGTCAATGCCGCGCTCGCCGATCCGGCGACGCGCAAGCGCTTCACCGATCTCGGCTGCGAAGTCTTCACCGGCACACCCGCCGATTTCGAAAAATTCATCAAAAACGAAACCGAGAAATGGGCCAAGGTGGTCAAGTTCGCCAATATCAAAGCCGACTGATGCCGGCGCGCCTCCGGCGGACAGGAAGCGCAGCCTAGGAGCCATTATGAGCATTCCCCGCCGCCGGTTCTTGCACCTAGCCGCCGGCGCCGCATCGCTTCCGGTCGTCACGCGCGCCGCGCGTGCGGAGAGTTATCCGTCGCGGCCGGTGCGCATCGTCGTGCCATATCCCGCCGGCATCGCCCCCGACGTCGCCACGCGGCTTCTCGCCGATGCACTGTCGCAGCATTTCGGTCAGCAATTCGTCGTCGACAATAGGCCCGGTGGCGCCAGCAATATCGGCACCGAGATCGTCGTTCACGCGGCGCCCGACGGCTACACGCTGTTGACCCTGACGATGACCAACACCATCAACGTGTCGCTCTACGACAATCTGTCGTTCGATGTGATGCGCGACATCGCGCCGGTCTCCGGCCTCGTCAAATTGCCGCTGGTGCTGGTGATCAATCCGTCGGTGCCGGCAAAGACACTGCCGGAGTTCATCGCTTACGCCAAGGCCAATCCCGGCAAGATCAACTATGCCTCGGTCGGCGCCGGCGCCGCGACCAACGTCGCCGGCGAATTGTTCAACGAGATGGCGGGGGTCAAGCTCGTCAACGTGCCGTATCGCACCAGCTACATTCCCGATCTGCTGAGCGGGCAGGTGCAGGCCGGCTTCACGCCGATCCTGCAGACGCTCAATTTGATCAAGGCCGGCAAGCTGCGCGGGCTTGCCGTCAGCGGCGTTGCGCATTCGAACGTGCTGCCCGACGCGCCCACCATCGCGCAATACGTGCCCGGCTACGACGTTTCGGTGTGGGATGCGGTCGGCGCGCCGGCGAAGACGCCGCCGGACGTCGTGGCTACGCTCAACAAGGCGATCAATGCGGCGCTGACCGATCCGAAGCTGCAAGCGCATTTCGCCGGTCTCGGCGCCGAGCCGATGATCATGACGCCCGCGGAGCTGAAGGACTACATGACCGCCGAAATCAAAAAGTGGGGCAAGGTGGTCAAGACCGCCGGCATCAAGCCGGAGTGAGCGCGCAACACCATTGTCACTCCCTGCGCAAGCGGGGAATCCAGTAATTATTTGCCGCCCAGCATCGCCTTGATCCGCTGCGGCGTCACCGGCAATTCCTTGACCGCGCCGGGAATGCCGATAGCGTCTTCGATTGCGGAAGCGATCGCCGCGCCGACTCCGGTGATGCCGCTTTCACCGGCGCCCTTGATGCCGAGCGGATTGAGCGGGGAGGTGTAATCCTCGCGCAGCAGCACTTCCGGCTCCGGCGTCTCGTGCATGGCGGGCAGGAGATAATCGGCGAACGTCACCGCCAGCGGATCGCCGCGCTCGTTGTAGGTGAATTCCTCGAACAGCGCGCCGCCGAGCCCCTGCGCATAGCCGCCGACGATCTGGCCGTGCACGGTGGCGGGATTGATGGCGCGGCCGATGTCATAGGCGATGCAGTAGCGCTCGACGGTGACGCCGCCGGTGTCGCGGTCGACGCGCACCACCGCGACATGGCTGCCGTAAGGGTAAACCTGATGCTCGGTCTTGAACCAGCCTTCGGCGGATAATCCCGGCGCGCGGTCGCCGCGCGTCTTCGATGTCGGCTCGAGATTTTTGGCAATCGCGGCGAGGCTGATCGAGGGACCGGGCTTGCCGTCCTTGCGCACGACCTCGCCGCCGGCGATGTCGAGCGCGTCGGGCGCGGTCTGCAAAAGCTCGGCGGCCATATCGAGCGCCTTGCGCCGCACATTGAGCGCCGCGATATGCGTGGCCGACGCGGTCATCACCGTGGCGCGCGAGGCGTGTGCGCCGATGCCGAAGGCGATGCGGTCGGTCTGGCCGTGGATGACGCGGCAATTCCTATAATCGACGCCGAGCGCGTCGGCGGCGACCTGCGCCATCACCGTCTCAAACCCCTGGCCGATCGAGGCGCCGCCGGTGACGACTTCGACCATGCCTGAGGTGTCGACGGCAATATTGACGCCGTCGGTCGGGCCAAGCCCGCTCTTCTCAACGAACATCGCCACGCCGATGCCGACAAGCTCGCCCGCGGCCTTGCGCTTCGCCACCGCGGCGTTGAGCGCGTCCCAGCCGATCTTGGCGAACAGCTTGTCCAACAGCCCGACATAGTCGCCGGTGTCGTAATGGATTTCCTCGCCCAAGGCTTCGAGCGGGCGCGGATAGGGCATCTCGGCGGCGGTAATGGCGTTGCGGCGGCGGACCTCGATGCGGTCGATGTTCAGGCGATGCGCGATGGCGTCGACCAGCCGCTCGCGCACGAAGGTGGTCTCGTAACGGCCCGGCGCGCGATAGGTCGCGGCCGGCGTCTTGTTGGTCAGCCGGAAATGGCCGATGGCGCGATAGGCCGGCACCCGGTACGGCCCCGGCAAGATGCCCGCGGTCATATGCACGACGCGCGCCGCATGGGTGCGGATATAGCCGCCCTGGTCGTGGAAATAGCGGTCGTCGATGGCGAGGATAACGCCATTGTCGTCGACCGCGGCGCGGATCTGGTGCAATTGCTGGCGCGAATGATTGGCCGCGATCAGATGCTCGCGGCGGTCCTCGATCCATTTCACCGCGCGGTTGAATGTCTTGGCGGCGACGGCGACCAGCACGTCTTCCGGGTAAAGCTCGCCGCGCACGCCGAAGCCGCCGCCGACATGGGATTCGTGCACGTGGATCGCGCTCGGCGGCAGGCGGAGCATCCGCGACAGCAATTCCTGGATGCGGTGCGGCACCTTGGCGGCGCCGTGCAGTTCGAGAATGCCGCGCGACGCGTCGTAGCGGCCGATGGCGCCGCGCGTCTCCAGCGGCACGCCGGAATGCCGGCCGACCGAGAGCTCGACCTCGATCACGTGCGGCGCGGCGTGGAACACCGCGTCGACGTCGCCATAGCCCTGGCGGATGATCGTTGCCTCGCTGGAATGGCCCGGCGAAAATTCGACCGGCGCGGCTTGCGCGTCGAGAAGCGGCGGCAGTTCCTCGATCTCGGCGGTGACCAGATCGGCGGCGTCCTCGGCGATGTACGGATCGGCGGCGAATACCGCGGCGATTGGATCGCCGACATAGCGCACGCGCCCTGTCGCCAGCACCGGCTGGCGGTACGGATCGAGTGCCGGGATCGAGCCCTCGCGGAAATCGATCGGCGGCACCTCGGCAATGTCGGCCGCGGTCCACACCGCATGGACGCCGGGCAGCGCGAGCGCCGCCATCGTGTCGATCGCGACGATGCGGCCGTGCGCCACCGCCGAACGCACCACGCGCATGGAAAGCTGATGCGGAAAATTGATGTCGCCGGCGAACGCGCCGCGTCCGGCAACGAGCGGCGGATCCTCCAGCCGCGTCACCGATTTGCCGATCCAGGAATTTTTAGACGATCCGGTGCTCATTCGCGCAACAGTCAATACTCGTCGGCGTTTACTGGATCGTCCGCCTTCGCGGACGATGACAACGAAGGGGCAGCACCAATCACGGCTGCGCCGCCCGTTCCAGCGCGCGGCGCGTCACCGCGAGCACCAGGTCGCGGCGGAATTCGGCGGTGGTGACGTTGTCCTCCAGCGGATCGATCGCGTCCGTCGCGGCTTGCGCCGCCGCACGGAACGCGGCATCGCCGGGCGCGGCGCCGTCGAGTATGCGCTCGCTCTCCGTGATGCGCCGCGGCTTGACCTCGGCGCCGCCGACCGCAAGCCGCGGCGCCGTGATCTTGCCGCCGTCGAGGCGATAGACGCCGAGCGCCATCGCCATGGCGAAATCGCCGGCGCGGCGATTGAATTCGTAGAAGCCGGCGCGCGCATCGGCCGGGAGCAACGGCAGCCGTGCCTCGACGAGGAGCTCGTCGTCGGCGAGCGCGGTGGTCATGATGCCCTTGAAGAAATCGCGCGCCGCGATGACGCGCTCGCCGCGCGCGCTTTTCGCCAGCACCTCGCCGTCGAGCGCCGCCAGCACCAGGCACCATTCCGACGCCGGATCGGCATGCGCCAGCGAGCCGCAAAACGTGCCGCGGTTGCGGATCGGATAATGCGCGATGTGCCGCACCACGTCGGCAAGCAGCGTACCGAGCGGACCGTCGCAGACCGGCTTATGAAACGCGGCATGGCGCACGCCGGCGCCGATGACGAGCTTGTCGTCGGCGACGGAAAGCCGATTGAGCGCGGCGACGCCGTTGATGTCGACGAGATGCCCCGGCTTGGCGAGGCGAAACGCCATGGTCGGCACCAGCGACTGCCCGCCGGCCAGCACGCGGCCGTCCTCGGGTGCGACTTGCGCGAGAATCGCGACCGCCTCGTCGACGGTTTTCGGCGCATGGTAGCGAAACGCCGCAGGCTTCATTGCCGTGCCTTCATCGCGCGAGCTTCACCCGGCTGGTCCCAAGTTCGGGATTGGCATATGTTTTTGAATTGGTGCACAGATTTTGGCACAGAGTCAAAGTGCGTCCTGCAGCGTAACCACCCGCATGAAGCCTCCTGCGTTCTCCTATCACGATCCGCGCAGTATCGCCGACGCCGTCGGGCTGCTCGCAAGCCTCGACAATGCCAAAGTGCTGGCCGGCGGGCAGTCGCTGATGCCGATGCTCAATATGCGCTTTGTGCTGCCCGACCATGTCATCGATCTCAACCGCGTCGAGGGCTTGAGCGGCATTCGCGAAGAAAGCGGCGCGCTTGTGATCGGCGCGATGACGCGGCAGCGCGATATCGAATTCTCCGATCTCGTGCGCGGCCGCTGCCCGCTGATGCATGAAGCCATTGGCCAAGTCGGACACCGGCAGACCCGCAACCGCGGCACGCTCGGCGGCTCGCTGTGTCATCTCGACCCGGCAGCGGAACTGGTCGCGGTTGCCGCCGCGCTCGATGCCACGCTCACGATCGCCGGCAAGAACGGAGTGCGCGAGATCGCCTTTGCGGATTTCCCGGTCGCCTATATGACGCCGGCGCTGGAGCCCGACGAACTTCTCATCGGCGCGAGGTTCCCGTGCTGGTCCCGGCGGCACGGTCATGGCTTCGTCGAATTTTCCCGACGCCACGGCGATTTCGCCATTGTCTCGGCTGCGGCGCTCATCGAGGAGGACGCGCATGGCAAGGTCACGCGCGCGTCGCTGACGCTCGGCGGCATGGGTCCGGCGCCGCTTCGCGCGGCTGACGTCGAGCGCGCGCTGATCGGCGAGAAGATCGCCGACAAGCGGCTGCGCGAAATCTGCGAGCCGCTGCGCCGGCTCGATGCCGTCGACGACATCCACGCGCCGGCAACTTATCGGCAACAGCTCGCCACCGTGCTGTCGCGCCGCGCGCTCCTCAAGGCACATGAGCGGATCGCGGAAAGGCCGCGCCCATGAGCGAGCAGCGCAGCATCGCCGTCACCGTCAACGGCACGGCTTACGAAAAAACCGTGCCGGTGCGGCTGACGCTAGCGGATTTTCTGCGCCAGCACCTGCGCCTGACCGGCACCCATCTCGGCTGCGAACACGGCGTTTGCGGCGCCTGCACGATCCTGTTCGACGGCCATTCGGCGCGGTCCTGCCTGATGCTCGCGGTGCAGGCCGATGGCCACGACATCCTCACCGTCGAAGGCATCGCGCCGGACGCCAGGACGCTGCATCCGTTGCAGCAGGCCTTCCACGAGCATCACGGTCTGCAATGCGGCTTCTGCACGCCGGGAATCCTGACCACGCTGATCGAGCTCCTGCGCGACAATCCGGAGCCGACCGAGGACGACATCCGGATCGGCATCTCGGGAAACCTGTGCCGCTGCACCGGCTACCACAACATCATCGTCGCCGCGCTGGAAGCGGCCAGGCGGATGCGCGAAGCCCAGAAGGAGCTGCGCGTCTGATCTAATCCTCGTCACCACCGGGCTTGACCCGGTGGTCCATGCTGAGTGGCGGCTTATGAATGCGGGACTAGAACGATGTACATGCCATGATGTTGCATGGATTGCCGGATCAAGTCCGGCAATGACGAAGAAGTGAGAGCGTGATCGATGCCCCTCCGCTTCGACGACATCGGCCACCGGCTCAAGGCCTTCCGCCTCGGCTCCGGGCTTGCCGCGGAGGAGATCGCGCAAAAGCTCGGCATCTCGCGCACCGCGCTCTACCGTTTCGAGAAGGGCGAGGTAGCCAAGATCGAGACGTTGGAGAAGCTCGCCGAGCTTCTGCACGTCTCGGTGCCGACGCTGCTCGGGGTCGGCGTCGAATATATCGCCGCGGCGGTCAGTTATTTCGAGCGCATGCGCCAGATCGAGGAGACCGCCGAGCACATCATTGTGCTCGCCGGCCCGATCTCCTACGTGCTCGCCTCCGACGGCTTCGACCGCGCGCTCGGCGAGGTATTGCGCGAATCCGTGCCCGACGGCATTGCCGCTCGCGCGCAGGCGCTCGCTCAGATCGACGAGCTGATGGCGGTGTTGCGCGCGCGCAAGGAGTGTTATCGACGCCGCCGCCCCGCGGTGGTTAACCTGATCGCCGCCGACGAGATGGAGCGTTTTCTGCGCAACGGTCTCGTCGGCCGCCACGATCTGTCCGACAAGGTGCGGCGCGAGCGGCGCGCGCTGGCCCGCGCCGAGGCCGCCCACTTCACCGCGCTGATGGAGAACGAGCCGATCGGCGTGCAGATCGGCATCGTGCGCGATACGCTGCCGCATTCGAGCTTTCAGATCTTTCGCCAGCCCGACCGCAAGATTTTGGCGCTGTCGCCGTTCCGGCTCGGCGAGGAGCCGAACATCCGCACCGGCGTCGCCATGATCACCTCGGCGCCGGAAGCGCTTGCGTTGCACGAGACCATGGCGCGCGAGCTGTGGGCCGGCGCGCTCAAGGGCCCCGCCGCCGTGCGCTTCATGCGCGGCATGATGGAGAGGCAAGCATAGCCGGATGCAATCGTCCGGGCTACGCTTTGCGGTAGACTTCGCCGAACGACCCGCAAAAGGGTCGAGCAAAGGGAGGATCGCCATGAAGCTGCAAGTTCTCATCGCGGCGCTGTTCGGCGTCGTCATCGCCGCCGGTTCGGCGCAGGCTGCTATCAAAGTGCAGACCGTCGAATACAAGCAGGG
>DATJBH010000051.1:0-3038 GCA_035515455.1 Xanthobacteraceae bacterium
AGATCGCGCCGCTCGGCGATCGGGATCGCTTTCATCACCGGCCGGCCGAAGCGGGCACGCACCGCCGTCACCCGCTCGGGCGGCTCGCCGCCGTGCAATTGCAGCATGTCGGGCTTGAGTGCCTCGACGATCGCGCGCAACGCCTCGTCTTCGGCATCGACGGTGAGCGCGACCTTGCCGGCGCGGCCTTGCACGCGCTGCCCAAGCGCGCGCGCGGCGTCGAGCCCGAGATGGCGCGGGCTCGGCGCGAAGAACACGAAGCCGACCAGATCGGCGCCGGATTCCAGCGCCACATCAAGCGCTTCCGGGGTCTTCAGCCCGCATATTTTGACGATCAGCGGCATGGCCGGGGTTCTAGCAGCCTTCGCCCCCTCCCGGCAAAGCGGAACCACGGCAGCCGTCAAGGTAGCGGCGGCGGGATCGCTGCCAGGGGGCTTGGCTCTGGCGCGGGCTTTGGTTTCTCGGGCGTACCAAAGCGGCGGCGGATACTATCCATCTCGTCGTGCAGCGCGCGCACCTCGCCGTCGAGCCGGCGGGCGGCGCGCCGCCATTTGCCCTGGCGGAACCAGGCGGCGATGCCGCCGATCAGCACGCCGAGGATCAACACCGCAAAGAGGATCGCGAACAGCGGCAGGGTCGCCGCGTAGGCGGGCGCCGCCGCCGCGAACGGATCGAACGACACCGTCACCGCCTGCCGATTGGCCACCGCGAAGGCGACGATGACCGCGGCCAGCGGAATGATGACGATCCAAGTCACGATCTTGCGGAACACGGCGACGCCTCTCGAAAGCACCAGTAGCCGGGCATAGGCGAGCGAAGCGACGCCGTCCTTCGGACGGCTATTGCCCGGCCGCGACAATAGCACCCTCGCAAATCCAGGAAACCTGGGTCCTTAAACCGGGCCGGTCTTGTTCAGCCGCTCGCGCATTTCCTTGCCGGTTTTGAAGAACGGCACCGATTTCTGCTCGACCGAGACATGGGCGCCGGTGCGCGGATTGCGCCCGGTGCGGGCCGGCCGGTGCTTGACCGAGAAGGCGCCGAAGCCGCGCAGCTCGACGCGGTCACCACGCGCCATGGCATTGGTGATTTCGCCGAGGATCGCGTTGACGATGTTCTCGACGTCGCGTTGGTAGAGGTGAGGATTCTGGGCGGCGATACGTTGCACAAGTTCAGACTTGATCATTGCGGCCGCCTTGCTCGATCAGTGGTCAGTTGGCGGATGGAGGGTGCCAAAGCGCCAAGAGACCGTCAAGATTGAGTCTTTCGACCGCCTGCACCGCACCCCATGCCTCGATGCGGTGCGCAACGGCGGAAAGACCCACCGCCTCGAAGGTCCAGGCGGCGACGTGCAGGAAGGAAAGCTCGCTGAACCTCGGTTCCAGCGAATAGTCGCGCACCGGCGTCGAGGCCGGGATCTTCTTCTCCTTCTCCAGCCAGGCGAGCGCGGTCTTTTCGTTGCCGAGATCGTCCACCAGCTTCAAACCGACGCCCTGGCGGCCGGTGAAGACGCGCCCGTCGTCGACCGCGGCGAGCTGCGTATCGTCCATTTTGCGGCGGTTTTTAACCAAATCCTTGAACCAGGCATAAGAGTCGGTGACGATCGCGGCGATGGCCGCGCGCGCCTCCGGGCTCGTCGGCTCGAAGCCGTTGGGCGCCGCCTTCAGCGGCGAGGATTTGACCTCCTCGACCTGGATGCCGATGGTTTTGAGGATTTGCGTGAAGTTCGGATACTGGAACAAGACGCCGATCGAGCCGACCAGCGAGGTGTCCTGGGCGATGATATGGTCGCACGACAGCGCGGCGATATAGGCGCCGGAGGCGGCGAGCCCGTCGACCACCACCACCATCGGCTTCTTCGCCTGCAAGGCGCGCAACGCGTCGTATAGCTGCTCGGAGCCCGCCGTGGTGCCGCCGGGGCTGTCGATATGCACGATCACGGCCCGCGCGCTCGACCGGCCGAGCCGCTCCAGCGCCTCGACGCGGTCCTGGTTGCCGCGGATCAGCCCCTGCACCTTGATGCGGGCGATGTAGTTCCCGGGCACGGCGAGCCGCAAGCCCGGCACCAGCGCGACGCCGAGGCCGACGACGCCGGCGAGCGCGATCAGCAGCGCGCTGACGCGCCAGAAGGTGAGCTTGCGCCGCATGCGGCGGCGATCGACGATGGCATCGGCATCGAGCGACATGGCGATATCCTGTGTGAACCGGCCGTTTCAGGCGCGAGCGGAGCAACCAGCCCCGAAGGACGATCAAGCATACCCATTGGGGCGATTCTTGGCACGCCGCTCCGGCAAAGCAAAACCCCCGGGGTGGCCCCCCGGGGGTTTCACGATTTCAACGATGCCAAGCCTCAGTCGCCGGCCTTTTCGGTCTCGGCCTTGTCGTCGGCCTTGTCGTCGCGCTGCTTGAGCGCGGCGCCCAGGATGTCGCCGAGCGAAGCGCCGGAGTCGGCGGAGCCGTATTGCGCCAGCGCCTCCTTCTCCTCGGCCACTTCCAGCGCCTTGATGGAGACGCCGACCTTGTGGGTCTTGCGGTCGAACTGGGTGACGCGGGCATCGACCTTCTGGCCGACCGCGAAGCGTTCGGGGCGCTGCTCGCCGCGGTCGCGCGCGAGATCGGCGCGACGGATAAAGGCGGTGAGATCGGTACCGACGATCTTGACCTCGATGCCGGCCTCCTTCACCTCGGTCACCTCGCAGGTGACCACCGAACCCTTCTTGAGATCGCCGGCCTGCTCCATCGGGTCTCCGCCGAGCTGCTTGATGCCGAGCGAGATGCGCTCCTTCTCGACATCGACGTCGAGCACCTGCGCCTTGACCATGTCGCCCTTCTTGTACTCCTCGATCACCTGCTCGCCCGGACGCTTCCAGTCGAGGTCGGAGAGGTGGACCATGCCGTCGACGTCGCCGTCGAGGCCGAGGAACAGGCCGAATTCGGTCTTGTTCTTGACCTCGCCTTCGACCGTCGAGCCCGGCGGATGCTTCTCGACGAAGACCTCCCACGGATTGCGCATGGTCTGCTTGAGGCCGAGCGAAATGCGG
>DATJBH010000052.1:0-8912 GCA_035515455.1 Xanthobacteraceae bacterium
GGCTACGGCATCGGCACTTCGCCGACGTCTTTCGGCACCTTGTAGCCCTTCTGGACTGCCGGGCGCTTGGCGATGGCGACATACCAGCGCTTGACGTTGGGATACTGGTTCAGATCGACCGTCTGCCACTCATAGCGCGACACCCACGGCCAAATGGCGATATCCGCGATCGAATAGGCGTCGGCGACGTATTCGCGGTCGGCGAGGCGCTTGTCGAGCACGCCGTAAAGCCGGTGCGCTTCCTTCAGATACCGCTCCTCGGCATAGGCCGACTTGCCCTTGTTGTATTTCACGAAGTGATGCACCTGACCGAACATCGGGCCGGGGCCGCCCATCTGCCACATCAGCCATTCGATGACCTTGTAGCGGCCGTCGCCCGATTTCGGCATGAGCTTGCCGGTCTTGTCGGCGAGATAGATCAGGATCGCGCCGGACTCCATCAGGCTCAGATTGTTGTCGCGGTCGACGATCGCCGGAATGCGGTTGTTCGGCGAGATTTTGAGAAAGTCCGGCTTGAACTGCTCATCCTTGGAAATGTCGACCGCATGCGCGGTGTAGGGCAGTCCCATCTCTTCGAGCGCGATGGAAATCTTCCGCCCGTTCGGCGTCGTCCAGGTGTAAAGATCGATCACGGTGTCTGGTCCTGTTGGTTAGAGCTTGTCGCAAAGTTTTCCGTCACCCTGAGGTGCGAGCGAAGCGAGCCTCGAAGGACGACGGCCGCGGCATTGGGGCCGTTCATCCTTCGAGGCGCGGCGAACGCCGCGCACCTCAGGATGACGGGCCGTTAAGCCGCGCTCTTCTTACCCCATAATCGGGCGGAAGCGATATCGGCTCCTTGGCGGATCGCCGCAAGCTTGAGCCAGACCACCGGCTCGATGACCCATTCGCGCCGGGTAAACGTGCCGAAGCCGCAGTCGCTGCCGGCGATGACGCGTTCGCGGTCGCCGATGGTCGCCACCGCCTCCTCGATCCGCCGCGCCACCACTTCCGGATGCTCGACGAAATTCGAGGTAGTCTCGACCACGCCGGGAATGAGGATCATGTCCTTGGGGAACGGCACGCGCTTGAGCGCCGCGTATTCGTGGGCATGGCGCGGATTGGAGAACTCGATCGACAGCGCGCCGACCTTGGCCTGATAGAGCGCGGGGAGAATCTTCTCCAGCGCGATGTCGTGGATGTGCGGCCCCTCCCAGTTGCCGTAGCAGATGTGCAAACGGACGCGGTCGCGCGGGATGCCTTCGATACCCTTGTTGATCGCGGCGACGTGACGCTCGCAGCGCTTGACGAAATCGGCATCGGAGAGATCGCGATACATCATCGTCCGATCCATGGCGAGGTCGGGGGCATCGATCTGCAGGACGAGACCGGCCTTATGAATGGCCTGGTATTCGTTCTTCATCTCGCGGGCGATGGCGTCGAGATAATCGTCGTGCGACGGATAATAGGCGTTGAGCATGGTCGTCGAAATGATGCCGGGCGAGGCCGCGGTCATGAACCGCTCGGAGAACGCGTGGAGCTTATCGGCGATGCGGATAAAGCCGGCGATCTCGTCGCTGATCGGCTTGAGATCGCGATACTTGATGTCGGCCTGCGCTTCCGGGGCGCCGTGCTGGCTCTTCGGCGGATTGGGAAAGCGCCGCATCAGGTAGCCGACCAGTTCGGGAAACTCCTCGAACTCGCGGCCGCGGCGGCGCTTCGAGACGCCGGCAAAGCCCGACATGCGCTGCGGCACATAAGTCTGGAAGCCGATGCGCCGCTGCTCGCCGTCATTGCCGACGTCGATGCCGGCGGCCATCTGCTTTTCGACGACGTGGCGGACCGCCTTGTCCATCTCGTCGGCCAGCATTTTGGGGTCGAGCTTGTCGCCGTCCTCCTGCCTGATCAAAAGGTCGCTCAGCGTGTCGTTGCGCGGCAGGCTGCCGACATGGGTGGTGAGAATGCGGTCGCGGCTTAGTAGCATTGCGGGGCTCCGGCGGGCATTGACGTGCCTTGTCATAGCGCAATTTGGCGCCGAAGCCAGCGGCAGCGGGCTTTGCCATTGCAGGCAAATTTTCGCGTCGGCATAATGCTTTTGGTGATGCCTTTGCTGTGGGCAAACAAGTGGGCCAAAGCCCGCGCCGATGGGGAAACGCCGCGATGAACACTGCGTCGCCGAATAGGGGGCTGGGCTCGGAATCGGTTTCGCCGCCGCCTGAGCCGGCCATCCCGCGCGACTACAATTTCGCCGCCGATATTCTCAAGCGCAATCTCGACGCCGGGCGCGGCAACAAGCTCGCTTATATCGATCACCGCGGGCAGTACACTTATGCCGAGCTGGCCGACCGGGTCGAGCGCTTCGGGGCGGTGCTGCGCGGGCTCGGCATGCGCCGCGAGGAGCGCATTCTGATCTGCCTCCTCGACAGCATCGACTGGCCGACCGCTTTTCTCGGCGCCATCAAGGCCGGCATCGTGGCGGTCCCGGTCAACACGCTGATGACGGAAGCCGATTACCGTTTCATGCTCAACGATTCGCGGGCGCGGCTTCTGGTCGTCTCCGACGCGGTGTACAACAAATTCGCCGACGCCATCCGCGACAGCGACCATCTCGAACATGTCATCGTTTCCGGCGACGACGCGCATTCGCATCTATCGTTCGACGCGCTGATGGACGAAGCCAAGGTCCAAATGAAGGCCGACGCCAAGCTGCCAGGCGGCATCACCGCGGCGACGACGCGCGACGACATGTGCTTCTGGCTCTACACCTCGGGCTCGACCGGCCGGCCGAAGGGCGCGGTGCATACCCACGCCGATCTGAAACTCACCGACGCGCTTTATGCCGCGCCGGTGATCGGCATCACCGAAAGCGACATTTGCTATTCGGTGGCGAAATTGTTCTTCGCCTACGGGCTCGGCAACGCGCTCACCTTTCCGCTGTCGGCCGGCGCGACCACCGTGCTCTTGCCGGCGCGGCCGACGCCGGAGGCGGTGGCGGAGCTTCTGAAAAAGCACAACGTCACGGTGTTCTATGCGGTGCCGACGTTCTATGCCGCCTTCCTGGCGAGCCCGGCGTCGCCGCAACGATCGGACTTGAAGATCCGCCGCTGCGTGTCCGCCGGCGAGGCGCTGCCGGCCGAAATCGGTCGGCGCTGGAGCGAGCGCTATGGCGTCGACATCCTCGACGGCCTCGGTTCGACCGAGATGCTGCATATCTTTTTGTCGAACCGCCCGGGCGAGGTGAAATACGGCACCTCCGGGCGGCCGCTGCCCGGCTATGACATCCGGCTGATCGACGACGACGGCAACATCGTCACCAAGCGCGGCGACATGGGCGAGCTGCAGGTGCGCGGACCGACCAGCGCGATCATGTATTGGAACAATCGCGAGCAATCGCGCGCGACGTTCCTCGGCGAATGGACGCGCTCCGGCGACAAATATGTCGAGGACGAGAACGGCTATTTCGTCTACTGCGGCCGGCGCGACGACATGCTCAAGGTCTCCGGCATGTATGTCTCGCCGTTCGAGGTCGAGGGCGTGCTGCAGAGCCATCCCGACGTGCTCGAAGCCGCCGTGGTCGGCTGGCCGGATACCGACGAGCTGATCAAGCCCAAAGCGTTTGTGGTGCTCAAAGCGCCCGACAAGGCGAGCGACGCGCTTGCGCAAAAGCTGCAGGACGAGTGCCGCAAGAAACTCGCGCTCTATAAATATCCGCGCTGGATCGAGTTCCGCACCGAATTGCCGAAAACCGCGACCGGCAAGATCCAGCGCTTCAAATTGCGCGCGGAGGCGCAAACGTCTTCAGCCGCGCATTGATGGCCGCTGGCCTCGCGCAGCCCTCACCACCACGGGCGCATGGTGAACGAATAAGTGGCGCCCAACCCAAAGGTGAATTGGTCCGGCGAGCCGCGCTGCGTGACGAGCGGCGAATCCGCAGCCGAGCCGGTCAGCCGTTCGTATTCGAATAAAGCGTGCGTAGTCCATTGCGGATTGAACGCGTACTGCACCATCGTCCCGGCGCCGTAGGAATAGAGCCCGCCGCCGGCGCGATAGACCGGCAGCGCCGGCAGGCCCGCGACCGTCGAGCCGATCGATTGGGCCTGGGTGATGCTGAAATAGGGCCCGGTCGCAGCGGCGGATTGCAACGTCAGGCGCGGGCCGGCGGAGAAGGTCCAGGCCCCGACCGGCGCGATGGCGTCGAGAAACAGGTCTCCGGTGACGCCGGTTTCGCCGCCAAAGCCCTGGCGGACTTCGCCGCGCAGCCGCAGCCACGGCACCGGCCAGTATTCGGCAAAGGCGCCGGCCTGCACCGCGTAATCGACGTCGCCCAGCCCATTGAGCGCGGTGTAATCGGATGCCTTGCGCTGCCAAACCAGCTTGATGGCCGGACCGATCTTGATCTGGCCGAGATCGATCAGGCTGAAGCCGATGCTGTCGCGCGGGCCGGGAAAGTCCGGCGGCGAGCCGGCCTTGCGGACGGAAAACAGGGGGAACCCGGTGATTGCGGGTTTGCTGACCGAAGCGCCCGGCCAGGCCGGAACGATCCGCCCCTCGGCGCCGACGGTGACGATCCAGTCCGGCGCCGCCGGCGTATAAGCGGCCGGCGCCGTGGCGGGAGCTACCGGCTGGGGCGGCAGGTCGGCGGCCAGGGCGAAGCTTGGGCCCGCCGTTACCAGCATTGCGATCGCAAGACGGCCTATGGACGACACCACCCGCATCGATTCCCCATCAAGTCCCGACCGGCCAAAAAGCACGAACGCATGACGGACGGAAGGTGCGGCCGCGCAACATACTGAATCTTTTCGTAGCTGTCGTGGAGCCGCGAAAATCGGAAAACTGCCGGCCGCTGCGATCGGCGGCGTTTTCCGCTCGACCCCGCCACCGTCAACGGCGCTAATAGGGAACTCCGCCGCGATAGCCTTTCAACGCATAGACGCGATACGCCTTGATCCGGTCGCCGTTGCGCGAACGCCAGACGGTTGCAATCTGCTCGACCGATGCAAAATGCTTCCGCAGTTCAGGCAGGTCGCTGAGCGGCTCGGTCGCCACGTAGATGCCGGTATTGTCCGCCAGCAGCGTTGGCTCGACCGGCGGCAGAAACCGGTAGCGGATCTCTTCCGAGGCCTGAAATACCGGCATGCCGCGAAGGTAATACGCCAGTTCGGCATTGGTGTCGTATTCGGCGCTGGCGATATAGCCGGCATGCTGCGCGCTCGCCACCGCGCGCACGTCCGCCGCCCACCGCGCCCAGCCGTCGAAGATGTCGAGCGGGTCATGGGCCGCGGCAACCGGCGCCGGCCAAAACGTCATCTGCGCGAACAGGGCGAGCGTGAAGACGAGGCCGGTCCATGGCGCCGCCGCGAAAGCGTAGCGAACGAGCGGCGCTTGCACCGGACCGCCGCGGTGCGGCGCGAAAGCGGCAATGGCCGCGACCACGGCGATGGCGTAGGCGGCGCTCGGCCATTGCGGCAGCACTTCCGCCGACAATGCGTGGACCAGGAAATAAGCCAGCATTGGCGCGACCGCACACGCCAGCAGGAGCCAATTCGCCTCCTGCCGGACAAATCCACGGTAGCTCGCGACCACGAGACCGCCGACGGCGAAAGCAAAGATCAGCGGCGATACAAACAGGGCCTGCACGCCGACGAAACTTGCCACCTCGCCGAGCCCGCCGTCGGTCCTGTCCAGCGCATGGCCGAATTGCTTGGCAAACGACGCCCAGTGATGCTCGGCATTCCACAGAATGACCGGGCTGAACAGAAGGAGTGCGAGCAACGCGGCTAAATAGGGTTCGCGCCGCTTGAGCCATCCTCGCATTTGCACCGATGCCGACAGCCAGATCACGATTCCGGCGAGAAGAAATACGCCGGTATATTTGCTCAGGAGCAGCAGGCCGAGCGCGGCGCCGGCGAGATACCACCATTCGCCGCGGCCGCTCTTCCAGACCATCGCCAGCGCCACGCAGCACAGCGCCCAAAACAAGATTGCCGGCGTGTCGGGATACATGACGACCGAAAAGAACGCGGTGTGCGGCATTATGTTGAACCACAGCGTCGCCAGGACACCGAGCCGGCGGTCGTCGAACAGGATGACGGTGAGGGCGTAGAGGAGCGCCGAGGCGACGAGCATCGCCGCGATCGCCATGCTGCGCACGCCAAAAGCGGTGTTGCCGAACAGCGCGGTGCCGAACCTGATCAAATAGGCGATCAGCGGCGGGTGGTCGTAATAGCTCAGCGCCAGGTGCCGCGACCACAGCCAGTAATAGGCCTCGTCGGTCTCCAGATTCAAACGGCGGGCGACGAGGCAGCGCAGCACCACCATCGCCAGCACCAGGACGAAGACCGCCATCGAGGCAGCTTGCCAGGACGCGAACCGCCATCTTCCCGTTGCAGCCGCCAGCACATGGGAATCCTGCGCTGCGGTTCCTGTTGTCTCGGTCATGATCGCCCGACTTTGCCTAGCGTCCTGCCGCAAGCGCGACCGGCGCCAGGGCGAATAAGGTGGAAATTTTCACCTTACTATGGCAGGAATCGGCCGCTGGCCGCGGTAGCTCAGCTGGTAGAGCAACGCATTCGTAATGCGTGGGTCGGAGGTTCGAATCCTCTCCGCGGCACCAGCCATTTCACCGGCAAAGTTCTGTCAGCATTCTCGTGTCATGACGCGCGAAACGCGCTCGGCCCAAAAAGCCGTGGCCGACAAGGTCTGCACGTATAATTGATGATATTGCTATATATACTACTTATGATTGTGCTAAAGTCCAGGGTCATCACGCGCATGACCCCGACGAGACCAGGCCATGAAAAAAGTCTTGCTGCTGACGGTTGCTTTGAGCATCGCGTTGGTCCGCCTGTCTGGCGACCTTCGCGCAGGTGCATTAAGCGAGCTTTCCAAGAAAGCGGCCGAGTTTGTCGCCGAACATTTGCGCGACCACGCAACGCTGGAATTCGGTCATGCAGTGGAAAAATACATTCGCTGCAAGCAGAACCCGGCTAGCTGCGAAGGTCTCGATCCCACTGCCGTCAGGCAGTTCAAAGAGCTGTCGCCGAACGACGTCGCCGCAATTCAGCAAGCAGCTGCGAGGCTTCGCGATGATCCGGCGCCACCGATTGCTCCCAACCGCCCTCTGACCGGCCGGTAAGCGGATTTGCTCGGCGACGGCGCCTTGCCAAGGAACGCGACGGCATTATCGGCAAAAGCTCGGGCCGGCAGGCTCTAGTTCATTCGGGAAACGACCGATAGATCAAGGTCTTGACGACCAGATCCCTGTCGTGGAGCGGAACCGGGCATTACGCGTTGTCAGGGCTGGGGTGCGATCAAACGGACCATCAATGCAACCGCGCGGCCAAGGTGTCTGCAGGGTGTCGACACGACTCCGCCGGCCGGTGGGTCTTTTGCTCATCGGGATAATTGCGATGCTCCCCGCGCCGGCATTCGCCGCAAACGGCGCAGCGGCCGGTCCTTCCGAAGCGTTGTTCATCGCCGAAATCGCCCTTCTCCTGCTCGTCGGTCGTCTGATGGGCGAAGCCGCGCAGCGCATCGGCCAGCCGCCGGTGATGGGTCAGCTCATCGGCGGATTGCTGCTGGGACCGTCGCTGTTCGGGCTTGTCTCGCCGTCCGCCGCGCACGCGCTGTTTCCGGATTCCGCCGCGCAAAAGGCGATGCTCGACGCGGTCTCGCAGCTCGGCGTGCTGATGCTGTTGTTGCTGACCGGCATGGAAACCGATCTTGCCCTGGTGCGCCGCGTCGGCGGCGCGGCCGTGACCGTGACGCTTGCCGGCATTGCCATTCCATTCATTTGCGGCTTCGCGCTCGGCGAATGGCTGCCGGCGGCGCTGTTGCCAAACGCGGATGCGCGGCTGGTCACCGCGATCTTTCTCGGCACCGCGTTGTCGATCTCGTCGGTCAATATCGTGGCCATCGTGGTGCGCGACATGAATTTCATGCGCCGCGACATCGGCCAGATCATCGTCGCTTCGGCCATTCTCGAAGACGCCGTCTGCTGGGTCATCATCGCCATCGCCTTCGGCTTCGCTTCGGCCGGCGCTCTCGACCTCTGGTCGATCGGCCGCACCATTGTCGGTACGGCGGCTTTCATGGCAGCCAGCCTGACCGTCGGGCGGCGGCTGGTGTTTCATCTGATCCGCTGGGCCAACGACAATTTCGAGACCGAATTTCCGGTGATCACCGTCATTCTGATCGTCATGATCGCGATGGCGCTCCTGACGCAGTTCATCGGCCTCAATACGGTCCTTGGCGCCTTCGTCGCCGGCATCCTGATCGGCGAATCGCCGATCCGCACGCGGCACATCGACGAGCAGCTGCGCGGCCTCATCGTCGCGCTGTTCATGCCGGTGTTCTTCGGCCTGTCCGGCCGGCAAGCCGATCTCACCATCTTCCGCCACGGCGATCTGGCGCTGCTCGGCATCGGGCTCATCCTGATCGCCAGTGTCGGCAAGTTCGCCGGCGCATTTATCGGCGGCAAGCTCGGCGGGTTGACGCGGGCTGAATCGCTGGCGCTCGGCTGCGGCATGAATGCGCGCGGCTCATCGCAGGTGATCGTCGCGACCATGGGCTTGACGACCGGCGTGCTCAACCAAAACCTGTTCACGCTCATCGTCACCATGGCAGTGGTGACGACGGCGGCGATGCCGGCGATGCTGCGGCGCGCGCTCAAGCGCGTGCCGCTGCGCAAAAAGGAGCGGCTGCGGCTCGAGCGCGAGGCGCTCGACGCCAAGGGCTTTGTCACCAACCTCGAGCGCCTTCTGCTCGCCGCCGACGACAGCCCCAACGGCAAATTCGCCGCGCAACTGGCCGGCGTCATCGCCGGATCCGGCGGCAAGCCGACCACGATCCTCGATCTCAGCAAGGCCGGGCGTGGCAAGAATACGAAGCGGCGCGATTCCGAGAACGAAAAAGCCGCAGCCGAATCCGAGAAGAAA
>DATJBH010000053.1:0-4448 GCA_035515455.1 Xanthobacteraceae bacterium
GAAGCGCGCGCAGTCCCGCCGCCTGGATCGCCGGACCGTCCGCCATCGGATCGGTGAACGGCATGCCGAGCTCGATCACGTCGGCGCCGGCCGCGGGTAGCGCTTTGAGGATCGCGACCGCCGTCGCGTAATCCGGATCGCCCGCCATGGTGAAGGTCACCAGCGCGGCGCGGCCTTCTTGCTTCAGCGCAGCGAAGCGCCGTTCGATACGTCCCGTCATCGCGCGCCGCTTCCAAGATGGCGCGCCACGGTATCGAGATCCTTGTCGCCGCGGCCGGAGAGATTCACCACCGTCAGATGATCCTTCGGCTTCTGCGGCGCCAGATCGAGCACCTTGGCGATGGCGTGCGCCGGCTCGAGCGCCGGAATGATGCCTTCGAGCTTCGACAGCAGCTGGAACGCGTCGAGCGCCTCGTCGTCGGTCGCGGACAAAAATGTGATGCGGCCGACGTCGTGCAGCCAGGCGTGCTCGGGGCCGACGCCGGGATAATCGAGCCCCGCGGAGATCGAATGAGCTTCGGTGATTTGTCCGTCGTCGTCCATCAGCAGATAAGTGCGGTTGCCATGCAGCACGCCCGGCCGGCCGCCTTCGATCGAAGCGGCATGCATGCCGCTGTCGAGGCCATGGCCGGCGGCCTCGACGCCATAGATCTCGATGTCGTGATCGTCGAGGAACGGATGAAACAGCCCCATGGCGTTGGAGCCGCCGCCAATGCAGGCGATGAGCGAATCGGGGAGCCGGCCTTCGGCTTCCATCATCTGCTCGCGCGTCTCGCGGCCGATGATGGATTGGAAATCGCGCACCATCATCGGATAAGGATGCGGGCCGGCGACGGTGCCGATGCAGTAGAACGTCGAGCCGACATTGGTGACCCAGTCGCGCAACGCCTCGTTCATCGCGTCTTTGAGCGTCTTGGCGCCGGATTCCACCGGCACCACCTTGGCGCCGAGCATGTGCATGCGGAACACATTCGCCTTCTGCCGCTCGACGTCGACCGCGCCCATATAGACGATGCATTCCAGCCCGAACCGCGCGCACAGCGTCGCGGTGGCGACGCCGTGCATGCCGGCGCCGGTCTCGGCGATGATGCGTTTTTTGCCCATGCGCCGCGCCAGGAGGATTTGGCCGAGCACGTTGTTCACCTTATGTGCGCCGGTGTGATTGAGCTCCTCGCGTTTGAGATAAATCTTGGCGCCGCCGCAGTGCTCGCTCAATCGCTCGGCGAAATAGAGCGGCGACGGCCGGCCGACATAGTGGGTCAAGTAGCCATCCATCTCGGCCTTGAATTCCGGATCGGCCTTGGCCGCGGCGTAAGCCTGTTCCAATTCCAGAATCAGCGGCATCAGCGTCTCGGCGACAAAGCGGCCGCCATAAATGCCAAAATGGCCGTACTCGTCCGGCCCGGTGCGGAAAGAATTGAGCGGCTGCACGGTCATCGCACTCTTCCTCACGCCGCCGGATAGACTTGTTTTGCCGCCGCGCGCGCGGCGCGCACGAAGGCGCGGATTTTGTCCGGATCCTTCTCGCCCGGCGCGCGTTCCACGCCCGAGGAAACATCGACGCCCGGCGCACGTGTGATGCGCAACGCCTCGCCGACATTGCCGGCATCGAGCCCGCCCGAAAGCATGTATGGGACGCCGGGATCGATGTTCTCGAGCAAATGCCAATCGAAAGCCTTGCCCAGGCCACCCGGGCGCGTCGCCTCGCGCGGCGGCCGCGCGTCGAACAACAGCCAGTCGGCAACCGCGGCATAGCGCGCAATCGCGGCGAGGTCGCCTTTGGATTCGACGGCAATCGCCTTCACCACCGGCAGCTTGAACCGTGCCTTGATGGCAGTCACACGCAGGGGCGTCTCGCTGCCGTGGAGCTGCAGCATGTCCGGACCAAGCGCATCGACAACAAGAGAGAGAAACGTATCGTCTGCATCTACGGAAAGCGCAACTTTGCGGGCTCGGCCGCGCACGCGCGATTCCAAGGCCGCCGCGGTCTTGAAAGACAGATTGCGGGGCGACGGCGGAAAGAACACGAAGCCGACCATGTCGGCGCCGGCATCAAGCGCCGTGTCGAGTGCTTCGGGGGTCGAAAGGCCGCATATTTTGATAGTCAAAGACATGAACCTGCTGGATCGCGGGATAGCCTGCGTTCTACACGGCCACAAACGGCTTGTCTTGCATGAGACGGCGGCCTTCTCACTGCACCGGCGGCCTGAGTTTGAGCCGCTCGGGGGGCTCGACCGCGTGAGGAATGATCGCCGGAGCGGCGGCGGCACCTCGCTTATGCGACTCCAGTTCCTCGCGCAGTCTCGCGAGATCACGCTCCAGCCGCCGTGCGGTGCGGCGCCATCGCCCATGCCGGAGCCAGGAAGCGCTGCCGCCGACCACGACTCCCGCAATCAGCAGAACGATGACCAGCGCGAACAGCGGCAGCGTCACCGACGCGGCGGGAGACTGCGTATTGAACGGATCGAATGACACCGTCACGGCTTGGCGATTGGCAACCGCGAAGGCGATGAGCACGATGCCAAGCGTCACGACGACCAGCGCCGCAACGATCTTGCGGAGCAAACTCCCGGCCGATCGCAACGCGCCGGTCAACCCGCGCTCGGACGATTGAGCCGTTCGCGCATTTCCTTACCGGTCTTGAAGAACGGCACGCATTTCTCATCGACGGCGACATGGGCGCCGGTACGCGGATTACGGCCGGTCCGCGCCGGGCGCTGCTTGACCGAAAACGCACCGAAACCGCGCAACTCGACGCGGTCGCCGCGTGCCATCGCCGCGATGATTTCGTTGAGAATGGCGTTGACGATGTTCTCCACGTCACGCTGGTAAAGGTGGGGATTCTGCGTGGAGATATGCTGAACCAGTTCCGACTTGATCATGACCCGCCGCCCTTGCCTGAAGTGATGGATCGCTCGCGAACGCAGCTCAATTCACGCCGGCAGGGTGCCAAAGGGCCAATAGACCGTCAAGGTTGAACGGCCCCGCGGCACCGGCAACGTCCCAGAGGCCGAGGTGCTGCGCCAGCGCGCTAAACCCGGCCGTATCGAGGACCATCGCCGCCGCAGCGTGCAGGAACGTCAGGTCGCTGAAGCGGCTCTGCAGATGATAATCGCGCACCGGCAGCTTGGCGTCGACGTGCTTGTCCTTGGCGAGCCAGGCCAGCGCGGTGCGCTCGTCGCCGAGCTCGTCAATCAGCTTCAAGCCAAGCCCCTGATGTCCGGTGAAGACGCGGCCGTCGTCGACCGCCGCGAGCTGGTCGTCGGTGAGATGGCGGCGGCTTTGCACCAGACCTTTGAACCAGGAATAGGAATCCTGGATGATCGCGTTGAGCGCGGCAGTCGCCTCCGGACTCGTCGGCTCGAACCCGTCGGGCGCCGCTTTGAGCGGCGTCGATTTCACCGATTCGACCTTGACGCCGATCTTGCCGAGCAGGTCCGACACATTGGGATACTGGAACAGCACGCCGATGGAGCCGACCAGCGATGTCTGCTGCGCCACGATATGGTCGGCGGCCAGCGCGGTGATGTAGCCGCCGGACGCGGCCATGCTGTCGACGACCACGACCATCGGCTTTTTCTGACGCAGCCGCGACAGCGAATCGAATAGTTGCTCGGACCCTGCCGTGGTGCCGCCGGGGCTGTCGACGTGGACGATGACCGCCCGCGCCAGAGACGAGTTGCCGAGCGTATCGAGGGCGCGGACACGCTCCTGGTCGCCGCGAATCAGGCCTGAGATCGTGACTCGCGCGATATAGGGGCGCACACCGAAGACGCCGACGCGCCTAGAGGCGAGCGCGGCCGTTCCGGCAACGCCGATGACGATCACAAGAATGGCGAGCACGCGCCAGAACGTGAGCTTGCGCCGCAATCGGCGGCGGTCGACGATCAGGTCGGCATCAAGCGACATGGTCTGTTCCCTTTATGATCCCGCCCCCCGCGTTGGTTATTGCGGGACGTGAGCCCCGCAGTAACGAGTCATCATTCGCCGTCCTCTTCCTTTTCGCTCTCTTCGGCTTCTTCGCCCTTGCGCTTGAGCGCGGTGCCGAGGATGTCGCCAAGCGTCGCGCCGGAGTCCGACGAGCCGTATTGGGCGATTGCCTCCTTCTCTTCGGCCACTTCCAGCGCTTTGATGGAGACGGTGACGCGACGGGTGCGGCGATCGAACTGGGTGACCCGCGCATCGACCTTCTGGCCGACGGCAAAGCGGTCGGGCCGCTGCTCGGACCGGTCGCGCGCCAATTCCGAACGCTTGATGAAGGAGGTGTATTCGGTACCGATGATCTTGACGTCGATGCCGCCCTCCTTGACCTCGGTGACTTCGCAAGTGACGACGGCGCCCTTCTTGAGCTCCCCGGCGGCCGCCTCGCCCGCCGCGGCCGGTGCGCCGCCTTCCGCGAGCTGCTTAATGCCGAGCGAAATGCGCTCCTTGTCGACGTCGACGTCGAG
>DATJBH010000054.1:0-30631 GCA_035515455.1 Xanthobacteraceae bacterium
TGGGGATGGATCGCCGCCGCGATTTTTCTGGTGGTGGTGATAGCGGTGGCGTTCGGCTATGGGCATAGGCCGGGTCAGCTCGGCACCAATACCGCGTCGAACGATGTAAGCGCGCCGGCGGCGACGCACATGACCGCGCCGGCGACGGTTCCGCCGCCGAGCACCGCGCCGGCCCCGGGCACGCCTACGACGCCGCCCAGCGCGTCGCCGAACGCTTCGGCGCCAGCCAATCCGGCGCCGCAACCGGCCGCGCATTAGTTTAGTGCAACGGCAGGTGTGAGGCCGCCGACAAAAAAGAAAACGGCCCCGGTTTGCATGACCGAGGCCGTTTGCGCGCCGCTCAGACAGCCCGCTCAGACAGCACTAACCGCGCGCGCCGAAGCCCGGCGGGCGCCAAAGGCTGAACGCAATTCGTTAAGGACTGAAAAGCCCGCGTTGAGCTTTATTTCGACGTGCTGTTTTCGGG
The DNA here is from genome assembly GCA_035515455.1 of Xanthobacteraceae bacterium. Taxonomy (GTDB): domain Bacteria; phylum Pseudomonadota; class Alphaproteobacteria; order Rhizobiales; family Xanthobacteraceae; genus BOG-931. The sequence continues at coordinate 467 of DATJBH010000054.1, forward strand.
AAACGGCAGCCGGGCATTTCGCGGTAGCTGCACCGTCTATTCGAAAGCCGGGTCGATCGGCACGCGATAGCCATTGGCGAGGCGGTTGGTCTCGTTGGCCATGCCGACCACCGCCATCAGCTCGCCGAACATGGCTTCGCTCATGCCCGCTTTGCGCGCCGCCGCACTGTGGCTGGCGATGCAGTAGCCGCAGCCGTTGGTGACGCTGACCGCGACATAGATCATCTCCTTGGTGAGCGCGTCGAGCGCCCCGGGGGCCATGATCTCCTTGAGGCTTGTCCAGGTGCGTTCCAGCGTCGCCGGATCGTGCGCCAGGTATTTCCAAAAATTGTTGACGTCCGCGACCTGCCGCGTGCGCTTGATGTCGTCGAACACGGCGCGGACTTGCGGGGAGGCATCGCGATATTCAATCGGCGGGCGTGGCGGCATGACGGCATCCCCAAGCGTTCAGCGGACGCCGGAGGATCATGGCGTCCACGCCGAGATAGCCTGCCTGGATTTTACGCCCCAGCCAAGCCCGGGCGCCGCCGCGACCTGACGCGTATCTGTCAGCCCCAACAGCGCAGCAAATTTGAGACAATTTACCTGCCGCTTGGTGGTGAGACGGCAATCAGGATTCTGCAAGCAATCGAACGGGCGCGGCGTCCAATGCTTTAAAGTCGATGAGGGCAACTGAACCTCTAGAGTTCCGGAGTACTGAAATGCTGCGCGCCATCAGCATGCTGATCGCCGACGATTCATCCGTGACACAGGAGATCCTGAGCGAAGCCGCCCGCGTGTCGAAGCTCCCGGTGCGGCTGACCGTGACCGACAACGGCCGCGACTGTCTGACCTTGCTCAACGGCGCCAATGTCGACCTCGCATTCATCGACGTGCACATGCCGGAACTCTCGGGAACCGAGGCCATGTGGTCAGCCCGCAAGCAAGGCAACCAGACCTTCATCACATTGATGTCGACCCCGCCGGCGAGCGAAGCGGTGGAAGTGGCGATCAAATTGCGCGCCTACGAGTTCCTGTTCAAGCCATTCGGCATGGGCGACGCGCTCGCCATCATGAAGACCTACAGCCGCATCACATCGCCGACCAAGATCCTCGTCGTCGACGACTCGACCGCGGTACGGCAGATCGTGCAGAAGATCGTCAGCGGCAGCGTGTTCAAGTGCGAGGTCACCGAGGCCGGGGACGGCGAAGAAGCCCTGGCGCTGGCGCGCATGTCGCCGTATGACGCCGTGTTCCTCGACTGCAACATGCCAGGCTTGAGCGGGCTCGCCACGATCAAACGGCTCCTTCTCCTCCAGCCCATGCTCAAGGTCGTGATGATCTCCGCCGAGCACAGCCGCGCCACCGAGGACGCCGCATTGGACAGCGGCGCATGCGCGTTCCTGCACAAGCCATTCACCTCGGAAGACGTCGATCGCGTGCTGCACGCCGCGTTCGGCTTGCGTTCGCCGAACCTGAAGATGAAAAACAGCGAAGCGAGTTTCGACGTGGCGATCGAGGGTTCGACCATCCGTCTGGCCCATAAATCAAGCGGCCATATTTTCGAATATTTGTGGTGCGAGCGGCCGCCTTATTTGCGCAATGCCGTGGTGCGCCCGGCACCGGCCTGCGCCGTGGCGCCGACGCGGGTCGCGCCCGACGCGGCCAAGGCCGCACTGTCGCAATTGCGCGCGGCCAATCTCGTGGCCGCCTGAGCCGGCGATCATCCGACCGCCGAATCCTGTTCTCTCGGGGCGGTGGCGATGATCTCTCCGAGTTCCGATGCCGGGCGCGGCGGACTGAACAGATAACCCTGCACCTCGGTGCAACCTTCGGCGCGCACCCGGTCGAGCTGCTCGCGCGTCTCGATGCCTTCCGCGGTCGTCGCGATGCCGAGACTCATGCCGAGCCCGGCGACGGCGCGGATGATGGCGACGCAATCCGGCCGCTCCGCCAGTTCGCTGACGAACGAACGGTCGATCTTGATCTTGTCGAACGGAAAGCAGCGCAGGTAGCTCAGTGACGAATAGCCGGTGCCGAAATCGTCCATCGAGATGCGCACGCCGATCTCGCGCAGCTGATGCAGCGTCGCGAGGTTCGCCTCGGTCTCGCCGAGCAGCACGGTTTCGGTGATTTCCAGTTCCAGGCGATCCGGCGGCAGGCGCGAATAAGCCAGCGCCGTGAGCACGGCCTTGACGACGCCGCGGTTGCGGAATTGCGCCGGCGAAAGATTGACGGCGACCTTCAATTCGGCCAGCCACTGCATCGCCTCGCTGCAGGCCTTGCGCAGCACCCATTCGCCGAGCGGGACAATCAGCCCGATCTCCTCGGCGAGCGGAATGAATTCCGCCGGCGCGATCATGCCGCGCTCGCCGTGGCGCCAGCGCAACAGCGCCTCGAAGCCGGACACCGCATCGGTATCGAGATTGATCAGCGGCTGATAGTACAGCTCGAATTCGCCGTTGGCGAAGGCCTTGCGCAGATCGAGCTCGAGCATGCGCCGCGCCTGGATGCGGCGGTCCATTTCCGGCTCGAAGAAATGCGCGGTGCCGCGGCCCTCGGCCTTGGCGCGGTAAAGCGCCATGTCCGCGTTGCGCAACAGCACATCGGCGCTGGCGCCGTCATCCGGCGCCAGCGCAATGCCGATCGAAGCGCCGACGACGAATTCGTGGCCGTGCACCTCATAGGGCTTGCTGACAAGCTCGATCAGCGTCGTCGCCAGCGCGCTCGCCTCATGCGGCTCGCCGAGCGGAAACTGCACGACGGCAAATTCATCGCCGCCGAGCCGCGCCACCATGTCGCTGTCGCGCAGGCATTTGCCGAGCCGCCGTGCGACGGCCTTCAAGAGCTCGTCGCCGATCGGATGGCCGAGCGTATCGTTGACGCCCTTGAAGTGATCGAGATCGAGGCAATGCACCGCCAAGCGCTCGCCGTTGCGCCGCACCCGGCCGAGCAATTCGTTCAGCCGCTCGTGGAACAACACGCGGTTGGGCAGATCGGTCAGCGCGTCGTGATGCGCCATATAGGCGATGCGCGCCTCGGCGTTCTTGCGCTCGGTGACGTCGACGACCGCGACCAGAACGGTGTGCTTGTTGGCGAAGGGCAGCCGGCGGGCGTAGGTGAGCACCTCGATTTCGCTGCCATCGGCCTTGATGTGCCGCCAGCTGCGGTCCGACTGGTAGTTCTCCCCGACCGACCGCGCGACCTCGCGATGGATATCCCATTCGTCGCGCGGCCACAGATCGAGGAGCGACATGCCCTGCATGTGCGCGCGGCCGTAGCCGTAATGCGAGAGCGCCGCGTCGTTGACGCTCAAAATGCGCAAATCGCCCGGATCGTACAGCCACATCGGCACCGGATTGCCGTCGAACAACAGCCGGAATGACGCCTCGCGCTGCTTGAGATCGCCGATATCGGTGAGCGTCATCGACAACAGATCGCCGACCGCGGCGATGCCGACACTGACATTGACTTCAAGCTTATTGTCGCTGCGCGTGAAGGCGAACTCGAACTGATCGAATTTGCCGGTGCCGACGCCGTTGATAAGTCGATCGAGCATGGCTCGTGTCGACGATTCGATCGGCAGCTCCGACAGCCGGCACCACTGCAACTTTCGTTCGTCAACGCCGAACAGGTCCGCGGCGCCTTGGTTGACCGCGACGACCTGAAAGTCGACGGCGGCGCCGGCGGCGTCACGAATGGCGGCGAGCGCCACGATGCCCTCTTCGGTCGAACGGAAGATCGTGTCCACCAGATTGTAGCGGGTCGCGGCCTCGCCGACATAGACGCCTAGCAGCGGCGCGCCCCAGCGGCACGCCATCGGAAATGCGAGCATCTCGTAGGTCTCGACCATGCCTTCGGCGACGCGATGCATGCGATGCGGCACCGGCGCTTTGGCGGCGATCGCCTGGTGCAGCACCTCGCCAAGCGCCATGGCGCAGTCGCGCGGCAGCGCCTCGAGCGGTTTGCCCCGCAGATCGTCGCCGAGCCATTCGTGGATTTTCCGCCCGGCGCGCAGCACCTTGAAATCCGCCGCCGCGGCGCCCTCCAGCAGGATCAAATGATCGCCGAGCCGCCCCAAGCTGCCGAGCACGACGTCCTCGTATTGCGGCAGCGCCTTGCCGAGCGGAACCGAGCCCCGCCACATCCGCTCGAGCACGGTCTTGTCCGACAGGAGCGGCGGACAGTCGACTTGATTCTTGCGAAGCGGCGCGAGCATGTTTGTTTCTTATGAAAGAGTCTTGGGGGCGGGTGGCTTTTTTCGACGGCGATCGAGCGAGCCGATCGCGATTGAAGCGAATAGACGGCAATTTATAAAATCGCGTTAAGTGCCGAAGCGTTTGGCGTTCATGACCGTGCTGTGACGCCGCTCTTGTCGGCTTGTTAGCCGTAAGCGCGCGGCGGGCATCTGGATGGTGATTGTTTCGTGTCGCGGCGGGCGCGATTGGTCAATGAATTCTCTTGATGACAGTAGCGCGCGTTGATTATGACAGTGTCACACAACTTGCGCGGCACCCGATTGTCCGCGCTGCGTCGAGCGGGCACACTATCCGGCACAAAATTCGGGGAGACGCGCCATGCCGAAGACACCGGATTATTTCGCCGGGAAGACCATCGTCATCACCGGCGCAGCAAGCGGCATCGGCCGCGCCACGGCGCTGATCTTTGCCCGCGAGGGCGCCAATGTCGTCTGCGCCGACGTCAACGAACACGGCGCGCGCGACACCGCGGCAGCGGTCAACGGCAAAGGCAGCCAGGCTTTGGCGCTCAAGGTCGACGTCACCTCGCGGGCGCAGGTCGGCGACATGGTGGAGCGCGCGCTCGCCGCCTTCGGCGCCGTGCAGTTCCTGTTCAACTCCGCCGGCGCCGCGTTGCGCCGGTCGAAATTCCTCGACATCGACGATGAGCTCCTGCACAAGACTTTCGCGCTCAACGTCGACGGCACGTTTTACGCGATGCAGGCGGTGCTGCCGCACATGCTGAAGAACAAGTTCGGCGTCATCGTCAACGTCGCCAGCATGGCGCACCGGCGCGGCGGCCCGGGCTCTTCGATCCATTACGCCGCGGCCAAGGGCGCCGTGGTATCGATGACCATGGGCGTCGCCCGCGAATTCGCAACGCAGGGCATCCGCGCTCTGTCGATCTCGCCCGGGCCGATCAAGACGCCGTTCCAGGACGCCGCCGGCTCGTCGCCGGATCTGGTGCAGCGCTTTCTCGACGACGTGCCGATGAAGCGCTTCGGCGAGCCGGAGGAAATCGGCGAGCTCGTGCTGTTCATGTGCTCCGACGCCTGCCCGTTCATGACCGCCGACACGGTCTATGTGAACGGCGGCGGCGGCTGGCGGTGACGCGCTTTTTGAAGGGCGCATGATCTGATCGGAAAACCGGCATCCACTTTTCCGGATCAGCTCTAGATCGCGCCGCGCGGCCGCCAATTCACCAGAAACACGCCGGCAACGCAGACCGCCATGCCGAGAAGCGACAGCGGCGCAAGCGTTTCGTCGAACAAGGCCCAGGCCATCAGCGCGGTGACCGGCGGGGTGAGATAAAACAGGCTCACCACGCGCGTCGCGGCGGCGCGGCGGATCAGGAAATACAGAAGCCAAACGGCGCCGAGCGAGAGCACCAGGACGAGCCAGCCCAGCGCAAAGACAAATTGCGGGGTCCAGTGCACGGCGCGGCTTTCGAATAAGAACGCGCCGACCGAGAACAAAACGCCCGCCGCGGCATATTGGATGCACAAGGCCGGCCGCCAATCGATGCCGCCGCCGAAGCGCTTCTGATAAAGCGTGCCGACGGTGATGCCAAGGAGCGCCACGGCGGCGGCGATCCAGGCGAGCGGCGTCGCCTCGCCGGTTTCGATCTTGGCTTGGAGCACGAGATAGACGCCGGCGAGGCCGAGCGCCAAGCCGCACCACTGCCGCGCCACCACGCGCTCGCCGAGCCAGCGATTGGCCACGGTCGAAGTCAGCACCGGCTGGAGACTGACGATCAGCGCGACGAGACCCGCCGACAAGCCGTTCTCGATGGCGACGAAGACGCCGCCGAGATAAAGCCCGTGCACCATCAAGCCGGTCGCCGCCGAGTGCAGCACGCCATCGGCGTGCGGCCATTTCGGCCGCGTCGCCGCGATGACGACGGCAAGGAGCGCGACCACTGTGATCATGCGCAGCGCCAGAAAGGTCAGCGGCCCGGCATAGCCGAGACCCAGTTTCGCGCCGATGAAGCCCGAGGCCCACAGCAGCACGAACACGGCCGGCGCCGCGAATATGGCGAAGTCTTCCAAGCTGCGCGGCATGGGCTGGCCCGGATCTTTATCCCGTCAGCTCTTCGGCCATCAGCTCTTCGGCCAGGGTCAAGATATCGCGCGTGCGCGTGACGCCCGTGGGCCACGTCTTGTCGAAGTCGGCGATCAACGGCTTGAGCGATTGCGGATTGACGCCGGCTTCGAGTTTCCCCAGATCGGCGAATCGATAGACCGCGTAATGCACGCCGGCATCCACCGTGCTCCAGAACCGCCACGCTTTCTCCGCCTTAAAATCCTTCACCGCCCAGGGCAGATGATCGGTCGCATACCAATCATCGAATTTTTCGCGCAAGCGCTCCTCGACCACGGCGCGGACGACGAAATAGGCCTTAGGCAACGATTCGGACATCGCATGACCTCGGTCATTTGAGGCGGACAACGAAAGCCGGGCATTGTATCCTTGCCAAGCATCGCCATTGCAAGAAGGGCTGGGCTTATGTCGCGCGCCATTGCGGCTTTATTGCTTCTCGTCGCAACGAGCGTCGGCGCCTTGGCGCAGTCGCTGCCGGTACCGTCGCAATGGACCAGCCAGGACCATTCGTATCTGGAATTCGACCAGATGGTGAGCTCGGCCGAGTTCGTCGGCGATTTTGTCGATCACAACCCGAACTTTGCCTGCGCCAATTTCATGCACAAGCTGTCCGGCTTCGTCCATGGCGCCAAAGTGACATTCAGCGTGTACTGGTGGCAAGAAGGCCCGGCACAATGCGGAGAAACCTCCTGGACCGGCCACGTTTCCGGCAACACCATCACCGCACACTGGGTGCACACCGTTAAAGGGTCCCCGAACACCTACGGCACCGACACGTTTACGCGCCACCGGTAACGGCGCGACGCAATCGGTCTTCCGGATGCACCCTCCCCGTTCCCGCGCGCCATTTTGCGCGCGAGTTCGGAAGCCCACGATTTCAAACAGCCCACGCTTTCTATCCGTCACCCTGAGGCGCGAGCGGAGCGAGCCTCGAAGGGCGACGGCCCCCTGGCTCCTCGGCCGTCTCCTTCGAAGGCCGCTTCGCGGCCACCTCAGGATGACGGTACGAGGGCAAGCCAAGAAAGAAGAAAGGGAAGCGGAACGCCGGCAGACGCACTGCAGTCAAAGACGGACTGCAGGGAAGACCCGTACGCAAGCGGCGCACAGGGCGCGCCACGGATAAGGCGGCTTGCGCCGCCCTTCCGCTTCGGGCGCGCTCGCCTGCCGGCGTTCCACCGCGGCTCTGCCCAAGGGGTGTGTAGTCCCTTGGTGCGATCCGGGCCAGGTTTCGTGGGCGAGACCATCCAAGGGGCGGGGGTCACTCCGCCGACGCTCTCCCCACTTCCAGCGGCGCACCCCGCACACCGGTCATAGTGCCGGCGGACATGATGCCCGGACCGCCCGGGAGCGAGGCTGATGAGGCCTCGCCCGCGGGCACCGCACTCGCCCCTGCCGCCCGGCATCACCCGGACGGCGTCCCTTAGGGCAAGCTTCGTCACGCTACATATCTACATCAGTGACGTATGTCACATCACGTCTCCGTGATTAGGACGGCGAAATTCGCCTCGCTCCGTCGGGGAAGAGGTGAGGATTTCGGCATTGCCGCGCCCGGTCCGTGCGCTGTAAATGCGCCGACGAATTCCGTCTTGAGGAGGAACGATTTGGATCTCGGACTGAAAGACAGGGTCGCCATCGTCACCGGCGGCAGCCGCGGCATCGGCAAGGCCTGCGCGCGGGAATTGCTCATCGAAGGTGCGCGCGTGGTTCTCGTCAGCAAGGATGCCGCCGTCAATGCCACGACCGCGCGCGAGCTGGAGAAGTCTCATCCCGGCCGCGTGCTCGGCATTCCAACGGACCTCACCGATGACGCTGCGATCGCAGCGATGACCGCGCAGGCGGCGGAGAAATTCGGCCGCATCGACATTCTCATCAATGCGGCGGCGACCGTCATCCCGCAGGATTTCTTCAAGATGGGCGACGGCGAATTGTCGGCGCTGCTCGAGCAGAAATTCAATCCCGCGGCGCGCGCCATCCGTCACGCGGTGCCGCACATGCGCGCCCGAAAATGGGGACGCATCATCAACATTTCCGGGCTCGCCGGGCGGCAGCCGCATTACCCGGTGGTGCCCGCGGCGCTGAACAATTCCGCGATGCTCAACCTCACCAAGGCGCTCGCCGCCGAGCTCGCCAAGGACAACATTCTGGTCAATGCCGTGGTGCCCTACATCATCGACACCGAGCGGCAGGACGACACCATGCGCGAATGGGCGGCAACCACCGGCCAAACTGAAGCAGATGTGCGCCGGCAGCGCGTGTCGCGGCTGCCGGTCGGCCGCATGGGCCGGCCCGAGGAAGTCGCCGCCGTCGTCGCGTTCATGGCGTCCGAGCGCGCGAGCTATGTCGTCGGCACCGCTTGGTATGTCGACGGCGGCGGCGCGATGACGTTGTAGCTCTCTTCCTGCCCCGCGATAGCGGGGAAGGGGGACCGCGCTCTGGCGCGGTGGAAGGGGCGCTGGACTTGACGAGATGCCGGCGCTTTAAAGAGAGATAGGCGGCGACGTTTCAACCGCCTTGCCTAGGCAACGAAGCTTCAACGCAGAGGCCCCCTCCACCATGCTTCGCTTACGCTCCGCATGGTCCCCCTCCCCCGCTTCGCGGGGGCGGATGCAATCGGAAACGCCATGACCCTTCCTCGCCGTCGTTTTCTCCACCTCGCCGCAAGTGCCGCCGCCCTGCCCGCGGCCGTGCGCAGCGCCTGTGCCGACACCTATCCGTCGCGCCCGGTGCATCTCATCGTCGGCTTCGGCGCCGGCTCGGCCTCCGACATCGACGCGCGGCTCCTCGCCCAGTGGCTGTCGCAGCGGCTCGGCCAGCAATTCGTCGTCGAGAACCGCGCCGGCGCCGGCGGCAACATCGCCTCGGATTACGTCATTCACGCCGCGCCCGACGGCTATACGCTGCTCTACGCCTCGACCGCGGTGGCGATCAACGCCACGCTCGACGCCGGCAAGGTCGATTACGATTTCCAGCGCGACACGGTGCCCGTCGCGGCGATCGTGCGCACGCCGTTCGTGATGGAGGTCAACAAAGAGCTTCCCATCAAGACCGTTCCCGAATTCATCGCCTACGCCAAGGCCAATCCCGGCAAGATCAACTTCGCGACGGTGGGGCCCGGCAGCGCGCAGCATCTCTACGGCGAGTATTTCAAGATGCTGACCGGAATCAATATGGTGCCGGTGCATTACCACGGCGCGGCGCCGGCGCTGACCGACCTGATCGCCGGCCGCGTGCAAGCGATGTTCGACGTCGTCGTGTCGTCGCTGTCCTACATCAAGTCCGGCCAGGTCCGCGCGCTGGCGGTGACCACGGCGGCGCCACAGGCGGTGCTGCCGGGCGTGCCGACGGTCGGCCAATTCGTGCCGGGCTATGAAGCGAGCGGCTGGCAAGGCGTCTGCGCGCCGGCGAAAACGCCGGCCGCCATCGTCGACAAGCTCAATGCCGAGATCAACGCGGGCCTCGCCGACGCCGAGTTCAAGGAAAAGCTCGCCAAGCTCGGCGGCGCGCCCTCCCCCGGCACGCCGGCAGATTGGGGCAAGTTCATCGCCTCGGAGACCGTCAAGTGGGGCAAGGTGGTGCGCGAGGCGGGGCTCAAGCCAGAGTGAGGCGGGCGGCTCAACACGTAGCCCGGATTGAGCGAAGCGAAATCCGGGATAGACTCTCCGCATGGTCCGGTACCGCAGAAATCGCGCAGCAGGCGGAACCTTCTTCCTTACTGTGACGCTATCGAACCGAAGATCGAGCCTTCTGACCAAGCACATCTCGGCATTGCGTTCGGCAATCGCTGGAACGCGAAAGCAGCAGCCATTTACGATTGAGGCGATCGTGGTCCTGCCCGATCATTTTCATATCATGATGACGTTGCCCGAAGACGACGCAGACTTCTCCAGTCGGCTAAGCTTGATCAAGCGGCGCTTCACGACCGCCGTACTAAAGGCCGGCACGGTGGCAGAGCGCCGCCCCAACGGCGAAATCGCGCTGTGGCAGCGCCGATTTTGGGAGCACACCATTCGCAATGAAAAGGATTTTGAACGGCACGTTGACTATATTCATTTCAATCCCGTCAAACACGAGCTGGTAACGAGAGTGCGCGACTGGCCGCATTCGTCGTTCCACCGCTACGTGCGGCTCGGTGTGTTGCCGCGGGACTGGGCTGGAGACGCCAGGCATAACCGCACAGGCTTTGGCGAGCCGAAAGGCTGATCCCGGATTTCGCTCCGCTCAATCCGGGCTACGCGCACTTGTCGCGGGCATCGTGTACACTTGTGCGAGCGGCAAACCAGGCCGAGCCGGCAACGGGGCGACGAACACGTGTGGATCGATAGCTGGGCGTGGAGCATCCCCTTGATCGTGCTGACGGTGATCATTCACGTCATCGGGCTGGGCTTGTTTAACGTCAAAATGGTGCAAATTCTCACAGGCGCCAAAGCCCGCCCGCGTTTCCTGTTGATCTTTGCGCTCGGCATCGGCGGAACGGCGATCTGGGCGATCTTCCTGCACGCGATCGAGGCCGGCATCTGGGCGGCAGCGTACTGGCTGCTCGGCGCCCTGCCCGATAGCGCGGCGGCGATGCTTTATTCGCTCAGCGCGATTACGACCTACGGCCATTCGCAAATCTTCCTCGCCGATCCCTGGCGGCCCCTGGGCGCGCTGGAAGCGCTGAACGGCGTCATCCTGATCGGGCTGACCACGGCACTGATGTACGGCCTCATTCAAAGAGTCTGGCCGGTTGAAAGCAGGGCTTTGCCGCTCAAGCCTTGGTCGAGAACGGAAGACGCGGCGAAATAAGTTAGCTGGCCTGAGCTCCTCATCCTGAGGTGCCCGCGCAAAGCGCGGGCCTCGAAGGATGCTGCACCGCCCGGGCCGTCGCCCTTCGAGGCTCGCTCCGCTCGCACCTCAGGGTGACGAGCACCGCGCTGGAGCGCCCTACCCCGGAATGCGTCATGCCCTCACTTGTTACGGGCATCCACGTCTTGTTTGCTTAGGAGCGCTGCAAAGACGTGGATGGCCGGGACAAGCACGCCCATTTTCTTCTGCCGTATTTCGTCAAACCCGGCACTTGTGCCCGGTTTTAGCGGCCATTTACTACTGCCGCAACCAATCATTTCCGGCTAAAAAATGTGTGGTACGGTGTGTGGTACGCGGCTTTGACGGGCCGCAAAACCGAAAGGATAAACCACCATGGCTCTGTCCGTGCTCGATTGTCAAAAGCACATCGCGGCTCCGCTGGTCAGCACCAAAACCGGCGCGCCGATCACTATTCGCAAGGTCCCGGATGGCAACGGCCTCTTTCTGATAATCCGCGACGGCGAGCCACGCCGCGCGTTTTGGACGTACCAATTCCGCACCGGCACCGGCTTTAGCTCCAAAGGATTCGGACCCTTCCCGGACGTGACGCCTAAGAAGGCTCGCGAAAAAGTCGAGGAATACAAGGTCAAGCTCCGCAGCGGCACCGCGCCCGCGCCCGTGGTAGCGCCCCGCGCGGCCGTTCCCGTGACCGCTGGTAAGCCGTTCCCGGAAGTGGTCACAGCATGGCTTGATGTTGCGGCCGTCAAATGGGCGGCCAAGACGCGGGCCGCAGCGGAGCGCGCATTGCTGAGGCTTCCCCTTGCCGCCAAGGCCGTGAACGCCATCACCACGGATGACGTGCTTGCGAGCCTGCTACCGCTTCCCGAACGCCAGCGGCAAGACGTGCGCCAGAACCTAGCCCGCGCGCTCGATTTCGCGGCCGGGCGCAAGTGGGTCCTATTCGGCGCGGACGGCAACCCGGCGCGATTTGAGAATGAGCGGCGCGAGCTTTGGCCCGCCTTCACCAAATCCAAAAAGCATCACGCGGCGGTTGATTGGAACGATGCGCCCGCGCTCTACAAGGCCATTGACGATACGGAAGCCGGACGCGCGTTGCGGTTCCTAATCCTCACGACTTGCCGCGCGGGCGAGCTTGAAAAAGCCACGTGGTCCGAAGTCGTGAGCGACAACGGCAACGGCATCATATGGCGTCGCCCGGCCGATCACATGAAGCTACGCGAGGAACACGACGTTCCACTTACGGCCGCCGCGCTCGCGTTGCTTGGCGACCGTGGCGCGCCGGATGCGCCGCTGTTCAAGCTCGCCAGCAACGCGATGCTTGACACGCTCAAAGCGACTGCGAAGCGGCTGCACTGGAATGACAAGGCGACCGTGCACGGACTCCGCAGCACGTTCCGCGATTGGGCGGGCGACAACAAAGAAGATCGGGACACGGCCGAAAAGCAACTCGCGCACCATGTCGGCGATGCTGTAGAGCGCGCCTATAGCCGCAGCCAATGGCTTGCACGTCGCCGCGAGCTTTTGGACAAATGGACGGCGCACCTAGGCGTGTGAGCCGCGAAGCGAACAAACAAAAGGCCGGGCACATCGCCCGGCCTTTTTGCTTCATTGTTCGGATCGCTCCATATCCTCTGCCACTAAGCAAACATCGTGAGACGTGGCACCAAAGGCGTTCGTCGCGGTGCATTGATCGGCGTGACCTAAAATCGTAATTTTGCAACCGGCCACACACCGCAAGAGATATTCACGCAAGCTGCGGCTCCCGTCATCGGTTATAAGACCGACATTCAAACCCTCAGCGTATCCGAAGGCGGCGGGATTCAGCGTGTGCATCATGTACTCATCATAAGAAAGATAGAGGCGCTCATCATGGCGTCCGCTGGACTTGTAGAATCCCGAAACCGCGAGTTTTGTTTGGTTGGCAGCGTAGGTCTTTGCATCAAGGTATAGGTCTTTCACTGTAACCCGTTTATAGCCGCGTGCGGCTTCGTCGCGGACAATCTGTGCAGCAACAGCGTCGCGCTGTTGTTGCGCTTGCTGTGCCGCTCGCTGTGTGTCCGCCATCGTGCGCTGGAAAGCTTCTTCCTCTAAGGCTTGGGACCTTGCGTTTTCCTGTTCGCACTGTTCACGGGTGAGCCGCTGAGGTTGACCATCCGGCCCAACAAACATTGTGTCGGGTACGGCAGGCGGGCCGCCAGTGATGACGCCCGTTTCTGTCCATTTGTGGCGATGATGGATCGCACAGTATTGCAGTCCGAAAAGTCTGCCTTGAAGGCTCAAATCCCTCGGCACAATGCCAGACGATTGCTGTATCGGCGGCCCTTGATATGCCGCGTAGGGCGTTGGTGGGGATGGCGCACCGGCCGCATCTGGCGGCGGGGCGTTCAACGCGACGGGCACCGGCCGGTCACATGCCGCGACCGTGACCGTGACGGCAACAAGCCCCACAATGCCGATCAGCCCTCGCATAGCATCAAGCCTAGCAGGCGCGCCCGCATGTCGCAATCAGCGAGCGAATCGGCTAGGCTCACCGCAACCAAGCTTGCGGGTAGAGCCATGAGTCACCGCTTAGTGGAAGTCACGCTAATTGAAAATTCGACGGCCGGAAAGCCGCCTAGGAAATTTGCCGGGCAGACATGCGATATTGAATTTGGAGTGACACATTGGGAGCCGAGTGCGGACAGTCCACCTAGTTTCGCTCTACAACCGACAACGATCCTTTGGCATGAAGGCAAGGCAGAATGGTTCGGCCGGAACGTCGCCACGGGATTGATGGCTGTTACCAATGTGAGAATTGTTGCGAGCGACGGCACCACACTAATCGACGATTGGGAGCTAATCACTAATCCGGGTGTTCCGCGCGACGTTGGCAACGGCGTAAAATTTTCCGTCCTGCAACCCACGCCTTGAGCGAACAAACAAAAAGGCCGGGCATCGCGCCCGGCCTTTTCCGATTCAAGAGCGGCGAGCTTACGCCGCGCCGCTCACGGGCCGCCGCCGATCACTCAGCCGCACAATTTTTGCGGCCGTCTCGTTGGGGATTGCGCCAGCGGCGAAAGGCTCACGCCGCACTCTCTTAGCGGCTCGCGTCAAGGCGTTCGCCATTCGCTCAGGGTCAACGCTTGCGCCGAACATCAAAGCTTCCAAGGCGTAGCGTTGCCGATTTTTTGTAGAGTCATCGGCGAGCGTCGCAAAAAGAGAAACCAGCGGCGCGTAATGCCGCTCAGCAAGTTTTTTGGGTGTGGTCATGTGTTCGCTTCCTTTCGGTTCACTCCCGCGTCAACGGGCCATCCATCTAACAAAACGACATGGTTAAAACAAGAGCGGCCGGAATTGCTCCCGGCCGCTCCGCTCAGGTTGTCGCGCTCGCCTATTTGAGCGCAGACGACACGCTAGAGAACGTCGCGTTCAATTGCGTGCCGAGCGCATTCACCGCGCCGATGATGGCGACGGCGACGCCTGCGGCGATCAGGCCATATTCGATGGCAGTCACGCCGCGATTGTCAGACGCGAAGGCGCGCACGATGCTTGCAAGCTTCATGATGCTTCCTTTCGGTTTGGCGGCCCGCGTCAACGGGCCATGCGAGGCGAGCCGAGCACGCCGCGCGCCCGGCGGCAACCCCGCTCGATTCGGGATGGTGAACAGTCAGTGAGAAAATTCGGCCCGAAATTGGTTGTTCTTTCTAGAAAAATTCTTTTTTGCGATTGTTTGGCTGCGCGAGCGCATAGCTAAGGGGGACACAACATTTTGCCATTGCCGGGCAGTTCCTTTGCCTACCCCGTAGCTCGCTGCGCACCGTCCCGGCCGGTGGGGGATAGTTCAAGAGCCTCATGGCCGGTATAGGCGCGGCCACGCTTCATTGATGCGCAAAGGCTTTTGGCGTTTGAGCGCGCCAGTACCACACGGCGAGGCGCGCCAGTACCACACACGCCTTGCGCTGGCGTCGGCGAGGCCATCCCGGCGCGCTGGCGTTGGCTCCAAATTGTTAACGATAGCGAGCCTTCCTAGGACACCCATTCAGGCCGCATCGGCCACGCGCCGCGCCGGGCGTTCGCGGTGCAATTGAACCATGATCCGGGTCTAATCAGTCTTAGAGACTGTCACAGTGTAACATCACAGTGATGATTCAATTACGCGAATAGCGTTGACCTATATGGCTTCCCGGCACGCTCACTATATAGCGTAACCGCCTGACAACGGTCACTGTGACGCAACAGTGTGACGGCACGCTTGACCGGCGGGCAGTCGGCGCGACCGTTAGCGCGGCTCGCGCTCGCGCGACATGCCGTCGCACCGGCAAGCCTCACTCAAAATCTGGCGACGTGTCCGCGCCGGGCATCGGCGGGACCTTGGCGACGCCTTTGTGTTCGGCCTTGTAGGCATCCGAGATTTTGACCGCGCTCGCCTTTGCGAACCGCTCGGCAATCGTCTTGCTGCGCGCCCACAGTCGGCGAGCCTTGCCGGTGCCGAGCCGCAATTGCACATCGCCGCCGTTCGGGTAGCGGAGCTTGCGGCATCCGGCTTCCGTCATGGCGTCGCTGAGCGCGTGCCCAACGGTGCCGCCGCAGTGCTCGGCAACTTCTTCTTGCGTGAATAGATCAAAGCGGAAGGGTCCTTCGCGATTCTCGCGAGCCTCCAACACGAATGATGCAATGGTGCGCTCGCCATCTTCGCCAATGCTTGCCGCTTCCTTTTTGGTCGCGGTCATCGGCGGCACCAAACGATCAAATGCGACCTTGGGATGGTCGAGCGGCAACGTTTGCAGATAATGGAGGATGCGGCGCAATTCGTCAGTGACCGAACCATCTTCGGGGATGACGTTCCAAAGCCGATCATAGTACGCCTTGTGAGCGGGCGTCGGCTGGCCGTTGTCGTCAACGCCTACCGGATCATCGTTCGCGCTGATGATTGCCCAACGTCGATTCGTGAGCTTCAATTCAACTTGCTCGTTGGCGATCATCATGAGATTCGCGAAGTTGTCCGCCGGGTAGCGTTCCATGTGCATCCGGCGGACCTGAATTTCAGATTCGGTAATCAGGCCGCGAAGCTTGTCGGCAATCTCTGCCATCTGCTTCGCTGGCGTCTCATGCACAAACACGAAACGCTTGTTCTCAGAAAAGCCGTTGTAGATTTCCTTGAGCGCGTCCTCTTTTTCCAGCATCACAACATTGTCTTTGCCGAATAGACGCTGCATCACCTTGCCGAGCCACGATTTGCCGGTGCCGCCGCGACCGACAATGAGAATGGCAAACATGACCTTTTGGTCGGGATGCTGCACAATCCAAGCGAGCCACGCGAGCAACAAATGCCGCTCGGCATCGTTCGGAATCAGGTAGCGCATGTGCCGCAGGAAAATTTCCGGCTTCTCGGCAAGTGCCTCGATGCCCGGATCGGTCCACATATTGAATTTGCCGTCAATGATCGGCGCGCCGTCCGGCCGGTAGCAAATGGATTCCACAACGTTGAATGCTGGCGACGCAATCGCGAACTTCGCGGCGTTGTCCTTATAGCGGGCGGGCAAGCCAACGATGGCGTTCACGGTGCGATTGTGCAGCATGTTAAAAGAGTGCGGCGCAAGCATCGCCTTGTCCGCGCGGCGGATAAAGCAGTAAGGCGACTGGCAACCGACATAGCCGTCAAGCGCCATTCGGAAACGTTCGGCCGGGGAAAGTTCTTTGTTCATGGCACGGGTCCTTTAGCACGCCAAGCCGAGCGCACCAAACGTTTTGCGGCGTTCGGCGTCTCTCTTAACCTTGTTGGCTTCGCGATTCTGAGACGTGCGGCGCTTCGCCTGATATTCCAAGGCGAGCAAATCGGAACGCGCGCGGGCCATCAAATAGAACGCATTGACCAAACGCCGCAGGCCGCCTTGTTCTCGATTTTGCAAACGCTCGGCATAGTATCGCTTCAAGCCCTCAAAATGAGCGCGAGCGGCTTTGATGTGTTTGTTTGGATGCTTGGCGTCTAGCGTCGGCGGCCGATGGCAATCTGTGATGCGCCGCTGCACTTCGCGATAAGCATCAAGCGCCGGATGGTGCATGACGAAAAAATCAGTGCCGCGCAATTCGGCTGCGCACTCGATAAAGTCGGCGCGCTCCAAAGCGTTTCCGGCTTCGCACAAATCGGCGCTTGACGGGGGAGTCCGGGCTATGTAGGTAGGAGACGGCATCGGACCCTCATTCCGTTGCTTTGGTCGGCGGTTGCGCTAACAACCGTTTCAAGCGGCCCGGCTCCAATCCGGGCCGCTGTTCTTTTAAGCTCACGCGATTCCGCTGTCCATGTTCTTTGTTCTTTTTCGTATAAAGCCATGGCGTCACCTATGCCGCCCGTTTGATGCTGGCGCGCCCGGCCGTATTCTGGCGGCTGTTTGCTCGCGTCGGCTTGCCGGTATCAGTGACCGGCCGCGCGGAACGCTCGCCAGCGGCCTTCTTAGCGCGTCGGGGACGCGGCGGGAGATTGTAACCGCGCTCCAATAGTTCCGCGCTCAGGCGTTCTAAATCCTTAAAGCCGAAGCCAGTTGGCTTTCCCTTGCGTCCGCCGTTCGGCACGGTCGGGAATTTGGCGAGCACGCGCCCTAGAATGGCGTCATAGGCCATGCCCCTGCCGTCCGCGCCGCGCCACTGTAGAAGCTCGGCAGCGCAAGCCTTGATCGTGCCCGCCCGCAAATACTGGCGCGCCTTCGGCTCACGCTTGGCCGTTGGCGGCGGCAGGGACGGCGGGCGGTACAGTGATTCGGTGCGAGCGATCAGCCGGGCAATGCGTTCGCGTTCGGCACCGCTCGCGGTTTTCAAGCTCGCGCGCAACGCCTTCAATGCTGGCGAGCCATTCGCCGCCGGACGCGCGGCCGGATTAGGCTTCGCACGGCGCACGGCCAATTCGACGGCAACGCGGTCGCGCAAGCTTTCGTATTCAACGTGGTGCAGGCGCTTCGTCATGTCGGCCGCCCCGTTGTCTGTGAGAAGCCGCCGGGCGGCATTCCCTTGCGGTCGCTCGCGTCGAGATTCTTTGTCGGGCGTCGCGAATAGTCGGGCACCGGCTTTTCGGGCGGCGGCAATGCAGCGGGCGCTTGATAGGCGCGCGGGTGTTCGTTCAACGGCCTTGAAGCATCATCGCCCGCCGCGTTGTTCACGCGCTCAGTCGGGCCGCCATCGCCACGGCCGAACACTTCAACCGGACCCGATGGCCTTGTGACGCGCTCGCCATCCTTCGCGGCTCGAATGCGGGCGAGCCTCGATTCAAGATCATCGCGAAGCGCCGAACGCGGCTTGTGCTCGCCGATCATAAGCACGCCGCCATGATGGTGCACGTCGCTTGTGCTGCGCTGTTCGGGATTGAATTGCGACGGCAACAGCGAGCGGAGCAAATGGATTCTCAATTGAGCGGGCAACGGTTCGGTGTACACGTCCGGGATCAAACAGCCATCTTCATCGCGCGCAAAAATGTCCGTCTTGGGCCGCGTGCCATAGATAAGCTCCCATGTGAAGTCATCCATTTGCATCGCGTCGCTGGCGACTTTTAGATCAACCTTGAACGTGATTTTTCCCGAACCATCGCGCGCGACTTTCTTGTGACCGGCATCGGGGCCGATCAGCGCCATATGCTCCATTGATGCGAGCGCAAGAAAAATTTTTGTCGCTTGCTGGAATGCTTCATGAAACCAAACAAGCGGGCCGTCCGGGTCGGGCCAGCGCACACCAAATCCGCTTTCCTCAATCGGCACGCCTTCCGCCGCCTTGGCTGCGCTTTGCGTGCCCCAAATCCAAACGATTTTGTTGCTCGCGCCGATAGCACGCGCGGCGGCAGTCGGCGACGGATTCACGGTCAAGCAGTCAAGCACCTTGACCAAGTTTTCGGGGGACCGGATCATGACGCATCACCGTTGGCTCGGAAGCTTGGCGACGGGACCCTTGCGCGGATCGAAGTTCGGTGCGCCGCGAACGGTGCTCGCGCCGCGCCGGAAGTTGCCCCATGCCGCCGGGCCGCCGCGCTGATTGGCGGCAACCCGATCAATCACGCTAGGGCCGGGCTGTATGCTCCGCACTTGCTCGGCACGTGTCGCCTGATAGGTCGCGATCACTTCGCGCGCGGCTTGATCGCGCGTCATGCGCGGCATTCCGGTTTGCCAAGCTTGAACCGCCGATGCCAAACGCTCGCGCGCTCGATTCCGCAAGTTCGTTGCTGTGGTCACGGCCGCGCGTGCATTGGCGAGCGCGACGGAAGCGAGCCGCAGATTTTCAACCGCTTCGGCTGGCGGCATTGTCGGCGCTTCCGGTTGCGGAGTGTCGGCTTGGGGCGCGGCTTGCTGTTCGGCCGGTTGCTCGGCTTCAAACGTCGCCGCGTGCTGTTCGGCCTCTGCCTCGATTATCGCGAATGCGGCTTCCGCTTCATCCTCGCCAATCTCGCCAAGGTTCGGGAAGCGAGCTTCCGGCAACCGTGCGCGAAGCGTGGCGGGCGTCACGCGCTCGCCGTTGGCGACGCATTCGCGAGCGGCCATCATGATTGCCGACGCGCGAAGCTCGCCGCTAAGTTCAATGAGCTTGTTCATGGGATTTCCTTTCCGACCAACGTTTCGTATTCCTCGACCGTGATTCCGTGGCTTTTCAATTGCGCCTTGTCCTGTTTGGTCAGCGGCTCAAGCTCGCCGCTCGCCGAATAGAATGGAATGGGCAGCAAGTCGGTTTTCAGATATTCGGCCTCGCGCTGTTCAAGCTCAGCGGAATTTTTGGCGCGGATGCCGACAACAAGCCACGCGCCGCTTGTCGTGTTCGGGTCGCGTTGTTGCTTCGGCTCCAAGATCGTTTCCAAAAAGTCCGCCATGTCACTCACTCGAATTGGTGCGGCCCGGTTGTCGCTCTTGCTCAAAACGCAACCGGGCCGCTGCGCGGCTGCAACGCGCCCCGCGTTGCGCGTTGGCAACCGTGTTTTAGTGCGGCCCGGTCAAAACGTTGCGTGAGCCGGGCCGCTTCGCCGCCTTGCGCTCGCCATTCCGCGCGATCAGGATTCCGAGGACCGAACGGGAAACGGCGCGAACTGGCGCGACGAAATTGAATTTTTGAACCGCCGGGCCTCGCTCAGCCGTTGGACTTCATACGCGGCGGGAAGGTCCATGGCTCAAGACGATTCACCGCGTATTCCGCGAACGGCTTTCACCGCGAGTTACCCGGCGGTCCCTCCGGTCGGTTGGGCACGCTGTTGGCGTGGCCGACCGTAGGTCGCTTTCCAAAGATCATGGAACGTCGGCCGACTTGCCGCCGTCGCCTTTTCGGCATCCGCAACGGCGCGCACGCATTCGGCGACATGATCGGTTGCGTCTTTCAGGTCCGCGTCCGCACGTTCCAAATCGGCCGCCGCGTCAGCAACATCCTGATAAAGCGATTGCCGTTCGGGCGAGAGATTCGCGAGCGCGTCGGCATCAAGCGGCGTGAACTTCCCGCGCTGGTCAAACAACTGTGGCGTCATGGTCAATTCTCCCATGGTAGCGGCGGACTATTCCGCAAAATCTCTTGCATCACTTCCGCCGTGCGCTCGCCCGCCCATCCCGGCCGCGTGCGACCGATGATTCCGGCAAGGATCAAATCGCTAACGCGGCGCTCCGCAGCGGTGCGCTGGTCGGCGATCAATTCACGCGCCCGGCTTGCGCGCCACGGTGCCATTGCTACCGCCTAGATTGGTGCTCGGCACCGTCGCCGGATTCGCGTTCGGATTTTTCATGCCGAACGCGGGCGGCAGTCCCTTCGCGGCAATGTCGCGCAACTGGCCCGTGACTTCCGTGTCAACGCGAGCGGTGCCCTTGGCGATCACGGTATCAAGCACGCCTTCGCCATCGTCGGATGACGCTTTCAGATTCGCGGCCATCGGCGACAACCGCTGTTGTCCGGGCGTGAGCGACGACGGCGAAGCGTCGCCATTCATCCCGTAACCAGCGGGCGACGGCTTGCGCACGAATGTCACTTGATCCGGCGCGGTCGGAATGACTTTCTTTGTCGGCGCGGGCGTCGGGCCGATCTTTGGTCCGGTCGCGTTGCCCTTCGCGGTAGTGTCAACTTGGCGTGCCATTTGATCCTCCATCGGTTGTTATGGCGTCGGCGGGGACGTATTCAGGAATTGCAGTAGCGATTGAATGTCGGCGCGGACCCAAATCACGCCGCCGTCATTCGTGGTTTGCCCGGTCGGCGCGGTCGCGCCCGTGGTGCCGCTTGTGGTCGCTTTGAATGCGGCCGTGCCGTTCTCACTCGACACGTATTGACCGGCGGTCACGACAAGGCCGGTTGACCATGGCGTGAGCGATTGCAGAATTTGGCGCGACTGCCGCCGCCGCCGATTCCGATACAGTGCGCCTTGCATTGTTGCGTCCATGACACTCACCTAATCTCAGCGTTGAAAAACTCGCCAAGCGAGCCGGATTGCGTCCATTCAAGGAAGGTTTCCAAGTCGCAATCCCAATCCCATGTGCCTTGCGTCTTGTTTATGAACGTGCCCGTTGCGATTCCGTCCATGCCGTCATCGCTTGTTGCTTGCCACGTCAATTCGCTAAAGCATGTGCTCGGCAGTGACGCGACCAAAACCTTACCGGCCTTCGCCGCCTTTTTGATTTCGCCTTTTGTCGGCCCCTTCTTTTTGCCGGTCTTGCCTTCGCTCTGCCGCATGTTCTCAGCGATCTTGTCGGCAAGCGTCTCTTTCGCTTTTTGATTGAGCGGCTTCAAAAGATCATCGAACCGCGCCGGGCCGTAGCCTTTCGATTTCGACTCCGCGATGTTGCGTTCCAAGTTCGCGCGCATCCGCGCCCGCGTCGCTTCATCCGGCGGCGGGGTCCGGTTGCCCGTGTGGAATGGTGACTGATAGGCCATCGGTCACGCTCACTTGTTGCAAAGAGCTTCCGCGAGCACGGCCGCGCCAAGCGAGCGCATCGCGTCAACGTCCGGCTTGCCGCGCATGTGATTCTCGCCCGGCTTTGAGCCGCCAAGGCTGTCATTGGAACGCGAGCGCATACCCGGCACGGGCTGCACTGGCGTCAAGCGTTTGCCGGGCACGGTCGGATCAAGCGGGTTTGCGCTCGCCGCGTCCGGCGCGCCCGCCATCGGATGCCCCATGCCAGTCATCTTGCGTTGCTGTTCGGTCATGCCGTTGTGCAGCGAAACCGCGTAGCCTTTCGGCTTGCCCGGCTTGCCGAGCGTCGCATTCGTGTGTTGCTGCGCTTCCTGATTCCGCGCGAGCGCGGGCGTGTGGTGCACGTCATGAATGGCCTCGCCCGGCCGGGCGATTGCGTTCATGCGGCCATCGTGGCCGACACCTGTTTTGAGCCGTTTTGCCATTTTGTTCTCCCATTCCCTCTAAAATCGTGCCCCACAAATCGACCGTGGTGCGTTATTTCCGATGCCGCGCTATCTCAGTGCCCGGCGGCCGATCACTTCCCTACGGCCTTCGCCAAAGCTCGCCGCATTCGCTTGTATTCCCTTCCGATCTTTCGCCCGTGGTCGCTTTTGTAGTAGCGCCGATGGCACGCCTTGCCGTTCGGCGAGCGGTCCCATGCGTCATGCGATTCCTTCCGCTGGCGATATGGAACGGTCACGCCCGCACGCTCCCCTTGCTGTTCTTGAAGTCAGCGGCCGGGCGTCGCACGGGGCGCGGTCGCGAATTGGTCCCTTGCTCAATCCAAGCTTTGCGCCCGCCGTGAGTGCCAAGGCGCGCGTTCGGATGGCCTAGGAAGCGGCTCACGGTCGCCGTGGTCGCACGCGGGCCGACAACGCCGCGCGTGGTGCCGTCCTTTCCGATGATTGGGATTCGGCCTTCCCGAACTTCGCCGACTTTGAGCTTGCGCATGTCACTCTCCCGGTACGATCCGCGTTGCCGGTTTCTGCCACGGCGCACGCGGCCGATCAGGGTCGCCGATCACGCGCCCGCCTGCCGGTTTCGCTTCGGGCCGCTTGCCTTCCGCATTCACATCTGCGGATGTGAGGCGCGTTGCTTCTTTCTGAAATGGCGCACGCGGCCGATCAGAATCACCGATAAACTTGTCTGCCATGTCACTCTCCCGTGCCGTGTGTCGCAATCTCGCGATGGTTTTTGTTGTCCCAAATCGCGATTTGATTCAGCCTACGTCCCATTGACTTTGCGAGCGCGAGCGATTGGACGTTTTGGCTTCGCTCCCGATAAACTTTTCCGGTGCGCGGGTCGGTCCATTGGCCCATGTACTTGCCGCCAGCGCCCGCGACCTGATAGCCGCTTGTCGGTTCATGTCCGCGAGCGTCGCGAGTAAAATCGCCGCTCGCCGAAACATGCGTGCCGACGCTTTGATTGCCCGCGTGAGCCGCAACCGGATTCCGGCCGCTGTTACGCGCCTGCGCTTCCGCGCCGCCTGCAAATCGCCCGTGGCTGTCTCTTGCTTGATCCGCACTCATACGCTCCTACAGACGGGGGACTTCACATGCTTGGCCGCGTCGCTCCGATGTGCGAATTGACCGCGCGAGCCATCGCCGACGCTTTTTCAAGTCCAAGGCTCCGCACTAGCTGGCCTTGTTTCGTGACCGACCATCCGGCGCTTGACCACGGGTTGCCCTTGTGGTCATTCGGCTTGCAGTCTTTTTGTTGCTTCTGATGCGGCGCGATTCCCGGCTTGTTGTCGAGCGCGTGCGCCTTTCCATAAGTTTGCGCGATGCGGTCGGCTTCCGCTTTGCCAAGGTCGCGGATCAAACGCGCCGCAGCCGTCTTGTTGCCGGTGCCAGCGAACGCCTTATCAGCGTCCGCGTGATTGACCGGAAGCAAATGCGGTTTGTTTGCTCGCAACCACTCCATTGACTTGTCGGATTCCAGCGGCGCGCCGGTTTCGACCAGCACGCAATTCGTTCCTTCCATCCGACACAGCGAGCCGAGCACAAGCTTTGCGTCGGCAATCTGCGCATCGCTCGATCCGGCTTCGCGAAGCGCCATCAAGATTCCATCATCAACGTTGATTGGCATGGCGAACCTCTTTCCAAGTGTTGCGGACCCACTCTGTTAGATCGGCGACCAGCACGCGGCGGCGGATGCCTTTGACGTAGCAGCGAAGCTCACCGCTCTTGATGGCCTCGCCGATTTCGCGCGGATGAATGCCGAGCGATTCGGCCGCACGTGCGGGCGAAACAGCAACCGGAAAAAGCGCAGTGCGGCGCTCGCGGGGCATGGCGCGCTCCAAATAGGACGGGGGGACTTTTTTTGAACGGCGAGCGCGTCGCTTCACGCTTCGCGGGCGGCAATCACTGCCTGCCAATGCCGAACGATGTGAGATTTAACGGGCGGGACCTAAAATCGCAACCCGGTTAAATTGCACCCGCGCATCAAGCTACGCTTAGGCCATTTCTTTCAATGATTCCGCGTGAAAAATCCGCAAGCAACCGGGGCGGACGGCCGCGCCGAAATTCCGGCGGCCGTTTTTGTCAGCCGTGAATTTTGAAGATCACAAGCATTCCGCAGAACACGGCGAAGGCGAGCAACCACGCAACGGGTCGCGATAGCCGCCGATCATCGCGCATTGCGTTGACGCCCGCTTGCACGGCCGCCGCCTTGGCGTGGTCGATACATTCGGGCGAGTTCGGATCAGCGCAGGCCGGATCAGTCTTGCCGGTTTGAACGGCCGCGAGCCGTGCCGCCGCTCGCGCCTTGTCCGCTTTCGCGTCCTGATATTGGCCGATGGTCCATAGGGACGCGAGTTGCGCGAATAGATTGCCGCCGATGGCCGCGCGGCCAAGCAGGAAGCCGCCCGCACTGGCAAGCGCCTTGTTGCGGCTCAGCGCGCGAAGGAATGCGCTATATGGCATCGGTGCCTCCTATCTGCCTACCCTGAAAAATCGAGAGTACCACGGCGAGCTTATGACAACCTTGTCGCCGGTCGCGCGGCTTTTGATTTCAAGATCGCGGAAGCGGCCAACGGTGTGCCCTTCCGCTTTTGATTCCGCAATGCGCGCGTCAAGTCCGGCGCGCATACGGTCGCGCGTTGCTTGATCGGGCGGCGGGGTCCGGCGGTTCGGCCATTGCGATAGTTCGGCGAGTTGCGAAGGCGTCAATTTAGTTGTCATGGCGCTTGCCTCCCGGTGCCAGCAACAAAATGTCCGCCGGGCCTTCCATTGAACGCGGCGGCTCGCCGCGAAGCTCGCGCAACTTTGCTGACATTTCCCTAATCTGGCGTTGCTCGCGCTCACGCCTGCGCTTCGCCGCTTCCTCTGGCGAGAGGATCATAATGCGAAAGCCGCTCATTCCATCCTCCTAATCGGTCGCCGTCGCGGTCGCGGCCAACGTGCCAAAGCCGGGCAATGGAAAGATCGGCGCACTTGTGCTCGCGACCGTCACCACGACGTTGTTTCCATTGAGCGTGACGGATTGCAGCGACGGTTGCGCGCCGAAAATCCATAGGCCGCTGTTGCCATCAAACACGGATTGCGCGGCGGCTTGGATTTGAGTTTGGTTGCCGCCTTGGGCGAGCACGCGAGCACCGGCCATCGCGCACGCCTCAGCGACATAGGCGACCGTGGTCTTTTGATTCATCGCTTGCGCGAGCACCATCGCGCCGCAGAACATGACCAGCACAACGGGCATGACGATAGCGGCCTCTACCGCCGCAACGCCGCTTTCATCGGATGAAAAGCGTTTCATCCGACGCTTGCGGAGCTTGACCGCGACATACGCAACGCCGCCGATCATGATGGCAATGTCGGCGAGCGCGGCGACGGGCATCACTGTTGCCATGTACCATTGAAGGAAGCTCATGACCGCACCGCCTTTCGCGCGGTGCGCTTGCCGTCGCGCGTTCCGAACAGATAACCGTTATCCTCCCATGCAAGGCCGTGCTTCCAAGGCGTGCGCAATTTTGTGTGCGCCGATGTGTTGGCGGCATCCGTCAAGATGCCGAGCGCGCCCGCCGGTCCTTTGATGGTGAACCATCGGCCGATTTCCCGCTCGCCCTCAAAGGCGACATGCGATTCAACCGTGAGCGGGCCAAGCCGAACGGTGCCGCCGTGGCGCGCGATCAAATCGACGGCTTCGCGTTCGGCTTGCTTCATGTTTGGCCGCCACGCCTCGCCGCCGGGAATGAGGCACGCGGCTTCAAGTTCAAGGTAGCGTTTGACCGCTTCAAACACGCTCGCGTTTTCAACCGCGACCGTGACCGCAATCATGCTAACGGCGATAAGCTCCATTTTGTTTGCCCTTTCGGATTAGATCGGCCGTCAAACCGATCACGCCCAACGCGAACAAAAACGCCGCGACAAAAACGATTGCCAGCAACGCGAACAACTCTCGCGTTGCCAGCAATGACAGTGCCGTCATAGACGACAAAACGATGATTGCTCGCGCGATCATGCGCGCGGCATCATGAAGTGCGGCCCGGCCTTCACGCGCTCGCCGGGTCCGGCCGTTGCCAGTGCGCGCAAGAGCCGCCGCGCCGTGCTCAGATTGTTGTGCACGGCGCGCCAGTCGCTAGGCGTGCCCGCGATGTACATCACGGCTTGCGCCGGTTCGGCGAGCTTGCGCGTTCGCATGGTGACGCGCGTGTGATTGCCGCGCGTCGTTTCAAAATGCACCGTCATGCCCCACAGGTCGCACAGGGCAGCGATGGCCTCTTTTGTCGCGCGGTTGTTCATTGCAACACCGCGCCGGAAAGCTCGCGCTCAAACATCGCGACTTCCGCGTCATCCGCGAGCGGGCGCAAGTCGATTGTCGGCGGCTCGATTCGCGGCGCGAAGGCCGGGGCCATCGCACGGGCGCGAAGGTCCGCAGTCCATTCACTGCACTTGCGGTCATGAATGCGGCCGGTCGCGTGCGCCGCGCCGACAATGTAGCCGAGCGCGAGCGCGGCAATGATGACGGGGACGGCGATCATTGTTGCACCGCCAATCCGTCATTCAACGCGCCTAGGTATATGTCGAAAGCGTAGCGCCGCTCACATGCGAGCGCGTTTCCGAGCCACTGATACGGTTCGGATTCTACGTTGTCGCCAAGCCAATCAAGCCCGGCATCGGTTAGCGGACGGATCAGCACCATGCTGCCGTCGCCTTCAAAGCGAAGATCACACATCGGGTTTTCCTTTCGGGGCCGCGTCAACGGCCGTGCTGTGCTAGGATTGATTCGCGTGCGGCTGCGGTTCGGGAGGGTCCTTTCGGCCTCTTTTGAGCGGGCCGCGCGAAGTCGTCCGCCGGGTAGCGTCAACTACCCGGCGGGCGCGCAAGATCACGCCGCGAATGCGTCGCGGCGTCCCTTCGGTTGCTCGCCGATCTTGTGCACGATGAATTGCGGGCGAGGCGTTGCCCGGCGGTCGCTGTACTCGCACGTGAGCACGCTTTCGCCGTCGCTGATTTGTCCGCCCGCTCTTTCGATGGCGTCGGCTAGATTGGCCTCAGCGGTTCGGACGTTGGCGACTAGGGCCAACACCGCGCCGTCAAAGCTCCGGTAGCGTGACAGGCGCGATTGCGCGTCACGTGCCATTTGCAGCGTGCGCCGTGATTGCGCGACGTGCAAAAGCAAGTCGGTTACGTCTTGCATGTGGAAGTCCTTTCGGTTTGCACGGCCCGTCAAAGCCATGGCGCACGTGTACGTGCACGCCCAAAAGGTAACACGCCCGGCGCGAGTAGCCGGGACCGATCTTACGATATGGTTGATTCAGGGTTAGGAGCGCGGCGGCAAGCTTTCCTGATATTCGATCAGGGAAGCCCGCACAAAGTAAATGCGCTCACCTTCACGCACGGCCTTGACGCGGCGCGCCTTGGCGAGCGCGAGCAACTTGGTTCGGCCGATGCCCAAGAAATCGGCCGCCCGCGACGGCGACAACAGCAACGCTTTATCCACTGCCCGGATGCGCCGGTTTTCACACACGCCATTGAAGTCCATGGCGAAGGTCTAGCATAGTGCGCGGCCCGTCGAAACTGCCGTATCTAATCACGGCAAACGCAACTCAATGTGTGGTATTCGTGTGGTATCAGGTCAGAAAATCCTTTGATTTCATAAGGGTGTGGCCGAGACAAGCCCGGCCATGACGATTCACCGTGAGTCATTGCCGGGCTTGACCCGGCAATCCATGCCGCCTCGCGGCTGAATGATGGTTTCGCTTTCGCTGAACCCATCCTACGGTCTTGGTGCACGGCATCGCAAGCGCAGCTACTTCCCGCGCTGTCCCTTCAACATGCCGGCAATGCTGAGGTCCTCATCGATAGCCGGCCAATGCACGCCCATCGGCATGATCTCGAAACTGGCCCGCTCCGCCGCCGAGGCGCGCAGCAGCCGCGGATACCAGTCGAGCGGCGTTGCGATCTTGCGTCCGTCGGCGAGCGTGACGACGAGCTCGCTCGCGGTGAACTCCACCGCTCGCGGCTTTAGATCGCCAACTTCAAGCTCCAAAGTGCTCATGCCAGGCTCGCAACAAGGTGTCTCGATTCTCTCTCAGATGGCGAATGATATCGCCGATCTCATGGGCCGGAAACCCGGCATTCACAGCGACGGTCACATCATGGAGCCAGAATTTGGCTTCTTTATCGCCGCTGCGGACATGAACGTGCGCAGGCTCGTCGCCTTCGTTCGAATAAAAGAAGGCACGATAAGGTCCCCAGCGCAGAACCGTCGGCATCAAAAGCCCCTCACCCGCTCGCTTCGCTCGCGACCTCTCCCCGCATGCGGGGCGATGAAGGAGATCACACCGGCAAATTATCGTGCTTCCGCGGCGGCATCTCCACGGTCTTGGTGCGCAGCATCGCCAGCGCTCGGGCGATGCGCGAGCGGGTCACGCTTGGCATGATGACGTCGTCGATATAGCCGCGCTCGGCGGCGATGAAGGGCGACAAGAAGCGCTCCTCGTATTCCTTGGTGCGCTTGGCGATCTTTTCGGCGTCGCCGGCATCGGCGCGGAAGATGATCTCGACGGCGCCCTTGGCGCCCATCACCGCGATCTGCGCCGTCGGCCAGGCGTAATTGACGTCGCCGCCGATGTGCTTACTTGCCATCACGTCATAGGCGCCGCCGAAGGCCTTCCTCGTGATCACGGTGACGAGCGGCACCGTGCATTGCGAATAGGCGAACAACAGTTTGGCGCCATGCTTGATCAGGCCGCCATATTCCTGCGCGGTGCCGGGCAGAAATCCCGGCACGTCGACGAAGGTGACGATCGGGATATTGAAGGCGTCGCAGAAGCGCACGAAGCGCGCCGCCTTGCGGCTGGCGTCGCTATCGAGCACGCCGGCGAGCACCATCGGCTGATTGGCGACGAAGCCCACGGTGCGGCCGGCGATCCGCCCGAAGCCGGTGACGATGTTGCGGGCGAAGGCTTCCGATAATTCGAAGAAGTCGCCCTCGTCGACGACTTTGAGAATCAGTTCCTTGATGTCGTAAGGCTTGTTGGGATTGTCGGGCACAAGCGAGTCGAGCGACGGCTCGACGCGCTCGACGTCGTCGAACGACGGCCATTCCGGCACGCCGGCGGTCGCATTGGCGGGGAGAAAATCGATCAGCCGGCGCATCTGCAACAGCGTCTCGACGTCGTTGTCGTAGGCGCCGTCGGCGATCGAGGATTTGGTGGCGTGCACCGAGGCGCCGCCGAGCTCCTCGGCGGTGACGATCTCGTGGGTCACGGTTTTGACCACGTCGGGGCCGGTGACGAACATGTAGCTGGTGTCGCGGACCATGAAGATGAAATCGGTCATCGCCGGCGAATAGACGTCGCCGCCGGCGCAGGGGCCCATGATCACCGAAATCTGCGGGATGACGCCCGACGCGATGACGTTCCGCTTGAACACCTCGCCGTAGCCGCCGAGCGCGGCGACACCTTCCTGGATGCGGGCGCCGCCGGCGTCGAACAGGCCGACGATCGGGGCGCGGGCGCGCATCGCCATGTCCTGGATCTTGATGATCTTCTGGGCGTGGGTCTCCGACAGCGAACCGCCGAATACCGTAAAATCCTTGGCGAAGGCGAACACGGTGCGGCCGTTCACCGTGCCGAAGCCGGTGACCACGCCGTCGCCGGCGATGTGGGTCTTCTCCATGCCGAAATCGGTGGAGCGGTGCTCGACGAACATGTCGAGCTCCTCG
>DATJBH010000055.1:0-14125 GCA_035515455.1 Xanthobacteraceae bacterium
AAGCGCGGCATATTTGTCGCGATGGATGCGGCCGTGCTTGCCGGGCGAGATGTAGAAGCCGAGCCGCTTGGCATCGTGAATCATCACGCGATAGGTGCCGACATTGACCCAGCCGTCCTCCGGGTCGCGCGTGACGTTGAAACTGCCGGTGCCGATGTAGCGGCGGCCCTCGTCGCGGTCGTGCCAGACCGGCGTCGGGAAACGCATCACGTCGACCGCCTCGCCCTCGATCACGTTCTCCATCACCGGCCCGGTCTCGACCACCTGGAACGGCAACGGCGAGTCGGAGATTTTTTGGAATTCGGCGAGGAAGGCTTCCGACAGTTCGACCTTACTGAGATCGGGCGAGAACCCGAGCGTCATATTCTGCCGCCGGCCGCCGAAGAAGTTAGTCAGTACGCGGAAGCCCTTCGGATAGCCGGGAATGTTGTCGAACAGCGCAACCGGCGCATTGGCGTCGTGCTGCAACAGCTCGGCCGCCATGCCGATGTCTTCCTGCCAGGAATAGCCGTCGGCGCGCACCAACTCGCCGAGCCTGTCGGCTTGCACGATCCATTCGCGCAAGTCGTCATAGACCACCTGGGAATTGCGGGTGATGGCAATATTCATGGGCGTTGTCCTCTCCGGGTCGGCCTTAAAGGCACGCGCGAATTTTTTTCTGATTGGTACCGGAAAGTGTCCATGGCGCATGCGACCCTGTCCTTGACTTGCATCAAGCAAATCAAGGGCTTCGCAGTGCGGAAGGAAGCTGGCGCATGATCCCGAAAAGTGGGAACCGGTTTTCAGACCAGATCATGCGCGAATCTAAAGCGCGACGAAGACCTGCTTGTCCTCGATGGTGACCGCGTAGGTCTTCACCGGCTCCATGCAGGGCGGCCCTGCGACCGCGCCGGTGCGCACGTTGAACTGCCCGCCGTGGAAATTGCACTCGATCACGTCGCCGTAGAGTTCGCCCTCCGACAGCAAGCCGGGCCCGTGCGTGCAGGCATCGTCGGTCGCGAAGAATTGACCGTCGACATTGTAGATGGCGAGCGCGCGGTCGCCGTGCTCGAATTTGAGCACGCGGCCGGGCTCCACATCATTAACGTGGCAGACGCGGACCAGGGTTTGCGGGGGAGAGGTCGGTGGGCTGTTCATTGCGTATGTAACTATCATATTATCCGGGAAACAGCCGTTGGAACAACCGCAGCGCGGCGGACTAATCAACAGCGGCCAGGGAGACGCGAATGCTCAAAAAAGAACAAAACGATCTGTTGACGCAGACCGGGCCGGGCACCCCGGCCGGCCGGCTGTTCCGCAGCTATTGGCAACCGGCGCTGCTGGCGAGCGAGCTGCCCGCCAACGACTGCCCGCCGGTGCGCGTGAAGCTCCTGTCCGAGCGCATGATCGCCTTCCGCGACAGCAAGGGCCGGCTCGGGCTGATCGACGAATTCTGCGCCCATCGCGGCGTCTCGCTGTGGTTCGGCCGCAACGAGGACAAAGGCCTGCGCTGCCCCTACCACGGCTGGAAATACGACGTGACCGGCCAATGCGTGGATGTGCCCTCGGAGCCGGTCGAAAGCGGCTTCTGCCGGAAGGTCAAGCTGACGTCCTATCCGCTCGTCAAGATCGGCGATGTGCTGTGGACCTACATGGGCCCCGCCGACAAGAAGCCGCCGCTGCCGCAATGGGAATTTGCGCTGGTGCCGCCGGAGCAGACCTTCACCTCGAAGCGCTTCCAGGAGTCCAACTGGTTGCAGGCCATGGAAGGCGGGATTGATTCCAGTCACGTCTCCTTCCTGCATCGCGGCGATCTCGGGTCCGATCCATTATTCAAGGGCGCCAAGGGCAACCAATACAACCTCGCCGACATGCAGCCCTATTTCGAGGTGGTCGAGCAGCCAGGCGGGCTGTTCATCGGCGCCCGGCGCAACGCCGAGAACGGCAATTACTACTGGCGCATCACGCCGTGGGTGATGCCGTGCTTCACCATGATCCCGCCGCGCGGCGATCATCCGATCCACGGCCACTTCTGGGTGCCGATCGACGACGAAAACTGCTGGGCCTGGTCCTATGACTTTCACCCGGTGCGGGCGCTGACCAAGGGCGAGGTGGACGCCATGAAGGAGGGCGCCGGCGTGCATTGCAAGGTCGACGCCGCGTTCCGGCCGCTCGCCAACAAGGACAACGATTATCTGATTGACCGCGCCGCGCAAAAGGCCGGCAAGACGTTCAGCGGCGTCGCCGGCTTCGCCATGCAGGATGCGTCGCTGCAGGAAAGCATGGGTCCGATCTGCGACCGCACCAAGGAAAATCTGGTCTCGACCGACAACGGCATCATCATGGCCCGGCATCGGCTGCTGCGTGCGGCCAAGGCGCTGGTCGAGAAGGGCGTGACGCCGCCCGGCGTCGATCCCGAGCAGCACAAGATCCGCTCCTGCTCGGTGGTGCTGCCGCCCGAGGTCGCCTTCAAGGACGGCGCCAAGGAAGCGCTCAACGCCAAGCGCGGCGTGGCGCAGACGACGGTCTAGCGGGGACTTAGGTTTCCGATGCGGAGATCACGTCGGCGATCGGCAACGATCGCGCTTCTACCGTTGTACGCGATTCTCGCTGCATCCCGGCCGGCGGCAGCGTCGACCGCCCCGCCCGCGAGTTTCGATCATGCGGCAACGAGTCAAAAGATCGTTGCCCTGACCTTCGATGCCGACATGACGCCAGGCATGCTGCGCGAGTTGAAAAACAAGCGCGTCAAATCCTGGTACAACGACAAAGTCATCGCGGTCCTTCGCCAGGACAAAGTGCCGGCGACATTGTTCCTGACCGGACTGTGGATCGAGACTTACAGCGACGCGGTCAAGGACTTGGCCGCCGATCCGCTTTTTGAGCTCGGCAATCACAGCTACTCGCACGGCGCGTTTCATTCGCCGTGCTACGGATTGTTTCCGATCCCGGAATCAAGACAAGCCGCCGAGGTGCAAAAGACCGACGATCTGCTCAAGCGATACGCGGTGTCGTACAAGAAGTATTTCCGATTTCCCGGACTTTGCTCCGATGCGCAAGCCCTGAGAACCGTCGAAGACCAGGGCTACACGGTGATCGGCGGCGACGTCGACGGCGCCGATGCGTTCGAGAAAAGTCCCAAATGGGTCGCCTCCGACGTCGTCTCGCACGTCCATCCGGGAAGCATCGTCGTTCTTCACATGCACGGCGGCCCTAATGCGCCGGCAACTGCGGACGCCTTGCCGGACATCATTACGAGGCTCCGGTCGGAGGGTTACAGCTTCGTCAAAGTGTCGGACTTGCTGAAACTGCCGCCCGGCGAACCGGTCAGACACACCTCGCCGCCACAGCGAACGACGAGTGCAAGTTCCACGGTCAAGCCGGACTATTTTCCGTTACTGCATTTTTTCCGGCGATGAGGCCCTGGCAGATCGCCCGCGGCAGGCCGTGCATGGAAAAGCCGCCGGCCGATTCACCGCCGCAATAAAGGCCGGGGATCACCTCGCCGTTCATGTCGACGACCTGGCAGCGCGCATTGATACGCAAGCCGGCGCGGGTGTCGTGAATGACCGGCGTTGCCCAGGCGGCATAGAACGGCGGCGTTGCGATCTTATGGCGCGGCTTCGGTTTGCCGAAGTCGACGTCCTTGCCGGCGTCGACGAAGGAATTATAGCGCGCCACCGTGGCAGCGAGATTCTGCGGCGGCATGGGCACGCGCTGGTATTTCATTTTGATCTTGCCGGCGAGGTCCTCGACGCTGCCGGCGGTGAAGAAAAACCCGGCGTCGCTATCGACCTGCGGCGGCTGCGGAATCCATCGCTCGCGGACGCAGGCGTCGGCATCGAAGATCGCCCAGATCGGACCGCCGCCATTGTGGTCGTCGCCGATGCCGGCAAGCGCCGCATTGATGAAATTGCTCGGATCGTATTTTTGATTTTTGGCGTTGAGGTAGCTGTAGGGATCGTAGGGATTGGTGCTCTGATAGGTATTGTAATTGAAATGGCCCGCGGTCTCGTCGTAGAAGCGCTTGCCCATCATGTTGACCAGGATGACGTCCTGCCAGTCCCTCACCGGCAGGCCGATGGCGCGCGCCTTGTCGAACACCGCACTGCCCGGATGCCAGCGCACATTCACATAGCCGTACTGGCAGCCGATCGCGCCGGGCTTGGTGATGCCGGAGCCGAACTCGCCGGTGTAATTGAACAGGCCCCACAGCGAGGCGCCGACCGCCATGGCGGCGATCTCGCCGCTGGCGTCCTGATCCGACCACGGCATGCCGGCCAGCCCGCAATATTCTTCCGTGAGCCGCGGATCGAACATGCGGCGGAAATTGACATTTCCCGTTGAACCACCCGTGGCGATGATGATGGCCTTGTGGGCGCGGATATGGCGCGTCGCCCCGTCGTCGTCGACGGCGATGCCGAGCACGCGCCCGGAATTTGGGCTCTCGCGGTGGATCGCGGTCATGCGATGCTTGAGCAAAATGTCGACGCCGCACCTGCGCGCCGCCGCTTCGAGCGGCCGCATCAGGCCGGCGCCGGCGCGGATTTCGTCGTCGCCGGGATCGGCCGGTCCGCCGGTATGAACCATCGGCCAGTCGCAGACGTCGATCTGCATGGTGCGCAGCGCCGAAACGCCGATCTCATGGCCGACTTTGTTCGGCGGCCGGTCGATGACTTTGACGCCGTGCGCCAACAGCCAGTCGAACGCCGGCACGCTGTTGTCGGCGAAGGCACGGATGATCTCGCGGTCGTTATAGCGATAGGGCGGAAAGCCGTTGGTCTCGACCACCGACCAGTCGGTCAGATCTCGGAAAAAGAGATCCGGCGAATCCTCGATGCCGTACTTTTTCTGGTAGCTGGTGCCGCCGCCAAGCGGCAGGTTGCCGCCCGAGACGATGGCATGGCCGCCGATATGCGGTTCGGCCTCCACCACGATCACCGAGGCGCCGGCCTCGCGCGCCACGATGGCGGCCGGCATTCCGGTCGCGCCCGACCCAACCACCACGATATCCGCTTCACGATCCCAAGTCCGCTTCCCGTCCAACTCTGCGCTCCTCACTGTGCCAATCGTCATGGCCGGGCTTGTCCCGGCCATCCACGCCTTTTCCCGGCTCGTATCTTAAGACGTGGATGCCCGCGACAAGCGCGGGCATGACGAGGGTAGAATTTGTCTCGTCGTTATACCAGCATGCGGAGTTGTGCCTCTACGAGGAATTACGCGCATGCCCGATATCGTCCCGACGCACCGGCTCACCCACGAGGCGAGCCTGAAAATGCTGATGGCCGGCGTGACCAGGGCCAACGAGCTCGGCTGCAAGGTCTCGCTGGCCGTCGTCGACGCCAGCTGCCGGATGATCGGCTTTCTGATGATGGACGGCGCGCGGCATTTCTCGATCATCACCACGCAAAGGAAGGCCATCACCGCCGCCTCGCAGCGGCTGCCGACCGGCTATGCGCCCGAGGAGAATGCGCTGTCGATGGCGGTGCGCATGGGCGACTTCACCAATGTGCCTGGGGGCTTTCCGATCGAAGCTAACGGCGAAGTCATCGGCGCGGTCGCCGCCGGCGGCGCCACGATCGAGCAGGACGTCGAGGTGGCGAAAGCGGCGCTGGCGGCGCTGAACGCGTAATTTCGCTCATTTCCGCGAAGGCGGGAATCCAGGTTATCAAGCGCTGGGTCCCCGCTTCCGCGGGGACGAGCGGAGATCATCCTGCGCGCCGCATCTCATCGCGCGCGGCCTTCACCGCCTTGATGATGTTCTGATAGCCGGTGCAGCGGCACAGATTCGAGGCTAGCACGTCGATCAGGTCCTCGTCGCCGATCTGCGGGTTTTTTTCCAGCGCGTTGGTGGCGAGCATCAAAAAGCCCGGCGTGCAATAGCCGCATTGCAGGCCGTGATTGTCGATGAAGGCCTGCTGCAGGACGGAGAGCTTGTCGCCGTCGGCCAGCCCCTCGACGGTGCGGATTTTCTTGCCGGCCGCCTGGACGGCGAACATCAGGCAGGAGCGCACCGCCTCGTCGTCGACGATCACCGTGCAGGTGCCGCAGACGCCGTGCTCGCAGCCGATATGGGTGCCGGTCTGGCCGCAATCGTCGCGAATGGCGTCGACCAGCGTTTTGCGCGGCTCGACGCGGATTGGATAATCTTGGCCGTTGATATTGAGCGTGATGTCGAATTTTTCGGTCATGCGTGCACTCAATTTCGCGGCAGCACGGCGGAGAATTTGCCGCGCACCAGTTTCTCGACCTCTTCGCTCGCCCGCACCACGACCGGGAACGTGTCGCGGCGCCGAAACGGCTTGCAGGCGTCGATGACGACGCGGGCGTTGCGCGGATCGTCGCCGGCGTAAGCCATCGGATCGAGCGCGGTCGACCAGCAACCGCGCAACGTCTCCAGGCCTTCGCGCGGATCGAAGCGGGTGCACATCGCCCACACCACCTTGTCCATGTCGGCGGGATCGATGTCTTCGTCGACCACGACGACGAAGCGGTTGGCATAGGCGCCGGCGTGGCATTGCGAGGCGATCAGCCCGGCCTGCTTGGCGTGGCCGGCATATTGCTGCTTGATGGCGACGGTGAGCCAGAGCCGGCTGCCACCCGCGGCATGTGCCCACACGCCCTTCACTTCCGGCACGCCCGCGGCTTCGAGCTGATTCCACACCGCACCCGATCGATAAGTGCCGCGATAGAACGAATCGTCGTCGGGCGGAATGCCGGGAATTGCGCCGAGCAAGATCGGATCGTCGCGATGCATGAAGGTCTCGATGCGGATCGCCGGCTCCTTCTTCAGGCCGCCGGCGTAATAGCCGGTCCATTCGCCGAGCGGACCTTCGTCGAGCAGATCGTCGGGATGAATGAAGCCCTCGAAGGCGATTTCGGCGTGCGCCGGAATCGGCAGACCCGTGCGGGGTCCTGCGATCACTTCAATGGCTTCGCCAATAAGGCCGCCGGCGGCATCGTATTCGTTCTTGCCGTAGGGAATTTCGAGACCGGCGATCATGAACAGCGCCGGATGCATGCCGCACACCACAGCGATCGGGCATGGTTCGCCACGCTCGTGATAGCGCCGCTTGATCATGTCGCCGTGCTTGCCTTTGGAGAACATCACGGTGGCGACGTTCGGCTGCTGCGCCTGCACGCGATAGGCGCCGTAATTGATCCAGCCGGAGTCCGGGTCGCGCATGATCACCATGTCGCCGGTGCCGATGTAATAGCCGCCGTCGTGCTCGTGCCAGCGCGGCACCGGAATCTTGAAGATGTCGATGTCTTTGCCGGTGAAAATATTCTCGAGCAGCGGCCCGGCCTTGACCGTCTGCGGCGGGGTGACCTTGGCCTCTTTCATGTAGCGCCGCCAGTAATGCACCAGCTCGATCGGCGTCGTGTCGGCGGGAAGCCCGAGCGTGATGGCGATGCGGCGGATCGAGGTGAGGATATTGGCGAGGATGCGGCGGCCGCGCGGGTGGCCGGGAATGTCATCGAACAGCACGGCCTTGTTGCCCGTCTGGCGCTGATAGATATCGACGATGCCGCCGATTTCCTTCTCGGGCTCGGCGCCGGCGATGTCCTGCAGCTCGCCGTGCTCGCGCAAGAGCGCGATCCAGGCGCGCAAATCCTGGCGTTCTTTGACGGCGTTTGTTTTGGGCAATCGGTCTTTGACGGGCGCGTCCATACGGCCAGCTTACCGTAAAGACGCGGCCAAGCCTACATGTCCAGCACCAGCCGCTCGGACTTGCAGCCGCAGCAGCAGATCATGACCTTCTCGTTGGTCGCCTGCTCTTCCTCGCTCAACACCGCGTCGTGGTGCACCGGCTCGCCGGAAATGACGCGGGTCTCGCAGGCGCCGCAGATGCCGAGTTCGCAGGAATAGTCGACGTCGACACCCGAGTCGAACAGCACTTCGAGCACCTTCTTGCCGGGCGGGATGTAATATTCCTCGCCGGAGCGAGCGAGCTCGACCCAGAACCCGCCGAGTTCATCGCCCTTAACCTCTTCCTTGGCGGTGAAATATTCGACGTGGATATTGGCGTGCGGCCGGCTCGACGCTGAGGCCTCGAAAGCCTTGAGCATCGGATTGGGACCGCAGCAGTAAAAATGCGCGTTCTCCGGCGCCGCAGCGATCGCGGCGGCAAGATCGAGAAACTTGCCGCCGGCTTCATCGTCGAAATGCAGATGCACCGCTTGCGCGTCGAGCGTCTTCAGCGTTTCCAGAAACGCCATGTCCGCGCGAGTTTGGCAGGCATAATAGAGAGTCCACGGCCGCCTGAGCGCGATGAGCTGCTGGGCCATGCACCAGATCGGCGTGATGCCGATACCCCCGGCGATGAGCACGACATGCTCGGCGTTTTCAACAAGCGGGAAATTGTTGCGCGGCGCGCTGATCTTGAGGCGATCGCCGACTTTCATCTCGTCGATGATGTAGCGCGAGCCGCCCCGGCTGGCGGCATCCTTCTTGACACCGACCACATAGCTCTCGGGATCGGAATTCGGCACGACCAGCGAAAACTGGCGAACGAGCCCATTGGGCAGATGCAGATCGATATGGGCACCGGGCTTATAGGCCGGCAGCGGCCCGCCCTCGGCGCGCTGGAACGTGTAGAGCTTGGTATCGCGGGCGACGTCCTCGATCTTGGTCAGCCGCGCCTCGATAATGTGCGCGTGCGGCTCCGGCAGATGCGGGCCACTCGGCGCGGCGGGCGGTGCGGTGACGGTGTCCATGCGGGGGTAGATAGGCGGCCTGGGTGGGCTTTCGCAACCCACTCTTTATTGAGGTTGACTTACCGAGGTCAGGGTTGCCGCACCGGCGGCGTTCTCCCCGCAGGCTGCACAACGAGCGCCCGGTTTAAGGCCGTTTCGACTGCCGCGACCTGCGAACCCGGCGACCGGCCCACGCGCTTCTCTGCGGCGATGCCGGGAACGATCTCAAGGTCGATCCCCGCTGCGCCGCAGGCCGCGACCTCCTCCCCGACAGAGCCTGAGACCGTCGGGTCGCCGCTCGCAAGTCGCACCACACGGCGGCCCGCGCCGGCGAGCGCAAGCATTAAATCGCCAGCATTGCCTCGGCGGCCAGAACTTTCGCGGGCGGCTGTGTCGACCAACATCTTCTTGGCTTCGCGGCGGGCGAAATCGAGCGTTTCGGTCGAAACGCCATCGTCGAACAGGATCACGTCGGCCGATTGCAGCGCGCGCACGGCGCGCAGCGTCAGCAATTCCGGATCGCCGGGACCGGCGCCGACCACAATGACCGACCCGGCTTCACGCGAGGTCGACGAGTTTAGAAGCGCCTCAAGATCGCCATCTCCCGGCGTCCGGTCCGGCGCGGCAAGCGCGCGCGCGGTGAAATTTTCCCAAAAGCTGCGCCGGTTGCGAAACGGCAGCGCCAGCGCTCGCAGCCGCGGCCGCCAAGCGCGCGCGGCTTCCGCCCAGCGGCCAAAACCCTTCGGGAGCAGCGCCTCGATCCTGGCGCGGATCGCCTGAGCGAAGACCGGCGCCGCGCCGTCGGTGGAAATGCCGATCACCAGTGGCGAGCGGTTGACGATGGCACCAAACGAGAAATCGGAAAATGCCGGCCGGTCGATGACATTGACTGGCACGCCGGCACCGCGCGCGGCGGCCGCGAAGTTCCCAGCCGCCGCGTCATCGGCGCAATCGGCGACGGCTATTGCGGCGCCGGCAAAATCGGCGGCCGTCCAGCCACGCACATGGATCGCGATCGGCCCGCGCGGCGGAGCGCCGGCAACAGCCAGCATTTCCTCGCTTGGCTTCGGCTCGAACACCTCGACCCGCGCGCCGGCCGCCGAAAGCAATTCGGCCTTCCATGCCGCCGCCGCTGTTGCGCCGGCGACAACGGCGCGCTTGCCGTCGAGCGCGAAAAACACCGGCAAGCGGGACAACGCCGCGATGCCCGGCCTCGTTGGGGGTGGAATACGTTCGACGATCACGGGCGCGGGATCTCCTAGTAAACGTCGGTCTGATAGCGGTCGCCGGCTTTCAACTCGCCGAGCAATTTCATCGCATCGGTGCCGCTCTTGCCGCCATGCGTGGCAATGACATCGACGAACGCCAGCTCGACGTCCTTGGCCATGCGCAGCGCGTCGCCGCAGACGTAGATGTGCGCGCCGCCATCGATCCAGGACCACAGCTCTTGGCCAGCTTCGCGGATGCGGTGCTGCACGTATATTTTCTCGTTGGAGTCGCGCGACCATGCCAGCGACAGCCGCGTCAACAGACCCTCCGCACGCATGGCCGCAAACTCTTCCTCGTAGAAGAAATCATAGGCGCTGCGTTGATGGCCGAAGAACAGCCAGTTGCGGCCCGGCGCAGAGGTGGCCCCGCGCTCGTGCAGAAAGGCGCGGAACGGCGCAACGCCGGTACCCGGCCCGACCATGATGATCGGCGTCGCCGGGTCGGCGGGCAGCGCAAAATGCTGGGCTTTCTGAACATAGACCTTGATCTTGTCGCCGGGCGCGATGCGGCCGCCAAGGAAGGTCGAGCAGACGCCGTGCCGGATGCGCTTGTCGATGTCGTAGCGCACCGCGTCGACGGTGAGCGAGATCCGCCCGGGCGTAGCTTTCGGCGATGACGAGATCGAATAGAGCCGCGGCTGCAGCGGATCGAGCGCTTCGATGAAGGCCTCCGGATCGGGCCGCACCCTTTGGAATTTTTGCAGGGCTGCCAGCACATCGAGCGTCGCCGCATCGCCGTCGGGGTCGCCGCCTGCAGCAAGCTTGATTGCTTTCTGCTTCCGCTCGCCACCGGTCATGTGCGAGATGAGCTCGAACAGCATGTCGGGCGCCGGCGACAGCGACGTGCCGAAAATGAGTTCTTCGCGAAGCGTGCGATTGCCGAGAGGAAAATCCGGCGGCGCATCAATTGCGGCGATCACCGCGTCCACCAGTTCCGGATCGTTCGAAGGAAGGACCCCGAAGGAATCGCCGACGGCATAATCGAGATCGCTCCCGGCGAGATCGACATCGATATGCCAAGTTTCCTTTTGCGAGCCGGGCTTGTTCAGACGGCGGCGCGACAGGAACGTCGCATGGACTGGCTTGTCGCGCGACCGGCCGGGCAGCGGTGTTGTTGAGCGCACGGACTGCGGCGGCGCAGCGGGCGACGGCCGCGCTTCCGCCGCCGGCTTGCCCTCAAGCTCCGCATAAAGCTCCTTGAGCATGCGGGCGGTTTCTTTGCCGCCCGGCACGCAGAGATTGAGCCGCTTCTCCGACTGCGCAAATAAAGCTGCCGAATAGTCCTGGCAATTATAGCCGCATTGGCCGCAGTCCTGCTGCGCCATCGCCGCCATCAGCCGGCGCGGCAGTGGCCGGCCCTCGGCAAGCTTCATGCGCTCCGGCATCGGCATCGCCGGATCGTGCCAAGGGGCGCCATCATCATTCGCGCCATCGTCGGCGTCGGCCGGTTCCAGCGCCCGCGCCGCGGCGTCGCCGGTGAGGCCAGGCAAGAGTTTCGCGACCTCGGCAGTCGAGAGCGGCGTGGCGCCCTGCTCCAACCCGAGCAGACCGGCGAAGAGGCCGTTGAGCCAGGTTCGCTGCTCCGGCGTGAACGGCGCCGACTCCGGGATGAACGATGGGATGGGCGGCCGCGGCGACATGCTCATTCGGCCGCCACCACTTCGGTCATCG
This sequence comes from Xanthobacteraceae bacterium, assembly GCA_035515455.1. Taxonomy (GTDB): domain Bacteria; phylum Pseudomonadota; class Alphaproteobacteria; order Rhizobiales; family Xanthobacteraceae; genus BOG-931. Next base: position 11,616 of record DATJBH010000055.1, read on the forward strand.
CTCTGAGCGCGTCGATTTCGTGCCGGCGCGTAAAGGCGAGGAAAGTTTCCTCGCGCGAGGCGCGATGCGCGAGATAGGCTTTGAGGATGCGTTCGACGGCTCGCGGCGTCGCTGCCGCGGTCACGTCGCGATACAGCTCGCGGCCGAGCGCGGCATTCGGTCCAAAACCGCCGCCGACCAGTACGTGATAGCCCTCGACAGGATCGTCGTCTTCGTTCGACTGAACCTTGCAGGCCAGCAATCCGATCTCCGAGATGAAATGCTGCGCGCAGGAATGATGGCAGCCGGTGAGATGAATATTGACCGGCGTGTCGAGTTGCACGCGCGTCTCGCACCAGCGCGCGATCTCCTCGGCGTGCCGCTTGGTGTCCGAGGCAGCGAATTTGCAGCCGGTATTGCCGGTGCAGGCGACGAGGCCCGAGCGGATGGCATTGGTGGTCGTGGCGAGACCAAGCGTTTCGATGCGTGCTTGCGCAGCGGTGATTTCCTCGGTCGGCACGCCGGAGATTAACAGGTTCTGCCAGACGGTGAGGCGCAGATCGCCGTCGCCGAGATCACGCGCGACGTCGGCGAGACCGCGCATCTGCGCGACCGACAGCCGCCCCACCGGCACGACCACGCCGATCCAATTCAAGCCTTGCTGCTTCTGCGGATGAATGCCGAGATGGGCGGTGCGGTCGAAGACAGGACGCGGCGCGACGGCGCCGGGAACGGCGCGCTCGAGCTTGCGGCCGAGTTTGTCCTCGACCAAAGCAAGGAATTTCTCGATGCCCATGGCATCGAGCACATATTTCATGCGCGCCTTGGTGCGGTCGGTGCGGTCGCCATGATCGATGAAGACGCGGACCACGGCGTCCGCCACCAGGCAGGCGTCCTTCGGCTCGACCAGCACGCCGGTGTCGCGGGCGAAATCGCGATGCCCGGTGATGCCGCCGAGGCAGAGCTTGAACCAGATGCCGGGCGTCAACCCGAAGCCGTCCTTCACTTCGACGGCCTGGAAGCCGATGTCGTTGGTATCCTCCAGCGCGGCGATCGTCCCGGCGCCGTCGAAGGCGACGTTGAACTTGCGCGGCAGGCCGTACAGCGAACGGTCGTTGAGAATGTGAAAATGCCATTCCCGCGCATAAGGCCGGGTATCGATGAGTTCCTGCGGATCGATGCCGGCGGTCGGCGTGCCGGTGACATTGCGGATATTGTCGGCGCCGGAGCCGCGCGAGCACAGCCCCAGATCCTGGATGGCTTCGATCATGGCGACGGTGTTGTGCGCGTCGATTTCGCGGATCTGAAGATTGGCCCGCGTCGTCACATGGGCATAGCCGCCGCCATAGCGTTCGGCGAGATCGGCAAGGCCAGACAATTGCGCCGCCTTGACGATGCCGTTCGGGATGCGCAGCCGGCACATGTAGGAGTTCTGGTTGGGTGCGACGTAGAACAGGCCGAAAAAGCGCCAGCGGAAATTGTCCGGCGGCTTGGGATATTCGCCCTTGGCCGCATGCGTCTTCAGGCGCTCATAGCTGTCGAACGGATGCTGCTCGCGCTTGAACTTTTCCGGATCGGAGAGTTTCCGGCCCGAAGCCAGCACGCGATTTTGCGCCGCGAGCGCCGCGGTGTCGGGTCCGGCCGACTCGACTGCGGCCACGGCCGGCGCCGCAGCCATTGGCGTCGCGCCGGCGACATTTTTCGCCGCCTTGGCAATCTGCGCTCCGGCGACGAAGCCTTCGAGGTAGCGCTTCTGCTCGGGGCTGAAATCGCCGGTATCCGCGGCAGGCTTGAGGTCCGCCTCCGTCATTCTGCCCGGATCATTCTGCCGGGACTTGGGTCGGCGCGGTCAGCGGCGCCGGCGCCAGACTGCGGGGTCTGTGGGTGATGTAAAGCGCAAGCCCGGTGAAGACGAAGCCGCCGACCAAGTTGCCGAGCGTCACCGGAATCTGATTCCACAGCCACCATTCGGGCACCGTGATCTTCGCGCCCATCATCATGCCCGTCGGAATAACGAACATGTTGACGACCGAGTGTTCGAAGCCCTGGGCGAAGAAAATCAGGATCGGCATATAGGCGCAGGCGATCTTGCCGATGGTCGACGAGGTCGCCATCGCCGCGACGATGCCGAGGCACACCATCCAATTGCAGAGCATCGCCTTGACGAACACCGTGACAAGCCCGGCAAAGCCGAGCGCCTCGTAGCCTGTCGTCTTGGCTTCCGCGATGGCGATGATCTTGGCGGCGACGCCCGCCGGAGCCGCGGTGCCGAAATTCGTCAGTGCAATCGCCAGCAGCGCGCCGTAGACCACGCTGCCGATCAGATTGCCGAGGAAGACATAGCTCCAATTACCGAGCATGGCCTTGGCGCCGACATGGTTCTCGATCCAAGGCAGCGGCAACAGCCCGAAGCTGCCGGTGACGAGATCGAGCCCGAGCAGCACGATCAGGATCAATCCGACGGGGAAGACGAGTGCGCCGACCAGCGGCTGGCCGGTCTGCACCATGGCGGTAAAGGCAAGGCTCGTCGC
>DATJBH010000056.1:0-3415 GCA_035515455.1 Xanthobacteraceae bacterium
CGGTGCGGGCCGGAGCCCGGCATGTCGTAGAAGCCGATCGGCTTCGGCGCCGACGGCGTCGAGATGTCGAAGATGAAAAAGCCGGCGCGCGCGTTCTTGCCCTTGTCGCCGGCGAGCCGCTCGGAGTTCACGTAGAGCAGATCGTCGCCGACGATGCGCAGCTTGTGGCAATGGATGCCGGGCGGCGCGCGGAATTCGCCGACCTTGTGCGGCTTCCGCGGATCGCGCACGTCGTGCACGGTGAAGCCTTCCGGGCCGTTGTAGCTCGAGCCGCCGACCGCGCCCACATAGGCATGGCCCTTGTGGATCTGCACCAGCGAGCCGCCGCCCCAGGCCGCCGAACTGTCGTGGCCGATCAGGCGGAAGTTTTTGGCTTCTTCGGCAAAGGCGGGCATGCTCACTCCTTGTTCACGAGCTTCATCGCGCGATCGTAGTAGGACAGATCGATATAACGCTGCGGATCGGCGGGCAATTTGGGTGCATTCGCGCCCTCGACCTCGGCGCGCAGCGCCAGCACGTTCTTGAAGCCGGCCATGTCGAATTTGGCGTCCGGCGCGAAGCCGAAGCCGGGCTCCGCCATCAAAACGAGGCTCTTTTGCGCGATGTCTTGCGGCATTTTCAGCTTGTCGACCAGAATGGCGACCGCGGCGGCGCGGTTCTTCGGATCGAGCGACCAGCGCAGCGCTTCGATATAGGACGCAAGATAGGCGACCAGCGTGTCGGCATGCTCGCGCGCCCAGTCGCGGCGCACGAAATCGCCGCCAGCCTGATAGGGGCCGAGCAAATCGGCGGTGCGGCCAAGGCTGTGCAGGCCTTTGGCGGCGGCCTCGAGTGAGAACGGCAGATTGAGGATGGCCCCGGCATTGTTCTTGTCGGTGAACAGCGCGCGCAGGCGGAAGCCGCCGTTGCCGACCGGATTGAGCGTGTAATCCTTGCCGGCTTGCAGCCCGTGCTGCGCCAGGATTTTCTTCGCCTGCAGCGCATAGGCGGTGTTGGTCGCGTCGACGACGATGGCGTGACCGCGGATATCGGCGAAGCTCTTCACATTATCCTGGACATAGAATTCGTTGGTGCCGCTGTCGCCGCCGCCGACGATGACCACATCGTTGCCGGCCGCGATCATCGCCAGCGCGTTGTCGACCGCCGAATGCACGATGTCGACCGCGCCCGAGGCCAGCGCGGCGCGCTGCGGAGACGATCCTTTGGTCAATTGCAGGTCGACGTTCAGGCCATGGCGGGCGAAAAATCCCTGCTCGACGGCCACATAGAACGGCAGGGCGCGGGCATTGGGGAAGGTATTGACGTGGAGGAGGGTGGGTTCGGCGGCCCGCGCCGAAGGAAGGAGACTACAGAACGCTACCGCTAAGATTGCCGTCCGGCCGAGCATCGTTCCTCCATGGCGTCGATCTTGCTTTATTGTCATCATCCGCGACCCGTCTTCGCTCGTTCCGGCGAGCTTCGGCGGGTTTGAGTCCGCCGAAGCGCGGAGCGCGTAGGCGGAATGCGGATGATCCAGTAATCACCGGCCATTCGGGATTATGCAAGCCCCGTCAGCGATTACTGGATGCCGCGCCTTCGGGGCATGACAAGGCTGGATGCGCGACGTGGCTGAGAACGTTTCGACGGATATCCGCAAGCGGGCGGCCGGCACTTCCGAGCTGTTCGGCCATCCGCGCGGGCTGACGTTCCTGTTCACCACCGAGATGTGGGAGCGCTTTTCCTATTACGGCATGCGCTCGCTGCTCGTGCTTTACATGACCAAGTATCTCCTGCTGGCGGATCATTCCGGCAACGTCATCGGGCTCGATGCGGTCAAGCGCGCGCTGGAAAGCATCTTCGGCCCGCTCGACGTGCAGCCGCTGTCGTCGCAGATCTGGGGTTTCTATACCGGGCTCGTCTATTTCACGCCGATCTTCGGCGGCTTGCTTGCCGACCGCGTGCTCGGCCGCCGCCGCACCGTCATTGTCGGCGCGGTGCTGATGGCATTCGGCCATTTCATGATGGCGTCGGAGCGGCTGTTCCTGTTTGCGCTGCTGGCGCTGATCCTCGGCTCCGGCTGCTTCAAGCCGAATATCTCCACGCAAGTCGGCGGCCTTTACGCGCCGGGCGATCCGCGCCGCGACCGCGCCTATTCGATCTTCTATGTCGGCATCAATCTCGGCGCGTTCCTGGCGCCGCTCATTTGCGGCACGCTCGGCGAGGAAGTGGGCTGGCACTACGGCTTTGCCGCCGCCGGCGTCGGCATGTGCATCGGGCTTTGCATTTATCTCTATGCGCTGCCGCATCTGCCGCCGGACGAATTGGGCAAGACGCAAGCGGGACAGATCGACCACCGCTCGCTGAGCCGCGATGAGTGGCGCGCGATCATTGCGCTGCTGGTGCTGTTCGTACCTAACACCTTGTTCTGGGCATGCTACGAGCAGATCGGCAACACCACGGTTCTTTGGATCGACACGAGCATCGACCGCGGCATCGATCTGTTCGGCTGGACGGCGCACATTCCGACGACCTGGTTCCTCGCCTTCAATCCGTTCATGATCTTCGCCTTCACGCCGTTCGTTGTCGCGCTGTGGGCGCGGCAGGCGGCGCGCGGTTCGGAGCCGTCGACCGTGACCAAAATGGCGCTCGGCTGCTTCGGTTTGGTCGCGGCCAATCTGGTTTACGTCTTTGCCGCCGTTCACGCCGGCGGCGGCCGAGCGAGCTGGCTGTGGGTCCTTGCCGCCATCGCGATCTATACGGTCGGCGAGCTTTACCTGTCGCCAGTCGGCCTGTCGCTCGTGACCAAGGTGGCGCCGGCGCGGCTCCTCTCGATGATGATGGGAGTGTGGCTGGCGACAAGCTTCACCGGCGGCTTTCTGTCCGGCTACCTCGGCAGCTACTGGAGCCGCATGCCGCATGTGGAATTTTTCCTGATGATCGCGGCCATTGCGGCGGTCGCGGGCCTGATGATCCTCGCCTGCCACCGCCCGCTGCGGGGGATGCTGCGGGAGTAACCAAAGCAATTCGATCTGCTATAAGGTGGATCGAACTGCGGCATCCCGGGATCCTCGGAAGTTCACGGCATGAGCGAACTTCGCGACTGGCTGCGCGGTAACGGGCTCGAGCAATATGCCGATGCGTTCGAGGCGGACGATATCGGTTTCGACATTCTGCCCGACCTGAGCGAGAGCGACCTCGAACGTCTCGGCGTATCGCTGGGCAATCGCCGCCGGTTGTTGAAGGCGATTGCCGCGCGCGCCATCGAGGTCGCGCCATCGAAGCCTCCGGTGACCGAAGCCGCGGTGGTGGCAGGCGATGCCGAGCGGCGCCAGGTGACCGTGCTGTTCTGCGACATGGTCGGCTCGACGGCGCTGTCCGGCGAAGTCGATCCCGAACTCCTGGGCGAATTGATCCGGCGCTATCAGGACACCGCCGC
>DATJBH010000057.1:0-2142 GCA_035515455.1 Xanthobacteraceae bacterium
GCTGGCGGTCGCCATGGGCACCGGCGAATTTTCGCTGGGCACTTCGTTGTTCGAGCTGTTCAAGCAATCGGCCGTCGGCATCGTCGCCGGCGCGCTGTTCGGCTATTTCGCCGCGCTGCTGATCGCGCATGAACGCTGGGCTTTTCTCGCGCAATACGCCCCGGTGGTGACGCTGGTCGCGGTGATCGGCGCCTATTTCGCCGCCGATGGCCTGCAGGCGTCGGGCTTCATGGCCGTGTTCGTGTTCGGCATCATGATCGGCAACAAGGATGCATTCGGCTTCACGATGGAGCCGGGCGAAGCGCAAAGGCTCGACGATTTTGTGATGACGACCGCATTCATCATGCGCCTGTTCATCTTCATTCTGCTCGGCGCGCAGGTCGATTTCGCCTTGATGGGCCAGTACTGGGCCGGCGGCGTCGTGGTCGTGCTGATCCTCATGTTCGTGGCGCGGCCGGTGACGGTATTTGCCTGCGCGCTACCCGACCGACGCGCCAAATGGAGCTTCAACGAGATGCTGTTCATGTGCTGGACGCGCGAAACCGGAGTCATCCCGGCCGCACTCGCCGGTCTGCTGCTCGGCATGAAGGCGCCCGGCGCGCCGGCGATCGCCTCGGTCACTTTCATCGCGATCCTGATGACGATTCTCATTCAGGCGCCAACCACCAAATGGCTGGGACAGCGCCTGAGGCTGATGGAGTAGAAAACACGGAGTCTCTCGATGGCCGCAAATCTTCGTTTCCGCAATCCGAACACCTTGGCCAAGCCGCCCGGTTACAGTTACGTGGTCGAGGCGACCGGGCCGAACCGGGTGATCTTTCTCGCCGGTCAACTCGGGCTCGACATGGAGAATAAACTGGTCGGTGCGCCGGGCGATTTCGCCGCGCAGGCGGAACAGGCGGTGCAGAACCTCAAGCTGGCGCTCGCCGACGCCGGCGCCACGCTCAAGGACGTGGTCAAGATCAACAATTATCTGACCGACATGGCGCACATCGCGCTGTTCCGCGACGTGCGCGACCGTCATTTCAACATGGCGGCGCCGCCGGCTTCGACCACGGTCGCAATCTCGCAACTGGCGCGTCCCGGCGCGCTGTTCGAGATCGAAGCGATCGCGGTGCTGCCGGCGAAGGCTGCGAAGCCGGCTTCAAAGCCGGCGGCCGCCAAGCGCGGCAAAGCGAAGGTCAAGGCGAGCCGACGAAAACGACGGTGAGCAGCGCCAGCACCGGCAGCAGCACGGCGAACGACCACAGCGTGTAGCCGAAGAAGCTCGGCATCTTGACGCCGCGCTCGCTGGCGATGGCCGCGACCATGAAATTGGGCGCGTTGCCGATATAGGTCAGGGCGCCCATGCAGACCGCGCCCATGGAAATGGCGGCAAGCGTACTCGACAGCTTGCCCATCAATTCGGCGGCGTCGCCGTCGGCGAGCTGGAAGAACACGAGATAGGTCGGCGCGTTGTCGAGGAAGGCCGAGAGCAGGCCGGTGAGCCAGAAATAGGCCGGCTCGTGCGGCGAACCGTCGTGCGCGGTGACGGCCTTGAGCAGCCAGGCGAACGGCCCGCGATGCATTTTTCCTCGTCATTCCGGGACGGCGCAAAGCGCCGGACGCGGAATCCAGAAACTAGCACGGTATGTCAATCTGGATTCCGGGTTCGCGTGCTGCGTACGCGCCCCGGAATGACTGGATTGATGGCCCGGCAGGCGCTAAGCAGCTTCAACGCTAAGAGTTCCTCATGCGCATCACCGCTATCTCCGACATCGTCGTCCCGATCTCGTCCGCCATCCGCAACGCCTATATCGATTTCTCGCAGATGACGGCGAGCGTGGTCGCGATCCACACCGACGTTAAGCGCGACGGCAAGCCGGTCGTCGGCTTCGGTTTCAACTCGAACGGCCGCTATGCGCCGCAAGGGCTGTTGCGCGAGCGCTTCATGCCGCGGTTGAAAGCGGCCAAGCCAGCGGAGATCGTCGACTCCCGCGGTTTGATCGATCCGGCGAAATGCTGGGACGTCATGATGACGAACGAGAAGCCGGGCGGCCATGGCGAGCGTTCGGTCGCCGTCGGCGTGCTCGACATGGCGCTGTGGGATGCGGTCTCGAAAGCCGAGGGGGTGCCGCTGTGGCGCCTGCTTGCCGACCGCTA
>DATJBH010000058.1:0-8263 GCA_035515455.1 Xanthobacteraceae bacterium
GTGGTGCCGGACGATTACGCCGGCTATTTCCGCATCGCCGACGCGCTCGATCTGCGCATCGTCGGCGGCGAGACGCATTTCACGCGGTTCGACCTCAAGCCGTTCTTCGAAAATCCGAAGCTGCCCATCCTGCAGCCCGACCCGATGCGCGGCGGCTTGACCGAGCTGCGCAAGATCGCGACCGTCGCCGACACTTGGGCCATGACGCTCGCGCCGCATCTGTTTCCCGAACTGAACGTGCAGCTCCTGGCCTCGATCCCGAACGGACTTTGGATCGAGGACATGGGTCTCGGCGAGGATCTCTGGGTCGATCCGGTGCCGGTGAAGAACGGCACGATCACCGCGCCGGAGCGGCCCGGCCACGGGCTGGCGTTCAAGCCGGAGATTTTGCGGGACTGCGCGGTGGGCCGCAGTTCCAGCTAGCGCGGCCAATTAAGCGGCTGATTAGTGCGGCCACGGCATGATCGGAACGGTGCTGATCGCATTGGCCGGCGAGCCGTTGACGATCTTGGTGCTGATGGCGAGATAGACGATCGTGTGGTGCGGCTGATCGACGATGCGATAGATGCGGGTCGTCTTGAAGAAAATGCTCGTCTTCTGACTGAAGACTTCTTCGCTTTGGCCGAGCTTGGACAAGTCGACGTCGATCGGACCGATTTGTCGACACGCGATGGAAAAATTCGAGGGGTCTTCGTTGAGACCGAGCGGCTGGCCCCAGCCGCCCTTTCGCGCCTGCGAAATATGGCAGACGACGCCCGGGACTTGCGGGTCTTCAAAGACGCTGACGCACACTTTGTCGTTGGGCGACAGCAAATTGAACGTGGTGCTCACGCAATCCAAATCGGTGGCGCGTGCGGCGATAACGGAACCAAGCGAGAGCACGGCTACGATGGCCGCCATGAATAATGATTTCATTTTCGAAATCTCTGCATTGGCCACGACGCGTGTGCGAAAGGCCCCGTCGGCCGGAGATGGAGGGGTTGGTAGCGGAGGACGGATTTGAACCGCCGACACACGGATTATGATAAGTCATATTTTGAAAAAACATAACACATTCAAGATATTAAAACCATACTTGCCGGGTGTGCAACAAACTGTGTAACGGCTGGCGTCAAAAGTTGAATGCTTTGCCCGCCTCATCGCAATCGAACAGCACGCCAATCCCAAACGGCATTTCCTCGTGAATGTGCGGCATGTTTCCTTTCGTGCCTTTGCGGAAACGACCAGTCGTGTGGTGAGCGATGCCGGCTTTCTTACACCACAAGCGGACAGTCCATCGGCAGACACCAAAGGTCCGGGCAATGTCCCGCTGGAGAACGCAGTCAGCTTCTAATCGCCGGAGCAGTGCCGGATTGGGGCACCGATAAACTCGGCGAGAAATACCAAGCGATTTGCACCACTTGTAGATTGTTCGCCTGTTGACACCAAAGTAGCCGGCAACTGATGTGGCTGAAGCTTCGGCCAAAGCGTTGTTGAGCGTGTCGTATTCCATTCCTTCAGGGTGTTGAATTGTGAATATATGCGTATTTATAGTTGTCGATGGCTTGTATGTAGTCGCGATAGACCTTCTTTCCCTCGCCGCCCTCTAGCGCTTTCTGCATGCGGTCCACCGCAAGCCTCGTCACGTCCTTGAACCGCTTCGACTGCACTGGAACGCCATGCTTGGCCCGATATTTGGCGTCGAGATACAGCTCCGTCGCTGCGTCCTTTGCTTCGGTCAGGTTCTTGGCCTTGGTGCTGACACGATGCCAGTGCCCGGCGATCTTGAAGCGCGCTTGCCACTTGGCGCTACCGTTGCGTTGCGTCAGCACAACGGCGCCATCGAGAATGGGCACGGAGTTCGTCGATAAGACCGGCATGCGAGCAACGTGAAACTGGCACCGATAGAAACGAAGAAAAAACGGATTACATGCAATGACAGCGCAGCAAAAAAATGCCACGGGATAATTATTTGTTATTTGGTTGAACGTTCCGAATTGTCAATAAAAAAATGCCGACGTTTTTCGAATGCTTCGACTTCGGCTTCGCAGCATTGGCTGATGGCGAACCACTCGCAGTCGCTGAGTCAACGCATGATTCGAAGCTCCCACTTTTTGAGTTTGAATCACGGGGCTGTGACCGATCTCACTGCGGTCTGGACCTTACCTCGTCAGGCCCGCTTTCAGCGTGAAGCGGACATGACCCGGCAGGCAAAATCCGCTAGATGGGTCGAAAATGACCCATGAGCGACGTCGGTTTCCACTTAAGTGGACAGGTATCTCGATCACCGTGTAGCTTCTTCCAGAGCGCCAAAGTTGATCCGCTGCTATCCAAGGTCATTAGCCAATGAGGGAGACGATGAGGCGACGAAACTTCCTTATGCTTTTGGGAGGTGCGCTGCTGGTGCCTCGTTTTGCTGGAGCACAGCAGCAAACGAAAGTTTGGCGCATCGGATTGCTTTCCGCCATATCGCCTTCCCCCCAATACGACGCCTTCGTTGAGGGACTACGTGAACTGGGCTACGTCGACGGCAAGAATATCACAATCGATTTCAAATTTGCTCAAGGCCACCTGGAGCAGCTGCCCGAGCTGGCCCGTGACTTGGTGCAGAATAAATCCGATGTGATCTTAGCGGCGACAAACCTTGCAGCAATCCCGGCCATGCGGGCCACGAAAGACATTCCCATTGTCGTAATGGCAAGCCACGATGGAGTTGAGGTCGGGCTTTACCATAGCCTTGCTCGCCCGGGTGGGAATGTGACCGGCGTCGAGAGTGTCGCCCCTGAACTCGACACCAAACGGCTCGACCTTCTCAAAACGGTGGTTCCGGGGCTATCGCGCATTTCGGTTCTTTACAACGTCGACGAACCCAGCGCGCCCCGCCACATTGCAGCAATCGCAATCGCTGCGCGTGCCTTGAGCCTTGAGGTACGAGAGTACAAAATAAGGACACTCGCCGATTTTGACGGGGCTTTCGCTGCACTCCAACGCGACGACACGCAGGCGCTCTTGCCGATCACTGACTCGCTGACATTTAGCCAGCGCGAGCAAATCGCACACTTTGCCTTGGAGAACCGAATCCCTAGCATCTACGAGTTCACAGCCTTCGTGGATTATGGTGGGCTAATGTCCTATGGCCCGAACCTGACCGAGCTATACAAACGTGGTGCTTACTACGTGGATAAGATTCTGAAAGGTACGAAACCTGCGGACCTCCCGGTGGAGCGACCAACAAAATTTGAGCTGGTTATCAACCTCAAGACTGCGAAGGCGCTTGGGCTGACGGTCCCAGAGTCATTGCTCGTTACCGCCGACAAGGTGGTGGAATAGACTTGGCGACTTCCGAATGGCCCTTAGCGTCATTTGCGGCGAGGCGGCATTCCGGTTGCTTTCGGACCCAAAACGGACATTAGGCCGGATTTATGAGGACAAGCGCGAGAGGCACTCGGCCTTGGTGCTGACGATGCCAGCGCCCAGCGAGCTTGGCGCTTTACTGCGTTGGGTCTAGGCGACGGCGCCGTCAATAATAGTGACGGAGTTCGGGGGTAAGCCGGCGTTCAGGGGGACGACAAATTGATGGACGCAGAAATCGTCGAAACCCCATTCGGAAGTGTGCAACGACTGTGCAACGAAAAAACGCACAGTCAGAATTACCCTGTCAGCCAATAAACCATTGAATTACAAGGGGAGGGTTGGTAGCGGAGGACGGATTTGAACCGCCGACACACGGATTATGATTCCGCTGCTCTAACCAGCTGAGCTACTCCGCCAACCTCGTCAGACACTTCGCCAAACCGGCCCGCGGTGGGGGCGCGCCGATGGAACCGCTCGTGTCTGCGCTGAGACGGCACATTTATGCCACTCCAGACGGGTTTCCAAGCGGGATTTCGCCGGCAATTCCGCCCCGGAGGCCCGACTTCCCTGGCGATGCTCTGAGGGTAACGAGCGTTGGGGCCGTTAACTTTTACGGGGGGTGCGGGTGCAGTTTTATCGTGTTTTCGGGCTTTCGGTGGCGAGCGAGATCGCCTTGCCGGGACTGATCGCAGGCATCCCCGAACGCGCACCGCAGGTGGCGATCCGCCGGGGGCAGGTGCCGGAGGGGCTGCCGAATCCGACCGCGTCCGGGCCGATCTGGCAGATCGCCGGCAAGCAGTTTCTCATGCGCATCTCCGACATCGCCCGCTTTCTCCTCAATGACGGCAGCGAAATCGTGGTGGCGGCGGAATCGGAGGCCGCCGACGCCGAGCATCGAGAAATATTACGTCGAGCCGCGCGAGGTCTTCATCGAACCGCTTCCACTTGGCGCCGTCTATGTGCTGCGCGAAGCGCGGCCGCCGCACAAGCCCGGCATCGAACGGCCAGATGCGGTCGATGCGGCGCTAACACTGCGCCGTAATGCGTATCGGCCGCTCCTGGTGCGGCGCATGAACCAGAAGGCGAATTATTTCCGTGCTGGGAACCGCGATTGCCAATACCGCCGGGATTTTCCATCTGACCCGCGCGCCACTATGCAAAACGAAAGCCGCACCATACATAAACGCGGGAAATTCAGCGGCGAGCGCTTTTCTGGGCCATCGTGGCGCTGCTGCGGATGGAACTGCGGTCACGGCCCGGTCATGTTTCGGTTTTGTGTCATTTCTCGCCTTCGCGGCAAAGATCAAGGAGCGAGCTTATGCAAAAGCGCGGCATTGTGGCGGCGACGTTCATCGCGGCGGTGTTGGCAGCGTCATCGCTTTGGACCGCGCCGGCTGCCATCGCACGCTCGTCATTCGACGGCCGCTGGAGCGTTTTGATCGTGACCGACGCCGGCACCTGCGATCGCGCTTATCGTTATGCGCTCAATATCATCAATGGGAGAGTGACCTACGACGATCCCTCGTTCCAGGTCTCCGGCCATGTCGACGGGCGCGGCCGTGTCAGCGTCAGCGTCGCTGCCGGGGGCGAGCGCGCGAGCGGCACCGGTGAACTGTCCGGCGACTCCGGCCGCGGCTTGTGGCGGGGGCATTCTTCATCCTCGTCCTGCTCCGGGCATTGGGAAGCCGAACGCCGCGGCTAGGTCGTTTTCAAATTTTCTAATCAGCCGCCCGTCCGCGCAAATCTGACCAACGAGAAATGTCCAAGCGGCGGCATCGACCGCCGCTCGACGACGCGCACACCGCCGTGCTGCGCCGCCCAGCGCGCCAGCCGCTCCCAGCCGAATTCTGGACGCCACCCGAGCCGCCGCGCCAATGGCGCGAAGCCTCGCTCACAGGCCGCGCGCAAGCCCTTCTCTGCACCGAGATGGTTGACCAGGACGATCTCACCGCCGGGCTTTGTGACGCGCGCAAATTCGTCCAGGGTGCGCTCGGGATCCGGCACTGCGGTGATGACATATTGCGCGACGACGACATCGAAGGCCGCATCCTTGAAGCCGAGATGCTGCGCGTCCATCACCGCAAGGCCGTCGACATTGTGGAGCCGGCGTCCGGCGACGCGCGCCTTGGCCTTGTGCAGCATCGGCGCCGATAGGTCGACGCCAATCAGGCGGTTCGACGGCGCGTAATCGGGCAGCGACAGGCCCGTGCCGACGCCGACTTCGAGAATGCGGCCGCCGATGCGCTCAGCTGCCGCAATCGACGCCTTGCGGCCGCGTTCGAATACCGCGCCGAACACCAGATCGTAAATCGGCGCCCACCGTGCGTAAGCCTTGGCGATGCCGGCTTTGTCGAGTTCGTTCGCCATCGCGTGGCATCAGCGCGCGGCCGCAAGATCGGCACTGCGCCGGTCCCTGGTCTGCACCGCCGCCACCGTGCCGGCGATGACGCCGCCGCCGAGCATGCGAGCTTGTCCTTCGGCCGCGTCGTAGAACACGCAGGCTTGGCCGGGGGATACGCCATCCTCGCCGGCAATCAGCTCCACTTCGACGCCCTCTGAACCGTTGCGCAGCCAAGCCGGCCGCGGCGGCCGCGTCGAGCGGACTTTCACGAACACTTCGGGATGACGCGCCAAGGCCTCCTCGAGCGTACCGTCGCCGAGCCAGTTGATCTCGCGCAGCTTGATCCCGCTCGTGCGCAGCGTATCGCGGGGGCCAACCACGACGCGGCGGGTGGCGGCGTCGAGCCGCACCACATAAAGCGGCGAGCCGGTGGCCAACCCGAGTCCACGGCGTTGACCGACGGTGAAATGAATGATGCCGTCATGACGGCCCAGCACGCGGCCGTCGAGATCGACAATGTCGCCCGGGCCCGCGGCGCCCGGCCGCAGCCGTTCGATGACGTCGGCGTAGTGGCCGGTCGGCACGAAGCAAATGTCCTGGCTGTCCTGCTTGTCAGCGACTGACAGACCGAAGCGGCGTGCCAAGTCGCGCGTTTCCGCCTTGGTCCGGTCGCCGAGCGGGAAGCGTAAGAGATCGAGCTGCGCGTGCGTGGTGGCGAACAGGAAATAGCTCTGGTCGCGTTCGGCCTCGCGGGCGCGATAGAGCGCCCGGCCGCCGCCGGGCAGCGCGCGCGAAGCGACATAGTGGCCGGTGGCCAGCACCGCCGCGCCAAGCTCGCGCGCGGTGTGCAACAAATCGTGGAATTTGATCGACTGATTGCACTCCACGCAGGGTACCGGCGTCTCGCCGGCGACGTAGCTCTCGGCAAAACGGTCGATCACCGCTTCTTTGAAACGGGCTTCGTAGTCGAGGACGTAATGCGGAATGCCGATACGCTCGGCCACCGCGCGGGCGTCATGGATGTCGCGGCCGGCGCAGCAGGCGCCCTTGCGATGGGTCGCCGCGCCGTGGTCGTAAAGCTGCAGCGTGATGCCGACGACATCATAGCCGGCTTCCGCCAGAATCGCCGCAGTAACCGAGGAATCGACGCCGCCCGACATGGCGACAACGACGCGTGTCGCCGACGGCGGTCCTTCGATGTCGAGCAGGTTCAAAGCCATACGGGTTTCCAGCTGGCGCTCCCGGGGGCGCCGACGCTTAAGCGACCTTATTATATGGGCCGCGGCCACGCTCCGCCACGGCCGGGCTGCCGCTTAAGCCCCGCTGCAGGCAAGAATTGCCGACCATACGATAAAGGCTGCCGTCCGTAATTGCCCGCCAAGCGACGTAAGCTATTGAATTCATGGAGTTTGGCGATCGCCTGACACTGGCCTGCCGGTTGCAGTGTTGCAACGCGAATTCATGTCCGGATCCAAGTCCGGGTCCCACGTTGGCTCCAGGGGTTCTCAAAGTGTCGAGTATGTCGAGTATTGCGCCGGATTTACCTGCCGCAGTTTCGCTTATGTCGCCGTCGCGAATGCAGCCATCCTCAACCAGCCAGGACAGCGCCTCGCAAAGCTTCGGGGCCTTGCTCGATGCGGCAGCGTCGGCATCGCCCGAACCGCCTGCCTCGGCAAGCCCGCCCGCCGAAAGCTCGCCCACCGCGCCGAGCCCATCCGCCCCTGCCGCGCAAGCGACACCGCAGCCCGCAACGCCGAGCCAATCCGCTGCCGCCCCACAAGCGACCCAGCAGCCATCAGCGCCGGCAGGCGGTTCGGCCGGAAACACGGCGGATTCCGGACCCAACCAAGCCTCCGGCGCCCAAAACCCTGCTAGCTCCAGCCCTATGGCCAACGGCAGCGCCAGCACGAGCAACAGCACCACGCCAAGCTCGAGCGCCAATGGCAGTGCGATCGCGGCTGCCCTTATTGCACACGGCATCAAACAGGCCGCCGCGGTCAAAGCCATTGCGGCTGCAAACGCCAAAATGGCTGCGGACGCAAACGCGGCTACCACCGCGCAGCAGGCCGCGCCGCAGGATAGCGGCGCAACCGCGGCTGCGCCGACGTCGACCGGCAACACGACATCGAACGACACCGGAGCTTCGACACCGACAGCGGGAACGCCCCCGACGTCCGACGCTGCGGCAACCGCGGCCGCAACGCAAACCGCAGCAGCGGCCGCGGCCATAGCGGCGGATGCCGCGGGCGCCAATGCACCGACGTCCGGCTCGTCATCGCCCGACAGCAAAAAAGCCGCCGGTGATGCGGGCACCGATCAGGGCAATGACGGCGCCGTAACCGCTGACGGGAATGCTGCAGCGGCGACGCCGGCTCCGGTCGCGGCCGCAATTGTCGCAAGTCCTGATCTTTTATCGTCTCCGGCAGCAGGCGGCTCGCCGCAGACTGCAGCGGTCACCGCGCCATCGCGCCCGCGGGCAGGTGTGTCACCCCTCGGTCAGATTTCTCTCGGCGACCGGACCGCTGAGACACCCCAGGCGTCCCAGACTTCCCAGCCGGCCCAGGCTGCTCAACCGGGTAGCCAAGCGGA
>DATJBH010000059.1:0-6451 GCA_035515455.1 Xanthobacteraceae bacterium
AATTCATAGTTGCCAACGACAACTATGCTCCGGTTGCTCTGGCTGCGTAAGCAGTCCGAAAGACCGACTTAAAGCCCTGACGGGTTAAGCTCCGTCAGGCGGGGTTCGGAGGCACCTGGCAACAGAAGCCTCCACTTTCCAGAAATCGGTGTTCAGTCATCGGTAATCAGAGGGCGGCCGGTCTGGACCTCTATGAATTAGCCCCCATTTGCTGTCTGATTACCGACCACTGATCACTGATTCCTGCCATGCCCACCGATCACATTCGCTACGACATCCTGGCGCAAGAGGCGCTGCGCGGCGTGGTGCGCACTGTTCTCGCCGACGTAGCGGAGAAGGGACTGCCCGGCGAGCACCATTTCAAGATCACGTTTGCCACCACGGCACCCGGCGTGCGGCTCTCCGAGCGCATGCGCGGGCAATATCCCGAAGCGATGACGATCGTCCTGCAGCATCAATTCTGGGATCTTGCCGTCGGCGACGACGCCTTCGAGGTCGGCCTGTCGTTTGGCGGCGTGCCGGAACGCCTCGCGGTGCCGTTCGCCGCCATCACCGCGTTCTACGATCCGGCGGTGCAGTTCGGTTTCCAGTTCGAAACGGTCGAAGCCGGAGCGGGCGGCGAGGAGGTGGCCGGCGCAGCCAGGGACCAGTCGCCGCAGACGCGAATCGTGCCGGTGGAAGCCCTCAAGCCGGAAGCCGTCCCTGCGCCCGCTGCGGCCAAGCCATCCGAGCCGGCTCCCTCCACCGGCGGCGGCGAGGTGGTGCGGCTCGATCGGTTCCGGAAGAAATAGAATATCGACGTGTGATGTTCGTGATCCGCCCATTCGCGCGAATGCGGGAATCCAGTTTCTGGGTCCCCGCCATCGCGGGGACGAGCGGACAGTAATGCTGCGCGGCCAATGAGAACCCGTACCGAAACCGACAGCTTCGGACCGATCGAAGTCCCGGCCGATCATTATTGGGGCGCCCAGACCGAGCGGTCGCGCCACAATTTCCGCATCGGCGACGAGCGCATGCCGCAGCCGCTGATCGCGGCGCTGGCTTTGGTCAAGCGTGCCTCAGCCGAAGTCAATCGCGAGCTCGGTCTGCTCGACTCGCGGCGCGCCAAGGCGATCGTGCAGGCGGCGGGCGAGATCATCGACGGCAAGCTCGACGATCAATTTCCGCTGGTGGTCTGGCAGACCGGCTCCGGCACGCAGACCAACATGAACGTCAACGAGGTGATCGCCAACCGTGCCAATGAGCTGCTCACCGGCAAGCTCGGCGCCAAGGATCCGGTCCACCCCAACGACCACGTCAATATGAGCCAGTCGTCGAACGACGCTTTCCCCACCGCGATGCATATCGCGGCGGCGCAGGAAGTCGTGCATCGCCTTGTGCCGGCGCTCACGCGTTTGCATGCGGCGCTGGAAGCGAAAACCAAAGAGTTCCGCTCCATCGTTAAGATCGGTCGCACTCACACCCAGGACGCCACGCCCTTGACCCTCGGCCAGGAATTTTCCGGTTATGCGGCGCAGGTCGCCTCCAGCATCGCCCGGGTCAAGCTTGGAGTGAAGGAGCTTTATCCACTGGCGCAGGGCGGCACCGCGGTCGGCACCGGACTCAACTCCAAGCGCGTCTTCGCCAAGCTGTTCGCCAAGAAGATCGCGAAGCTGACCGGGCTCCCGTTCACCAGCGCGCGCAACAAATTCGAGGCGCTGGCGTCGCATGGCGCGCTCGCTTTTGCCCATGGCGCGCTCAACGCGCTGGCCGCCGATCTGTTCAAGATCGGCAATGACATCCGCTTTCTCGGCTCCGGCCCGCGCTCCGGTTTCGGCGAACTCATCTTGCCGGAAAACGAGCCGGGGTCCTCGATCATGCCGGGCAAGGTCAACCCGACCCAATGCGAGGCGCTGACCATGGTGTGCACGCGGGTGTTCGGCAACGACGTCACAGTCGCCGTCGCGGCCAGCCAGGGGCAGTTCGAGCTCAACGTCTTCAAGCCGGTGATCATCGATGCGGTGCTGCAGTCGATCCGGCTTCTCGGCGACGCCGCAGTGTCCTTCACCGATTATTGCGTCGTCGGCATCCGCGCCAACGAGCCGCGCATCCGCGAATTATTGAACAACTCGCTGATGCTGGTCACCGCGCTGGCGCCGAGCATCGGCTACGACAAAGCGGCGCAAATCGCCAAGGCGGCGCATGCCAATGGCACCACTTTGCGCGAAGAGGCGATCCGGCTTGGCTTCGTGTCGGCGAAAGATTTCGATCGCCTGGTGCGGCCGGCCCGGATGACGCAGCCGGACGCCTGATCCGCTGCTTCTGCGCGTTATTCCCGCATATGTTGTATTTCTGCAATGGAAAATCGCCCAAAAGATGTGCGTCACAGCTTTGTGTATGAGGCGAGCGGCGCGCGCTCTGTGACCAATATCACTGTACCGGCGCGGTATCCCGGCTATGCACTGACCCTGTTGAGGGCAGTCAAGACCTTGAGAGAGCATTGATTTATGGGCGACATGGTCAATCTGCGGATCGAACGCAAGCGGGCGAAGCGGCGCCAAGCCGAAACTGAGGCTGCGGCCAACCGTCTGGCGCACGGCCGTCCCAAGGCGGGACAAAACCTGGAGCGCGCTCGGCGCGACAAAGAGCGGAGTGACCTCGACCAGCGTCGGATCGAGACGGGAGATGGCCAATGAAATCGCCGGTCGTTAAACGTTCCATCGTCATCGCCGGCCACAAGACCAGCGTGAGCCTGGAAGACGCGTTCTGGAAGGGCCTCAAAGACATCGCGATCGTCCGCCAGATCACGCTGTCGGATCTGGTGGCATCGATCGATACCGACCGCCAGCACGGCAATTTGTCGTCGGCGATCCGGCTGTTTGTGCTCGATCACTACCGGTCGAGGAGCAACGCCGACGACCGGCCGGCCGCCGGGCAGCCGCCGCGCGAGATTATGCTGACGCCGCCGCGCAGCCCCTCCCTGTTGCGGGTGGAACAGCCGCCTGGGCGCTAAAGACATCGCCCGACTGGGAAATGGCGAGCGGATCGGAGGCAGGTTCCGGCCGCGTCCGCCGCCAGTGGTCAATCTGCTTCCTAGCACCGCCAATAATCGCGTATGCTCACGGCTGTGGGCGGAGTTCCAAGGCGGTCGTTACATGCCGGAGCAAGAGCAGAAATCTAACGCACAGAAGACGGCCGACGGCATTTGCGGCGCGCGCAGGCGTTGGACGCCGCCGCGGGTGATCGTCGCCGAGATCGAAGACGAAACAGAAGCAGGTATTCCGGCTCTTCCTGAAGCGGATGGCGGCCTTTTGTCCTGAACGTCATTCATTCCTCGTCCCCAACCAGCGCACATAGGCGGCCGCCTGGAATGCGCGCAGAGCATAAGCGGCAATTGCCGGCGGTATCGCTTCGGCGCGCGCGTTGCCGAAGATATCGGCCAAAGCGTCGAGCGAAAAATATCGGCGTAGGGTCGGGTCGCCTCGCAGGTCTTGCAATTGCGCACAGATTTGCGGCGAGGCTCCGCGAAAAGTCTCGATGAAACCGGGATCGAGCCAATCCTGTTCCTCCTCGCGGCTCTGGTATTCGTGCGGATAGACGCCGGCCAGCGCGCGGCGGGCGAGATGTCGTCGGCGACCTTTGACGACATAAAGATCTTCCGGAACGGCCAGCCCGAATTCGACCACGCGCCGGTCGAGCATCGGCCGGGTGAGGTCGAGGCCGCAAGCTGCGGCCTCGTTGCCGTAATGGCTCCGCGGGGCGTCGGCCATTTCGCGCAACGACCGCGCGCTAGTGCGCCGCATATGCGCCCTGCTTTGCAGCATCGGCATGTTCGCCGGATCGACCGCGCGGGCGTTCTTGAGCTGCTGCGCGAATTGCGGGGCGACGAACCGGCGAAGCTGAACGGGATCCAGCCTGCGGAATTCGAGCCAGGCGCGCCGCGCCCACATCGGCGCCAGCGGGAAGGCGACTTTCGATCGCAGGATTTGCAACAGCCTCCGCTCGCGACCGCGACGGTATGCGGCAAGCTCCCGGAAAAACTGCACCAACCGGCCGCGGCGAAGGAAGGAAGCGAGCGCCATGCCGCCGCGTGGATTGATGGTGAGATCGCCGCCGATGCCGTCCATCACCAGCCGCGCGCCGGCCGCCGCGGCGGTGCGGTACAGGGCTTGCAGGACATGATCGAAAACGAATGGGATATCGTCGGCGATCATGCAGCTCGCCGCCCGCTGTCGTTCGGATAGGCCCGCATCGTGCACGACATAGCGGACATCGAGATATGGCATGGCGCGGCGGCACGTCTCGACCCACGGGCGCACGTCAGGGCGGCCGCCCGCGTGGCCCTCTGGCAGCACCGAAGACACCGCGATCAGTTTATTGTTCTGTCCGGCGAACAGCGGCCCGCACAGGCCGGCGATGGCGGCGCTGTCATAGCCGGCGCTGAAGCAAAGCGCCGGCGGCGCGATCAGCCGGACGACGCGGCTTTCCACCGCCGCAGCGAGAACCCCGCGATAGTGTTCGACGTAATAGCTCTCGTCGTGGCCGACATGCTCGCGCGCGGCGGCGGGCCGCCAATAACGCCGCCTGTCGCGCGCGCCGTCACGGCGAACGGCCATCGTCGAGCCGCCGGGCAGGCCGAAAATATCGCGAAAAAGCGTCGCGCCGTCGCGCGGTTTCAGATCGGCGAGCAAAAATCGTCCGAGCTGGTCCTCGTTGACTTCACGCCGGACGTCGCGCAGCATCCACAGCGCCTTGATCTCCGTTGCGAAGGCAAAGAACGCGCGATTCCGGTAATAATGAACATAGCGCTGTCCGGTGTGATCGCGCGCCAAGAGCAGCGTCTGCTCGCGGCCGTTCCAGACCGCGAAGGTAAAGTCGCCGAGCAGATGCGCCGCGCAGCCGTCGCCCCATTGCTTGTAGGCCCGCAGGATCAAGGCACTGTCGGGCGTCGTGCTAAGCTCGGCGGCCGAGATACCGAAAATGCCCGCCAGCTCGTCGCGATTGTCGATCCGGCAATCCGCGACCAGCGTCGCGTCGCTCGGCGGATCGTGCAGCGGCTGCGCTTCGAAGCGGTCCTCGACGTTCACGCGCATCAAGCATTGGCCGAGCCCGACGGCGCCGCGCGCGACGAACCGCCGGCCGTCGGGGCCGCGATGCGCCAGCCCGTTTGCCATCCGCTCGAGATCGTTGCGCGCCACAACGCCCGCATCGAACCGGAGCATGCCGAAGATCGCGCTCATGCGCGGACTATAGCGGCGGCTCGGTGCTTGGCATCGGTGACGATCAACTGCGATGTCCTGTCTAGTCGAGCGTGAAGATCTTGCCGGGATTGAGGATGTCGAGCGGATCGAGAGCGCGCTTGATCGCACACATCGTATCGAGCGCCGGCGCGCCATGCTCGCCCAGCAGATATTTCATCTTGCCCTGGCCGACGCCGTGCTCGCCGGTGCAGGTGCCGTCCATGGCGACGGCACGCTCGGCAAGCCGGGCGAGGAAGTCTTCGGCGCGGGCGACCTCGCCGGCGTCGTTGCGGTCGATCAAGAGCAGCATGTGGAAGTTGCCGTCGCCGACGTGGCCCACCACCGGCGCGAGGAGCCGGTTTGCCGCCGCGTCGCGCTGGCTCTCGGTGACGCATTCGGCAAGCCGCGAGATCGGCACGCAGACATCCGAGGACAGCGCCTGCACGCCGGGCCGCAGCCGTTGCGCCGCCCAATAGGCGTCGTGCCGCGCCTGCCACAACCGCGAGCGGTCCTCGGCGCGGGTCGCCCAGTCGAACGGGCCGCCGTCGAGCTCCTGCGCGATTTCGCCGAAGCGCCGCGACTGTTCGGCGACACTCGCCTCGGTGCCGTGAAACTCGAGAAACAGCATCGGCACTTCCGGCAGCGTCAGCTTCGAGTAGAGGTTGGACGCTCGCACCTGCAACGCGTCCAACAGTTCGATGCGCGCCACCGGGATGCCGGACTGGATGGCGAGGATGGTGGCGTTGCACGCCGCCTCGACCGAGGGAAACGGACAGACACCCGAGGCGATCGCTTCCGGGATGCCGGACAGCCGCAAGGTCAATTCGGTGATGATGCCGAGCGTGCCTTCGGAGCCGACGATCAGCCTGGTGAGATCGTAACCGGCGGAAGATTTCTTGGCGCGCCGCGCGGTGGTGATGACTTCGCCGTTGGCCAGCACCGCTTTGAGAGAGAGCACATTGTCCTTCATGGTGCCGTAGCGCACCGCATTGGTGCCGGACGCGCGCGTCGCCGCCATGCCGCCGAGCGAGGCGTCGGCGCCGGGATCGATCGGAAAAAACAGTCCGCTGTCGCGCAGCTGCTCGTTGAGGGCCTTGCGGGTAATGCCGGGCTCGACGACGCAATCGAGATCCTCGGCATGCACCGCCAGCACGCGGTTCATGTCGCGGAAATCGAGGCAGATGCCGCCGCGCGGCGCATTGACTTGGCCTTCCAGCGAGGTGCCGGTGCCG
>DATJBH010000060.1:0-11712 GCA_035515455.1 Xanthobacteraceae bacterium
TCGGTGGCGTTCACGCCATAGGCCACCACCACGAAGGCCGGCACCATGGTGATGACGCGGCGCAGCCAGATCGGGATACGGAAGCCGACGAAGCCTTGCATGATCATCTGACCGGCCATGGTCCCCACCACCGAGCTCGAAATGCCGGAGGCGATGAGCGAGAGCAGGAAGATGCCGGCCGCGCCGATGCCGAGCAGCGGCGCCAGCGTGTGATACGCGGTTTCGATCTCGGCGACGTCTGGATGGCCGGCGTGGAAAGCGCCCGACGCCATCATCACCATCGCCATGTTGACGAGGCCGGCGATCGCCAGCGCGATCACCACCTCATGGTTGGAGATGCGCACCAGCAGTCGGCGTTGGTGCTCGTCGCGGCCCGGGGTGCGCGTCTGCGTCAAGCCGGAATGCAGATAGACCGCGTGCGGCATGACGGTCGCCCCGATAATGCCGACCGAGATCAGCAAAGCCTCGGCGTCGGGAAGCTCCGGCTTGATCGAGTGCAGGGTTGCGGCGCCCCAATCGACCGGGGCGATGAACACTTCGATGAGGTAGCAAAGCCCGATGATGCCGACCAGGCTGGTGATGATCAACTCGATCGGGCGGAAGCCGCGATTTTCCACCAACAGAATGGCGTAGGTGATGATCGCCGTGACCCCCATGCCGGCGATCAGCGGCATCTTGAAAAGCAGCGACAGTCCGACCGCGCCGCCGAGGAATTCGGCGAGATCGGTGGCCATGGCGGCGACCTCGCTCACCACCCACATCGCCATGACCACTGGCTTGGGGAAATGGTCGCGGCACATCTCCGCGAGATTGCGCCCGGTGACGATACCGAGCTTGGCCGACAGCGCCTGGAACAGCATGGCGATGAGATTGGCGAGCAGCACCACCCAGAGCAGGGTGTAGCCGTATTTGGCGCCGGCCTGGATGTTGGTGGCGAAATTGCCCGGGTCCATGTAGGCGATCGAGGCGACGATCGCCGGCCCGGCGAAGGCCAGATACGCCGCCCGCCCGCGGCGCTCGCCGCTCAGGATGGCCTGCGCTGCCGCAACCGTACGCTCGGTCAGCGATCCTCGACGGGCGTTTAGTCCGCTCATGCCCTTGGCCACTCCAGCCTCGACCAAAAAGTGTAGCTATTGCTACATTTAACAATATGCAGCGAAGAATGGATGTCAATACACATATTGTAGCCGGTGGAACAATCCGATAGACTGCCGTGGCTGCGCCGATGTGGCGTGTCTTGTTGCCATCGCGCGGTTGCGGGAAGCGTCATGTTGCCGACGGCGAAGAAAAAAGCGGCGCAAGTCGCGGTCAAGCTGCCGGCCGAACTCACCCAGGCGCGCCGGTTCGGCAAGACCCGCTCGGCGCAATCGGGAGCCTTACTCGAGGACTACGTCGAGCTGATCGACGACCTCCTGACGACGAACGGCGAAGCCCGCCCTACCGATGTTGCCCGTCGCTTCGGCGTTTCCCACGCTACCGCCATCAAGACGATCGCGCGGCTGAAGCGCGAGGGTCTGGCCACGGGCCGCCCCTATCGCGGGGTATTTTTGACCCCAGAAGGGCAAAAGCTCGCGGCACGCGTCCGGGCCCGCCACCGGCTCGTCGTGGATGTATTGCTCGCGTTGGGCGTGCCGGCCGAAGCTGCGGAAGCCGACGCCGAAGGCATCGAGCATCACGTTTCGGAAGCTTCGCTCCGAGCATTCGCGCAGTTCCTGGCGTCACGAGGGCAAAGCTAGATCGTCTGGCATCGACCGTAAAAAGACGGCGTCCACGGCCGGTCCAAACTTACTCGTCCTCTGTTGCCTTGCCGGCGGTCGCCGGCGCGTTGAACTTGTTGTTGGTGAGGAAACGGTCGGGCCTGATCTTGCCGGCAGCGCCGCGGTCGCCGCGCCAACTGGCCAGTTCCTTCAGCGTCAGGGTGAAGCTGCGGCCAGCGGTGTCGATCCAGGTGAGGCCATCGGCGCCCTTGAAGGTTTTGACGTCGGAGAGCCCCTTCTCCTTGTAGCGTTGCAGCCGCACGCCGCGGCCGCGCGTCATTTCCGGCACCTGCTCGATGGGGAAAATCACCATTTTGCGGTTCTCGCCCACCGCGGCCACCAATTCGCCCTCGACCGTGGTCAACGCCGCGGCCTTGTCGCCGCTCTTGAGATTGAGCACCTGCTTGCCCTTGCGCGTGGTGCCGAGCACCTCGTCCTCCGGCACCACGAAGCCATTGCCGCCGTAACTCGCCACCAGGAACTTGCGGCCGCCCTGGTAGGCCAGCGCCGCCACAATGTCGGCGTCCTGCTCGATGTCGAAATAGAGGCGTATCGGCTCGCCGTGGCCGCGCCCGCCCGGCAGCTTCGAGGCTTCCAGCGTGTAGAACTTGCCGTTGCCGGCGAAGATCAGAATCTTGGCGGTCGTCTCGGTCGGGAACGCGAATTTCAGCGCGTCGTCGGTCTTGAAGCTGACGCCCTTGAGATCGTCGACATGGCCGCGCAGCGCGCGGATCCAGCCCTTCTCCGATACGACGACGGTGATCGGCTCGCGCACCACCATCGCCTCTTCGATCGCCGCCTCGTCGTGCTCGGGCGCCTCGCCGAAACTGGTGCGGCGCTTGCCGAGATCGGTCTTCGGCCCGAACTTGACCTTCAACTCCTTGATCTCGGCGGCGATGGTCTTCCATTGCTTGTCGGTTGAGCCGATCAGCGCCTTGATTGATTTAAGCTCTTCACGCAGCGCCTTGTCCTCGGCGCGGATCTCCATCTCCTCCAGCTTGCGCAAATTGCGCAGCCGCATGTTGAGGATGGCGTCGGCCTGCACGTCGGAAAGCTTGAACTCCTTCATCAGGACGGGCTTAGGCTCGTCCTCGCGGCGGATGATCTTGATGACCCTGTCGAGATTGAGATAGGCGACGAGGAAGCCGCCCAGCACTTCGAGGCGATGCTCGATCTCGGCCAGCCGGTGCTTGGAGCGGCGCACCAGCACGTCGCGGCGGTGATCGAGCCATTCGCGCAGAGCCTCGGCGAGGCCGAGCACCTGCGGGATGCGCCCCTTCACCAGCACGTTCATGTTGAGCGCAATGCGGCTCTCGAGCTCGGTGAGCTTGAACAGCGATTCCATCAGCAATTCGGCGTCGACCGTGCGCGCGCGCGGCTCGATCACCAGCCGCAGATCCTCCGCCGACTCATCGCGTACGTCGGCGACGAGCGGCAGTTTCTTTTCGTTGATCAGCTCGGCGAGCTTCTCCACCAGCCGCGACTTCTGCACCAGCCAGGGGATTTCCGTGACGACGATGATATAGGTGCCGCGCCCGGTTTCTTCCTTCGCCCAGCGGGCGCGCACGCGGAAGGAGCCGCGGCCGGTGGTATATGCTTCGGCAATCTCCGCAGGCTTGTCGACGATGACGCCGCCGGTCGGAAAATCCGGACCCTTGACGTATTTGAGCAGCGTGCGGCTGCGCGCCTTCGGGTTGTCGATCAGAAACAGCGCCGCGTCGCACAGCTCGGCCGCGTTGTGCGGCGGGATCGAGGTGGCCATGCCGACGGCGATGCCCTGCGAGCCGTTCGCCAGGAGATTGGGAAATGCCGCCGGCAGCACCACCGGCTCCTGGCCGGTGCCGTCGTAACTCGGGCGGAAATCGACCGCATCCTCGTCGATGCCGTCGAGCAGAAGCCGCGCCACTTCGGTCAGCCGGGATTCGGTGTAGCGCATGGCGGCGGCATTATCGCCGTCGATGTTGCCGAAATTGCCCTGCCCGTCGATCAGCGGATAACGCTGGGCGAAATCCTGCGCCAGCCGCACCAGCGCGTCGTAGATCGCCTGGTCGCCGTGCGGATGGAAATTGCCCATGACGTCGCCGACCACCTTGGCCGATTTCTTGAAGGCGGCGCCGGGGTCGAGCCGCAGCGTCCGCATCACGTGCAGGATGCGCCGGTGCACCGGCTTGAGCCCGTCGCGCGCGTCGGGCAACGCGCGGTTCATGATGGTGGAGAGCGCATAGGCGAGATAGCGCTCTTCCAGCGCCCCGCGCAGCGCGACCTCCTCGATCTCGCCCTTGTCGGGGGGAATCAGTCGCTTGTTCATAACCGATAGCTACTGCGGCATATGGTCATGAACAAGCCGGGAACCGCTCTTCAAGCCCGCAAAATCGGGCCGGAATGCATTGCCAAGAGGCCATTCCGACCGCAAAACAGACTGCGTTTTGGTCGAGCCGCTCGCCCGCCCTAGAGGACACCGCGATGATCAGACCCGGATTGTGCCTGCCGATCGTCCTGCTTGCCGCCGCAATGACGACGGCCGCTGCGCAAGAGCTGCCACGGCTGCAGACCAATGAGGCCTACGTCAACGAAGCAACCATACGCACGCAGACACTGGCGATCGACGATCCGATGGCGGTCTTCGGCTACGTGCTCAACAGCCTGCCCGACCGGGTCAAGGTCTATCCGACCGAGAACCACTATTACTTTGCGTTCGACCTCAACGGCACACGCTATGCCGGCAACATCAAGATCGACGCGCATCTGCGCGCCGAAGGTAAGGTCGAGTTCTCCTATTACGAGGATCGCGCGAGCTGGCTCGAAGACAGCAAGGCGACCGGACTGACGCTCGATGCCTCGCGCGGCGTGACGGTGGAAAAGGTTGATCCGTTGGCCTACCGGCTGACCTATCGCAGCAAGAGCGTCGTTTTTGCGCTCAACGATTTGTCCGGCGTCAAGCCGCCGGCGGCGGCGCTCGCGCCCGGCGAGCAATTCATCGGGCCCATCTTCGATGAGTCGGGCGTCAGGTTTTTCCTGGTGTTCAATGCGAGACTCAGACTCTTTCATTACCTGCTTGACGAAACGGCGACGCCAAACGACGCGTTCGTGCCGGCGCCGGTCGGCCACGGCCGCATCCTCATCGGCAAGCGCACCGGCTTTGCCGTCTATCGCGACCCGCAGCGCGAGCGGAAGATTCTGATCGGCGTGTTCCACGACAACGTCACGGCAAACAACTACCTCGACGGTCCGTTCGACCAGATGCCGGACAATTTCATTGAAGGCGATTCATTCCGCAATGCCATTCTCGCGGTCGCACCTGACTTGAAGGGCCAAATCAATCGCTACGGCAGCTTCGCCGACGGCGCCCGCTTCGCAATCGAACCCTATATGGAATACCGCGATCCGAGGGAGCTTGCGATCTTCGATCGCTGCGCCACCGACCGACGGATTCCAGCCGCGCGCCGCGACGCCTGCTTCGCGCTAGAACTCGATGGCCGTCACGACGCCGGCTCGCGGCCGATCGCGATGCTGCGTCACGCCCGGTGACAAAAGAAACGGGCCGGCGTTTTTGCCCGCCGGCCCGTTCCTCTAACAGGTGTCGCCCGGACTACTTCTACCAGCAGCGCAAGCGCGAGCGCCAGCGATGGACGCAATGACGACGACGGCGCCATTGAGCCTTTTCAACCGCCTTAATCGCGTCGGCCGAAGAGCCTACCGCCGCGCCATTGGCCGGAGCCGCTTGAGACGCCGGCATACTGAAGAGACCGAAAAACACAGCCATCAGCGTTGCTACGATTATTCTTTGCATCAGGTCTGACTCCCATTGCTGCTGAACTCGACCGCAATGAACACGACGAGCTTAGCCAGCGGATCACGAAGGTCTCGTGACCGGCCCGTTCACCCTGGGTTCACGAACCGGCCCCGGACTATCGAATAATACGTCACGGTTGCCAAGGTTCCCGCCAACTTTTCCCATAATTCCTAGGAGTATTGTGTTACCTCGGCCCGTGTCGGTCAGTCGCTCTCATCTCGGGAATAGGCCCTTGATTCGTAATAGACTTTTATGAACGGCGCGAGGATTTTGTAGAGCGCGTTCTTGCCGACCAGCGTGTCGTGCAGCACGAGATAATCGATGCCGGTGTAGATGAAGCACCGCATCGCGTCCTGCGGCGTCTCGACGATCGGCTCGCCCTTGATGTTGAACGACGTGTTCACGAGGACCGGCACGCCGGTGAGCTTCTCGAATTCCACCAGAAGGTCGTACATCCGTTCATTGTGGTCCCGGCGCACCGTCTGCACGCGCGCGGTGCCGTCGACATGCACGACCGCCGGGATTTTGTCTTTCCATTCGGGGCGCACCTGCTTGGCGCGCAGCATGAACGGTGACTCGTCCTCGCCGACGAAGATGTCCTTCGCCCTTTCGTAAGTGACAATCGGCGCGAACGGACGGAACGCCTGGCGGAATTTCACCCGCTTGTTGAGGATGTCTTTCATCTCCGCGCGCCGCGGATCGCCGAGGATGCTGCGGTTGCCGAGCGCACGCGGGCCGAATTCGGAGCGGCCCTGAAACCAGCCGAACACATGGCCTTCCGCCAGCAGCTTCGCCGCCTCGCGGCAAACGCTTTCGCCGGAGCCGTTGAACGTCTTGCGGGTGACCAACAACGGATTGCCGACGCGGCGCACGGCGTCATCGGAATATTCGACGCCGAGCGTGGCGCGCTTCATGACGAACGTACGCGGCTTCTTCTGCACCGCGAGATGTCCGTAAAAGGCGCAGCCGATGGAGATGCCATTGTCGCCGGCCGCCGGCTGGATCCAAACGTTATCGAAGCCGGCCTCGCGCACGATGCGCCCGTTGGCGACGCAATTGAGCGCGACGCCGCCGGCAAGCACCAAATTCTTCGCGCCGGTCGTTTCCCGCAGCCAGCGCGCGCGTTCGAGCAAGACTTCCTCGGCGTCATGCTGGATGCGCCAAGCCATGTCTTCCCAATGCCGCATGGCCGGACCGGCCTCCCACTTCTTCTTGCCGTCCGGCATCCAGGGCTGATTGAACTCGGCGTCCCAGGGTGCGACTTCAAGCTCGCCGTCTTTGAGCGCGAGCAGCGTCTTGAACTTGTCGGGACGGCCATAGGGCGCAAGCCCCATGACCTCGCCGCATTTGTTCCAGTCGGCGAAGATGTAGCTCGACACGCGGCTGTAGACCGCGCCGAGCCCGTCCATGTTGAAGAACTCGTCGCTGAGCAGGCCGCGGCACGGCTGCAGCCAGACTTTCTTCAGCGGCGTGAGCTCGCTGCCCTTGAAACGGTAATAGCTCTCGGATTCGCGCGCCAGCGGATTGACGCCTTCGGTCAGTTGCCCCGGCTCCTTGATGTCAGACGCGTAGCTGCCGACGCCGTCGACGACCATCACCACGCCCTCCTCGAAGGGCGACGGCGCAAACGCGCTGTAGGCGTGCGCGAGATGGTGCGAGACCGTCATCACCTTGTTCGATTTCGGCAGATAGAGCGGGCTTTTGGCGGTCTGCTTGCGCTCATGCTCGAGCATGTCGCCCTGATAGATCATGCGCATTTCCAGCTCTTCGACCGGCAGCACGTAGCAATTGCGGACCACCAGATCGACGTCGTCGAGCGTAATGCCTTCGGCATTGAGGCAATAGTCGACGACCTCCTGGAAGAAGCCGCCGGCGTGTTTCTGCCGCGTGATGCGCTCTTTCTCGATCGCAACCGCGATTTCACCGTCGCGCAGCAGGCAGGCGCTGACGTCGTGGTCGTAGGCGTTGATACCGAGGACATAGGCGTGGTTCTTGGACATGCGGCTCCTATAGCACGGCTGCGGCGATGCCGATAAGCTGCCCTGCCCGGTCAGCCATAGGCCTTAGACGACATGACAGCGGTGAAGCGCATCGTCGCCGATCAATGCTGCGGCGTCATCGTCGACCTGCAAGGGTTTTTCCTGGCGCAGATCGACAAACGGCTGCGCTCCCGTATCAAGACCAATACGGGCCACCTCGTCCGCCTGCTCGATTATTTCCGGATCCCGATCGTGGCGACGATCGAGCGCCCGGTCGAGCGCAAGGGCCCGTTGCCGGCCGAGGTCGGCAAGCACCTGGGCGAGCGCACGCGGATTTTCGAAAAGGATTTCTTCGACCTCACCAAGGAAAAGAAAATCAGAGGTCACCTCGCCGGCTTGAAACGGCGGCAGGCGATCGTTGCCGGCTGCGAGACCGACGTCTGCGTGCTGCAATCGTGCCTCGGGCTCTTGAGCCTCGACTACGAGGTCTATGTCGTCGAGGAACTGATTTTCTCCTCGGCGCGCAACGTCGATGCCGCGGTCGCACGCATGCAAGCCGAAGGCGTCGTCTTCACAAGCTACAAGACGCTGTATTACGAGCTGATCGAAGCCGTGCACGACAATCCGCATTCCGACAAGATGCTCGAAACTTACGGGCCGTTCCCCGACGATCTACCCGACGCGGCGCTATAGGCCTCCCGCCGCCGCGGCGCGCGGGCCACGCAGCAACGCGGCGATGAAATGCGCGCGTTCATCAGACAGCGTCAGCCCGCGCGGCTCGAGCACGTGGCGCTCGAGGAAATAGCCGGTCAACGCAAAGCCGTCGGCGACATCGCTGCCGGCCGGCCCCGCCGCAGGGTCGCGCAGAAAAGCCGGCAACCGCAGCATCTTGTCGGCCCAAGGCTCGCCGGCCGCGCGCGACACCGCGCGCCCCGACTTCGGCGACACATAGATCAGCTCTGCACGCACGCCGGTCGAGGCACATTGCTCGAGGTCGAGGCCGAAGCCGAGCTCGGCCAAGACCTGCAATTCGAACCGCACCACCATGGGCGCGGCAATGACCGCATCGTCGAGGCGGTCGAGCACCCCGCCGAACTCGGCATAAAGTCCGGCGTGCGGATCGCGCTCCGGCAACAGCCGCATCAGCGCGGCGAGATGGGTTACGCCGTAGACCGCATGCGAGGCGCCAAAGAAATTCGCCGCGCGCAGGTTCACCGCCTCCACCGTGTAATTGCCGAGATGCTCGTCGAGCCGCGCCCGCCAGGTCGCGCTCAGCGTATTGCCCGGCTGCAGGACCGGCTTCAGGCGCGAACCGAAGCCGCCGCGCACCAAGCCGAGATGCCGGCCATGCTCGCGCGTCATCAACTCGAGGATGGCGTTCGCCTCCCCGTGCCGCTTGACGCCGATCACGATGCCTTCATCGGTCCATTGCATCATTCAATGCCTTGATTGATTCGAATTATGGCCCTTTGAACGTCGGTGACGAAACATCAAATATATGCAGGCGAACAGCCCGGTTGCTGCAACTTCACCCACCTTCAATGACCCACACCTGAGGAACAGCCAAAGAGCTGTAATCCAAGGAATCCCGGAAAAGATTTGCAAAATTTGTTGAGCCATCTTCGATTCTCCAAAGATGGCTTTTAGTTCAACGCGTGGCGCATTGAACCCGCGACGCACCGCTCCTACCCCTACGTATTATTTTCTTGTAACCGTTTGAGTTGATTAGCTATTCCTTGGGAAACTCCAGCCCCATGGCTCGGTAGCGCTCCGGGTCCTCGCCCCAGCCCTCGCGCACCTTGACGAACAGGAACAGGTGCACCTTGGCGTCGGCGATCTCGGCGATCTCCTTGCGCGCCGCCTCCCCGATCGCCTTGATGGTCGCTCCGCCCTTGCCGAGCACGATCTTGCGCTGGCTTTCGCGCTCCACATAGATCGTCTGCTCGATGCGGATGTCGCCGTGGCGCAGCTCCTTCCACACCTCGGTCTCCACCGTGGAGTGATAGGGCAATTCCTGGTGCAGCCGCTCGAACAGCTTCTCGCGCGTGATCTCGGCGGCGAGCTGGCGCAGCGGCGCATCCGACATCTGGTCGGCCGGATAAAGCCAAGGCCCGAGCGGCATGCGCCCGGCGAGCCAGTGCTTGAGATCGGCAACGCCGTCGCCGGTCAGTGCCGAGATCATGAAGGTCGCCTCGAACGCCGCCTTGCTGTTGGCGGTCTTGGCCAACGCCAGCAGCGTCTCGCGCGGCACCAGATCGATCTTGTTGAGGATAAGGATTTTCGCGGCCTTCACGTCGGCAAGCTTGTCGAGAATCGCTTCCGATTCCTCCTCCAGCCCCTTGCGCGCGTCGATCAGCACGCCGACGAGGTCGGCGTCATGTGCGCCGCTCCAGGCCGTGGTCACCATGGCGCGGTCGAGCCGCCGGCGCGGCGAAAAAATCCCCGGCGTGTCGACGAAAATCAGTTGCGACTTGTCTTCGATGGCGATGCCGCGGATCAGCGCCCGCGTGGTCTGAACCTTGCGCGAGACGATGGTCACCTTGGAACCGACCAAGGCGTTGAGCAGCGTCGACTTGCCGGCGTTGGGCGCGCCGATCAGCGCGACAAAGCCGCAGCGCGTGTCGCCTAACGGCGCGGCCTCAGTCATCAATCTTGTCCACCGCGATGCCGACGCGGGTGAGCATGGCGGCCGCCGCGGCCTGTTCCGCGGCCCGCTTCGAGGAACCCACGCCCTCGGCCGGCGGCCGGTCGGGCAGCGTCACGGCAACGCGGAATTCCGGATCGTGGTGCGGCCCGGTGCGCGCCAATTCGCGATAGGCCGGCGTCGGCAGGCCGCGCGCCTGCGCCCATTCCTGCAGCATCGTCTTGGGATCGCGCAGCGGGCGCAGCGGTTTGAGCATACGCTCCTTCCAGAATCTGCCGACCAGTTGCTCGGCCGCCTGATAGCCGCCGTCCGAGTAGACCGCGCCGACGAGGGCCTCGCAGGCGTCGGCCAGAATGGTCGTGCGCAAACGTCCGCCGGCGTGCGATTCCGAATTGCCGAGCTTGAGCGCGGGTCCGAGATCCATGGCGCGCGCTACCTCGGCGCAGGTTTCCTTGCGTACCAGATCGGCCAGGCGCCGCGACAACTCGCCCTCGTTCGCCTTGGAGAAGGCGCGATACAGCATGTCGGAAATCACCAGGCCGAGCACGTGGTCGCCGAGAAACTCCAGGCGCTGATAGCTATGCGCGCGGGTGGCGCCGCCCGAAAGCGCGGAAATATGCGTGAGCGCACGCTCAAGCAGCGCCTTGTCGGCGAATTGGTAGCCGATCCGTTCCTCGAGCGCCGCTCTATCCTTGACCTTACGGCTCATCGCACGATCGTGAACAGCCGGCTCCAGCGCACCGATACCGGCCAACGCCAGAATTCCCAGGCGCGCTCGCCATCATAGACCGAGAAGAAAATGATTTGCGCCTTGCCGACGATATTCTCGAGCGGCACCATGCCGACCTGGCTGAAGCGGCTGTCGGTCGAGTTGTCGCGGTTGTCCCCCATCATGAAATAATTGCCGTCCGGCACCGTGTAGACCTGGGTGTTGTCGGCAAAGCCGTTGTCGACCAGATCGAGCGTGTAGAAGCTCACGCCGTTGTCCAGCGTCTCCTTCCACCGCTTGACCGGCGCGGCGGGCGCGCCCTCCTCAGTCTCGATGAACGGCGGCGCCGGCTCGCGTTTGACGCCGACACCGTTGATGAAGACCTGGCCGTCGATCACCTGGATCTTGTCGCCGGGCAATCCGATCACGCGCTTGATGTAGTCGGTCGAGGTATCCTTGGGGAGGCGAAATACCACCACGTCGCCGCGCTGCGGCAGCCAGTTGCTCGGAATGCGCCCGGAGAACAGCGGCGGCGACAAAGGCAGCGAGAAGTGGCTGTAGCCATAGGTGTATTTCGACACGAACAGGTAATCGCCGACCAGCAGCGTCGCCTTCATCGAGCCGGACGGGATATTGAAAGGCTGAAACAGGAAGGTGCGGATCACTAGCGCGATGATTAAGGCGTGGATGATCACGCGGATCGTTTCACCAACGCCGCCTTCTTTACGTTTCGTATTGGCTGTCACGCTCATCGGCCTCTTGTCCCGCGCACCCCGCGTTCTTGTAGCGGCTGCCATGACGCGGCGCAATGAAGAAGGCCGCCCTCTAAG